>JBIOGB010000018.1:0-66877 GCA_044447665.1 Candidatus Acidiferrales bacterium | reverse complement strand
ACTCCCAAAGCGCGTTAAAAGCAAATCTCTGCTGTTGATTCTGGCTTGAGATCGCGCGTTCGGCGCGGAGGTCGAAAGGGTTCTGCGGCTGCTCGTCGAAATCCGAGGCATCGTCGAAGGTCTTCGAGAAGGTGTAGCTCGTCATGAACCCCAGACCCTTGGTGATTCGCCGGGTGAGCGAAATCGTGAGGCCGTCATAGGTCGAACTAGCTGAATTTTCCAACAAGAAGACGTCGTTGAAGCTTGGATTGCTGCGCCCGGGACCGAAAACTTCGCTTCCGATCTGTTGCGGTGCAGGATTCGGCACCCCGAGGCTCGCGGCATTCTGAAGAGTGAGCACCGTTGGTGGCAGAAGGTTGACGTTGCGAGTGCGGGAAAGCTTCACGCCTCGCACGAACAGGTAGTTAACGCTGGCGGTAAGGTCAGGGGCGATGAGGTACTCCGCGCCAAGGCTGGTCTGCTGGCTGTACGGTGTCGCCAGGCGTGGATCCGGACGAAAGATCGAGGCTGCAATGCCCGTCGCAGACGAAATCAGTGGTCCGCCGCCAGCCCCCTGGAAGAGGTTCATCGCCTCGTTTCCGTTTGCCACCTGCTCAAATCCGCTCACACCATTTTCCGCAATGGCGCGATTCAGGTTCGCGAAGACCTGACGGTCGTAAAAAATCCCGTAGCCTGCGCGTAGCACCCATCGAGGTCCGGGACTGAACGCCAGGCCGATGCGCGGACTGAAGTTATTGGTGTCCTCGTTAAAAACTGTGGGCAAGTGCTCGAAATCATAGCGCAAGCCGAGATCGACGGTCAGGCGCGGCAGCAAGAAAAAGTGGTCTTGCACGAAGGCCCCGCAGCTTGTTACGGCATATTTCGTGCCTGGATCCCCGAACGCCTGGCGGAAAGAATCCGGACGGCCCGCGAGGAAGTCAGTCAGGCTGCCGAAAAGGTAGAGGCCCCCAAAGCCGTCCAGCACGGTCGCGCGTAAGCTAACACGGTTCACCGTGCCACCTACCTTCCACAGGTGGCGGCCTTTGGTCCGAAGGTACGCGTAGCTTGCTTGGTAGTGGTTTTCTCTACGACGGCTATTGCCAGCATACGGCCGCCCAAAATCCACTAGGCCGTTGATATCGATGCCGGGACCTGCCGTATCGTTCGTGCGTAGGACTGCATGGCGTGTTGCCGCCTGGAAACGCAGGTCGCCAACACCCCCGGAACCGAAGACGGAGACCAGCGAGCCAACGACCGCGTTGTCCGCAGTGAAGCTGCTGCCCCGGGCGCTCGCGTCCTCGAGCGCCGTTGTGTTGAAGGCATCGCCTGCTTCGCGGTTGTTGGTGAAAGCGTAGCGCAGCATCGAGGAATTCCGCGAATTAATCTGGTGGTTGAGCTTTCCCGATGCTTCGGTTTCCGCTCGCGCGATCGGGAAAAAACCGGTAGCGATCTGGCGGATCTTCAATCCGGAAAAAGAGCCAGTTGCCAGAAAATTGCTAATGGCTGAGGCCAGGATGGGATCTATGTCGGAGCCGATTTGGCCACGGTTACTTTCTTGCTCGAAAGCCGCATGAAAGAACGTGCGGTCCTTAACGATGGGTCCGCCAATGGAAGACCCGACGCGATAGCGGCGGAACGCTGGCTTGCCGGGTGTGGTTTCGAAGGGATCGCGAGCGTTGAGCGAGGCATCTTGGGCATAAATGTAGGCGTCGCCGTGAAGGACGTTTGCACCTGTGCGCGTCACCACGTTGATCGAGCCGCCTGACGCACCACCGTATTCCGCCGACAGCCCATTGTTCACCACCTGATATTCCTGGACCTCCTCAGGTGAAAGCTCTGTGCGACTTGAACCGGTAAATTCATCGTTGTTGTCGAGCCCATCGACGGAGATATTATTGCTCCGCGGGCGCAAGCCGCCGAAGGTGAAGCCACTATCTGCGAGCGCGGGATGTGAGCCTGTTCCACCTCGCTGTGAAGAACTAGTTACGCCAGGCATCAACAGGACAAAGTCCAAGCTGTTGCGGCTGCGCACGGGCAGATCTTCGATCCTTGCCCTGCCGACAGTGGAAGTGACAGAAGTCTGGCTGGGGTCAATGGGAGGCGGTTGCGCGGAGACTGTCACTTGGGTTGTGAGGCTGGCCGCTGGAAGGACGACATCCAGGTGTACGGTTGTGCCCACGCTGAGAACAACTCCGGTATGCAAGTAGGGTGCGAACCCCGGATACTCGATGCGAACCTCATAGGTGCTCACGAGAAGGTCAGTCGCCCGGAAGAACCCTTGGTCATCGGCATAAACCGTGCGAGTTTGGTTTGTTTCGATCTGCCGCAAACTGACTTTGACGCCAGGAATTCGCCCCCCGGTGGCGTCACTGATCGTTCCCTCCAATGTCCCGCTCGTCTTCAAAGTCTGGGTCGCAGCCGTGGCCACGCCAACCAGAGCAAGCAGTAGCACAAAGCAGGCCCTACCTAGCGAGCGACTCGCCGACAGTGGTCGGTAGCGCTTGAGCAAAAAGTTCAAGGCACACACCCTTGGTAGAAGCGGATTCGATCGGCCCATATGAAGACCCGTAGTTAGTAAGCCGAGGGAAAGCCATACAGGCGGAATTTCCGTTTTGGCTATCCGGCCGACCGAAAATGTACATTTAAGGGTCGCCATATGCAATGCTCCCGCCAGGTTTTTGAGTGCAGAGCCGCGTGCCGCATGCTCGCCGCGGCGAGCGTGCGGGTTATGACCTTCCTACTGGGTGCCCAATGCGCCGGTGGTGTTTACCTCGACCCGATCGGGGCGAGTGGGTTCATTCGAACGATCCGCACTTTTTTGGGAACTGTTGATTCGCTTCCCCGTCCGCTTGCCGGTCGCGTAAGCGCATCGTACACTCAAGTTCAACCGACCGAGCCAGTGAGGAAGCATCCATGACCACACCCGCAAAATCCGTTCCAGCCGCCGAGACGGCGACGCACCGTCCCGATAAGACTCGGGACTCGCACACCTCCTCGGGTGCTCGCAGCGACGAAATTATCGCCAAGCATAAGCAATTTCTGTGGCCCTCGGTCACCAACTATTACCAGCGCCCGCTCGTCGCCGATCATGCACAGATGCAATACCTGTGGGACCTGGAAGGCCGAAAATATCTCGATTTCTTCGGCGGCATCCTGACCGTCTCGGTAGGCCACTGCAATCCCAAAATCACCAGCAAGATCAACGCGCAGGTCAACCGGCTGCAGCACACTTCCACGCTCTATCCCAACGAGCACATCGTGGCGCTGGCCGAAAAAATCGCGCAGATTACTCCCGGCGCGCTGCAAAAAAGTTTCTTTACCAGCTCCGGCACGGAAGCGAACGAAGCCGCCATCCTCCTGGCGCGCATCGCCACCGGCAGTTACGACGTAGTGGCGCTGCGGCACGCCTATTCGGGCAGCTCGTCGCTGGCGAAAGCCGTCACCGCGCACGCGCCCTATCGGAAAGCCGGAGTCATCAGCGTGGGCATCTCTCACGCCGTCAATCCGTACTGCTACCGCTGCCCGCTGCACCTGAAATATCCCGAATGCGAAGTGGCTTGCGCCAATGACGTGGAAAACCTGATTCAGACGGGCACCAGCGGCAGCATCGCCGCGTTCATCGCGGAACCTATTCAGGGCGTCGGCGGCTTCATCACCCCACCCAAGGAATATTTCAAGATCGTTTTCAAAATCGTGAAAAAGTATGGCGGGCTCTTCATCGCCGACGAAGTGCAGACCGGCTGGGGCCGCACGGGCAAAAAATGGTTTGGCATCGAACACTGGGAAGTCACGCCGGACATATTGACCAGCGCCAAGGGCATGGCCAACGGCGTGCCGGTGGGCTTGACCACCACAACGGCGGAAATCGCGGACTCCTATCAAGGACTGAACATCGCAACCTTCGGCGGCAATCCCGTCACCTGCGTCGCCGCTCGCGCGACCATCGAATTGATCGAGGAAGAAAATTTACGCGAAAATGCGCACACCGTCGGCGCCTATTTTCGCGCGCGGCTCGAAGAGCTGCAGGCCAAGTATCCGCTGATCGGCGATGTACGCGGCATGGGCTTGATGCAAGCGCTCGAGCTGGTGAAGGACCGCAAGACCAAGGAGCCCGCTCCCGAAGCCGCCACGCAGCTCCTGGAGCGCGCGCGCGACAACGGCTTGCTGATCGGCAAGGGCGGCCTCTACGGCAATGTTATGCGGCTGGCGCCGATGCTCAACATTTCCCGCGCCGACGTGGACGAAGGCATCCGCTGCCTCGACAAATCGTTGAGCGAAGTGAAAACTTGATGGAAAGAGGGATGCGGCGTTTCGCGATTGCTTTTTTGGTCGCGGCGATGATGGCTTGCGTGGTCTGGGCGCAATCGGCGAGCGAAAAAAAGCTGACGTGGAAGCCGGTTCCGTTCGCCATTTTGCGCTATAACGACCAGGCTCCGACGTCGTGGAACATCTATCACACCGATAAGCGCGGCGTGCTCCTGGTACGCCTCTGGAAGCGCTACCTGCTCCTCGAGATTCGTGAGGAGGAAGTCTACGACATCGATCCGCAAAAGGTGATCCAGCAAGGCGAAAACGTCGAGTGGGCAGCTTCCGATCAGCCACAGGAGCCCATCGAAATCTCCGAATGGAAAGAGCGCAACGTCGGGCCCGTGCAGCGCATCCGCTTTCGATTCGGCGCGAAGGGGCACGTCCTGGAACTGCAACTGCCCTTGCTGCTGAATGGCAAGCCAGCGTATTGAAGAGGAGGCAAAGCAAGAAACTGAGGAGAAGAAAATTCAGCGGCGGTAAACGCCGTAATACCAGGGGATTCCCAGCGCGCCCGGCTCGACGGCCACGGTGACAGGATCGCCCATTTTAAAACGGTCGAAATCGTCCAGGTCCACGGCCAGCCGCTCGACGCGGTGTCCTTCGCGCCAGGAGCGCACCGCCAATCTCCGGCTACCGCGAACGATGCCCTTCATATTGAGGCTGCCGACAACCGTGGTGGGATGGTAGGCGATGTTTTTCGCGGAATCGACGCGGCCGTTCACCACGAGCGTGGCCGCGAGAATCCAGGGCAGCGGAACAAATCCCGCATAGATTCTCTTCAACACTTCGATTTCCAGCCGCTTCCGCGCGCCGTGATCGAGAAAGACGGCAATTGTCAGCGCGAGGAAAAAAATCAGCCCAAAGAAAACCAGCATGAGATCGAGCTCGAGCGGCGGATAAATCTGGCTCACATAGGGAAACAGCAGCGACCCCGCAAGAAACACGGTCGTGCGCCGCCACAACTTCCGCCGGAACACAACTTCCGCCGCGGCAGAGGTCAGACCGCAGGCCGGACACTGGTCCGCGATGCGTTGGGAACCGCAATCAAGGCAGCGAGTCATGGTTGTGGGCAAGCGCCGAACGCATAGCCATCTTAATATAAGGAGGCGCGAAGTTCAGGTGCGCGAGAGAGAGGCGACGAAGTCCTGATAATGTTTGTGGTTTTGCGGCTCGGAGAGCGTCACGGAGACGCCCATGCCGTGCCCGGGCTCCACGCGCTTCACGAAGCAGTTCAGCTTGACGGTATGATCGAGGGACAGCCGCGCGGTGAAACCCGCGCCGATCCACAGCGTGTCGGGAGATTCGATGAACATGCCGTTCGTGCTGATGTCGCGGGTGCTGGCACACAATACCGCGGAGCCCCATTCGATCTCGACGGCGGCGCGGAAGGCATAGCGCGGAGCCCAGCGGCGTTCGAGGCGGCGGGCCGATTGTTCCCCGGAGTCCATTGACCTGGCGGTTCTCCCTGCCACGGTTCCCAAGCTGCGGCGCCGGGTCGATCTCGCCGCTGTATTCTTCCAAGCATACGCCTGCGGCCACCACAGCAGATACGACGGCGCAAAGCGATGTTTTGTTCCCGGCAATCTGCGTTGGCATGCTCCGCAAGTAACCTAAGAAATAGCGGGCGGAAATCTTGATTTGCGGAAAATTCATTCGTGGCCGGAATCATCATCGGCAACGGACGATTCGTGTTTTCGCGCGGATTTTTTGCCGGCGTCCATTCGGCGGTGGATTTCGGCGTGCAGATATTTGCGAAGATTTTCGGAGACGATTCCCGGCGAGGCGAGCTCGCGCAAATCGGAGACCGTCAATTCGGGGAGATAAGCAAGCACCGTGGATAGCGTGGAAGCGGGATGACGCACCAGCGCAAGGCGCACGTTGTAGACGCAGGACCATTTGCGGTGGTGCGAGATGGCTTTGATAATTCCTTCGGGAAGTTTTTCGCGCGATAACACTTTCAGCAGTTGCGCCTCGGTGAGATAGGCGTTGTCGAGGACAACGGAAAGAATCTGCGCATGCCCTTCTGCAAGCAGCGCGCCCGCGACGTGCGCGGGTCCGCGGCGCGCGAGAGTAATTTTTTGTCCCAGAGGGAGCTGCGGCAGCCGCGCGATTAATTGATGCTCGGCGTTGCGCTTCAATTCTGCGGGAATTCCCGGCAATAACGTGAGCTGTACGAGGTCCATCAAATAAAGATCGCGCAGCAGGCGCAGGCTGACCAGCCGCGGCGCGCGCGGATGAAATGCCAGCGCGCGTTTCACCTGGTAATTCTTGAGCAGCGGTTTCCTGCGGCCAATCTCCTCGAGCACCGCCGCGGGCAAGTCTTTTCTGTCCAGTAACAGGCAAAGTTGCGTCTCATCGAGCGCCGGATTGTCGAGCAACGCGAGGAGCACGTCGCCAGCGTGATGATGAAGCAGCGCGGCGAGTTCCTCGCCGGTGGCAGCACGTGCGCGCTCGCGATCATCTGAGATGGACTCGGCCATGACTCAGCTCTCATCAAACTTGAGCGGGCTATTCAAGGCCGCGCGAGCCAATTCCGCTGCAGCCTCGGCCACGGAGCGCGGCAGCGGCCCGATTCTGACCTTCGGAGCAGTTTCTCGCGCCAGGCAATCGAACTGATAATTAAGAAATGCGCTGCCGCGGAAAACTCCGCCGGTCTTGGCCAGGAAGAAATTCTTGTCCTGCAAATGCAATTGCGCGATGACCTCGCGCGCCAGCTCATGCAAATCCCGCGCGGCGGAAGCCAGAATTTTTCGCGCCGCTGGATCGCCGCTTTCCGCTGCCTTCGCGACGATGGGGAAAAGTTTTGGAAAGACAGCCGCCGGTTTGGAACGCGCTTGATCGAGCAGATCATTCCACTTCCATCTCATGGACCGCAGAATTCCCTCGCCCAGAGGAAAGTTTTCCTTGTTCAGATGCTTTTGCAAAACCAACGCGGTCGTTTTTCTCCCGATGTCATAAGCGCTTCCCGGATCGCCGATCGCAGGCCCGAAACCTCCCGCGCGGGCGAGCTCCACCGGAGAAACTCTTCCGAGCACGGCGGAGCCCGTGCCAGCGATAACCACGACCACGGGGTATTCGCCCGTGGCGGCCAGCGAGAGAACCAAATCGCTGGTGATGGAAATCATCGCGTTCGGAAATTTCGGCTGAAGCCCCCACTGGAGCGCTCCTCGCACGCTCGATTCACTCGCACCCGCGATGCCGCCGCAGATATAGGATATGCCGGCTTCAGCCTTTGCGACCGAGCGGAGTGCAAGCGTCGCCGCGTCGGCCAGCGCATTAACGGAAGCCTCGGTGCCGATATTGACGGGATTGGAAGGCCCGGAGCGGCTCTGCGCAAGAATTTTCCCGGCTTCGTCCATCAGAACGCATTCGGTCTTCGTGCCGCCGCCATCAAATCCCAGGACGTAGCGCATGGAAAAAGGATAAGCGAGAACGCCGGGTAAACGTAGGGCCGGGTGTTTGGAGGTTGTGCAAAGGTGAGTGGGTTGCCGATGGAAAGAAAAGCGGCGGCCCTTCGAGGCTCAGGGCAAGCAGGGCCCCGACAGGAGCCGGGGTAAACTGCCGCATTCCACAGGGATTTCTTGACGGGGCTGAGGCGTGCCACTATTCTCGACGCACTTTGCCGCGATTGAAGATACGGGACGTGGCGAGTACTTGAATGCGCATCCATCCGCTCGATCTGGTCATCGTTATTGCGTATCTGCTGGGTATCACCGCGCTGGGGATGAAGTTCCGGCGAGAGCAGCACGATGTTTCCGATTATTTTCTGGGCGGTCGAACGGCGCCGTGGTGGGCGCTGGCGTTTTCGATTGTGGCAACGGAAACCTCGACGCTTACGATCATCGGCACGCCCGCGATCTCCTACGGCGGAAACCTGACGTTCCTGCAGCTGGTCTTCGGCTATTTGCTTGGGCGCATTTTGATTGTGATTTTATTGCTGCCCGGCTACTTTCGCGGACAATTTTTCACTGCATACGCACTCATAGAAAAACGCTTTGGCGAGAAAATGCGCGCCATCGCCGCGTCCACGTTCTTGATCACCCGCGCGGTCGCCGAAGGAGTGCGCGTCTCCGCGATTGCCCTGGTGGTGAGCGTCGTGCTCGGCACTTCGGAGCGGCTCGCCGTTTTCATTGTTATTGCACTCACGGTGCTTTACACCTTCGAAGGCGGCATGAAGGCCGTGATCTGGACTGATGTCGCGCAGCTACTCCTGTACCTCACGGGAAGCGCGGTTACTTTTTTTGTGTTGCTACACCGCATTCCCGGCGGGTGGAGCGAGGTCACGCAAGTGGCGGCCGCAACTGGAGACAAACTGCGAATATGGAATTTCTCGCTCAACCTCACCATGAAGTACACGTTCTGGTCGGGTTTAATTGGAGGCGCGTTTCTGACCATGGCCAGCCATGGCACGGATCAGACCATCGTCCAGCGATTGCTTGCCGCGCGCAACGAAGCCGACAGCCGCCGCGCATTGCTCGGGAGCGGCGTGATCATCCTGATGCAATTCGCGGTGTTTCTTTTGATTGGTGTTCTGCTCTTCGTTTTCGCACAGCACACGCCGCTGCTCGCCTCCGGCGAACGAACCGATCGCATCCTGCCGCTGTTTCTTGTCCGGGAGATGCCTCCAGGACTTGCGGGTTTACTGCTTGCCTCCATCATCGCCGTCGCCATGTCGAACGCGAGCGGCTCGCTGAATTCGCTCGCGGCTTCGAGCGTTCTGGATTTTTCCCGCCTTCGCGGACGATCCGCCGATCCCGCGAAATTTCTCCGTCTTTCGCGGCGCATGACGCTCGCGTGGGGACTCGTCCTGATGGGCTTAGGCATGGTGAAGTGGGGGCCGCTGCTCGAAACGGCGCTAACCGTGGTATCGCTTCCATTTGGCTGCCTGCTCGGGTTGTTCCTGCTCGGCACATTCGACCGCGGAGCCAACGCTCGCGGCGCGCTGGCCGGAATGATTGCGGGGCTCGCGGCGATTTTGTGCGTATTTCAATTCACGCATGTGGCGTTTACGTGGTATGTGCTGATTGGAGCAAGCGTGACTTTCTTTGCCGGCGCAATCATCAGCCGCATTGCCACTGGTTCCGCGAAGAGCGCCTCTGCAGGTGAACTCGCATGAACGAAAAACGTCTCGAGCTCGTCCGCGGACTGGGCGCATGGGCGTCGGCGGCCATTGTTGTGGGCACGATGATCGGGACGGGAATCTTTCTGAAGCCCGCGGAGATGGCGCGCGAGGGCCGCACCGTTTCCGTCGTTTTTGCCGCGTGGATCGTTGGCGCGATTCTTTCGCTCTTTGGGGCGCTGTCGTACGCGGAACTCGGCGCGATGATCCCGGAAGCCGGCGGCGAGTACGCATACCTGCGGCGCGGCTTCGGGCCGGCGTGGGGATTTCTTTTCGGCTGGATGCACTCGATTGTGGGACGCCCCTCCTCGATGGCTTCGATTTCCGCAGGCATGATGCGCTTCTTGAGTTTTCTCCTCCCCGTGGTGGCCGCTCCGCTGTTTACCGTGCACATCGCCATCCCCGGGCTTGCCGGCTGGCTGAAACCGTACGACTTCGTATTTACGTGGGCGCAGCCGCTCGCGGTGCTGTGGCTCGTCGCCATGACGGGTGTGAATTATCTGGGCGTGCGGCTCGGCGGCGCGGTGCAGATTTTTCTGACCGCAATCAAGATCATTTCCGTCGCAATCGTAATCGGTGTTGCGTTTTTTTCGCCTTCGCCCGCAGCGCGCGCACCGGATCCCTTCTGGCCTGCCGTGAGCGACGGCGGCGAAATGATTTTGCGGGCGTTTCTTGCGGCGCTTGCGGCTTCGCTGTGGGCCTACGACGGCTGGGAGGACTTGAACTTGGTTGGCTCCGAAGTGGAGAACCCGGAACGAAATTTCCCCCGCGCGCTGGTCGGCGGAGTCGCGGTTGTCGGCGTGATCTATCTTCTGTTCAGCGCGGCGTGCTTGAAAGTCCTGCCGTTTGCAAGCGTGGCGGCCTCACCGCATATCGCGTCCGATGTGGTCGAGCATGTCGCCGGGCGGGGCGCCGCCGCGTGGATCACGTTCGCGATGGTTATCTCCGCGCTAGGCTCGATGAATTCCTCGGTGCTCAGTGGAGCGCGGGTGCCGTACGCAATGGCGCGCGACGGCATTTTCTTCAAAATTGCGGGGGGCATTCATCCGAAATATAGGACTCCTGCGCGTGCCTTGATTTTCGAATGCGTGCTCGCCAGCGTGATGGCGCTGAGCGGGACATTCGAAGAGCTGACGAATTTTTTTATTTTCGCAGGGTGGATTTTCTACGGGCTCGCGGTGGTGTCGTTGTTCCGGATGCGGCGGACAGAACCGGATCTACCTCGCCCGTATCGCTGCTGGGGTTATCCGTGGGTACCGGGGATTTTTGTGGCTGGCGCGCTGGCGCTGACATTCAACATTTGGTTGCAGCGGCCGGGACGGTCGTCGATCGGATTACTGCTGATTTTGGCAGGGCTGCCTTTTTATAAGAGATGGGCGTCGCGTGCCCCGGGCGTCGGCACCAACGCCTGAGGCGTTGACGAAGGGAATCAAGCCGAGGTAGCGCGGGCGGAGCGTGCTTCGGGCGTGATGGGAAGGACGGCGGATTCGGCTGCGCGGCTGACTTCGACGGCGGGATGGAAGAGTTTGGCTAGAGCTTCGATGCCGGTGATGAGGCGCGGGCCGGGCCGCGAAAAATAACTGTTGGCTTCGAGCGCGAAGACGCGGGCGTTGCGGACGGCGGGAATCGTGTGCCACGCCTCGGGGAAGGTCATGGTTCGATATTCGTTGCGGGCCTGTTCGGCACTGTAGCCGCACGGCGCAATCAGCAGGATCTCCGGGGCAGCATCAACAAGATCAGCGAACGTGATGCGGAAGGAGGGCGTGCCCTTGGTGCCGAAGACATCTTCCCCGCCTGCTAGTTCGATTATTTCGGGCACCCAGTGGCCGCCAACGTAGAACGGTTGCAGCCACTCGAGAAAGCCGACGCGCGGACGTTCTGAGAAAGCGGCAAGCTGGCTCTCGACAGCGCCGAGGCGCGCGCCGATTTGTTTCACAAGAGCTTCGGCGCGCGGGCCGCGCCCGATTTCTTCACCCACCCACAAAATATCGCGCCAGACATCGCCGAGATCCTGAGGGTTGAGGCAGAGCACTTCCGGACGGCGATCAAAGCTGGCGAGCGCCGCCGCAAGATCATCCGGCGAGGCAGCGCAAACATGGCAGAGATCCTGCGTGATGATGAGGTCAGGCGCGAGATTTTCCAATGCTTCCGCATCGACGGCGTACAGACTTTCGCCGCGGGAGATGAATTCGCGCACGAGACGATCAATCTCCAAGGGCGAAGCATCGTGGGGAATGCGCGAGCGGATGACGACACATTTGTCGCGCACCTGCGGGGGAAAATCGCATTCGTGGCTGACGCCGACGACTTCGCTGTCGAGGCCGAGCGCAAAAAGGATTTCCGTGGCCGACGGCAGGAGAGAAACTACGCGCATGGAGGAAATGTACCACTGGAGATGGAGCCCAGGGAAGGCAAAGAGGGAAAAATACAATGCGGAGACGCCCTGGGGGGAAAGGTGAGACAACTCTGTCAGGGAAATTGGGAGAGCCATCAGAAAAGCGGCAGCCCTTCGAAGCTCAGGGCAAGCCGGGCCCCGACAGGAGCCGGGGTAAACTGCCGCACTCCAAAACTATTTGTATAGGAAATATTTTTTGCGCATCTGATCGAAGGCGGCGAGATCCGCGCTCCAGCTTGCGATGATTTGATCCGGCGAAATACCCTGCCGGAGCTGGTTCACAGTGTTGGGATCGCCGACGAGGAGAAGCGTTTTGTCGGGGTCGAATTGCGCGGGATAGAGTTTCTGCAAAATCGCGGCGATTTCCAGGCCCATGCGCATGGAGCGCACGGCGGCACGATCGGTGATGCGAACAGCAACTCCGCCGCAACGCTGGCCGCTATAGAGGCCGGCAATGGGGATGAACGGCTGGGCGACGAAACGAAGGCCCGGCAGGCGCAGGGCATTGAGCGCGGCGGCGACGTCGTCACCATTCATCCACGGCGCGCCGAATTCTTCAAAGGGCGTTTCCGTGCCGCGGCCGACGGAGACTCCGGCATTCTGCAAAATCTCGAGGCCGGGATAGAGAACCGCGCCTTTTGGCGTGAGCAGATTCGGCGAGGGAGGAACCCAGCGGATGCCGGTGCTTTCGAAAAAATAATTGCGATGCCAGTTTTTCATGGCGATGACGTGGAGATCGGCGCCGATGTGATTTTCCCCGTTGAAGAGTTGCGCGAGTTCACCGATGGTGAGGCCGTAGCGCACGGGCAGCGGAAAGTAGCCCGTAAAACTTGTAGCGTCCCTGGCGAGTATCGGACCTTCGACGATATTGCCGCTGATAGGATTAGGCCGGTCGAGAACGAAAAAAGCGATGTTGCGCTTGGCGGCTTCTTCCATGCAGTAGGCCATCGTGGTGGTGTAGGTGTAGAAGCGCACGCCGGCGTCCTGAATGTCGAAAACGAGCGCATCAATGCCCTTGAGCATGTCGTCAGTGGGGCGAAGCGTTTCGCCGTAGAGGCTGTAGATGGGAAGACCGGTAGCGGTGTCGCGCGAGGAGGAAACTTTTTCGTCGAAGCGTCCGGCGAGGCCGTGTTCGGGGCTGAAGAGCGCGACGAGATGCATGCCGGGCGCGCGAGCGAGGATTTCGATCGTGGAGCGGCCCTGCGAATCGAGGCCCGTGTGATTGGTGATGAGGCCCACGTGTTTGCCACGGAGCGGCGCAAACTTTTGCGCTTCCAAAATGTCGATACCGGTTTGCACACGGCCCGGGCGGCCGGAGCGTTTGGCAGCGACAGCGTGAAGGGGAATGCAGAAAGAAAATGTGAGGGCGAGCCAGGCGGCCAGGTGGCGGCTGCGGAAGCGGATTCGATGAGATGTTCTGGCGCGGTCCACCGGCATCTCCGGAAAGTTCAATGATATTCTGGAACGTTCCGTTTGCGGCTGCGTTGTTAGGGTGATGTGCGTGTGCTATATACAAACGAAGAACACGGGCGTGAACCGGGGGATTTTCATCCAATGAAAGGACGCAGCGCCCGCATTCTGCAACTGATCCCCGTCACGATGATCTTCCTGTTGTGCGACCGCGAAGCGGTCAACCTTATGGCCCACAACGCGCGCAGCCAGAACCAATCCGATTCGCAGAAGAGCTCCGGGAAAACGAAAACTGCCCGTGAAAAAACCGCGGCGGCGAAAAATGCGCTGCGACGTTTGCCGCCCGCGGCCGGCCAGTGGGTGGAAACAACGCTGCGGAAGATGAGCACCGATGAAAAAATCGGACAGCTGCTTTTCACCACGTATCACGGAAATTTTACGGCGGCGGACGCGCCGGCGTATCAAAAGATGATGCATGACGTGAAAGATCTGCACGTCGGCGGGTTCATCAATGTCACGGAAGGCTCACCGCTGGGCATCGTGAAGAGTCAGGCGTATCCCACCGCGGTGCTGTCGAATCAACTGCAAGCGAAATCGAAACTGCCGCTGCTGATCGGCGCGGATTTCGAACGCGGCACGGCGATGCGGCTGAATGAAGGCACGTCGTTTCCGACGGCGATGGCGCTGGCTGCGGCCGGCAATCCGCGAGATGCGTACACGATGGGCAAGATCACGACGCGGGAGGCGCGGGCCGTGGGCATTCACTGGATTTATGCGCCGGTCGCGGATGTGAACAACAATCCGGGCAATCCGATCATTAACACGCGGTCGTTCGGAGAAGATCCTGCGCGCGTGGCGGAATTTGTCGCGGAGTTCGTGCGCGGCGTGGAAGAAAACGGCGGGCTGGCCACGGCGAAACATTTTCCGGGGCACGGGGATACGGCGAGCGATTCGCACTTGGATTTGCCGGTGATTCACGCAGACAGGGAGCGGCTCGAGCGGCTGGAGCTGGTGCCGTTTCGCGCGGCGATGGTCGCGGGCGTGAGCAGCGTGATGACGGGACACCTGTCGATTCCGGCGCTGGAGCCTGATCCGGATACTCCGGCGACGCTTTCACCGCACATTCTGACGGAGCTGCTGCGAAACGAATTGAAGTTTCAGGGACTCATTATTACCGACGCGATGGACATGGGCGGGATCACGGCGCGGAATGCACCGGGCGAGGCGGCGGTGCGCGCGGTCGCTGCGGGCGCGGATGCGGTGTTGATGCCGCCGGTGCCAGATGCGGCGTTCGAGGCGCTGCAGGCGGCGGTCAAGAGCGGACGGATTTCCCGGGAGCGGCTGGATGCGTCGGTGCGGCGCATTCTGCAGGCGAAGGCGCGGCTGGGATTGCATAAAGAGCGGTTTGTAGATGTGAACGCAATCAATGAAAAATTCGGCAGCGCCGCGTGGCAGAAAGAAGCGCAGGAGATTTCGGATCGGGGGGTGACGCTGCTGCGGGATGTGCCGCACCGTCTGCCGCTGGACGGCACGAAACCTTTGCGGGGGCTGTTGGTGGCGCTTTATGCGGACCCGGAACCGTATCCCGGAGAGGATTTGGAGCGCGAGCTGCGTGCGCGGTTCGATTCGCTGGCGACGCTGCGAGCAGATACGCGGTTTGTGAAGGCGGACTTGCTGAAGCTTCCGCCGGCGGATACGTACGACGTGTCGATTTTGGCGTTTTTTGTGCGCGTGAGCGATCGCAAGGGGAATGTGGATGTTCCGGCGGAGCAGGCGGCACTGGCGGAGCAGATCTATAAGGCTGGTAAGCCGGTGATCACGGTTGGATTGGGCAGCCCGTACTTGATTGAGAATTTTCCGAAGGCGGAGACGTGGCTGGCGGCTTTCGGGATCAGCGAAGTGGCGCAGATTTCCGCGGCGCGGGCGCTCTTCGGGCAGATTCCCGTGCGCGGCCATTTGCCGGTGACGATTCCGGTGGTGGACTTGAAAGCAGGATTTGGGATCGAGGTGCCGGCGAATCCGATGATCGTGCAGCCGATGGATGCGAGCGGCGATGCGCAACTACGCCCGGCGTACGACGTGATCGAGCGCGCGATCGCGGACAAGGCGTTTCCGGGCGCGACACTGGCGGTCGGTTATCGCGGCAACGTGGCGATTCGCGCGTTTGGCAAGCTCAGCTATGTCGCGAAAGCGCCGACGACAAATGTGCATACGATGTACGACATTGCGTCGCTGACGAAAGTCGTGGCCACGACGACGCTGGTTGCGAAGCTGGCGGAAGGCGACTTTCCCGTGCCGCTGGATCTCGATGCGCGCATCGAGCGTTATTTGCCGGAATGGGCCAGGGGGCCGCAGCCGGAGTGGCGGCATGAAGTGACGGTGCGCCACCTGCTGACGCACACTTCCGGGCTGCCAGCGTTCAAGGAATATTGGCGGACATCCAAGAATAAGCAGGATACCCTGACCAAAATATTTGCTGAACCACTGGACTATCAGCCCGGCACGAAAGAAGTGTATTCCGATCTAGGTATCATTTTGATGGCGGAGATTATCGAGCGGCTGATCGGAAGAACCTTGGATGATCTGGCGAATGCGTACATCTTCAAGCCGCTGGGGATGAGTGAGACGATGTTTTGCCCGCCGAAGAAATTATGGCCTTCGATTGCGCCGACGGAATTTGATGCCAATTTTCGCAAGCGTTTGGTTCAGGGTGAGGTGCACGACGAGAATGCGTTCGCCATCGGCGGCGTGAGCGGGCACGCAGGATTATTCAGCACGGCGGGGGACCTGGCGGCATTTTGTCAGATGCTCTTGAACGGAGGCGTTTACGCGCACCAGCGGATATTGCGGCGCGCGACGGTCGCGCAGTTCACCACACCGCAGAAACTTTCTGGCGGCACGCGAACGCTGGGCTGGGCCGTGCCGACCGAAGGCGGATCGAGCGGGCATTATTTTTCGGTGCACAGCTTTGGACACACTGGTTTTACCGGCACATCGATATGGATTGATCCCGACCGCCAGCTTTTTGTCGTGCTGCTGACGAACCGCGTTAACCCCACGCGCGAAAATCAGAAGATCGCGCAAGTGCGGCCAGCGTTGCATGACGCGGTAATGCAGGCGCTGGGCTTTGCTTCCGCCGCGGCTCCGAAGTAACCCCAGTAGAATGAGCGTTTGCTAGTAACTATCCGGATATCCCTACCCCCCTCCCCTACTTTTTTGTAAGTGCGGATTCTAAAGAGCTTATGGGTGGGACTTTGCGGAAGTGCGGAAAACAAAGGAGTTGCGGTCCGGCGATTTCGGCTAAAACCCGGCAAAACACGGTGTTTGCTCAGAAGTGCGTATTCTAAAGGACTTAACAGCCAAACCGGTCAATAAAACAAAAACGCCAGCAAGATGCTGGCGCTCTCGAGCCGTAACCGTACTTTCTTTAATAAACAGTATACGCGAACTGTAAGCCTGTGTCAAGAGGGGAAGGGGCGCGGGTGCCATCGGGTCAATGTTGGTCAGTTCTTGCGGAACTTGAGCTCCGGCTGCGGTGTCTGATTGTCATGACGGGGACATGCGGGTCTGAGGCGTCCTTCGGCCGAGGGTACCAAAGGGGGAGATCAAAGATGCGGGTTCTTTATGCAATCGCTCTGATGAGTCTCGGTTTGTCAGTGCTTGCAGCAGCGCAGGATAATGCCCCGAAGCCCAAGGTCAGCAAAAGCCCCCTGACGGCTGAGCAGGTCGCTGTCTATCGTGCCGTGTTGGAGGACTACACAAAGGGCAATGACGGCGCACTCAATCTAGCGAATAGAACCGAGCCCCTGGAAGAGTCTGGGCCGTTTTTCGACAAAGCATGCTTGAAAGGGTTGGCGTTGGAAAATAACGCCCAATCAGTGCCTGTTGTCCATCAGCTTGACCGGGCAGTGGCGCTCAACGAAAAGATGGTGCTTGTTGATCCAGACCAGCAGGAGAAGAAGATCGAAGGGAATGATCCGCAAAAACTAGTCAATAGGGCTATCGTTGACGGCGAAAGGGTCACCGAGAAGCAGCTCGATGGTTCGGTGAGGCAGGCGTTTGCGACCGGGCTGTTCACGTTGTCGGAAATCGTGTTTGATAAACAACACTGCCATGCCGTGTTGGCTTACAGCTTCGTGTGCGGCGGACTATGCGGACACGGGAAAACGCTAGCTCTCAAGAAAGTTGGGCAGAAGTGGAAGATAAGTAAGAGGTGTGGAGGGTGGATTTCGTAAGTACGTCAATGACCAAAGCCAACCTAGCCCGGCTTTTCGGTGCTGGGGGAGAGCAAGCGTTGATTAGGTGGAAGGCGCCATGCGCTGGTCGAGATGGGCGAGGACCTTGGGCCAGGCGTCGTCATGGCGCTTTGTGGACTCCTCGTCGGGGAAGCCGGCGTGGGTGAGGCGGAGTTGGGTGCCGCTATTGTTGGGCGTGAACTCGACGGTTACAACCGTCTCGGCGCCTTTAGTGGCGGCGGTGAGCCAGGTGAGTTCGACGAGGCGGTCGCGTTCGAGCCGGAGGAAGCGGCCATAGTGGGGATGACGCTGTCCTTGGAAGTGGGTCTCGAAGAAGAAGACGGTGTTGACTTCGGGTCTCATCAAGACAGAGCCGGGGGCGGCAAACCAGCGGTCGAATTGCTCGGTCCACGCGCGGAAGAGCACATCGGGTGGCGCGAGCATGGTGCGCTCGGTGGTGAGGCGAAACGGCCTTGAGGAAAGATCCGGTGGGGCAATGATTGTGCTCATACAGACCTCCGTGTGGGAGCTTTACTGGGATTGAGGCGTGATCTTCGGTCCTGATATTCGCATGGGGGGAAGTGGGGACTCAAGTTTCCGGATACGCAACTACTCGCCAAGTGGGCGCCAAGTTCGGAGCCATCCCGTTTCGCGCAATTAACGGATTATTCTCGGGTCAGTAGATGTCGAGATCATGCCCGGCGACAACTTTGCCGCTGTAGGTTTGACGCATCTCTCGTAACAATTGCTCTTCACTGCCAGCCTGGCGGCATTCATCGGTGCGCGCTTGGTCGCAGCCGGGATTCTCTCTATGGTAAAGGATCAGCAAGCCTGGCTTCGCTTTGGTGGCAATCTCGGCAAGCTCTTTCGATGAGGTGTGGTACGCCAACCTGTATTGCTTCCATTCCTCGGAGACTAAGGCGAACGAAGCTTGCGTGTAGACTTCATGAATCAGAACATCACATCCGTTACAGTTCTGCACGATAGCAGCATCCGGGCTAGCATCACCCGAGATAACGATGGTGCGATCGGGGGTTTCGAAGCGATAACCGTAGGCGTGAGGCCATTTGCCGTGATGGACGGCAAATGCGGTCACGGTTACGTTCTGGTCCTTGTAGACAACGCCCGGCTGAATCTCGTGCACGTTCACTCTGTATCCGGTGGTGTTTAAATGCTCGATGTCCCCAGTCCTGATCTTAATGTCAGCCTCGTACGCCTTCAGGATATGCTCGGCCATGTCGCGGGTTCCTGGAGGCCCGTAAACTTCAAGGGGTACCTTTCTCCCCATGACCCACGGCGTGAGGATGAGGTCTGCGAAACCGATGGTGTGATCGGAATGCAGATGCGTGAGAAAACCGATTTTGAGGTTCACGGGTTCCAGCGCTTCTACGCCCTTATTGCGAGCGGCGGCGGCGCGCCGGACGAGTCCCGTGCCAAAGTCAACGAGGTACGGAGTACCGTTCACGACGATGGCCGTAGAAGGTCCGGAGCGGTCCGGGTCCGGCAAAGGAGTTCCCGTGCCAAGGAGAACGATTCGGGTTTTGGGCATTGCTTTGTTTTGGGCCTTGGAGATGCCATACCAAGTGAAGAGAAGCAGAACAGTTAGTCCCAAAGCGTTTCGTTTTCGCTGACTTGTAGTCATTGCGTATTCCCCGTTTGAAACTGTTTCCCCAACAGGCTGCCCTTCCTCCTGTCACAACAAAGAGTAACGCATTTTTTCAAAGCATCGGTGCTGTGAACGTACTAGAAAAGAGCATTTTGCTTCAAATCCTGAGCGGATTGCGTCACATCGTCCAGCCTGCCGAGACCACGCCCGGCGCAAGGAGGCGGGCAGAGAAGTTTCGTTCGGGGTAAGCCTCATCACATCCACTGCGGAGAACACTCCACGAGGCGTTCCGCTCGGACTTAGTTGGCCGTTGAACGGATGGTATTTTCCGCCCAGCGCTGCCGGATCCCGGTGAGGAAATGCTCTTTGTCTTTTTTCATTAGACGGACGAGCGCTTGATTGTCCGTAACTTCGTGCGCGGCGGCCCAGAGGACCATTTCCGTGAGGACTGGTGCAAGATCGAGGCCTTTGGCGGTGAGCAAGTAAATCCGTCTTCGGCCGTCCGATGGGTCTTGTTCCGTGGTGATGATGCCATGCGCTATCAGCTTCTTCAGTCGATCCGCCAATATGTTCGTGGCGATTCCTTCATAGGACTCGAGGAATTCCTTGTAGCTCCGGAATCCCCGGAGCATCATGTCGCGCAGAATCAACAGCGACCAGCGATCGCCCAGCATCTCCACGGAAGCATTCAAGGGACACCCCGAGCGGCGCTTGGGGCCCGGCTTCGTCTTCGGCATAATTGGACAGTAACATTTTTCACTTGCATTTAACAAGTGATGTGGCACACTGACGTGCGTGATGCAGGTCACCTCTAGCCAAGTTCACATCACCCCATCCGGAGGAAGAAATCATGCAATCGGGTACGCAAACGGCTCCCGTCTCGAAGAAGATGCTCTGGGCTGGGCGCATCATTAGCGCTCTCCCTGTACTGTTGATGGTCTTTGGTGGAGTGTTTGGGGTGCTTAAGCCGGCTGTTGCCGTGCCTGGATTCGTTCACTTTGGGTATCCTGAGAGAGTTTTCCTGCCCATCTGCATCCTCGAAATCGTCTGCGCGGTCGTCTACGCCATCCCGCGGACCTCCGTTCTCGGCGCGATCCTGCTCACAGGCTATCTCGGCGGCGCAATCGCTACCCACGTCCGCATCGGCGATCCATTGTTCTTTGTTCCAGCCATCCTCGGGGTGTTGGTCTGGGGAGGGCTGTACTTGCGCGACGGCCGGCTGCGTGGGCTCATTCCGCTACGAAGTTAGCTGGTGCAATAAATGGAGCAATTTGGCGGTCCTGCATGGAGAGTTTCGATCTGCCCTAATGAGCACATACTTGAAGCACAGGAGGAGTGAGAGATGAGCAAGATACGAGTACTGGTTGGCACAAAGAAGGGCGCGTTTATCCTGACGTCGGATGGCAAGCGTGAAAGGTGGGAGGTCAGTGGTCCCCACTTCGCGGGCTGGGAGATTTACCACATGAAGGGATCACCGGCGGAGCCGAACCGGCTGTATGCGTCGCAATGCAGCGGGTGGTTCGGACAGATCATCCAGCGCTCCGATGATGGCGGCAAGACTTGGATACAGCCAGGCACACCGCCGGGCGAACCGACCACTGCGCCGGGCGGAATGCCAAAAGGCGAGAGCAACAAGTTCGTGTACGACACGTCCGCACAGACCGGGAAACCTCTGACCACTCATCAGTTCTACGATGGGACGCAACACCCGTGGGAATTCAAGCGCGTCTGGCATCTCGAACCTTCGCTTACCGAGCCGGACAGGGTCTACGCCGGAGTAGAAGACGCTGCATTGTTCCGCTCGACCGACGGCGGCAAGTCGTGGCAGGAACTCTCCGGATTGCGCGGTCATGGCACAGGGCCGAATTGGCAGCCCGGCGCTGGCGGAATGTGCCTGCACACGATCGTCCTGGATCCCAGCAATCCTCAGCGGATGTTCATTGCTATCTCTGCGGCGGGCGCGTTCCGGACCGACGATGGAGGCAAGACGTGGCGGCCGATTAACCGTGGGCTGAAATCCCCCTATATTCCCAATCCGGAGGCCGAAGTCGGCCATTGCGTTCACCGGATCGCCATGCACGGCTCGCGACCCAATGTGCTGTTCATGCAGAAGCACTGGGACGTCCTGCGCACGGACAACGCCGGCGATTCGTGGACAGAGGTCAGCGGGAATTTGCCGACCGACTTCGGATTTGTGATCGACGTGCACGCGCATGAGCCGGAGACCGTCTACGTTGTTCCAATCAAGAGCGACGGGGAGCACTTCCCTCCCGATGGGAAGCTGCGCGTGTATCGCAGCCGCACCGGCGGAAACGAGTGGGAAGCGCTGACGAAAGGACTGCCGCAAAGGGATTGCTACGTTAACGTATTGCGCGACGCAATGTGTGTAGACTCGCTCGATAAATGCGGCATCTATTTTGGCACCACCGGCGGGCAGGTGTATGGATCTGCCGACGCCGGAGACACCTGGGCTCCCATCGTACGAGATCTTCCGGCTGTGCTTTCTGTGGAGGTCCAAACGCTGCCATGATCCGAGTTGTGCTCCCGCCACACCTGCGGGGGCTGGCGCGCATCGCCAGCGAGGTGGAGCTCGACATCAAGGGACCGGCCACGCAGCGTTCGGTCCTCGACGCGCTCGAGGCCCGCTATCCGATGCTGCGCGGAACGATCCGCGATCACATCACGCAACAGCGGCGACCTTTTTTGCGGTTCTTTGCCTGCGGGGAGGATCTGTCCCATGAGCTGCCGGACGTCCCGCTGCCCGACGCGGTCGTGTCGGGGGCGGAACCCCTTCTGATCCTAGGGGCCATTGCCGGCGGCTAGGGGAAGTGATCGTTGCGGAAGAGCGGCCTAGTTTCCAATTCGCATTCAATTGAGCTCTTGGGAGCTGGCTCAAATGGCCTGCACCGTTTCTTTTTGAAGGTCGTACACAAGAGTGCGTGGCTCTTTGACGCAGAAGTGCTGCTCGTACTCTTCACTTTCGGGAGTCCTGGAAATTTTGACCAGGATCTGTTCGTTCGTTTTCCAGCCTTTGACGGCTAGCTCGAACTCGCAATCCGGTCCGAAGTGGCGGGTTAATGCTTCGTCCAACGCGGGAATTTCTCTCGCCAAGTCTGTGGAAGCATCATATATGAGAGCTACGTGGTCGTAACCGAGATCTGTTTCGTACTTCCATAAGTTGACTTCAGCAAGCAGCCTGTCTCCGCTCGGGGACCAGCCAATCAGGCGAATGCCATTACCATCGCTCGCGGACGGAAGTTTGGTGTAAGCAATTTTGAACTTTTTTCCTGCGCCCGAGGCGATATAGAGCGTGGTCGTGTTCGTGCAAGTGCCATCGTTGACTGCGACCTTTACCTCGGCATACGCGAGGAAACCTTTCGCGGACTCTAGCAGTGGTGTTCGCGCCGAGCGTGGTGAGGGTTTGGTCCATTCTTTGCCTGTCCAGATCGTGCAGCCGAGGTATTCCGGATTGGTGGCAGAAATTAGAGGCTGCGCATTTTTCTCAGCCGTTTGCCTCCAACTGAACAGCAGGGCGAATGCGATGGTGGCGATCATATGGACTCCTCTTGAGATGTCACTAAGATTCCCCTTTTTGCGGACTCAGAATAACTTTTTGCTGGAAATCGAGGGTGGCTTGGGTGAGATCGGCGGGGCGGCCGAGATCGCGCCAATAGTAGTCGTCGGCGCGGAAGGCGAGGATTTTCTCGCCCTGTGCGGCCAGGCGCAAATAGGAAGTGATAATGGAAAAAACGCCTTCTTCTGTGATCATCGGCAAGAGGCGGGGAGAGATAACGTGGATGCCGGCAAAGGCCAGGGCTTGGAGTTGCGCGGAAGGCTCCTGCTTTGCGGTGCTTTGCGGAGCACAGCCAGGAATGGCTGTGCCACTGGAGCGGCGACCGCAAAGCTGAAGCTGGTCGTTGAAGAGGAGGTAGCGCGAGGTCTCGCGGGCTTGCACGGCGAGGGTGGCGAGAGCATGATTTTCGGTGTGAAATTGCAGCATGCGGTGAAGATCGATGTTGCTGATGACGTCGACATTGTGCAAGAGGAAGGGCTCGTCGGGAATGGCGGATTCACCGCGGCTGGAATCACCGCGCGCGGAGTCCTCGAGGAAAAACCAGGCGGCTTTTTTCAGGCCGCCGCCGGTGTCGAGCAAGACTTCCTCACGGGAAATTTCAATGCGCATGCCGAAATTGTGGTTGGTCTTCAGAT
This sequence comes from Candidatus Acidiferrales bacterium, assembly GCA_044447665.1. Lineage (GTDB taxonomy): Bacteria > Acidobacteriota > Terriglobia > Acidiferrales > UBA7541 > Acidiferrum. The sequence continues at coordinate 43,616 of JBIOGB010000018.1, read as the reverse complement.
AGTCGAGGATCATGTCGGCTAAGTGGTGCACGTTGATGATCACTTCGGTGACGCCAAATGTGCGCAGGCGGGAGAGGGTGATCTCGAGGAGCGTGCGGCCAGTGATTTCGACGAGCGCCTTGGGGCGATCGTCGGTGAGCGGGCGGAGGCGGGTGCCGAGGCCGGCGGCTAAGATCATGGCTTTCATTTGCCGAGCTGCTCCAACTCAAGATGCCGCACGACGACGTCCACGCCTTTCCTGCCGCGCAAGCGTTTGGCTAATTGCTCGGCAAGATAGACGGAGCGATGCAGACCTCCGGTGCAGCCGAACGACACCATCAGGTTCTTGAAGCCGCGCTGCTGGTAGTTGGTGACGCTCGAATCCACCAGCGGGAGGACGCCAGCGAGAAATTGGTGCACGCTCTCCTGCTGATTGAGGTAATCGATGACCGGAGCATCTTTGCCGGTCAGAGCCTTGAAGCGGTCTTCACGCCCGGGATTCGGGAGGCTACGGCCATCGAAAACGAATCCACCGCCATGCCCGGTATCATCCTGCGGCAAGCTGCGGTGAAAGGAAAAACTGAAAATCCGTACGAGGAGATTTTCCGGTTCGGAAGGCTGGCTCTGCAATTTCTCCGAGGCCAGCATGGATTTAAATGCGTCGGTCAGCGTGGGCAGCGCGACAGGCAGCTCGACATGGTGAAGCAGCCAGCGCAGGTTTTTCAGCGCGTAGGGAACGCTTTGGAGAAAATGAGCTTTGCGTTCGTAGAAGCCGCGGAAGCCATAAGCGCCCAAGGCCTGCATGATGCGAACGTAAACGTATGCGTAGTAGTGCCGCAGGAAGGCTTCGCGGTCCAGCTTGATGAAACGGGCGAGGGTGTCGAGATAATGATCGAGCAACTGCCGGCGGAGTGCGGGCGGCAGATCGGCCTTGGCGTCGTACAAGAGAGAAGCGATATCGTATTGCAAAGCGCCTTTGCGGCCGCCTTGATAATCCACGAAGAAGGGCTGGGCGTCGCGCAGCAAGATGTTGCGGGATTGGAAGTCGCGGTAGAGGAAGTAATCGCGCGGGGCGGTCAGCAAGAAGTCCGTCAAGCGGCCAAAATCGTTTTCCAGAGCTTGTTCGTTGAAGGGGATGCCGGCGAGGCGGAGAAAATAGTATTTGAAATAATTCAAGTCCCAAGCGATGGATTGGCGATCGAAGCTGGCGCAGGGATAGCAGACTTTGTAATTCAGATCACGGCCGGCTTCGACTTGAAAACGCGGGAGGATGGCCACAACCTTGCGATAGATTTCCACCACTTGAGGGGCGACATTTTCACCGGCACGATTTTCCGAGAGAAACTCGAAGAGCGTCGTGTCACCAAGGTCTTCTTCGAGATAAGCGCCGTGGTCCAAATCCTCGGCATAGATTTCCGGCACCGGAAGGCCGTGGCGGCGAAAATGCCGGGAAAATTCGAGGAAGGCGACGTTTTCTTCGCGTACGCCATAGAGAATGCCAATCGCGCTGATTGTTCCGCTGGTAAGCCGGATAATCTTGCGCCCCGAACCACCGAGACGGCCCTGCAACGCTTGCATGCGTTCGACCGGCGAACGGAAATGATGCTCGAAAAGAGTTTTGAGAATGTCCATGGACGGGATTTCCAACCATTCCGTTTTGACGGATCGTTGAAGCCAATTCTTTTTTAACATAGCTGATTCCCGGGGAAGTGATTTAGTTGACGGCGAGTTGCTGTACTTCGCGTTAACTAAGGATGTGTTCCCTGGGTAGCAGATTCGCTGAGTGTTCCAGCGCACGGATATAATGCGGCCATGAGGTCTCACACCAAAGAAGGCGGGCGCGCGGGTCGCCAGCTCACGGAGCATCGACTCACAGAACTGAGAAATGCGGCTTCGAGGAATCTCGACCGCATGACGGCGCGCGAGATTGTGGGGTTGATGAACCGCGAGGACCGCAAGGTGGCGCTGGCGGTGGGCCGGGAGATTCCGGCGATTGCGCGAGCAGTGGATGCGATTGTGCGGGGGATTCGAAAGGGAGGGCGGCTCTTTTATGCCGGGGCGGGATCGAGCGGGAGGATGGGAGTGCTGGATGCAGCGGAATGTCCGCCGACGTTTGGGGTTCCGCCGAAGCTGGTGCAAGCGTTGATGGCGGGGGGAACGCGCGCGGTTACGGGAGCGGTGGAGGGAGCGGAGGACTCCGTGCGAAACGCGAAGCGGGATTTGCGCGAGAAAAAATTGACGCGCAACGACATTCTGGTGGCGATCACAGCGAGCGGTACGACGCCGTACGTGGTTGCGGCGGTGAACTATGCGCGGGGTCGCGGTGCGACAACGGTGGCGATTACCTCGAACCGGCGCACGCCGGCGGCGCGGCTGGCGAAGATTGTGATTGCGCCAGAGGTGGGGCCGGAAGTGGTCACCGGGTCGACGCGGTTGAAGGCGGGAACGGCGCAGAAGATGGTGCTGAACATGCTGTCTACAGCCGCGATGGCGCGGCTTGGACATGTGTATGAGAATTTGATGATTGATGTAACGCTGACGAATCAGAAGCTTAACGAGCGGGGGCTGCGGATCCTGGCGGAGGCGAGCGGGAAGAAGCTGTCGGCGGCAGAACACGCTCTGCGGGCGGCGGGACACAATATGAGAGTGGCGCTGGTGATGTTGAAATTGGGAATTGGCTCGGGGGAGGCGAAGAGATTGCTTGGGCGGGCGGCGGGGAATTTGCGGAAGGCGCTGGGGGAATGAAGAGAAAGAAATAACACCCCGATAAAATCGGGGCAGGCGCCGCACACAGAGGACACAGAGAGCACGGAGAAGAGTAAGTAAGAAGGAAGAAGAAGGAAAGAGTAAGAGAAAGAGTAAGAGAAAGAAAAAGAAAAGCGGCAGCGGGGCTGCCGCAGTCCAAAAGGGGCGAAGGGCTGAATGGACCAATTTTTGATTAGGGGCGGGAGGGCGCTGCGGGGAAGCGTGGCGATCAGCGGGGCGAAGAATTCGGCGCTGCCGGTGATGGCGGCGGCGCTGCTGACCGCGGAACCCGTGAATGTGCACAACATTCCGAAGGTGCGCGACCTGATCACCATGAGCAAGCTGCTGGCGTTCATGGGCGCGAAAGTTTCCGTCGCGGAGCTGCCCGCGAGCGACTACACGATGGAAGCGTCCACGGTGAGCGACGCCGTTGCGCCGTACGAACTGGTGAAAACGATGCGGGCGTCGATCTTGACGTTGGGACCGCTGATCGCGCGGGCGGGCGTGGCCAAGGTTTCCTTGCCGGGCGGGTGCGCGATTGGGGCGCGGCCGGTGGATTTGCACCTGTCGGCGCTCGAAAGGATGGGCGCGGAAATCACCACCTCGCACGGATACATCGAAGCAAAAGTGCCGGGCCAGGGACGGCTGAAGGGCGCGCACATCGTGTTTGAGAAAATCACGGTGACGGGCACGGAAAATATTTTGATGGCGGCGACGCTGGCGAAGGGCGAGACGATTTTGGAGAACGCGGCGCGCGAGCCGGAAGTGACGGACCTGGTGGAGATGCTGCGTAAGATGGGCGCACACATCGAAGGCGACGGCACGTCCACGCTGCGGATTCGCGGAGTGGAGAAGCTTTACGGAACGGAGCACACGGTGATCCCCGACCGGATCGAGGCGGGAACTTTTTTGGTGGCGGGAGCGATTACGGGGGGGGATTTGACGGTGACGCGATGCGCGCCGGAGCATCTGGGCGCGGTGATTGCGAAAATGCAGCAGGCGGGCGTGCGGATCGATGAGGTGGACAAGACAACTTTGCGCGTGCGGGGAGCGAAGAAACTGGTTGCGGCAGATCTCACGACGGAAGAGTATCCCGGGTTTGCGACGGATATGCAGGCGCAGTACATGGCGCTGGCGACGCAGGCGGAAGGCACGTCGGTCATCACGGAGACAATTTTCGAGAACCGCTATCTGCATGCCAGCGAGTTGGTGCGCATGGGGGCAAACATTTCGGTTGAGGGGCGGCGCGCGGTGGTGCGCGGGCCGGCGGCGCTTTCTGGAACTACCGTGCAGGCTTCCGATTTACGAGCGAGCGCGGGGCTTGTGCTGGCGGGACTGGTGGCGAGCGGAGAGACGGTTATTGATCGCGTGTATCACATTGACCGCGGGTATGAAGGCATCGTGGAGAAGCTGCGCGGGGTGGGCGCGGATATTGAGCGCGTGCATGGGACGGGGTAGTAATACCGGGGTCACATGAGAATCCTTCGCGTTTCATGGGTTTTATTGACGAATAGCATAGCCGTCTACCTGTTGTACGCCGGCACTCGACAAGTTGTGCTTCTAAACCATCTGCTCGAACAAGACGCCAAAAATAGAGACCTTTGGAACGCGTTTGGGTTGCGCGCATCTGTGCCAATCCTGGGAATTCTGCTTGAGTTGGCAGGATCCAGATTCGCTCGATGGGTCAATATAGGTTATTTCCTCGTTGTGGGTGTGGTGTTTTCCGGTGTTGGGATCTCCGCGTGGCCTGACCATCACGGGTTCGTATATCTGATTTTAGGATTGCTGGCGCTGGGCGTAGGTATCTCGAACTATTTCTGGTATCGGAAGTGGCGCAATTTAAATGGTGACCAGTACTAGCTGCGCTCTACCCCCTCAGCAGCGCGGAGCGTGGCTCGAAAACGAACGTGCTCTGGGTAGGCTCGTCTCAAAACAATTTCGTCCAAAGTCTGTTACAATGCGCGGCACGAATTCGGCGGGGTGCGCGCGGGCTTGTTGGGTGGCGCGGCCTGCGGAGGAGACCAACAATGGCGAACACCGAACTATTGACGCGGCTGGATACGGCGATTGCGGAGAAGAATTTGCTGAAGCATCCGTTTTACCGGGATTGGCAAGCGGGGAAGCTGAGCCGTGAGGCGCTGCAGCTTTATGCGGCGCAGTATTACCGGCACGTGGAAGCGTTTCCGAAACATTTGCGGGTGCTGGCGGCGCGGACGGAGGGGCCGTTGCAGAGATTGATTCGGGAAAATCTTGCCGAAGAGGAGAGTCCGAGCGGGCCGCACCCGAAACTGTGGCGGGACTTTGCGGCGTCGGTGGGAGTGGGCGAAGACGATATAACCTGCTGCCCTGCTCTGCCGGGGACGCAGGCGGTGGTGGAAAAATTCCGGGAGATTTGCGGGGACCGGCCAGTGGCGGAAGCGGTGGCGGCGCTGTATGCGTATGAAGCGCAAGTGCCGGAGATCGCGACGACAAAAATCGACGGGTTGAGAAAATTTTACGGGATCGAAAAGCCGGAGTGCCTCGCGTATTTCACCGTGCACGAGGAAGTGGACAAGGCGCACCGGGCGGCGTGGCGCGGGTGGCTGGAAGAGCACGCGGATGGGAATGAGGATGAGATCGTGGCGACGGCGCAGGAAGCGCTCGATGCGTTGTGGGGGGCGCTGGACGCGGTGCATTGCGAGAAGCAGGAAGCAATGAAGTAGAGATGCAAAGAAAGATGGCGGCATCCCGACCAGGTCCCCGAGAGGCTCGGGGCAGGCGGGATAAAATCCGCCGCCGCTAAAAGACGGAGGCCCGGCGCTATCGCCGGGCTTTTTGTTTTGTGGAGAAAAAGCGGGACGGGCTGAAGCCCGTCCCCTACAAAGGAAATGGAGAAAGTTATTCGGCGGTGCTGGAGCGGTCGTGGCCGGCGACGGGATCTGAAGAAGTGACAGAAGCTCCGCTGCTGGCGGCTTTCTGCTGTTTTTCGCGAGCTTCCTTGATGAGCGCTTTGCGGGAAAGGCGGACCTTGTTGCCCTCGATGGAAAGCACTTTGACGAGGACCTGGTCGCCGAGTTTCAGCTCATCGCGAACGTCGCGGATGCGATGCTCGGAGATTTCGCTGATGTGCAGGAGGCCGTCGGTGCCGGGGAAAAGCTCGACGAAAGCGCCGAATTCCGCGAGACGGACAACTTTGCCGAGATAGGTCTTGCCGATTTCGGCGCTGGCGGTGACGTCGCGAACCATCTGCAGGGCCGCATCGCCGCCGGCGCCGCTGGTGGAAAAGATGTGCACGGTGCCGTCTTCGAGGACGTCGATCTTGACGCCGGTGGCTTCGATGATGGACCTGATTTTCTTGCCGCCCGGACCGATGAGGTCGCGGATCTTGTCCTGCGGGATTTTCAGCTTGAAGAGCCGCGGCGCGTAGGCGGAAATTTGTGTGCGCGCTTCGCCGAGGGTCGTTTCCATAGTGTCGAGAATCTGGAGACGCGCTTTCCTGGCCTGTGCAAGGGCTTCGCGCATCATGGCAATGCTGATGCCGAGGACCTTGATATCCATCTGGAGAGCGGTGATCCCCGCGCGCGTGCCGGCAACTTTGAAGTCCATGTCGCCGTAGTGGTCTTCTGCGCCGGCAATGTCGGTGAGGATCGAATACTTGTGGTCCTCGCCCACGACGAGACCCATGGCGATGCCCGCGCAAGGAGCCTTCATCGGAACGCCAGCGTCCATAAGGGCAAGCGAAGCGCCGCAGACGGTAGCCATCGAAGAGGAGCCGTTGGATTCCAGGATGTCGGAGACGAGACGCATGGCATAGGGGAAGTCCGCTTCCGGTGGAAGCAGGTTCAAGAGCGAGCGCTCGGCAAGTGCGCCGTGGCCGATTTCGCGGCGGCCGGGGCCGCGGAGGAACTTCACTTCGCCAACGCTGAACGGCGGAAAATTGTAGTGCAGCATGAAGCGCTTGAACTGATCCTGCTCGAAAAGCAGATCGAGGCGCTGCATGTCTTCCTTGGTACCGAGGGTGAGCGTGGCGAGGGCTTGCGTTTCACCGCGGGTAAACAAGGCGGAGCCGTGGACGCGGGGGAGCAAGCCGACTTCACAAGAGATGTGGCGAATCTGGTCGAAAGCGCGGCCATCGGGGCGGCGGCGTTTGTTGAGAACGTCGTCGCGGAAGATGTTTTCGCGGAGACGCTCGAAGGCACGCTTCGCGAGGGTGCGCTTCTCTTCGTCTTCTTCGGGAATGGATTCCTTGATTTCGTCCTTGATCGCGTCGACGAGCTGATAGCTTTCCTTCTTGGGATGCTTTTCCGTGTTGAGCGCGTCGTGAAGCCGTGCGCCGTATTTCTTTTCAATATCCTTATAGAGAGCTTCGTCGAACGGCCACGGCGCGACCACGACTTTCTTGGGCTTGAGCTGGGCGTGGAGCTGCTTGATGGCGGCGACGATTTTTTTGATCTGGGCGTGGCCGAATTCGATGGCATCAGCGATGGCCTCCTCGGAAACTTCGAGAGCGCCGGATTCCACCATAACGATGGCTTCTTCGGTGCCAGCGATGACGATATTCAGGAGGCTCTTCTTTTGATCGGCGACGGTCGGGTTGGCGACAAGCTGGCCATCGAGCAGGCCGACGCGGACACAGGCGATGGGCTTCTCAAACGGCAAATCCGAGCAATAGGAAGCGGCGGAAGCCGCAGTAACGGCGATTACATCAGGGTCGTTATCGCTGTCGGCAGAAAGCACCAAGGCAACAATCTGAGTTTCATTGCGCCAGGAGTCCGGAAACAGCGGGCGCATGGGGCGGTCAATCAAGCGGGAGGTGAGAATTTCCTTTTCCGAAGGGCGGCCTTCGCGCTTGAAGAAGCCACCGGGAATTTTTCCGGCGGAGTAAGTGTTTTCGCGATAGTCGACAGTGAGCGGGAGAAAATCCCGGTCGTTGGCTGTCGGAGCCATGCAAGCAGTCGTCAGCACGATGGTGTCGCCATAACGCGCGACGATGGCGCCATTGGCCTGCTTGGCGATCTTGCCAGTTTCGAGAATAAGGGGGCGTCCACCAACTTCGACGGTTACCCGATGTGGAGCCGGACTGTGCGTGTTTTCAGACATGAATCATTTCCTTTGGCGCCGCATTCGAGCGGAGCATTTTCAGGCACTTTCGCAAAGCGAACGGCCGCGCAGAGAACGCCGGCCGCTTTGCGGTCAAGCGTGAAACTGTCTCTGCATGCAGCAGGAAGAAAAGAGGCAAAAACCGCTTGAAGGAAAAAACCAAAACGCCGGATTACACCACGAGGGACGCCGGCTGAAGTGAAGCCGGATGCCTGAAAAATCGCAGACACCGAGTTGTCACTTTTTGAGTACGCAGTGAACTCCGCCCTTGGTTCTCCAGAAGCGTAGGGCGGTTACTTGCGCAGGCTAAGGCGTTCAACAATCTCGCGGTACCGATCCGGGTCGCGACGGTTGAGATAATCCAGCAGGCGCCGGCGCTTGTTGACCATCATGATCAAGCCGCGGCGCGATGCATGATCTTTCACGTGGGACTTGAGGTGGGTCGTCAGGTAGTTGATCCGCTCGCTCAGAAGGGCGATTTGCACTTCTGGTGAGCCCGTATCCTTCACATGGGCCCGGAATTGTTCGATCAACACCGATTTGGCTTCGCTCAAGTGTCCTCTCCGTCGTCCCCTGAATTTTCCTCTTCTCTTCGACTTATTCAGGCTAACACAAGAGAGTTGGAAGTGTAAAGAAAAGTGAGAGCAGGAGCGGGCGTGGCGGCGGAATGAGGATTCGCTTTCGTTGTTGCGCCCGTGCGCAAAATTCGATTGAATGCTCGGTGGCATCGAGAGCCATTTAAGGGGGAGAACATGAAAAGAGCGATGGCGATCTGTACTGGTTTGGCGTTGGGCATTGCGGCTTTCGCAGCTTGCGGGTCGCGGGCGCAGAAGAAGGAATCGCGCCCGAGTCCGCCAGCCAAAGCGACGTGCAGCCTGGCGGGGGGCAAGACAATCACGGTGGACTATTCGAGTCCACGGAGGAAGGGCCGCAAAATCTTCGGAGAGCTGGTGCCTTTCGGCGAGATATGGCGCGCAGGAGCGAACGAAGCGACGACGTTTGTCAACGACACGGACGTGACTGTCGGCGGGACAGCCGTGCCAGCGGGTAGCTACACGATTTTCACGATTCCGGGCGAAGGGAAATGGACGCTGGTCATCAGCAAGAAAACCGGGGAGTGGGGCACGGCCTATCCAGGTCCCGATAACGATCTCGCGCGAGTGGAGATGAACGTCTCGAAGCTGCCGACGGTGGTGGAAAACTTCACGATTGCGTTCGATCCGAGCGGCGCGGGCTGCACGCTGCGCATGGACTGGGAGACGACGCGCGCTTCAGTGGATATTTCGAAGAAGTAGCGGTCAACGGCGCCAGCGGACCCGGGCTCGCATCGTTCCGAGATGCGCTTGCGTTTCGTCGGGCGGGCGCGTTCCAGCTCCAGCGGCGTACAAGACGGATTCGGAGATTCCATCCACACCCAGCATTCGCTCGATGGAAGAGTCATTGAAGGCAATCGTGCAAAAGGGTCCCAGCCCCAGCCAGGTGGCGGCGAGGCAAAACGTCTGGCAGAAGTGCCCTGCTTCCATAAGTACGGCACGGTAGGCGCGTGGATAATCGTATTTCCACTGCGTGCGGGCAAACACGGCGGTCATGAAGACGAGGAAAGAGGCGCCGCCAAACCACCACTGCCCTTCCAGGTAGCGCGCGAGTTGCCGCGAATTTGCGCCGCGGCGAAGTAAAGCGAGGCGGTGGGCCGAGCCGTCGTAGTGATAGAGTCCCGGCGGCAATCCGCGCACGTTTCTCACAAGCAGATAGGCTTCGATGGGATGCAGCGAGCCTCCCGAAGGCGAGGTCCGGATCGCCAGAGGACCGACGCGGGGGATGTCTATCCAGCCTTGAACCCCCCAGGTCAGGCCAAGCAGGGCGCCAAGTGTCGGGAGGTCCACTGGTTGGTTTGAGAATTTGCGCCAGGTCCGACGGGACAGCAAGACGCGAGGGAACTCCGAATCGGCGCGGGGCCAATCGAGCTGGATCTTCTTGGCGTGCGGATAGCGCTTGACGGGGAGCGGCTTCGGATGGAGGCGAGCCAAGCGCTGCAAGCCCGCGAATCCCGCGTCGGAATCGGCCTCGAACTCAACGTCTTTCGTCGAAAAGTGAAAGAAACCGGCCGCGGGGTTCCAGGCAGCCCACGATTGCATCGCTAGTTCGTTGGGAGAGGGTTTTCGATCGGAGCGCTCAAGAAGGGAATGTTTGACGAGCAAGCTCAGGCTCCGGAGCAACGAAACAGACTGATATTCACTGAAGTGGGAAAGGAATTCGCGGAACGAACGCCAGCGATGAAAGAAACTGAGAACCGCGCCCGCCAGTGGGTCACATCCGACGCGCTGGGCCGTTGCGAAATTTTCGATAATGAACTGCTTGCCAGACCAGTAGGACACGAGAAAAGGTGAGCGCCGGTACTTCAGGCGGGAAACATTTTTCACGCTTGTTCGCGAATGCGCTGTTGCAGTCGCAAGGGTGTTGCGTATCACCGCTGTGAACGCACGGGCCGCCGCGGAAGCTTCTTGACCACCGGCAACGCATCCATTACTTTGCGGCCGTACTTGCACAGGACGTAAAGGGACTCGTTCAGCTTCTCGAGCTTGTGCATTTTCAGACTCAGAATTTTCTTATCTGCCCGCGAGGCCTTTGACCGCATCCCTTTCAATTTTTTCACAGCTCTCCCGATCTCCGTGGAGATCGGCTTGAGGGAAACACCAGAATTCTTCTTGGCCATGCACTCCTCCAGGCCAACAAACATTTCGGAAGCTAGACAAGATGCAGAAGCATCAAGTTTGCAAAGCGAAAATCTGCTGGGTAGGCGGAGTCTAACCAACGCTCCCTGAGGCGTCAAGATTTACTGCAAGGACTTGGGAGCGGAGGAGGTCTTGCGTGTCTTGGGCGAAGTCCCAAGGCCACTTGTAAGTGGCATGCCCATGCGCTTCAAGAGATTTTCGAATCCAGGGTCTCCCCGCAGGAATGCAAATTGTGGATGGACCGCCACATTCACGAGTCTGCCGTTGCGCTCGTCATAAGCTTTCTCAAGCCAGGCCAAAACCTCCTTTTTCTTTCTCATGCCCGCGTAGAGCATCGCCCAATTGTATGGCGAGATGTATTGGTCTTTTGGCCGACGCAGGAACTCTTGCAGAATCTCTTGCACCTGGTCGTTTTTCCCGGCGCGCGCATAGCCGTTTGCCAGTTCAGCCTTTCGGGCCACCTCGCCGGGCGACAGGGATACGGCCTCGCGAAGTTCCTGGATGGCTTGCTCGTACATTCTTTTCTCCAGGTATGCTTGTCCCAAGTAGCCGTGGGCCACCACGAAGCTGGGGTCAAGCCGCAGCGTAGTCTTCTCCTCTTCAATCGCACGGTCGGCGTCTCCCGCGAGGTAGTAGCACCAGCCGACATTTGCATTGATGATCAGCGAGCGGGGATCAATTACGCGGGCCAGCTTAATTTCCGTGATGGACTCTTCTTTTCGGCCCTGCGCGGCAAGAAAGAGTGCATACCAGTGCAGCGCCGGAGCGTAACCCGGGTTCAGCGCGATGGCCCGCAAGAACTCACTTTCCACGCCATCCCACTCAAGGTCGTAGAAACGCATCGTCGCCAGCGAAGTGTGCGCCTCGGCAAGACGCTCATCGAGCTGCAACGCTTTCTCCGCGGCGGCCCTAGCTTGCGGGATCACTTCCGCCGGGGGACGGATTTCATAGTTACTCAGAAACCGCAGGCTGTCCGCTAAACCCGCGTACGCCGCGGCAAAGGTGGGGTCCTTCGAAATTGCATCTTGGAAAAATTGCATGGAGCTTATCATTCCCTCGGGCGTGCGCTTCTCGGCTTCAAAACGGCCCTTGAGGTAAGCCTCATAGGCTTCGGGGACGATAGTCCTTCTGCTGGCCAAACGCGAGGCTTCCGGCCCGGAGAGCTCTACCTGGATTCCCCGCGCGATTGCGGTGGCCACGTCACTCTGGAGCGCGAGCACATCCGTGAAATCGCGTTCGTAACTATCCGCCCAGAGGGTCTGTTCAACTGTGGTCTGGATCAACTTGGCGGAAATCTTCACACGGCCTTTATCCCGCACAACGGAGCCTTCGACGACGGCATCCACGTTCAAATCTCGCGAGATTTCGCCGATGGTTTTTTGCGTGCGTTTGTATTGCATGACGGAAGTCCGCGAGATAACGCGCAGCTTGCGGATTTGCGACAGTTCCGTAATCAGCGCATCGGTCATGCCGTCTGCGAAATAATCCTGCGCGGTATCTCCGGATAGATTTTCGAGGGGCAGCACGGCAAGCGACTGGATCGCGCCTGGAACTGGAACCGGCGGCACGCGCGGTTTTTTTCCGCTCCATCGAAGCCCGACCATGAGGAGGGCCAGCCCCGCGATGGCGGCGGCACCGTAAAGAAGACCGCGCCGGGTGTGTGACCTTTGCGCGGGAGCTTCCTGACCCGCTCCTGCAGGAATTGTTGAGCGCTTCGAACGCGACTCGGTGCTGGCTGTTTCGAGGGCAGCCCGCACTTCTCCCCCGGAGTGGTATCGCTGGCTTGGGTCCTTGTCCAAGCACTTGTCAATTACCGATTGCAACAGCGGCGGGAGCGGCGGAGAAATCGGAGGCTCAGCCTCGCGCAAAATAGCCCAGCTGAGTTCATACAGCGTTCCGCCGCGAAACGGGCGCCGGCCGGCAGCTAATTCGTAGAGCACGACGCCGAGCGCCCAGATGTCGCTGCGAGCGTCAGCGTCTTGCCCCTTGAGCAATTCGGGAGCGGTGTAAGGCAAAGTGCCGGTGACGGGGTGTTGCGAACCGCGGGCTTCCTCGTATTGAGTGGTATCTTCGCTGACTTTCGTTTCGATTCGCAGGGACAATCCGAAATCGAGCACCTTCAGGCGGCCGGAGGACGTCACGATCACATTGCCGGGCTTGAAGTCACGGTGCACCATGCTCCGTTCGTGCGCATGCCCGAGCGCGTCGGCAAGCTGTATGCCGTAGCGCACCAGGATTTCCGGAGGCAAGCCGCCCGAGGTGATTTCCTGGTTCAGCGGATGGCCTTCGAGGTATTCCATTGCGAGGTACGGCCGGTTCTCAGCCTCGCCAACTTCGTAGATCGTGCAGATGTTGGGATGGTTGAGCGCGGAAATGGCCCGGGCTTCCTGGAGGATTTTTTCGCGAGCGAGACGGTCGTCGAGGATGTCGATGTTGAGAAACTTCAGCGCCACGTCACGGTGAAGGGTCAGGTCACGGGCGCGATAAACCACACCCATTCCACCCTCACCCAGTCTTTCGAGGATTGAATAATGCGAGAAATCCTGGCCAATCATGGCGCCCAACTCGTTCCGAGTGGAACACAGGCGCTTCTTTCAGGCAAGGGGGACGAGGAAATTTCCGAGAAGTGGTTCTAATGGGCCGCCTAACAAGATGAGAAGGCGCCTTCAGGAGTTCTGGTTGCGAACGAGAGAAAGAAATTCGTCGCGCGTTTGCTTGTCGTGCCGGAAAGAGCCGAGCATGGCGCTGGTGACGGCCTGGCCGTGCTGCTTCTCCACGCCGCGCATCTGCATGCAGAGGTGGCGCGCTTCGACGATCACGCCGACGCCTTCAGGGCTGATTTTTTCCTCGATGGATTTAGCGATTTGGCTGGTCATGCGCTCCTGAATCTGCAGGCGCCGCGCGAACATGTTCACGAGGCGGGCGACTTTGCTCAGGCCGATGACGCGCTTGTTGGGGAGATAGGCGACATGGCACTTCCCGAAAAACGGAAGCAAGTGATGCTCGCAAAGGCTGAAAAATTCGATGTCCTTGACCACCACCATCTCGTCGTAACAGACGCTGAAGGTGGCGCCGTTCAAGATGTTTTCGGAGTTCTGATGGTAGCCGCTGGTCAAGAACTTCAAGGCCTTCTCGAAACGCTCGGGCGTCTTGCGCAGGCCCTCGCGCTCGGGGTCTTCGCCCACGAGCTTGATCATTTTGCGGACGAGGTCGGCGATGGTCTCTTCTTTTGCGAGCGACCGGCTGTCATGGAGCAGGATTTCTTCGGTTGGCTTGTTCACGGCCCATTCCCTTCCGGTTCTAATGGATTGTCCCCTGCATACTCGAAACTGTTGTTCGCCGTTTCCTGGATGCGCACGCGCTCGAGCTTCGCTTTGGGGAAGGATTGCAGGCGGCGGAAAATCTCGATGCACAAGTTTTCCGTGGTTGGCACCTTCTCGCGAAATGCGGCGACTTCTTCGTTCAAATAGCGATGGTCAAACGGTTCGATTACTTGATGCTCGACGAAGCTGTCCAGGTCCGCCAGATTGGCGATCATGCCGGTGTCGGAGTCCACTTCCCCGGAGAGGCTGACTTCGAGGACATAGTTGTGGCCGTGTCCGAAAGGATTGCTGCACTTTCCGTAGACGCGGCAATTCTCTTCTTCGCTGAACTGCGGGGAATGCAGGCGGTGCGAAGCCGCGAAGCGGTAACGGCGCCCCAGTTCGATTTTCGGCGCGTCATTCATAGGGGTTTCAATCCGTTGCGATAGCAGTCGGCGTACAAATCCGGCGATTCGTAAAGGCGCACGCGATGCAACTTCCCCTGATGAATTTTTGGCTCGAGCAAATTCCAAATTACGCGGGCGATGTTTTCGCAGGTGGGAATCTGGCCGGTGAGCTCCGGAACCTCATAGTTCAGATGGCGATGGTCCATGCGCTGCATCACTTCACGCTCGAGAATTTCCTTCAGTTCTTTCAGGTCCAGCACCATTCCTGTCCCGGGGTCAGGCTCGCCGGCAACGCTAACTTCGAGAGTGTAGTTGTGGCCGTGCCCGTGCGGGTTGTTGCATTTTCCGAAGACGCGGCGGTTCTCCTCCGGTGAGAACTCCGGATTATGGTAAAAGTGCGCGGCCGAAAACTCGATTTTGCGCGTGAGGAGAACCATTGTCTTCGCCTATCGTGACGAGCCGGGAATAGTCACCGGCACTTCCCTGCCTTTCCACTCGACCTTGCCCTTCGCGTGGCTCCGGTAGGACGCCCACAGGACTCCTGTATACAGCAGTGCGCCAGGCACGTAATAGAGGATGAGGGAGAATGGGAAATGGTTACGCCGCAGGTCGGAACCGTAGCTGAATTGGCGGAAAATCAGCAACCAGACGCCCAGGAATGCGGCGAGCGGGATTTTCAGTCCGGCAAGAATCACGAGGAGCGGGATCCACGGGAGAACCGCATACATCTCGCGAAAAACCGAGATGGGCTTACCGCCCACGAGCAAGTAGAGGTTTTTCTTCCAGCCCTGCCACATGGCGGCGAACGAGCGATACATGCGAACGCGCACGATGCCCGCGCCCGAGGCGAACCACAAGCGGAATCCCGCGGATTTGACGCGGCGGGCGAGCGCTACGTCTTCCAACACTTCACCAGCGACGCTTGCGTGACCTCCGATCGCATCATAGGCGTCGCGGCGAATCATGAGGAACTGGCCGTTGGCCGCCGCGGCGTCTGAAGCAGGATCATTCACGGCATCAAACGAGAAATATTTTGCGAGGCGGCAGTATACGAACGGAATCAGCGCTTTTTCATACCAGCGCTGCGTCACCTGTTCCGGGGAAAACGAAACCAGCGCCGCTCCCGTTTCCTGCGCGAGCTCCAGGGCGCGCCGCGCGGCTCCTCGTTCCTGCTGGGCGTCGGCATCGGTGAAGAGCAGCCATGCGCCCGTTGCGTGGCTTGCACCGACTGAAACAGCATAATTTTTTCCGAGCCAGCCAATTGGGACTCCGCGGATCTCGAGGAGTTTCAGGTGCGGAATTCTCACCATCAGTTCGCGAACGATCTCCGCAGTGCGGTCCGAGGATTCATCGTTGACCACCAGAATTTCAGCTATTTCGGGCTGCCGCGCCAGGGACTCCACGCAAGCCGCGATGACCGGCTCTTCGTCGCGCGCGGGGACAATGGCGGTAACGAGGGCTGATGCGGTAGCGAACGCGGATGCTGGAGCGGGCGAATTGTCTGGTGCTTCCGTGGGCATGGTGTGTTGGGGCAGGACTAGTTTCCGATCCAGCGAGGATACGTTAGTATAGCATTTGATGGGAATGCTTCGAAAAGTGTTCGGGTGGGGCGCTCTCGCGGTCGCGGTGGGCATTCTTTTTGTGTTTGCAATGCCCAGCTACCGGCAGGGGGAGGCCTCCATCGCTGGTCAGTCTGAAAGAGATTTTGCGCTCGAGATATCGGGGAAGCCGGGCCATCTGTCCGACTTGCGAGGGAAAGTTGTCGTGCTCGACTTCTGGGCCAGTTGGTGCCCTCCCTGCGTCAATGAAGCGCCCTCGCTCAACCGGCTTCAGAAGTACCTTGAATCACGCAACGGCCTCGTTCTCGGCGTCGCCGCCGACGAAGATCCCGCAGCCTTCCAGAAATTTCTCCGTGAACAAGGGGTGAACTTTCCGACTTACCGTGATCCGGCAACCAAAGACAATCGGTCGCCCATCGCTTTGTCCTATGGGACATCCATGATTCCGGAAGCCTATATAATTGACCGGCACGGACGCATCGCTCGCAAAGTCATTGGCCAGCAGCGGTGGGACTCCCCCGAAATGCTGGCGTATTTCGACGCGATTCTCGGACAGAGTTAGCCCAAAGAGAAACAAGCGCGAAGGCTGTTGCCTCTGTCGGTGATTCTTGTACGAAAGAAATTCCGCCAAGAGGTGGGGCTGGTGCCTCAATGGACAATCTGCTGGAGACCAAGCGCCTAGTTCTCCGCCCCTTTGAGCCATCGGATGCCGAGGTGGCGTTCGGTTGGTTTGGTGACCCCGTCGTCATGCGGTTCAGCCCAGCGGGTCCAGATACCTCTTTGGAACAGACAAGGCATAGGTTGTCGAAGTATCAGAGACATCAAGATGAGCACGGCTTCAGCAAGTGGATCATAACTGATCGCGGCTCTGGTCTTCCAATTGGAGATTCAGGATTACTCGTGATGGAAGAATACGGCTGGATCGACCTCGGGTACCGCTTCGCGCAAACTTCCTGGGGCAAAGGCTTAGCGACAGAGGCGGCATCAGCATGGGTAGGTGCGGCCTTCGAGCGATTTCACATGGACCTGCTGGGCGCATTCGTCCACCCCAAGAACTTGGCCTCAGTTCGAGTGCTCGAGAAATTGAGATTCCGGCCGGTGGGGAAGGATTCGATTATGGGGATGGACGCAATTCTTTACGCCCTCAACGCCAAAGACGTGGCAACCAGCGGGACAAGCTGACGACCATCGAAGATGGAGAAGGCGCGGACTTGTGCAAGACGGCTACTCGTAGCGCAAGGCTTCGACAGGATCGAGCTTTGCCGCCTGCATGGCGGGGAGCCAGCCGCTGATCACGCCGACGAGGATCAAGATTCCCGTTGAGAGAAGCATGGTCACGGTGGACAGTACCAGGTGAATGTCCACCTTACCGGAATCGTCTTCGTACGCCGGACCGAGAAATGGCAGCGTGCCGATTGCGGAGGTGATGGCGGCGGAGAGCAACATACCGACTGCGCCTGCGGCGAGCGTCATCACCAGCGCTTCGAGCAGGAATTGCCAGCGGATGTGGGACTTCTTCGCGCCGAGCGCGCGGCGCAAGCCAATCTCGCGCACGCGTTCTTCCACCGAAACCAGCATGATGTTCATCACGCCGATACCGCCGATTCCCAGCGTCAGCGCACCGACAAAGAACAGCAGCGCTTCGATGCCGAGCGTTATGCCCTCGTAGATGGGCTTGAACTGTTCGCGGCCGAACATGGTGATAGCGCGCTTGTCGGTCGCCGAGAAGCGCTGCCGGCCGGCGATGGCGGCGCGGAACTGCTGCATGGCATCGGCTTCAAAATTGGGAGCAACGGGTTCGAAGAGCATCACGCTGGCGTTGCGCGCGTCCCACAGGTCACCCGCGGCTGGATAAGGAATGAAAGCCGATTCGTCGTCGCTCGTGAAATAGTTGCTGTCGGAAAATTTTGTGTCCATCGAGCCGATCACGGTGAATTTGACACCGTTGATGCGGACGGTTTCGCCGAGGGCCGGCGTTCCGCTGAAGAGTTTTTTTCGCAATAGCGCCCCGAGAAAAACCACGCGGCGCCGCTCGGCGACATCTTCGGGTGAAATCCAGCGGCCCTCAATCGGCACTTCGTTGCGCATCTCACCATATTCGGGATAGACGCCGCGAATGGCCGTGTCGGAGAGCCGTTCGTCGTGGGAAATCCCGCGATATTCGACGGTTTCTCGGGTGACGCGCTTAATGAGCGGTGACTGCGCCTTCACCCAGTCCGCATCTTCTTGTTCAAAGCGGACAGCCTTTCCAGCGCGTTCGCCGCCAGCTTGCTCGCTGGTCGTGCCCGGCCAGCAGACGACCGCACCCTTGCCGAAGACCTCGAAGGTATACATCAGCACGCCGCGGAATCCGGAACCGTAGCTGAGCAGCAGCGTCACCGCGACGATGCCCCAGGAGATGCCCGTCATCGTCAGCAAACTGCGCAGGGGATTGCGTCCCAGTGCAGCCCATGCTTCGCGAAAGATTTCGAAGAGCATCTAGCCTCCGGCCTCGAACCGCAATGCTTCAATGGGGTCAACGGACGCGGCGCGATTCGCTGGATACAGCGCGGACAGGACGGCGATGAGTCCGAGCAGCGTCACAGACATGGCACCCAGCTTCCAACTTGCCAGCAGCCCTTCGAAGAAAGGAGGCATGGGCAAAAGATTCACCAGCGCGCAGAAACCATAAGAAAGCAGGAGGCCTGTGCCGCCGCTGAGAGCGACGACGATAATGGTTTCCAGGAAGAATTGCCGCAGGATGGAGCGCCGCGTCGCGCCGAGCGCCATGCGCACGCCAATCTCCCGGGTGCGCTCGCGGACAGATACCAGCATGACGTTCATCACGCCGAGACCGCCGAGAAAAAGCGTGGCCACGCCCACGGCCCCCATGAAAACTTCCATGCCGACAATGATCAACCGATTGGCTTCTGCGCCCTTGACGGTGTCCCAGATCCCGGCCGCTTCCTTGTCGCGCGGATCGAAATTGTGGAGCCGGCCGAGAGAGCGGCGAATCTGCTTCACGCAATCAGGATGAGTCTCCAGCGACCAGGGCGCGACAAGGAGACGATCGACGGTGTGTTCGATGGCAGGCGGCTTGTTCGGAAAATCACGCCGCATGGCGTTGAAAGGAATGAAAATTTTGCGTGTGTCCACTCCGTCGTAGCTGGAATTCTGGTCCTTGGGCTTCATTACGCCGATGACCGTGTAGGGAATATTGTTCATCCAGACGGTCGCGCCAAGCGCATTGCGCTCAGCGAAGAGCTGTTTTTTCACGTCGCTGCCCAGGAACGCCAGGTTGCGGCCTTCGGCGTTGTCCTCGCCGTTGTAAAAGCGGCCTTCGGCTACGGTGATGCTGCGGATTTCGGTGAAAGGAGGAAGCGAGCCGACAGTCGGAATCGTGCCGCTGTTGAAGAGGCTGTGAACCTGAACGTCGTTGCCGAGCTCCGGCATCACGTACTTGCAGGCGGGAGCTTCTTTCGCAACCTCGATGTAGTCTTCTTCGCCCCAGCGCACCATGCGTCCCGCGCGCGAGCCACCGGCTTGCATGCTGGTGCGGCCTGCAAAGACGACCATAACGTCTTTGCCGAAGGTTTCCTGGTTTTTTTGAATGCCGGCTCCGAGGCCCTCGCCGGCGGCAACCATCACGGTGATGGAGATGATGCCCCAGGCGATGCCGAACATGGTGAGCAAGGTACGCCGCTTGTGCGCCCACAGCGTCGCCAGCGTATCGACCACCAGATCGCGAAAGGACATGGGTTCGCGTCCTCAGAATCCGCTACTGAAGAACCACTTCCTGCTTTTCGTTCAAACCCTGGAGGATCTCGGTCTTGACGCCGTTGGAAATTCCAAGCTTCACGCCGAGCTTCTTCTTGCCGTTGTCCGCTTTGGGGTCCGGAATTTCCACCGATGCATTGCGATCCTTGTCGTAAATCAGGGCGGCTTCCGGCACCATCAGGACGTTCTTCTTTTCTTCCAGGAGGATTTCCGCGTTGGCGCTCATGTTGGCTTTTAGCTCGAGCGTGGGATTGGCGATGGACACGCGCACTTCGAAGGTCGTGACGTTGTCTTTTTCCTTGCCGAGCGGCGAAATTTTCGTCACCTTGCCGGTGAATTTCTTGTCTTTGAAAGATTCGACGACGATGCGCGCCGGCTGATTCAGATAGACCTTGCCGATGTCCGCCTCATCGACCTTGCCCTGAACGTAGACTTCGCTGACGTCCCCCAGCGTCATGATGGGGGTGGCCTGCGAGCCGAGCACGAGAATCGAACTAACGGCATCGCCGACATTGACGTCGCGGGAAAGCACAAGGCCGTCGATTGGGCTGACAATTGTGGAGTTCTTTAGATCTTCTTGCACGTTTTCAAGTGACGCCTGGGCTTGCGCGACCTGGGCTTCCGCTTTGGCAATCTCCGCGCGAGAGACCGCCAGGTTCCGTTGCGCGCTCACCTGTTTATTCAACGCAAGCTGATAATTCTTCTCCGCGTCCTCCACCAAGCTCTTGGACATCACGCCGTCCTTGTACATCTGTTCGGCGCGTTCCATGTTCCGCTGGAGGAAAGGTACGTCGGGTCCTTCGGCATCCACTTTGTTGCGCTCGAGCGTGGCCTTCGCGGAATCCAGGGCCGCCTCGGCAGCTTGCAAATTCGCTTGAGAGGCGCGTGCGGCGGCCTCCAGCTGAATCTTGTCGAGTTCCGCCAAGAGCTGGCCTTGTTTCACACGATCGCCATAATCCACGTAAATCTTTTTCACGATGCCGCTGGCTTTGGATTTGATCTCCGCCTTCGACAGAGGCTGAATTTTGCCGGTGGCGACCACGACGCGGGCCAGGTCTCCGCGTTCGACCGCGGCAAGCTTTGAGGGGTCAATCGTGCGATTTGGGCTGAGCGCCGCCCTTACCCCAAACCCGCCGCCAGCCAGGAAGAGCACGACGACAGTGGTCCAGATAATCCGCTTCCGGAGTTTCTTGCCGTTCTTGCCGTTCTTGCCGTTCGCTAACCCATTGCCACTGCTGGACATACAAGGACCCCCGCACTCTTCGCTGCGTTTCTATAGACGAATACGCCGCGTCTGCCCGAAATGTTCCCTGGTTCTACCGCTATAGACGATGGGGAGGGCTTGCGGTCACACCGGGCCGGAGAAAATGCATTGCCTCAACTACTCACAGAGAGATTTTGCGCAGGCGGAGGGCGTTGGCGATGACTGAAACGGAGCTGAAGCTCATGGCCGCGCTCGCCAGCATGGGGCTGAGCAGCCAGCCAAAGATCGGGTAGAACACGCCGGCCGCGATGGGAATGCCGAGCGCGTTGTAGAGAAACGCAAATGCCAGGTTTTGCCGAATATTCTTGATCGTCGCGCGGCTGAGTTTTCGCGCTCGCACAATCCCGCGCAAGTCCCCTTTCAGCAGTGTGATGCCCGCATTCTCTATCGCCACGTCCGTTCCCGTACCCATGGCGATGCCAACGTCGGCGGCCGCCAGCGCCGGTGCGTCGTTGATGCCATCGCCGGCCATGGCGACGATGCGGCCTTGGTTGCGAAGGCGTTTCACCACTTCGCTCTTTTGCTGGGGCTGGACTTCGGCCTCCACCTCTTCGATTCGTAGTTCGCGAGCTACCTCCGTTGCCGTGGCACGGCGGTCGCCCGTCACCACAACAATGCGCATCCCGTCCGCGCGGAGTTCGCGGATGGCTTCTGGAGTCGAGGGCTTGATCCGGTCACTGAGGATGACGACTCCGGACGTGCGACCCTTGATTGCTACGTATACGAGAGTCACTGCGGAGGAGCTGGGTACGAGCACTTTCATTTCCCGGTCGTCCGGAAAGTCCATGCCGCGCTCGCGCAAAAACTTTGCGGTTCCTGCGACAATCGTATTGTCTCCGACGATTCCTTCGACGCCGCCCCCGGCGGTGGCGCGAAATTCAGCAACGCGGGCAGTGCTTAGCTTTTTATCTGCCGCCGCCTGCACGATGGCACGAGCGAAGGGATGTTCGCTCGATGCTTCCAGACTTGCGGCGACGGCGAGAAGTTCATCCTTGGATAGGCCACTCTGCTCGAAGACTTCGACGTTGACAACTTGCGGCTTGCCTTCCGTCAGCGTGCCGGTTTTGTCCACGACGAGAGTATCCACTTTGGCGAGCGTCTCGAGGGCTTCAGCGTTGCGGACCAGAACGCCGACCAGTGCGCCGCGGCCGACGGCCACCATGATGGACATGGGCGTAGCCAGGCCGAGTGCGCAGGGACACGCAATGATCAGAACGGCCACGGCGTTGACGAGACCGTGAGCCAGGCGCGGCTCGGGCCCGAGGAGCGCCCAGCCGAGAAATGTGAGGACCGCGGCGGCGACAACAGCGGGCACGAAATAGCCGGAAACTTTGTCGGCCAGGCGTTGCATGGGCGCGCGGCTGCGCTGCGCTTCGCTGACGAGCTTGACGATTTGCGCCAGCAGAGTTTCGCTGCCAACGCGCTTGGCTTGCATCACGAAGCTGCCGCTGGTATTGAGGGTTCCACCGGTCACGTTGTCGCCCGCAGCTTTTTCCACCGGCATCGGCTCGCCAGTGACCATGGATTCGTCCACCGCACTTGCGCCCTCAACGATCACGCCGTCCACCGGCACGCGCTCACCCGGCCGAACGCGCAGCTTCTCGCCGGGCTTCACATGTTCGAGCGGAACGTCTCTCTCCGTTCCATCGTTCGCGATCGAATGCGCCTGCTGAGGCGCCAAATTCAGCAACGCGCGGATGGCGCTGCTGGTGCGCTGCCGGGCACGGAGTTCGAGCACCTGCCCCAGGAGAACCAGCGTGGTGATTACGGCGGCCGATTCAAAATAGACGGGTACTGCCCCGTCCGTGCTCCTGAAGGAGACAGGAAAGATTTGAGGGAAGAACGTCGCCGTGACGCTGTCCAGATAGGCCGCTCCCGTTCCCAACGCGATGAGCGTGAACATATTCGGACTACGATGGACGAGCGAAGCCCAGAATCGTTCAAAGAACGGCCAGCCGCCCCAAAGCACTACGGGTGTGGCCAGCAAAAATTCGATCCCGTTTTTCATGCTGGGTGTCAGATGGAAAGTGGAACTCTCCCCGAACATGGAAAGCAAAAGCACAGGCAGCGAGAGGGCCGCGCTTACCCAAAACCGCCGCCGCATGGAGTCATATTCTGGGTCGGCTTCTACTTCGGCGAAAACATCCATCGGCTCAAGCGCCATTCCACACTTGGGACATGTACCGGGACCGATTTGCACAATTTCCGGATGCATCGGGCACGTGTAGCGCGCTTTGCTTGCTGCGCCTCGGACTGGGGTGATCGCTTGGGGCTGCATGGCGTGACCCGGCGGGGCGGGATGTTGTTCCATACCTGCGGTTCCAGGCGCCGCCATGAACTTTTCGGGTTCTTTTTCGAATCGTTCGGCGCAACGCATCGAGCAGAAGTAATACGTCTTTCCTCCATGTTCAGCTTTCGCTGCAGGCTTCTGCGGATCCACTGACATTCCGCAGACTGGGTCCTTCACACGTGGAACTGAAGGGAGAATCGGCAGGCCAAACTTTTGTGGATCAGGCATGGGAACGCATTCTGACATGACATTATGTTAGATGATTCCAGGTTACAAGCGGCTACGTGGGTCACCCTTGCGCGGGCTGGTATAATGCGGCCATGACACTCGTGGAAATTACGTACGAACTCCAATCTCCCTTGACGCAAGAGCAACTGCGGCATCTCGGCGAATTCGCGAACACGTACGGCCTGCGGCGCTTTCGCGTCGATGAAACTAAGAACCAGTTGTCGTTTGAATATGACGCTTCGCGCCTTCGTGAGACTCAAGTGGCCCACGTACTGGGCCAGGCGCGCATAGCTGTGAGCCGCAAAGTCAATTAGGTGAACCGCGCAAAGCGGATGTGAATCAGTGGAAGTGTGGACAAAAAAGTGGGGCTCCCGCTTGGGACCGGGAGCCCCATAAGGCGCGTTTCGTTGCCAGTGTCGTTTTCACACTGACGCGTGGGGTCATCCATCCTAGCTTCCCTCTCAGAGGCAGGTGGGAACGATCTGCAAAAAGTGATGAGCAAGCCCCTTCCCCCTCGCTCGTCTCTCTTCGCATCTCGTCATTTGAAACGCGCCCACGTCACTGTTCTTTGCACGAGGCGCGCCATCAGCGAGGGCAGGTTAACTCACTACAACTCTTTATTCTTCAGCTGGTTAACTCCTTGGTTCCATTTTTGTGCTGTCCCAATTCCGGCAGATAGTTTCAATTTGGAACTGCTTCCCATCTGAATCGGTAGCTCCAAGATTTCTCGGATGATCCAAATCTTGCTCAGGCCTGCACTGAGACGTGGGCACTGGGTACACGCTGGTCGCATGTTTCCGGGCTAACTGCCGGTTCACCCAGGAGTTTCGCCAGAATTTCCGGGATTTCAAAGATGGCGCGATTTTCGAGCGCTGCGACGTTTTTTCTGAACTCCTGTAGCTTCGCCGGATCCATCATGTGTTTCACACCTGCGACAACATCGCGGAAACTCTTCAGCACGATGCCGACGCGCATTTCTTTCACCCACTCGGCGTTGTAGCGTTCCTGCGGCAGCGTCCAGGCATTACACTCGATGAGCACAGGCAGACCGCGAACCATAGCCTCCGCGATGCTTCCTGGCCCGGGCTTGCCAATCAGAAAATCCGCCGCGCGCATCAGTTTGTGCACTTCCCGGGTGAAACCGATTACCTTCACCGGCATGCGCCAAGTTCGCGCGCGGAGCTTTGCCGCGAGCTGTTCATTTCTGCCGCAGATCAAAATGAGCTGCACGGGCACTCGGGCCGTGTTCAAACGCTCGGTGATTTCGTACATCACTTTCGAACCGTGCGCGCCGAACAGGACGATTGCGGTGAGTAGATCCACCCGAAGACCCATTTCTTTGCGCAACGTCATCGGATCGGAATGATCGGGTGCGTAAAAATCCGGCCGCAGAATCATCCCTGACGTTCGAAAAATGTGCGCGTCATCATGGCCAAGAGCGCGGGCCTGTTCGACGGCCCGCTCGGTCCCCGCGATCACATACTGATCCTTCATCGGCTCGATCCAAAATCGAGGGGGAAAATCCGCCAGGTCGGTTATGAGCGTAACGAAAGGCCGTCCAGGATAGACCGAGCACCAACTCTCACAAATCTGCCGGTTAAAGTGCGGAATGACGGAGACCAGCAGGTCCGCAGGATTTCGTTTCCAGAAATCTTTCAGGAGGCGCACCAACGGATTGTGAAATAACCGGATGGTCGCCTGCAGCACGTGCAGCAATTGCGTGCTGCCCAGCGTCCAGCCATTCTGGAGCAGGATGTTGTACTGCTCCTGGATGCGAATCCCGGTCAGCTTGCGCAAGACATCGAGTTGATCGGTCAGCTCCTGAAATTGTATTAGCTCGACCTCCCAATCTCGCTTCTGCTGGGCCGCAATGGTCTGAAGGGCGATGGCAGCGTTGCGGTGCCCACCGCCCCCGTCATGGAAAACGATGTGTATCTTTTTCATGGGCGCGATTCTGCCATACGCTTCTTCTTCGCCAACTAGAGCACACTCGATGCCATGTGGATAATTTTGTAAACCTCATGTGTTCAAGCAGTTCCATGGGCACATTCATCCACAATTAGCTGCCTCTTCACAGACTGTTCATATTGCCCCTTAACAATAGTTTCATGCGCTGCGACCTCCACGTTCACTCCAAATTCTCGGGCATGTGTAACACTCCTGTCTTAAACCGGATTTGCCGCGAGTCCTATAACGACCCTGCGGAAGTGTACCTCCGGTTGAAGCGGCTAGGCATGTCTATTGTAACCATGACCGACCACGACTCCATCGACGCCGCGGAAGCGTTGCGCGGACATTCCGATTTCTTTCTCAGTGAGGAGGTTACCTGCCGAATGCCGAGCGGCACGGAGCTGCACCTGGGAGTTTACGGTATTGGTGAAAGAGACCATGTCGAGATCCAGCGGCGCCGCACGGACTTTGTCGCGCTGCTGATGTATCTGACGGAGCGAAAAATATTCTTCTGCGTCAATCACGTCTTCTCGGGGCTGACGGGCCGGCGGGAAGAGGAGGACTTTCGCTGGCTGGCTTCCTACGTCCCGGCATTCGAAACGCGCAACGGGCAGATGACTGCCAAGGCTAACGCTGGCGCGGCGCGGCTAGCGTCGCGACTCAGGAAAATTGAGATTGCCGGGAGCGACTCGCACACCATCGCGGGCGCAGGCCTTACTTATACGGAAGTGCGGGAGACGCGGACGGTGCACGAATTTTTTGCGGGCCTGCGCTCCGGACGCGGCCGCGTTCACGGAATAAGTGGAAGCTACTGCAAGCTCACCGCCGACGTTTTCTCCATCATCGGCTCACTTTTTAACGAGAAGCCGTGGACGGTGTCGCTGCTCCCGCTCGCGGCCCTCGTTCCCGCTTTCACCGCAGGACACTGGTTGAACGAAATGCGCTTCTGCCGCAAGTGGACCGCGGCCCTCGAAAAGAAGAAGAAACAACCGCGGATGCTCTGGGACATGGATTCGAGCTTCGAGGCTAACTTGGCGAGTTGAGAACTACAATGGCAGTCACACGCACGGTCTGGGGGTTCATTGAGCGCCGCGATCATCGGTTGATGCGGCGGCTGAACCGTTGGCGCGCGCCGCGGTGGATCCGTTATTGGATGATTGCAGCGACGCGCATGGGAGACGGCTGGCTCTGGTATGCGCTCGGCATCATCCTGCTCCTTTATGGCGGGCCACAGAGATTCTCGGCGGTAGGCGCAGCTGGGGCAGCGGCGGTCGTTGGAATCGCCGCCTTTAAGGCGCTAAAACATCTGAGCCACCGGCCGCGTCCCTGCCAGATGGAACCGCATTGCTGGTCGAGAATTTTGCCGCCTGATCGGTTTTCCTTTCCCTCGGGCCACACGATGACGGCGTTTTCCATCGCGCTGGTCGTCAGCTACTTCTATCCCGGGCTCGAGGCCACGCTATTCTTTCTGGCCACGAGCATCGCCGTCTCTCGCATTGTCCTCGGCATGCACTTCTTGAGTGACGTCCTCGCAGGAGTTGTCCTCGGCGTCGCGCTGGGTTGCGCTTCGATCACCACATTCGCTTCCTTCGGACTCGTCTAACGCAAGATTGCCTTCTTCGTTTCCGCAAACGTTGAAAATTCACATATTTCGAGACCAAGGCCTCTTGCCGGATAGGTCGCTCCGCGCCAATCGATGGCGATCCAAGAAAATCGTGGCGCCCACCGGGCGGGCGCCACGATCGAAAAACGAAGACTGAAAAGTTGCCTAGGCCTTCTGTGCTTGCCGGCGCAGAAAAGTCGGCACATCGAGGTCGTCAGCAGGGACTTCGTGGCTGACCTCGCGGACGTTCTGCTGGACCTGGTGGACGACATTCGGCAATTCGTGCTGCCGTGGAGCAACATCCTGGACCTCGCGTGCCGCCTTCCAGGTTTTCGGCAGGAACGACGGCCTCTGGTGCGCGTTTTTCTTGTTGGCTTCCCGGAAGCCCGCCGCGATGACGGTGATCTTCAGGGTGTCCTTCATGGCGTCGTCCTGCACGGCGCCGAAAATGATGTTCGCGTTTTCGTGCGCGGCTTTCTGGATGACGCTGGAGGCCTCGTGCACTTCATGGAGCGTGAGGCTGGAGCTCCCGGAAATATTGATAAGAATTCCCTGCGCTCCCTGGATGGTATTGTCTTCGAGCAGCGGGCTCGAAATGGCGCGGTTCGCGGCATCAACGGCGCGGTTTGTGCCCGTCGCCACGGCGGTACCCATCACGGCATAGCCCTGCCCGTGCATGATGGCCTTCACATCGGCAAAGTCGCGGTTGATGATGCCCGGCACGGTGATGATGTCCGAGATGCCCTGCACCGCCTGGCGGAGGATGTCATCGGCGATGCGGAAAGCGTCGAAGAAGCTCGTGCCGCGCTCGACTGTCTCCATCAAGCGCTCGTTGGGGATCACGATGACCGTGTCCACCGCGCCGATCAGCTCCTGCAGCGCCTGTTCGGCCTGCAACATGCGGCGTTTGCCTTCGAACGCGAACGGCTTGGTCACCACGGCAACGCTTAGTGCACCAAGCTCGCTCGCGAGCGACGCCACCACGGGAGCCGCGCCGCTGCCTGTGCCGCCGCCGAGCCCGGCGGTGATGAAAATCATGTCCGAACCTTCGAGCGCTTCAATTATTTTCTCGGTGTCTTCGAGCGCCGCCTTGCGGCCAACCTCCGGATTGGCGCCCGCGCCCAGTCCTTTGGTGAGCTTTGCGCCGAGCTGCAATTTCACCGGCGCCTGGGAGAGCTTCAGCGCCTGCAAGTCGGTGTTCGCGGCGATGAACTCCACGCCCTCGACCTTTGCGCGGATCATGCGGTTCACCGCGTTGCATCCGCCCCCGCCCACACCGATTACTTTGATCTTCGCCGGCTGAAGCTCTTCGCTGAAGCTCATCCGGATTCCTGCTTCTTTCGCTGTCATGCGCTCCTCGTCCTTCTCCAGTTTCGCAACGCGTCGCTCGGGCAGGGTTACGAGGCGCCGGCGAACATGGCCTTCAATTTAGAAACTAAATTCCCCGCGCGCTGCGGCGCCGTGCGCCGCATCTTCGCGCCGTACATCACCAGCCCTACAACCGTTGCGTACTCGGGCTGCGCCACTAGCTCCGGCAAATCGGCCAATCCCTTCGGCTCCGCGATGCGCACCGGAAGTTGGAAGCCGTGCTCCGCCATCTCGTCCAATCCGTGTAACTTCGCACCACCGCCCGCCAAAATGAATCCTGCGGGGATTTGTCCGTCGAGCCCGGCGCGCTGCAGATCGTCGCGAATCAGACTCAATAATTCCATCGCTCGCGGCTCGATAATGTCCGTCAGCATGCGCGCGAAAATCGTTCGCGGCGGGCGGTCGCCCACACTGGCAATTTCGATCGCGCCGTCTTCCGTCAGGAAGGAGGCCGAGACGCAACCGTACTTGCGCTTGATTTTCTCCGCTTCGGGGATTGGCGTGCGCAAGCCGACCGCGAGGTCGTTCGTGAAGTGGTCGCCGCCAACGGGCACCGCGCTGGTGTGGCGCACCACGCCGCCGCCGTACACGATTACCTCGGTTGTGCCCCCGCCGATGTCCAGCAAGCAGCAGCCGAGGTCGCGTTCGTCTTGTGTCAGGCAGGATTCCGCGGATGCCAGTGGCTCGAGAACCGTGTCACTGATCAGAATCCCCGCGCGGTTCGCCGCCGTCACCAGATTTTGCGTGGCCGCAACCGACGAGGTCACCAGGTGGACATTTGCTTCCAGCCGCTGGCCGACCATGCCAATGGCGTCACGGATGCCAACTTGCGCGTCCACAATAAATTCGTGCGGCAGGACGTGCAGCACCTCACGATCTTCCGGGAGCGTGATGTTCCGCGCGGCATCGATGGCGCGGCGCACATCGTCGCGCTCGATATCGCGCGCGCGATGTCCGAGGGTTACGCCACCGCGGCTGTTCACTCCGCGCACGTGCGCCCCGGCAACGCCAATCAGCGCCGACTCCACGGGAACGCCCGCGACGCCCTCCGCTTCCTCGACGGCGCGCCGGATCGAGCTGACCGTGGAATCGAGATTGACAATCAAGCCTTTGCGCAATCCTTTCGATTCCGCTGCACCCAGCGCCAGAAACTTCACCCGCTCTTCATCGATTTCCGCGATCAGCGCGCACGTCTTGGTGCTGCCGATGTCCAGGCCCACCAGGTATTTGTCTTTCTTCGCCAAGCTTCAGCTCCCGCTAAGAAATTATCTCGGCTTCGCCGACGTGTGAGCCCCGCAGGCGTTGGCCTCGGGATTCAGCACGACCTGCTTTGAAAACTGCAAGTCCACCGATTGCACGCAGCCGGCTTTCCCTTGCCAATCCGCAAAATTCTCCACCAGCATGCGGTATTTTCCGGTGAAGTCTCCGGCTCCAAAATGGATGGTGACTGCTTGCGAGTCATTCGCGCGGGCGAGGCCGGTCATCACCACGCGCAAATCTTTCGGATTTGATAATTCGACTTCACTCACGCGGTCGGAGGAATCAGAACGCACCAGGTCGATGTTTTTCACGAATTCCTGATAGGTTTGCATGCGCCTCTCGCGCTCCTCGCGCGGCATATTCTCGGAAAGGCCGGTCACAATGGGGAAATGCAAGTCCTCGCCTTGCGGGCGATCCAGAATCACGCCGTGCGCGTCGATCAGCGCGAGTTCCGTGCCATTGCGCAGGAACGCGATCGGGGTGCGCTCCGTCACCTCCACTCGAACGCGGTTCGGCAGAATGCGCTGCACGCTGGCGGATTCGACCCAGGGCAGCTCTTCGAGCGCGCCGCGCCGGGCATCCAGAGGAATCCGCAGCACGCTGCGCCCGCGGTCGCGGTAAAACTTGTCGAGCACCGCCTGGCGGGTCACGATGTGATTGCCGGTGAGCTCGATCTGATCGGGTTTGAGCAGCAGGACTTGCGGCGAATACAGCAAAAAGCGGCCGGCAACCGCCGCCGCGGTTACGCCCGTCGCGCTCACCAAACTGATCAGGAGCACGCGCCGGTAAAAGGTCCAGGTTCGTCCGCCAAATTTCTTCCGGCGAATTTCCAGCGGCTTCTGCCGGCGCAGATAGCGCGGTTCGTCTTCCGCGAGGAGCTCCGGACGATACGAGTCCGCATCCGCCGCCGCGGATGAATTCCGTTGCATGGCCTTTACGCGTTCCAAACGACCACCTCGTTCTCGAGCCCTACACCATAGGCCTGACGCACGCGCGCGCGCACGTCAGCAATCAGCGTCAGCATATCCCTTGCACTAGCTTTACCCGCGTTGACGAAGAAATTTGCGTGCCGGTCGCTCACGCGAGCGTCACCCACGGAATGCCCTTTAAGTCCCAGCTCATCAATCATGCGTCCCGCGGACGCGCCTGGAGGGTTCTTGAAAATGCAGCCGGCGCTTTTTTGACCGAGCGGCTGGCTCGAACGCCTTTTTTCGTTGCAGATACGAATCCCTTGAAGAATTTCCTTGAACGGCTTGGAGGGAAGTTCCAATTTCACCGCGAGCATCATATCATCAGGTGCAAACGATGTGTGCCGGTATTCGAAAGAAATTTGTTCGCCCCTGACGATTTCCATCTTGCGGCCGGCGGCGCGGTACAGCTTCACCTCGCGTACATACGAACCGATCTGCATTCCGTAGGCGCCGGCGTTCATCCGCAGCGCCCCACCTACGGTGCCCGGCACGCCGATCAGACCCTCCATGCCGCCCAAATCGTTTTTCGCGCAGAAAGTTACCGTGCGTCCGAGGTCCGCGGCCGCGTCCACTTTGGCAAAGTTCCCCTCGATAACGACGTCGGGTTCCGGCCGCACCAATTGCAGCACGACAAAGGGTAGTTCGCCGTCTCCAACAAGCAGGTTGGAGCCCCCACCGAGGAATTTGTGAGGGACGCCGTTCGCGTCGAGCAGCTTGAGAAGATCAGGGATCGTTTCGTGTTTCTTGATCCGCAGCAGGTCGGTGGTTCCACCAATCCCCAGCGAAGTCATCTCGGAAAGAGCGGTACCGTGCTGAAGCTCGACACCGAGCCCAGGCAGCGCAGAAACGATGCTGGGGTTTTCAATGCGCATGATGTGTGGGGTGCTCCGTCCCGAGCAGAACCATTAACTCGCTGCTGGCGCGGCTGATATTGCCGGCACCGACCGTCAGGATAGCGTCGCCGGCGCGTGCCGCATGCAGAAGTTGTTCAATGCCTTCCTGCATCGAGCGGACATAGAAAACATTCTTGTGTCCCGCTTCGCGAATAGCGTTTGCGAGGGCTTCGCTCGTTACGCCGGGAATAGGCGCTTCGCTGGCCGCGTAAATATCCGTCAGCACGAGAATGTCGGCTTGGTTGAAAGCGCGGCAGAATTCGTCCCACAGGTGCTGCGTGCGCGTGAAGCGGTGCGGCTGAAAGAGAACCAGCAGGCGATGGAACTTGCAGCCGCGCGCAGCTTCGAGCGTAGCGCGAATTTCCGCCGGGTGATGGCCGTAGTCGTCAATCACGGTAATCTCGTCGACCACCCCCTTGATATCGAAGCGGCGTCCAACTCCCGCGAATTTTGCAAGCCCTTCACGGATCAAATCGGCGGGAACATTCAAGTAGAGTGCCACGGCGGCGGCGGCGGCGGCGTTGCGCACGTTGTGCACACCCGGCGGGTGCGGCAAGCGAAAGAGGCCGAGATCCTCGCCTTTGTAGGTGAGGTGAAACTCGCTGCCCAAGCCTTCCAGTTTCACTTCGCTGATGATCAGGTCCGCCTGGCTGGACGTGCCGTACGTTATGATGGGGCGCTTCACGCCG
Source organism: Candidatus Acidiferrales bacterium (assembly GCA_044447665.1). Classification (GTDB taxonomy): domain Bacteria; phylum Acidobacteriota; class Terriglobia; order Acidiferrales; family UBA7541; genus Acidiferrum. The sequence continues at coordinate 11,541 of JBIOGB010000018.1, read as the reverse complement.
GGAATGATCGCCTGGACGTTCGGCTCATCGAGACACAGAATCGCCGCGCCATGAAACGGCACGCGATTCACAAACTGGATGAAAGCTTCCTGTATATCTTCGAGCGAAGCGTATTGGTCGAGGTGCTCACGGTCGATGGTCGTGACCACCGCAACGACGGGCGCGAGCAGCAAAAAGCTGCGGTCGCTCTCGTCGGCTTCAACAACAAAATATTCGCCCTTGCCGAGCTTTGCGGTCGTACCCGCTTGATTGACGCGCCCGCCGATGACAAATGTCGGATCGAGGTGCGCGGCCGCCAAAACGGAAGCCACCAGCGATGTTGTGGTGGTTTTCCCGTGAGCGCCGGCCACGGCGATGCCGTATTTCAGGCGCATCAGCTCGGCCAGCATTTCCGCGCGGGGAATGACGGGAATTTTTCTCTTGTGAGCTTCCACGACTTCGGGATTGCCCGTCTTAATGGCCGAGGAAGTAACGACGACGTGCGCACCCTCCACGTTCGCCGTTTTATGGCCTTCGTAAATGGTGGCTCCGAGATTCTGCAAGCGCTCCGTGATTGTTGAAGGCTTGGTATCCGAGCCGGAGACGGAATAGCCGAGCGTGAGCAAAACTTCGGCTATGCCGCTCATGCCGATGCCGCCGATGCCGACCAAGTGAATGCGCTGAAAGTTCCGGAAAGACACCATCATTTTTTCATCCTCGGGCCCGGGCGACCTCTTCAATTAAATTCACGATATCGCGCACGGCATTGGGCCGGGCAAGCCCTCGCGCGGCACTTGCCTGCTTTTCGATCTCCTGGGGCTGGTCGAGGAGAGAGAAGATTTCGCGGGTCAGCCGTTCCGCGGTGAGTTCCAGCTCTGGAATCACGCGCCCTGCGCCGGCCCGCGTCATTTCTTGCGCGTTGCGCAATTGGTGGCTGTCGGTGGCGCGCCCGAAGGGGATGAAGATGGCAACGCGGCCCGCGGCTGCGACTTCCGCCGCGGTGATGGCTCCTGCTCGGCAAACGATGACGTCTGCCCAGGCAAAGCGCTCCGCCATGTTCTTGAGGAAGGGCACAACCTCCGCGTTGATCTCGCGCCGCGCGTACGCGGTACGTACCGCATTATAGTCACGTTCGCCGGTCTGGTGCACGATGCTCAGTTCGCTCTTTCGCGCCGCGATACGATCCATGGCATCCACAAAAGCGCGGTTAATGGGCAATGCGCCCTGGCTTCCGCCGGTGATCAGCAGACGAAACGGTTTCTCTGGTGTGCGCGGTGCAATGGAGAAAAATTCCGGGCGCACCGGGCAGCCCGTCACGACGGCTTTCGCGCCCCAAAAACGCGCGGCAGCTTCATAACCCGTTGCGATACGTTTGGAAATTCGCGCTAGCACTTTGTTCGTGAAGCCGGGCTCCGCGTTGGCTTCAAAAATGACGTTTGGCACACCATTCAGCCAGGTTGCCAGCAGCATGGGTCCTGCTGCATAGCCGCCCACGCCAAAAGCAGCGGCAGGCTTGTGCCGGCGCACCACACCAAACGCGTCGGCCAGGCCCGGCCCGAGCATGACCAGGTTTTTCACAAGCGTCGCGCCGCCTTTCCCCTTTAATCCCGCGACGCGCAAAGTTTCCAGCGGCAGCTCCGCTTCCGGCACCAGCTTCATCTCGATCCCGCGTTGTGTTCCCACCAGCACGACTTCTCTCTCTTTGCCCCGCGACATCCATTCCCGCGCAATCGCCAGCGCGGGGATCACGTGCCCGCCCGTGCCGCCACCTGCAATCAGCAGTTTCACGGCTCGACTCTGCCCCTCATTCCGTAGCCTGTTGACTGATATTGAGGAGCACGCCCGTTGCGAGAAGCATGGCCAGGAGACTCGAGCCTCCGTAGCTGACGAACGGCAGCGGAATTCCTTTTGTGGGCATCATCCCAAGCACGACGGCAAAATTGATGAGCGCCTGGCTCAGCACCATCGTGGTGATGCCCAGCGCCAGAAGCCGGCCGAAGCTGTCTGGCGCGGAAAAAGCCGCGCGCATCCCGCGCCACCCGTATACGGCGAAAAGTCCGATTACAAGAATCGCGCCGATAAAGCCAAGCTCTTCGCAGATCACCGCGTAGATGAAATCCGTGTGCGCTTCCGGCAGATAGAAAAGTTTCTGCTTGCTCTCCATCAATCCCACGCCAGTGAATCCGCCGGAACCCACCGCGATCAGCGATTGCAACAATTGAAAACCTGCGCCCTGCGGGTCGGAGCTGGGATCGAGAAACGCCATCAGCCGCGCCTGCCGATAAGAGACGTGTGTAATCAGAAGATAGAGCACGGGCAGTGCGGCGGCGGCGCCAGCCGCGATCCATTTCCAGGAGAGCCCCGCGATGAAGAGCACCGCGGTTGCAACGACCAAAATGTCCACTGACGTCCCGAGATCAGGCTGGAGTAAGACGAGGCCCACGCAAAGAAAAACCGGTCCGGCGGCAGGCAGAATCGTCTGCAAAAAATCTTTCTTGCAAAATTTCATCCCTACAGTACGGCGGCGTTTCAAATCCAGGAACCACGCCAAATACAGGATCACCGCGAGCTTCGCCAGCTCCGAGGGCTGAATGCCGGCGGGCCCGAATCGTATCCAGCGGTGTGTGGCATGGGATTTGTCGAGGAAAAAGGCGCCGACCAGCATGAGCAGCACAAGGCACACCGTCGGGAAGACTACGGCGGGCTCACGCAACCTGCGGTAATCCGTGCGCATCAGCGCAAACATTCCTCCCAGGCCGATAACGAGCCAGGCGGCTTGCCGCAGTAGAAAAATGTAGGAGCGACCGTATTGATGTTCGGCGGTGACGGCCGACGCGCTGAAAATCATCACCGTGCCAAGCAGGCACAGCGCCAGCGTGACACCAAATAGCCAGCGATCATTTTCCAAGCGTCTCGGCACGTTCGCTCACCTTCGGGAGGCCGCATTGGCGGAGTGATGGTCCAACTGCCGAACCAGCTCCTTGAAAACGCGCCCCCGGTGTTCGTAATTCTGAAATTGGTCGAAGCTTGCGCAAGCGGGCGCGAGCAGAACGACGTCGCCGGGCCGGGCGGCGTGCGAAGCGATTTCCACGGCGCGCTTGATGTTGCCTGCGCGCTCGATGGCCACGCTGCCGGCGATTTGTTTCTCGATTTTTTCCGCTGCGGCGCCGACAAGCAGCGCCAAAATCGCTTTTTCCCGCAGCGGCTTCTGCAGGAGGATGTAGTCGCTGCCTTTGTCTTTTCCACCGAGAATGACAAGGATGCGCCCCGGAAATGCGTCGAGCGCCTTCAGCGTGGCGTCGACGTTGGTCGCTTTGGAATCGTTGTAATAGCGCACGCCGCCGATCTCCGCCACGAATTCGAGGCGATGTTCAACACCGGCAAAGCTGCGCACCCCTTTCGCGATCGCGCCCGTTTCCGCACCGGCGATGCGCGCGGCCGCCACCGCCGCCAGGACGTTTTCGAGGTTGTGCGCGCCCGCCAGCGGAATGTCGATGCGCTTCAGCACAACTTCTTCGACTCCGTCGCGGCGAAATACGATTTCTTCCCCGCGCACACATGCGCCTTGTGCGACGCGCTGCTTGCGGCTGAACCAGTGCAGCCGCGGCCGGGTCGGCGCATAAGGAGTCGTGGCCGGGTCGTCCGCGTTCAGAACCGCGGCATCTTCTTCCGTCTGATTTTCGAAGATCCTGGCCTTCGCCGCGCCGTACGCTTCCATGGTGCGATGCCTGTCGAGATGATCGGGAGTCAAATTGAGGAAGATCCCGATGTTCGGGCGGAACGTCTCGATAAGCTCGAGCTGGAAACTGCTCAGCTCCAAGACCGTGACGGTGTCATCCCGGGATGCATCGACGCGGCCAATCAGCGGAGTGCCGATATTTCCCGCAAGGATGGTCGAAAATCCGGCATTTTTCAAAATGTGGTCCACCAGAGAAGTTGTCGTCGTCTTGCCATTCGATCCGGTAATTCCGATTAGACTGCCTTTCAGGAATCGATACGCCAGCTCAATCTCGCTCCAAATGGTGATGCCCTTTTCGCGCGCAACTTGCAGAAGTGGTGCATCCGCCGGAACTCCGGGGCTTGGAATAATCAAGTCCTGAGCCAAGAACGTCTTTTCCTGGTGGCCGCCGAGTTCAAGCGTGACACCCGCTTCACGCAATTTGGCAATCTCAGCGCCGATTTCGGTTTCCGTCCGCGCATCCGTGGCCGTCACCCTCGCGCCGCGCGCGGCACAGAAGAGGCCGGTCGCAAGACCCGTGCGCGCCAGTCCCACGACCAGCACGCGCTTGCCCCGCAATTCGAGCACTTTTCCCACCGAGAGCCCTCTCCCTCGCAGGGGCACGCTGCATCGTGCCCTCCTGCGTTTGTCTTCCTATCTCAACTTCAAAGTGGTCAGCGCAAAAAGCGCGAAGACCAGCGCAACGATCCAAAAACGCACGATGACTTTAGATTCGCTCCAGCCCATCAATTCAAAATGATGGTGAATCGGCGCCATGCGGAAGATGCGCTTACCCCGCAATTTGAAGGAAGCTACCTGCAAAATCACCGACACCGCTTCCACCACGAAAATACCGCCCACGAAGAAGAGCAGAATTTCCTGCTTGATGATGACCGCGATCACGCCGAGCGTTCCGCCCAGCGAGAGCGAGCCGACATCGCCCATGAAAATCTCGGCGGGGTGCGCGTTGTACCAAAGAAATCCGAGCGAAGCGCCGACCAGAGCGCCGCAGAGCACGGTCAGCTCTCCCGCGCGGGGAATGTAGAGAATGTCGAGATACGTGGCCCAGCGGTAGTTGCTGCAAACGTAAGTCAGTACCGTCAGTGCGCCCGCGGCGATAACCGTGCAACCGATCGCCAAACCGTCCAGCCCGTCGGTCAGGTTAACGGCATTCGATGATCCGACAATGACGATGGAGATGGCCAGAAGAAACGGAACAAACGCGAGAGGCCAGAGATGGCCGCCGAAATGAGATTTATCGAGCAGCGAGTGCACCACCAGATCAGGGTGAAATCGCTTAAAAAAGGGAAATACAAATTCGGTGGAATAGGCCCGGCGCGTGGCAAGCAGGAGCAAACCGATCCCGACCACCATACTGACAAAAAATTGGAACCAAAGTTTATTCTTAGCGGTCAAGCCGAGGCTGCGCTGTTTGGAAATCTTCGCGTAATCGTCCACGAAACCGATGGCGGCAAATGCAAATAGAGCGAAAAGCGTCAGCAATATGAACGGATTCGTCAGGTCGGCCCAGAGTAGCGTTGGGATCGCCGTGGACAAAACGATCAACACACCCCCCATCGTCGGGGTGCCCGCCTTTTTCTGATGTTCTTGCGGGCCCTCTTCGCGGATGAATTGGCCAATCTGCATTTCGCGAAGACGGCGGATCAGCCAGGGTCCAAAAACAAATCCCAGAAACATCGCCGTGAGGCTGGCGTAGACTGTGCGCACAGTGATGTAGCGAAAAACATTCAGCGGGCTGAAGTAGCGCTGCAAAACGTGGTAGAGGAGGTAGTAGAGCATTTCAGTGCCGTACCTCTTCATGGGATCCCTCGCCCGGCGCAAGGTGGCGCGTGAGGAGCGCCTCGACCACGCGTTCCATCTTCACGCCGCGCGATCCCTTCACGAGCAGCAGGTCGCCGGGCATCAGAAAATCTTCCAGAAACTTTGCGGCTTCCTCGGAGGAAGAAAAGCATCTGGTCTGCGCGCGCGGAAAACCGGCACCGACAGCGCCTTCCACAATTTCTGCGGCATCGCCGGCAACGCCGATGACCCAATCGATTTTCCCCGTCTTTGCTGCCAGCCTGCCGGCTTCGCGGTGAAGCTCCGGTGACTTGGCACCTAGTTCCCGCATCTCCCCGGCGGCGAGGATGCGCCGCCGGTAATTCGGCGTAGCAGCGAGAAGATCGATCATGGCTTGGAGCGCCGCGGGGCTGGAGTTGTAGCAATCATTGATGAGCGTCGCTCCGTTCGAAAAGCGCAAGAGTTCCCCGCGCATCGCTGGCGCGCGCAGCGTGCGAAACACGCTCTGCGCTTCAGCCGCGCCAATGCCCCACACGCTCGCCGCCGCGAGCGCCGCCAGCGCATTGGAAATCGCATGCCGCCCGGGCACAGAGAGTTCCAGCCGCACGCGGCCTTCGGGGCTCACATAATCAAACGACGACCCGAGCGCGCCGCGGTCCTCGATCTCCGCGGCGGAGAAAAAGGCCGGCGATTCGATCCCGTAGGTCAGCACGCGGCCGGGAGCAAAACGCCCAAACGCCAGCACGCGCGGATCATCCGCATTGAGCACTGCGACTGATTCACGGCCGTTCAGCCCTTCGATCAACTCGCGCTTGGCCAGCGCAATCTCATCCACCGAAGCAAAAAACTCCAGGTGCGCCGGGGAGACGCGCGTCACCACTCCCACGTCCGGAAGCGCAATCGCCGCCAAGCGCTTGAGTTCGCCCGGACGCGACATCCCCATTTCCAGAACCGCTGCTTCGTGCATTTCCTCCAAGCGAAACAGCGTCAGCGGCAGCCCGTACTCGTTATTGAAATTTCCCTCGGACTTCAGGACGCGTAACCGCGTGCCCAGCAGTGCCGCCAGGATCTCTTTGGTACTGGTCTTGCCGACCGAACCCGTGACTCCGGCAATTTTCCCGCCCCAGGCTTCGCGCACCGCCCGAGCAAGCTGCTTGAGCGCTTCGAATGTGTCCCCGACGGGTATGCAACGGTCGGAGATGCCCCCCGGATAGCGCCCGAGTTGCGCCTCTGCCACCACCGCCGCGATCGCTCCACTGTCGAGCGCAGCGGCCACATGGTCGTGTCCATCATGACGCGGTCCGTGGATGGCGATGAACAGTTCTCCGGGACGTATCGTGCGAGAATCAATCGAGACGCCGGCCACCCGGGCCACGGGGTTGAGCCCCGCTCCCGGCCGAGCACCCAGAGCGCCAGCCACCTGTGCAACCGTCCACCGCATAAATGCCTCAAAGAATTTGCTTTACGAAGATAACCCACACTTCGGTTCGTGTTCACCGTTTTGCGGGGCCCTCCTCTTATGGATAAACGCGCGCCCTCGCCGCTCCGCGTAGTAAAGCGCGTTACGTGCCAAACCCCCGTTCGCGAAGCGCGCGGCGTGCCACTTCGCGATCGTCAAACTCAACGGTGCCCCCAGCCAGCATCTGATAGTTTTCGTGGCCTTTGCCCGCAAGCAGCACCATGTCTCCCGCGCGTGCTTCGTCCATCGCCAAGGCGACCGCTTTTTCGCGGTCAGGCTCGATCAAATATTTGCCGCCCGTTTTTTGCAGGCCCACGATAATGTCGCTGATGATTTTCAGCGGATCTTCCGCCCGCGGATTGTCGCTCGAAAGGATCGTCAGGTCGCTCAGCCTGCCGGTGACTTCACCCATCACCGGGCGCTTTGTGCGGTCCTTTTCTCCTCCGCATCCGAAGAGCGTAATGATGCGCCCCTTGGGGTTCAGCTCGCGCGCCGTGCGAATCAGGTTTTCCAGCGCATCGTCCGTGTGCGCGTAGTCAACGATCACCAGAAACGGCTGGCCCAGGTCGATCCTCTGAAAGCGGCCGGAAACGCTCTCGAGATTTCGCATGCCGGCTTCGATGTTTTCATTGGAAATGCCGAGCGCCTGGGCCGCGCCGATGGCCGCTAGTATGTTGTAGACGTTAATGCGCCCAACAAGCGGCGAAGCGACCTGAATCTTCCCGCCGGGTGTTTGCGCGGTGAAAGTAAGCCCGTCAAACGAAAGGTGAAATTTCTTCGTTGTAATGTCGGCGCCGGATTCGAGGCCATAGGTCACGGTTTTTTTCGCCAGCCCGGCAAGCCGCCTTCCATACTCGTCGTCCACATTCACGATGGCGGTCTCCGGCGCGCCCGCACCCATGCCTTCAAACAAGCGGCGTTTGGCCGCGAAATACTCCTCGAAGGTTTTGTGATAATCCATGTGCTCGCGCGTGAGATTGGTGAAGACGGCGGCGGCGAAATGGCAGCCCCACAAACGGTCCATGGCCAGCGAGTGCGAGCTGGCTTCCAGCACGGCATATCGTCCGCCGGCATCGCGAATTTCCGCGAGTAATCCTTGCAGGTCAAGAGACTCGGGCGTCGTATTCGGAGCGGGATAGTCGCCGAGCGGCGTGTGATAAGCGATGGTGCCGAATAATCCTGTCTTCGCGCCCGACGCTTTCAGCATTGCATCCACGAGCGAGGTTGTCGTGGTCTTTCCGTTCGTGCCGGTAACGGCCACGAGTTGCAGCGCCTTCGCGGGATGGTCTAAAAAAATCGCCGCCGTGCTCGCAAGCGCTTTGCGCGCATCACGAACTTGAATCCACGCCACGCTGGCCGGCAACGCTGGCGGCGCGGTCTCCTCGCTGACAATGGCGACGGCCCCGCGCGACACTGCGTCCTGGATGAAGGCATTGCCGTCGGCTTTGGCGCCATGCAACGCAAAGAACAGCGCGCGCGGCCGCACCTTGCGCGAATCGCAAGCCAGCTGGTGGATTTCCAGTTCTCCGGCAGCAGCGGAGATGTTCGCTTCAACGCCTTCAAGCAGCGCGCTGAGTTTCATGCTTCGGCTCGAGACTTGCGAATTCACGGAATCTTTCCGGCGATCATTGGCCTGGTCTTGTGTCGTGTTGCGTTCCTCTTCCTGTGTTTGGCTGAGTCCCTTTGCCATTCTAATTCCTGCTCCCTTTATGCGGTCTTGCGCCTTTCGCCGCTGCGAGAGTGCCAAATTGCACCGTGACTCTCACGCCGTGGCGCACTCTGGCTTCCGCCAGGGGCGCTTGATTAATTGCAAGACCTGTGCCAACCAAAATGGGCTCCAGTCCCAGCCGCAAGCACCTCTCCGTGACGTCGCGCATGGTCATCCCGGAAAAATCCGGAACGCTAATTTCGCCGCCTTCATCCACCGCCACCGTCACCTCTTGGACTGCTTCCTTTGGTTTGGATTCCTCGAGTGCCGTCGTTGGTTGGTCTGGCTGGCTGGAAAAGTCCGCTGGGGTGAAATCTCCCAGCGAAGCAGTATCCGTTTCCATTCGTTTGCGGTAGGACGCCTCCAGCAGCCTCGGATTCGTCACCGGCACGTCTCGCGGTACATCCAAATAAGGCAGCACCCGTTCCGCGATTCGTTTGAAAACCGGCGCGGCCACGGGGCCGCCCTCATGCTCGCCGACGGGAGAGTCCAGCGCTACGAGTATCGTCACCGCAGGATTGTTGATTGGAGCGAATCCTGTAAACGAGGCGATGAACTGCGTCGGCGAGTATCGCCCCGTCGCCGGATCGATCTTTTGCGCCGAGCCCGTCTTCCCCGCAGCCGTCCATCCGTCGAGTCGCGCAAGGAACCCCGTGCCGTTCAGCACTACGCCTTCCATGAGCCGCCGCAGCGTCGCCGCCGTTTCCGGGCGAATCACTTGCTTCGGCTCCACGGGCGCCAACAGCCCATCCGCGGGCAGCGCCGTATCGCCGCGGCGCAGCTGGGCAACAATGTGCGGCCGGTACAGCCAGCCGCCGTTTGCAATTGCGGAGACCGCCGTCACCAGCTGAATCGGCGTGACGCCGACCTCCTGCCCCATCGAAATGGACCCGATCGAAATGGGCGTCCAGTTTTCCAGTCGTCGTACAATGCCCTTGCTCTCGCCCGGCATGTCCACGCCCGTCGGTGCGCCAAAACCGAACGCGCGTATGTAGTCATAAAATTTCGGCGCGCCCAGCCGCAGGGCGATCTTGATGGCCCCCACGTCGCTCGACTTCGCCAGAATCTCCGCCACATTCAGCATCCCGAATGACTTGTGATCGCGGATGCGATGGCCCGCGATGTACACCGCTCCATTCTCGCAATCAAAAACTTCGTCGGGCCTTGTGATATTCTGATCGAACGCGGCGGCCAGCGTGATCAGCTTGAAGGTCGAGCCCGGCTCATAGAGCGCGCTCACCGCTCGGTTCATGCGCGCTTCGGCTGGCGCATCGCTTGCCGTGTTGGGATTGAATTTCGGCCAATTCGCCAACGCCAGGATTTCGCCGGTATTGGGGTTCATAACGATAGCCGTTCCGGCGATAGCGTGCGTCTTGGCGATGGAAAGTTGCAGCTCGCGCTCGGCGATATACTGAATTTTCTCATCCAGCGTCAGCACCGCGTTCGCGCCACGGTCGCCAAGCGCTTCGCCGCCGTCGAACCAGCGCTGCCGCGCGTCGGCCATCACGATAATTTTTTCGCTCTTGCTTCGAATCTGGCCGTCCAGCTCGTACTCGATCCCCCCGAGCCCCTTTTCGTCAACATCCACAAAGCCGAGCACGTGTGAAGCCAGGTCGCGCTTCGGATAAAAGCGCTGATTTTCCTTCTGGAAATAGATGCCTTTCAAATTCAGCGCAGCCAGCGCCTCGGCCTTTGGCGCAGGAAGCTTGCGCGCGATCCACACAAACGAACGCGAGGATTCGAGGCGGGCCTGCAGGACATCGCGTGGAATATTGAGCACGCCCGAAATCAGCCGCGCGGCCAGCGCTTCGTCCGCGATCTCCGCCGGCACGGCAAACGCGGAGTCCACCGGGATGCTCATGGCCAGAGTCCGCATGTTGCGGTCGAAGATGGCCCCGCGCTTCGGCGTGATCTCGATGGTGCGTTGCTGCTGGCGCTGCGCGCGCGCCAGATATTCGCTGTGCCGGAAGAGTTGCAGGTAGCTGAGGCGCCCGAAAACCGCGGTGATCCAAAGGAGGGCCACGCCGGCAATGATCAGCATACGGACGTGGACACGGTCTTGTTGCATGGCGAATCGGGGTCGGCTCGCGCTCCTGAAGAAGAACTACAAAAAATCAGAAATCTCGAAATCGTATCGTGACGGGCCGCGGACTACGGCGCGCGATTCGGGCGCACGAAGCGTGCGTTGGCCACTTCCGCTCCGGTCGGCCTGTCAAATTCCTGAACCTGGGTGGGCAGGGGTTGCGTCAGACCCAGCTGGCGGTGCGCGATGATGTCAATGCGCATGGGATTCCGCAGGCTGGCGATTTCCAGTTTCAATTCGGAGTTGAGCGAGGCCGCCTCTGCCTGCTTGGTCTTCAAATCCTCCAGCTGAAAGCTCAGGTCAATGCACCGGAAGTGCTGATAGATATACAGCATGAAAAATACCGCGACGATTCCGCTCAGAAACACGGTGCGATACAGGTTGCGCAGCTTCACCGGCTCCAGGTGGCGGATTAGCCGCGTATTATCAATCCTCTTCACCGTGTGGAACTCGGGCATCCGCGCTGTCTTTTTCTTTTTGCGTGTCATCGCTAGATCTTTTCTGCGCACCGTAGTTTCGCGCTCCGCGAACGCGGATTCGCCGACGTTTCCCGCTCCGTCGGCTGGATCACATGCTTGGTGAGCACTTTGAGCGTTCCCTGACGCTCGCCTTCTCGAAAGGCGCGCTTCACCAGGCGGTCTTCGCGGGAGTGATAAGTCAAAATCACCCAGCGGCCGCCCGAAGTTAATGTGGCGGGGGTCCGGAGAAGAAACTGCCCGAGTTCCTCCATCTCTCGATTCACCGCTATCCGCAGCGCCAGAAACGTTTTTGTCGCGGGATGCAGTCTCTGCCTT
>JBIOGB010000017.1:0-73209 GCA_044447665.1 Candidatus Acidiferrales bacterium | reverse complement strand
GTAGAACGGCGCCTCGTGACACCACTCCATCTCTTTGTCCACCTGCTCCTTGATCTTGTCCAGCGGAACGTGTCCCGGTCCTTCGATCATCACCTGCACATCGTGCTCCCACGCCTTCTTCGTCAGCTCACCCAGCACCTTCAACTCCGCGAATTGCGCTTCGTCGCTCGCGTCCGCGATGCACCCCGGCCGCAGCCCGTCGCCGAACGAAAAACTCACGTCATGCTTCTTGAAAACTTTGCAAATCTCTTCGATGTTCTCGTAAAGAAAATTCTGCTTCTTGTGGTGCTCCATCCAGTGCGCCATCAGCGATCCGCCGCGGCTCACGATCCCCGTGATGCGCTTGCGCACAAACGGCACGTGCTCGCGCATCACCCCCGCGTGAATGGTCATGTAATCCACGCCCTGCTCGGCCTGCTCTTCGATCACTTCCAGCATCAGCTCAATTGTCAGGTCTTCCGGCCGCCGCACCCGCGAAATCGCTTCATACACCGGCACCGTCCCCACCGGGACGGGTGAAGCCCCGATGATGGCTTTGCGAATCGTGGGAATGTCGCCGCCGGTCGAGAGATCCATGACGGTATCCGCGCCGTAATGCACGGCGTGGTGCAGCTTCTTCAGCTCTTCGTCAATATTGGAACTCGTGGAAGAGTTGCCGATGTTCGCATTGATCTTGCACTTGGTCGCGATGCCGATGCCCATCGGCTCCAGGTTCCGGTGATGGATGTTCGCCGGAATGATGCAGCGCCCCCGCGCCACCTCGCTGCGCACCAGCTCCGGCTCCAGCTTCTCCCGCTTCGCCACGTACTGCATCTCTTCCGTAATCACGCCCCGCCGCGCCAGATGCATCTGCGACATGTTGCGTCCTTCGGACGCGCGCGTGCCATTGCCGTTCCCATTCGCCCTGGCAGATTCCGCTTCCCTTTTTTCAATCCATCCATCTCGCAACGCCATAAAACCCCCTGAACATCCAAAACGAAACACGATACCTTCCAAGGAAGGCCGGTATGTAACCTCGAATTATCGCATTCGGGATTAGGTGCCGCAACTTCCCGTGCAATTTCGCCGCAACCTCGGGCTTCTTATCTTTGAGTCCGCGTTAGTGCAACGATCCATTTCGGATGGGCAACGACCGATCCGATTGCGCGCGGGGATTCCAGAAGGCTCCGGGTAAATTATTTTTTCGATGATAACAACTTGACTCTTCATCGATACAGGACTAGTCTCCCTCCAATTCCCCCAAGGCCCCACAAATTCAAAAGGAGAGAAGCCTCTATGAATCGATTCTTTACTACGGCTGCCCTGGTGTGCTTCGCCGCGGTAGCGGCAAGCGGGCAAACAAAAATCTCCGGAACAGTTCAGTGTGGCAAACCCGATCCACAGCAAATGGTGCCCGTCGGCGACCGTCCCAATCACTCCCTTGGCGTCGAGCAAGCGAAGTGCACCTGGACAAAGCCCATGGTAATCGAGGGCGCCAATTCGAAGGATGGCGTGAGTACGGCGACCGATGACGCCAGCGGCAACACCGTGCGCGCTCACGGCGTTCACGTGTCCACGATGGACAGTGGCGACAAATTTTTCGTCTCGTATCAGGGAACTGCGACGACGAAAGACGGCGCTCTTGTAAGTTCAAAAGGCACCTGGAGCTTCAATGGCGGCACCGGCAAGCTCAAGGGCATCAAGGGCAAAGGCACGTTTACTTGCACCCCATCCGGTGACGGCAATTCCTGCGAAGTGGAAGGCGACTACCAGCTCGCGAAGTAGCCCCGTCGAGCAGGTCCGTGAAAAACTCGTAGCTCAGGAGCTCACGAGCGCTTTGACCCAGCGGAGCCGGCGCCCAGCTCGACGGGCTTGCCGTGAGGCGTGTGCCGGTAGGCCTCGGCCCAGGCTTCCTTGCGAGCGAGCAGCGCGGCAGGATCGCTAAGGCCCTTGGCGGCGACAAGGCGCTCAAGAGCAGCCAGCCAATGCTGGTAGTAGCGCGAGCCGTCGTCCGGCTCGCCGCAGTTTGCGGCCGCCTTGAGTTCATCGGCGAGTGCGGCTGCCCATTCCTTCCACGTGAAATGCCCCTGTTCGGAGAGCTTGACTGCGAGCGCGAATGCCTGAGCCTCCCAGGGTTCGGCAAACACGGGCCCGCCCTCGTCGCGCGGTAGGCGTGGAAGCGCCGCGAAGTTTTCGGGCTCCGGAATCGGATCAGGCCGGCTCAAGGTAGTCATCCCACATGGCCAGATAAACAGAATCGCGCGGGGCGGCCTGCTCTCCCCACAACTCACGCGCTGCGAAGCGCACGGAGTACACATGCTGCGGCTTCTCGCCGAGGAAATGAGCGTTGGTGTCCGGAAAAACAAAGACGCCATAATCCCGTTCGATCGTGCCGGCTTTTCCTCGCGCGTAGCGCGGCAGGCGCGTGTGACCTACCGGATGCATGTTGCGGGCACGCACCCGCTGGCCCGTTTGGAAGAGCGGGGCCACCGGGACGTTCCGGCTTGCGGGCACGCCGTTCGCGATCAGCGGCGGTACTTTGCCGGCAGTGAGCGGCGGGATCTGTTTGGGCGAGCCCTCCGCCGGCCTTCCGCTCTCGATCTCCGGGCGCGACACCAAACCGCTCTTGACCATGAGCTCGACCAGCCCAGCAAGCCATTTCTCGTAGTAGCTCATGCGTAGATATTCGGCCGGGGGGATGACCTCTCTGGAGTGACGCAAGGCGTCGAGGTTCCACTTGCGCCAAGCTGCCATCGCGCGAGCCAGCGCGAACACTCGCCCTTCCCAGCGCGCGTGAAACACGGGTTCGTTTTTCTCTTCTTGGATTGGGCCCATGCCGTGCATGCCACCCATGTCATGTATGCCGTTCACCAGGGTCTCTCCGGAATGGGATCAGGCCGGCTCAAGGTAGTCATCCCACAGATCGACATAGACGGAATCCATTGGCGCGGCTTGCTGGCCCCACAGCTCGCGCGCGGCGAAGCGCACTGAGTACACATGTTGCGGCTTCTCGCCGAGGGAATGGGCGTTGGTATCCGGAAAAACAAAGACACCATGATCGCGGGCGATGGTGCCTAGCTTTGCGCGAACATAGCGCGGCAGGCGTGTGTGGCCGACGGGGTGCATGTTTCGCGCACGCACACGCTGACCGGCTCGGAAGTGTGGGGCAGCGGGGACGTTCCGGCTTGCCGGGTCACCGTTGGCCACCATCGCGGCCGCTTTGGCGGCGGGGAGCGCGGGACTCATTCTGGGGGATCCCGGAGCAGGGGTTCCGTTCTCAATCTCCGCGCGGGAAACCAGACCAGCCTTGATCATGAGCTCGATGAGCGCGGCAATCCATTTCTCGTAGTAGCGCATGCGCAGATAGTCTGCCGGGGGGATCAGCTCGATCTGGTGACGAAGGGCGTCCAGCGTCCACTTTCCGAAGGCACCCATCGCGAACAACAGCCCGTACGCGCGTCCTTCCCATGGTCCGTGGAACACGGGCTCGTTCTGCTCGTGGTGGATTGGACCCATGCCGTGCATGCCGCCCATGTCATGTATTCCGTTCACGCGGAGACTCCTTTCGGCGGCGGAGTGACCTTGCCGACGCCGACCATCGAGTCGCGCGTGATCAGTGCGGCGAGTTGTTCTTCGTTTAAGTGCTCGGTGCCAGCGGGGCGCTCGGGCAAAACGAGGTAGCGCAATTCCGCTGTGCTGTCCCAAACGCGCACCTCGATATCCTCCGGAAATTCGAGTCCAAATTCTCGCAATACACCGCGCGGGTCTATGACCGAACGCGAGCGATACGGTGCGGACTTGTACCAGACCGGTGGCAGACCGAGGACTGGCCAGGGATAACAGGAGCACAGCGTACAGACGACCATGTTGTGCACCTTCGGAGAATTCTCGACCACCTGCATATGCTCGCCCTGCTGGCCGCCGTAGCCGAGCTCCGCGATCGCGGAGTTGGCGTCGGCGAGCAGCCGCTGCTTGTAGGCGGGATCGACCCAGGCCCGCGCAACGACCCGCGCGCCGTTGCGCGGGCCAACCTTGTGCTCGTAGGTGTCGATCAACGCATCGAGCGCCGCGCGATCGACGAGCCCCTTTTCCACGAGCAACGATTCGAGCGCCTTCGCCCGCAGCGTGAGGTCCGAAGGGACCACCTGGTGTTCGTGCTCATGGCCCTGCTCGTTCGCTTGGGAAACGTCGCCTGTCATTGCCGCCCCTGCTGCCCCCGCCGCAGTCGTCAAAAAATCGCGTCGCGTCGTTGTCACCAGACCCTCCTCTCCGCAACACCACAGAGAAATCTAACAGCGGTGAAAATCTCTTCTCCGGCCGCGGCGAAGGCCGAGCTCCGCGCTACATTCCGAACGTTGCTGGAAAATTGCAAAATATCATTTAACCAAGCGGAATTCACGCACACCACCACTTCGTCTTGATTGAACTCCGCAAGCTCACGCTCCGCGCTTCAAACGCAACAGCGTGGTGACGTTTGGCGTTCTTACGCTGTCGCGGTGGCCGCTTTTTCCGCCGCCGCAACGGTGTAAACCACTACCGCTTTTCTCCCGCCCTTCGCGGCCGTGGCGCAAATCGAATTCAGATTGACGCCTTTCGCTTCGAGCTTTTCCAGGCATTGCGCCAGCGCGCCGGGTTTATTCGGCAGCGCGTACTCTTCCGCCGGAGTTTCCACGTACGCGAGCTTCGCTGCATCCAGCGCTTTCTTCGCACGCCGCGCATCTTCCACGACGAGTTGCACCGTGCCGGTCGCGCCCTGGGCGGTTCCCAGGAGAGCGAGAATATTTACTTTCGCGTTCCCAAGGGTTTTCGCGATCCCGGCGACTGCGCCCGGTTGATTCTGAACGGAGATTGTGAACAGTTTGGTCTTGGCCATAGCAGCACCTCCTACTGTGCTGGCGAGAGATTATACGCCCATGGGAGCCACCCGGGTGCTGTGGAAATGTGGGGGCAAGACGGTCAGGGGGCTGGGGCAAGGGCGGAGGCGTCGAGCGTGCGGCACGAGGTGTAGCCGCTGAGAGCGAGGGTGAGATCGAGGTCAGCGAGAAGGTTGAGGACGACGTCGCGGACGCCCTGTTCGCCGGCGACGGCCAGCCCCCATATGTACGGGCGTCCCAGCAGGACTGCTTTGGCGCCCAGTGCGACCGCCTTGAAAACGTCGGCGCCGCGGCGGATGCCACTGTCGAACAGAACGGGGATGCGGCCGTTTATTTCCTTGACGACGGCGGGGAGCGCGTCGAGGGCCCCCACAGCGCCGTCCACCTGGCGGCCTCCGTGATTGGAAACGATGATGCCATCCACGCCGGCCTCGAGCGCGCGGGCGGCATCGGCGGGGTGCAGAATGCCCTTGAGGAGGATGGGAAGCCGGGTGTGTTGCCGCAGGAAAGGGATGTCGCTCCAGGTGAGCGCGGTGTTGGAAAAGAGACTCCCCCAAAGCTGGATGGCCGGAATAGGATTGCGTTCCGGCGGCTCCAGCAGAAGCGCGCGAAAAACGGGATCGCTGAAATAATTGGCCAGCCCCTGGCCATGGAGGAATGGCAAGTAGGGATGCCGGAGATCGCGCTCGCGCCAGCCCAGCATGGACGTGTCGAGCGTGACCACCAGGGCTTTGTATCCGGCGCGTTCGGCGCGCTGCAGCATGCTGGCGGTCAGTTCCGGATTCTTGCCCCAGTAGAGCTGGAACCAGCGCGGCGCGCTGCCCGCGGAATTCGCGACGTCTTCGATCGAATTGCTGGACATGGTACTGAGAACGAACGGAAGGCCGAGCGATGCAGCGGCGCGCGCGGCGGCCACTTCCGCTTCGTTGTGAATGATTCCCTGGACGCCGACGGGAGCGAGAATCACGGGAGCCGGCAATCGCGTCCCGAAAAGCTCGGCACCAAGATCCCGATGCGTGACATCGCGGAACATGCGGGGCACGATGCGCCAGCGGTAAAAGGCTTCGCGATTGGCGCGCATGGTGTCCTCGCCGCCGGCTCCGCCCGCGACATAATCGTATGCGGGCGGCGAAAGAATTTCCTTGGCCTTTTGTTCCAATTGGAAAAGAGGAACGGGGCTGGAGAGCGATCCGCCCGTGAGACCCAGCGTATAGATATGCCGCTCGCGGTCTGCACCGGATGGTATGGGAACTGGCGTGATGGGTTCGCTCATGGTGAAGCAGGATTATACACGCGGGAGAAAAGAGTATGACTGTGGGAGTGCGGGGGGCGATCGCCCATTCAGATGCCTTACGAAGAGTGGCGGCCCAGCGGTTTGATGTTGCATCATAGTGCATATGAGCACGGCGACGGCACGAGTTCCCGAACGAGTGGTGGAAAAACGGCTCCCGCCCGGGCCTTCGGGGCTACGGTTTTATTTTTCTTTGCTCCGGTCTCCGAAGAACTGGCTGCGTTTTCTGGGGCGTTTGGGGAAAGAGTACGGCGACATCTCGTTTTTCCGGCTGTTTAGCGTGCCCATTTGTTTCATCAACAAGCCCGAGTACATCGAGAGCGTGTTGGTTTCCGGAGTCTCCGATTTTGCGAAGTCGAAGGACTACGCGCCGCTCAAGACCCTGATGGGGAACGGCCTGCTCACGAGCGAGGGGGAGTTCTGGCGGCGTCAGCGG
Source organism: Candidatus Acidiferrales bacterium (assembly GCA_044447665.1). GTDB lineage: Bacteria > Acidobacteriota > Terriglobia > Acidiferrales > UBA7541 > Acidiferrum. The sequence continues at coordinate 66,629 of JBIOGB010000017.1, read as the reverse complement.
AAGCTGGTGCAGCCGGCCTTTCACCGGGAACGAATCGCCGCATACGGTAATGTCATGGTGAGCTACGCAGAGAAGATGATGGCGGGGTGGAGTGACGCGGAGACACGCGACGCCCACAAGGACATGATGAAGCTCACGCTCGACATCGTGGCCAAAACGCTTTTCGATGCCACGGTGACATCGGATGCGGTGGAGGTTGGCGAGACGCTCGAGGTGGCGATGGAACGATTCTCGGCGCTTGCATGGTTCGCCGTATTCTTGCCGCCAAGCGTGATGGCGCCCTGGAATTGGATTTTTCACAGGACGCTTCGCCGCCTGGATACGATTATTTACCGCATCATCCGCGCGCGCCGCGAAAGCAAGAGCGATCCGGGAGATTTGCTGTCGATACTGCTGAAAGCGCAGGCAGAAGACGGCAGCCAGATGACTGACCAGCAATTGCGCGACGAGGTGATGACGCTTTTCCTGGCCGGACACGAAACGACGGCGAACGCGCTGGCGTGGACGTGGTACCTGCTTTCGCTGAATCCCAGGGCCGAGGCCCGGCTGCATGCGGAGCTCAAGGAAGTGCTGGCGGGACGTTCCCCACGTTTTGAAGATTTGCAGCGACTGCGCTACACGCAGATGGTGGTAAAGGAATCGCTGCGGCTTTTTCCGCCGGCGTGGGGTGTCGGGAGGGAGACGCTGCGCGAGATTCAGCTCGGCGACTATCGCGTGCCTGCAGGCACAAACGTTTTCATCAGCCAGTGGGTGGTGCAACGCGACCCGCGGTACTTCGAGCGCTCCGTAGATTTTCTGCCGGAGCGATGGACCGAAGAGTTTGAAAAGCAGTTGCCGAAATTTGCTTATTTTCCCTTCGGAGGCGGGCCGCGTGTGTGCGTCGGAGCGTCGTTCGCCTTGATGGAGGCGACGCTGCTGCTGGCGACAATCGCGCAAAAATTCCGCCTGGCCATCGATCCCACGCACCCGGTCGTTCCTCTCGCCTCCGTGACGCTGCGGCCCAAGCACGGCATCCGCGTGAAGCTGCACAGGCGTCCTGCCTAGTACGCATCCCTGCCGGCGCTTAGAGGATGCCTGTAAATTCCGCGCCGGGAATGCAGTAGGCATTCCATGTGCTCCTGGCATACCTTGATGAGGAATGGATCAAGCGGGGCGGATGAGGAAAACGGTGCGTGCACGAGGGCGGAATCGGGCGAAGAAATCGAGCAACTGCTTCCACGGCACATATTTTTTATTGAGCAGCTGCATGCCGCGATCAGCTTCCGCGCCGGTCACGATCTCACCGCGCGCGTCCACCCATTGGCCCAGCAAGCTGCCGCGGGCGTTGCATGGCGCAGCTCTCACGCGGTTGTTGTTCCGCATGCGTTTCACTTTTCCGGAAACGCCGATGGTATAGACGTACAACTTCGCTTCGCTCGAATCGAGGTTCACCGCAGGATCCGCCGCAAACCAAACCGGCGTGTTCACGCCTTCGCCATTTTTCCTAAAGGTTTTGAGATTCAGGTACTTGTGCCCTGCGAACGCCGCAAAACCCATGCATCGCTCCTGCCACTTCGATGCGCGCGATTTTACCGCGGGCACAAACAAAATGGGGCGTAATGGCTTAAAGAGAAGTCTAAGCGTGAACATTGGGGCTGGCAAGCGGGGGCCGCGGCTGGCCGCGGAAACTTTCGATGCGATTCGATGGCAGCGTTGCGCTACGAATAGCGGCTAGCTCTGGTGCCGGATGCGCTCCGCGAGGGCTCTCGCCCTCTGCCGCGCAATCTCGACAAACCGGGAATCGCTGGCAATCTGGTCCAGCACCGGCAGCGCGCGCTTGGGCTCGGGGAGCAGGCTGTGGTTGAAATCCGTTTCGAATTGCAGCAGCGCGTCGTTGATCCCCAAGCGGTCGTATTTCATCCGGCGCGCGATGAGCGTGAGGTGTTCCTGCTCGCGCGCCAGCCCTTCGAAGATCTGCAACAACTGGTTGGCGGTTGAATTCAAGGTGTAATTAAACTTTGTCTCATGAACTTCCGAGCCTTGCTCCCAGCGGAAGGTTTTTTCCCCGAGGTTGGCGATTTTGCGGTGCACGTCAAAGTCCTGCCCGCGGAAATGGTTCAACTGCGCGGCCAGTTCGAACATTTTTGAGCGCAGCGCGGCGCTGACCTCAAACGGCGACGCACCGGGGTCTTCATCCAACTGACGGATTTCATACGTCGCGGCATCGGAATCCTCGTGCACGATGATTTCGATAAATTCGGGTGTACTCGACTTGAACACGCGCCGGTAGGTAAGCTTCGCACCCTTGGTTGCAGGAGATCGAGCTTCCCTCGAAGCTGCGGATTGTGTTTCACCAGGGGTTGCCGCAGGCATTGCGGCGCGGGCAGCCACCGCCAACGTCCCACTAAGAAGTAGGCAGCTCAAGAGAGCCGGAAGAACGTAGGGAGCGTAAGTCTTACTCATCGCGTCGATAGGATGCGCGACAATGGGTTTCGCGTTGCGCTGCCGGCGGCTGCGGCAGCCACACGCGCGCCGCGGGGTTTTGGAAGCGTGAGGGCTTCGGGCAATACAAACCGACGCCGCGCCTGTTCCTTCTGCACGTGGCACAACGCGACCGCCAGGGCGTCCGCTGCGTCTTCGGGTTCCGGCGTTTCCGACATGGACAGCAGCGCCCGCACCATCAATTGCATCTGCCGCTTGTCCGCTTGCCCGTGTCCGGCGATGGATGCTTTCACTTCGCGCGGCGCGTAACTGTGTACGGCCACGCCATGCTGTGCGGCCGCCAGCAGCACCACGCCGCGCACTTCCGCAAGACGCAGCGCCGTTCGCATGTTCAACGCCGTGAACACGCTTTCCACGGCCATCGCGTCCGGCATAAATTTTTCGATCAGGCCGCAGAGCAGGGTGTGCACATCTTGCAGCGTCGCACCCGCGCACTCCTTTTGCCGCTTTGCGGTGACGCGCAATGCACCGTAATGCAGCATGCGGCAGCGCCGTCCGTCGCTCTCCACGATGCCGTATCCCGTTGGCCCTGCCGCCGCTGGATCCACTCCCAGCACCCGCACCCAGCCGCGTTCCTGATTTCCGATGCGCATGGCCATCAGTCTACGGCCATCGCTCATCTGCTGCCACAAGTTTGTGACGTTCCGTTATCGCAAAAGAAAAACGGCCATCCCGTTTCCGAAGGATGGCCGCGAACACAGGAAAGCAACTTAGTTTGCGCCGACCGCGGCCTGAATCTCCGACTCGTCAATGTCAAAGTTCGCGTAGACATGCTGTACGTCGTCATGCTCTTCGAGGGCTTCGACGAGCCGCACCATTTGGGTGGCTTGCGGCCCCGTCAACTTAATGTAATTTTGCGGCACCATCCCTACCTCCGCCGACGCAGGCGTAATCCCGGCTTTTGCGAGCGCTTCTTTCACCGGCTCAAACGCTTCCGGCGGCGTCACGATGTACCAACTGGAGCCATCGTCTTTCATATCTTCCGCGCCGGCTTCCAGCACGATGTCCAGCAACTTGTCTTCGCTGGCCTGCTCTTTGGGCACGACGATCTCGCCTTTCCGGTGGAACATCCAGCCGACCGCGCCCGCTTCGGCGAGGTTGCCGCCGTTCTTGCTCATGAGATGGCGGAAATCTCCGACGATGCGGTTGCGATTGGTGGTCACCACCTGGATCAGCATTCCCACGCCGCCCGGGCCGTAACCTTCGAATGTCGCTTCTTCGTACTGCTCGCCTTCGAGCTGTCCTGTGCCGCGCAGCAGCGCGCGCTCGATGTTGTCGTTCGGCATGTTTTCGTTCTTGGCCGCGAGAATCGCCGTGCGAAGGCGCGGATTCGAATTCGGGTCTCCGCCGCCGATCCTGGCGGCAATGGTGATTTCCCGGATCAGCCTTGTGAAGATGCGGCCGCGCTTCGCATCGGTAGCCGCCTTCTTGTGCTTAATGGTGGCCCATTTTGAATGCCCAGACATGACACTTCCTCTTTGTTTTGCGCGACCCCGACTCTGCCGGGGTCCACATTGAGTGAAATTTTGCGCCGCAGAGCGGTCGCTCGGGAAAAGCAGCACCAGTGCGGAGACCTACGGTGAACCGCGAACCCCTGCGGAACCTTCGCAGTTTAGCACAGCCGGTCTCCGCGGGAAACCGGGTATACTCCACTCCGGGGCACCTCCTTGCGCTCGAGAAAATCGCGCAAATCCTCCGGGAATTGCCGGAAAGTAGCGGAGTGGCGTTATGCCTGACCGCCGCTACCGCGTACTTGCGATCGCGACTCACCCGGCCCAATACCAAGCGCCTCTGTTTCGCCAGATGGCCGCGCGTGCGGACATAGATCTTCACGTTGTGTACTGCACGCTGCGTGGCGCGGAGGCGGCGCACGACCCTGAATTTGGCGCGACGGTCAAATGGGACATCCCGCTGCTCGATGGTTACGCCTGGACGCACGTTCCGAACAAAGGGTCCGGAGCAGAGTCTTTTTTCGGCCTGCGCAACATCGGTATCTGGAAAATAATTCGCGAGGGGAAGTTCGATGCGGTGCTGTGCTACGTGGGCTACGTGCGGGCGTCGTTCTGGATTGCTTGTTTGGCAGCGAAGCTTTCGCGTACGCCGTTTCTGTTCGGCGCGGATACGACTACCCTGACGCCGCTCGATGGCCGCATGTGGAAGCGGCACGTCAAACGCTTGTTCTGGCCGTTTCTTTTCCGCATTGCGGATCAGGTGATTGTTCCGTCGTCAGGGAGCGTTGCACTGATGCGGTCGCTGGGGCTGCCGGAGGAGCGCGTCACGTTGACGCCCTACGTCGTTGATAACGATTGGTGGCTCGCCGCATCCGCCCGCGTGGATCGCGCGGCTGTCCGCGGCTCCTGGGGAGCGTCACCCGAGGACACCGTCATTCTTTTCTGCGCGAAGCTGCAGCCGTGGAAGCGTCCGCTGGATCTTCTTCGTGCCATCGCCAAGGCGGATGTTCCAAACGCGTTGCTGGTCTTCGCGGGCGAAGGTCCTTTGCGGCAACAACTCCAAGCCGATGCCGCGCTCCTGGGCATGACGTCTCGCGTGCGTTTTCTCGGGTTCGTGAACCAAACACAGCTTCCGGCCATTTACACCACCGCTGACCTGATGGTGCTTCCCTCCTCGTACGACGCCTTCGGCGTGGTCGTAAACGAAGCCATGCTTTGCGGGTGCCCTGTTGCTGCGAGTGACCACGTCGGAGCCGCGCGCGATCTCATCGCTCACGGGCGCACTGGCTTCGTTTTTCCTTGTGGCAACGTCGAGGCGCTTGCGGAAATTCTTCGGCAGGCCAGTGCGGAGCCCGCAAGACTTTCCGAGATGGGACGCGTGGCGCGCGCGCGCATGGAGTTTTGGTCGCCGCGCGAGAATATCCAAGCAACGCTGGCGGCCATCGCGCGCGGCGTGTCGCGCAAAGCTGGCCGGCCTGTTCCGCCATCGGCACAAGCAAGCGCGCAGGCCGCAGCGCCGAGCTCCTCGAGCAGCACCCCGCAGAAGCTCTCCGAATGAAACTGCTGGTCTATTCGCATTACTTCGCGCCGAGCATCGGCGGCGTCGAAACCATCGTGTTTGCACTCAGCCGCGGACTCGCCGAGCTTCGAACGGCAAATGGGGCGCCGGAATTCGAAATTACCGTCGTAACGGAGACACCTGCCAACAATTTTGACGATCGCTCGCTTCCGTTTCGCGTTATTCGACAGCCCGGGCTGTTTTATCTGTGGCGGCTCGTCCGCGAGTGCGACGTCGTTCACATCGCGGGACCCGCTCTTCTGCCGCTCTTTCTCGCGAGGTTGGCTGGCAAGCCCACTGCCGTCGAACATCACGGCTATCAGGCGATTTGTCCGAACGGAATTCTTGTCCATCAGCCGGAGCGGTCCGTATGTCCCGGGCACTTCCAGGCGGGACGCTATGCGGAGTGCTTGCATTGCAACGCTCGGGAGACTTCGTGGCTGCGGAGCTGCAAGAATTTGCTTCTGATGTTCCCGCGTCATGCGCTCACGCGGCAGGTTGCGGCAAATGTTGCCGTGAGCCAGCATGTACTGCGACGTCTGGCGATGCCGCGTTCAACAGTTATTTATCACGGTATTGACGATCCGTTTTCGAATACGAGTCCCCCGTACTCTCCCCACGGAAAAATTTGTTTTGCCTATGCCGGCCGGCTGGTCCAGGAAAAGGGAATTACCGTTCTACTGCGAGCCGCGAAGAAACTAATTAGCGAAGGCCACCAGTTTGAGGTTCGACTCATCGGCGACGGAGATGAACGGCCGAGCCTCGAAGAGACGATCGGCCGGGAACATCTGGAGAGTTGTATCCACATTACCGGTTATTTGACTGGCATGGCGCTGGCGGATGCTCTTCGCGACGTGCAGGTGTTGGTGATGCCGTCCAACTGGGAGGAGACTGCGGGGCTAGCGGCCATCGAGCAGATGATGCGAGGCAGACTCGTGATCGTTTCCGATATTGGCGGGCTTGGCGAGATTGCCGGCGATGCGGGTCTCCGATTTACGCCGGGAGACGCCGATGCACTCGCGGATTGCATTAGAAAGGTGCTGCAGAATCCCTCACTCATGGAATCCTACGGCCGGAAAGCGCGCGAGCGTGCACTCGGGCTCTTCACGCGGAGCCGAATGACAGAGGAGCACGCGCGAATCTATCGCGGGATTTTGGGCCACAGGGAAGGCTGAGGTATGACCACGGAAAAAGGGAAACCCTTCGCGCGGCTCGTCAGGGCGCTGCCTGGAACGCACGAGCGGGTCGTCGAGACCGCGCTGCGCTACACATCACCGGGTGCGCGCGCTCTGGAACTCGGCGCGGGAAGCGGGGCGCTGGCGGAGCGCCTTCAGGCAGCGGGTTTTAGCGTAACCGCCGCGGATGTCGAAAACTATTTTGAGCTGGGAACGGAGTTTTTGCAGCTGGACCTGAACGATCCGAATTTTGAGCGGGCGCTGTCGTCCGAATTTGATTTGATCACCGCTGTCGAAGTGATCGAACACCTGGAAAATCCTACTGCCTTCCTGCGCAGCTTACGCAAACTCCTGAAGCCCGATGGGGCCGCAATCCTCACGACACCGAATGTGGAAAACGTTCCCGCGCGTTTGAAATTCCTGATGCGAGGAGAAGTGAGGGCGATGGACAAGTGTGCGCCCGAGCATATTACGCCGATCCATCTCGACTTGTTTGTCCGGAAGATCGTTCCGCCCAGCGGTCTGGCGCTGGTCGAACATTTTGTCTACCCCAAGAACGATTTTCCGCTGACGGCGCGGAGATACTTTGTGCCATTTTTTCGATTGCTTGCTCTGGTTATGAAAGGTCCGGCGCTTACAGGAGACTGCCATTTTCTTGTGCTTAAGAGAGCCGAAGCGCAGAAATCAGCATTGAGGGGCAGGGGCGCGGGATGATCCCACCGCGTACACACCCTCTAGGTAAGTTACTTCGTCTACCCCTTGCACTCCTTCCCAAAGATTCCGTGGTGCCAATTCTGGCTGGGCCATTAAGAGGCAAGAAATGGGTCGTGGGTTCCAGCGTGCACGGCTGCTGGTTCGGAAGCTACGAATCACGAAAACAACAACTCATTGCTGAGGCTTTGAGGCCGGGCCAGATAGTGTATGACGTCGGCGCAAACGTAGGCTTATATTCGTTGCTGGCTTCCGGTGCAGTCGGGCCTAACGGCGCGTCTTCGCTTTCGAACCAGTCACGGAAAACGTCCTCTACTTAGAGCGGCATCTGGCGCTGAATGGGATTTCGAATTGCTCCATTGTGCGGGCAGCAGTTTGTGCGCAAGACGGTAAAGGGCAATTCGATTTCTCGGATGACCGGAGTAGGGGAAGGCTCTCTGCGCGTGGGACCGAATCCGTGCCCACGATTCGGCTGGATTCTTTCCTCGCGGCGGATCGAGAGAGGCGCCGGCCGCATTTTGTGAAAATCGATGTGGAAGGAGGAGAAGCGCAAGTTCTGGAAGGAGCTGTATCGTTATTGAAAGAGAATTCACTAATTGTTTCTGTTGCCACGCACAGTCCGGAGCTCGATGTTTACTGCAATAGATTTCTCACATCCCTTGGTTACAGCGTGCGGCAAATCGGTGCCTATGATCTGTGGGCAAGTAAGGATTGATTCGAAGTCTGAAACCGAGGTTGAAGCTCCGGACATCTATCACAGACGAGGCGCTGTTGCCCTTTTGCTGCCCAGAGTATGATTGAAGAATCCTAGGCTCCACGACGAGCAGACTCTATGGTGAAAGAGAAGAGGCACCGATTTTCCGACCGGGCATGGTGCAAGGTGCGCACGGATTTACCTCCGCTTGTTGAGATTCGATTGGAATTTGGGGCTATGAGGGGGCCTTCATTTTCTGTGGAGCGGGATGCTGCCCCCGCGGAAAATGACGGGTGGTTTGAGGCCATTGGATGAGGTTTGTTACACAATCAGTTCCTGGCCAGTTTCGTCGCGGCCCCCTGATTGCCTTGGGGTTTTTCTTCTTTGTGGTGGTGGCTGGTTATCAAGCTTCCCAGTTCATCTTGTCGGGCGACACTTCAGGTCTCATCCTGACTGCGATTTTTTTCATCTTTGTTGCTGTTGTTGTCGTCATGCTCAATGACTGGCGCCGTGGACTGTATTTCTTCCTGATCTGGCTTTTGTTTGAGGATTTTGCCCGCAAATTTCTCGGCAACAACATGGCGGTTTACTTCGGGAAGGATATTCTCGTCGCGGTGGTGTATGTGTCTTTTTTTGCGGCATATCGCCGCAAGGAAGTGCGGACTTTTCGTCCCCCATTTCTCATACCGCTCCTCTTGCTTGTATGGTTCGGGGTCATGCAGGTCTTTAATCCTGCTTCCTCGAGCCTGATCTACGGCGTACTGGGTTTGAAGCTTTATTTTTATTACATCCCGCTGATGTTTGTTGGGTATGCCCTGTTCGAAACGGAAAGCGATCTGCGGCGATTCTTTTTCATAATCTTGCTGGCCGGTGCAGTCATCATCTCACTCGGTATCGTGCAATCCATCCTTGGGCATACGTTCTTGAATCCAGAAAGTCCGGGTGAAGATATTCGCGAGTTGAGCCAGCTCTATCGAGTAGCACCCCTCTCCGGTCTCATCGCCTACCGCCCCACCTCCGTATTCGTCAGCGCCGGCCGGTTTGCAAATTTTCTCATGCTGACGTGGCTTCTGGCGTTTGGTTTCAGCGGCTACCTTCTGCTTCGTCATCGCTCAGGCCGGAACCTCGCGTTTCTTTCGCTTTCCGCTACGTTTGCGGGCGTGGCGCTTTCCGCTTCCCGCGGCGTTCTTCTCTGGGTTGCGCTCAGCGCCATCGTAGGTACGGTCGCCTTTCTTTGGGGTTCACCCTGGCGGCATAATGCCATCACTCGCATCCTGCGCACTCTCCAGAGGGCCGCTATCGGCGCTTGCCTCGCTCTGGCAATCCTGATGGCTACCTACCCGGAAGCGTTGCTTTCCCGCGTCGCCATCTACCAGGAAACTCTTTCGCCAAACAGCACCGCAAATGAGTTCGTCTATCGTGCCCGCGACTACCCCGTGCAGAATTTTCTGCTGGCATTCACCTATGACCGTTGGCCGTACGGCTTCGGTATTGGTACCTCCTCGCTCGGGGTGCAATACGTCAGCCGCATCATGCACGTGCCGCCGATGGGGATTGGCGTGGAGAATGGCTATGGCGTTCTGGTTATCGAGATGGGGATAGTCGGTTTGGCACTATGGATAATCATGAGCTCCGCGATCGTTTTGACGGCGTGGAAAGTGGTCCGCAAGCTCAAGGAATCGCCGTGGTTCCCGCTGGGCTTCATGATTTTCTGGTACGCGTTCTTGCTGCTGTTTCCGCTGACATTCAATGGAATCGCCCCTTATCAGGATTTTGTGCTGAATGCTTTCCTGTGGCTTCTCATCGGAATTCTGTTTCGCCTGCCAACCATGGCCTTAACGCCGGAACTGGCGGCTTCTTCCTCTCCTGACAATCAGCCTCGCGGCCGGATGCGCTAACTTGCGCCTCGCCGTCGTCTCTCCGTTCCTGGATCGGCGCCACGGTACGGAGCGCTGCATCATCGAGCAGCTCGAACGCTTTGCCGCGCATTTCGATGACGAAATTCATCTCTATTCGCAGAGGGTGGAAGATCTCGCTGGCGTCGCCCGCTATCCCGACGCTTCGAAATCGGCACGAATCCTTTGGCACAAGGTTCCGGGCATTGGCGGCCCGCATCTTTTCGCCTACCTCTGGTGGTTTTTCGCCAATCAAGCGCAGCGCTGGTGGGACTCGTGCATACGGAGACAGAAATTCGATTTGCTCTATTCGCCGGGAATCAACGCGCTCGACGCGGACGCCATCGCCGTTCACATTGTTTTCCATGAGCTTTACCTTCAGGTTCGCGCCCAATTGAGATTTCGTGCCGCGCCGCTTGAGAGCTGGCCGCGTCTTTTCCACCGCCACCTCTATTACCAACTCATGATCCTCCTGGAACGCAGAATCTACCGCCGGAGGGCCAGCTCGCTCGCCGGTGTTTCCGGCCTGACTGCCTCCCGATTGGCCAAACACTTCCAACGGACCGACGTCATGGTCATTCGCAACGGTGTGGATACCGGGCGCTTCTCACCGGGGCTGCGGCAGGCGCGGCGAACTTCCGTTCGCGACCAATTTTCTCTCTCCCCGGGTGACTTCTGCATCCTCTTGATCGGCAACGATTGGAAGACAAAAGGCCTTGATACGTTATTGAGCGCGCTGGCGCGATGCCGTGAATTGCCTTTGAAACTACTCGTGGTGGGCACCGATGACCGCGACGCTTACGAACCAACGATTCGAGCTTGCGACATTGCAGACCGAGTTTGCTTCTTGGATCCCTCGCCAGACGTTTTGCAGTTCTATGCCGCGGCCGATGTCTACGTGGGCCCGTCGCTCGACGATGCTTTTGGTCTTCCAATTCTCGAGGCAATGGCGTGCGGCATGCCGGTTATCGCCAGTTGCCGTGCAGGAGTCAGCGAGATCATCACCAATGGAAAAGATGGAATGATTTTGCAGGACGCTCAAAACTCGCAGGGACTAGCGGGGATGTTGCGAACCCTCCACGCAAATCCTGAATTGTGCCGGCAGATGGGAGAAGGAGCCTGCAAGACCGCGCAGCAACAGACCTGGGACCGCAATGCCGCGGAGGCGTGGGAATTTCTCCAAGAAGCGGCGGCGAAGAAGAATCGTTCGAAAGCCTGATGGCACGCGCTTAATTAGTGCTCGCGGAGACCCAACTCAGTTAACATTCCGTCCGCGCGGCTCGCAGTTCTGAAAGAGGCCTGATGCCAGGAAAACAGGATCCAGCCGTAGAGATTCAGCGCAGGTACTACAGGGACACTGCCGCCCGGTACGATTCGATGCACGCGCCCGAAGGCAGTGACTGGGAATGATATGCTTTTCCGCGAAAATCGGCGGAATTCATGAGCACATCTCACGGAAAGTTCACGCCGGAAAACAAGCGTGGTCATCAGCGGCGGGTTGTGATTGCGCGGGCGCTGTGGCCACGACTGATCGAATTGTGGATCTCCGCAGTGCTTGTGGTTTTCTTCCTGATCCGAGTACTCGGGTCGCACACCGCGCAGCGTATTCTTAGCGGCCTCCAACGCCATCGGATTCCATGACAGCGCTGCCGGCGATTTTAGCGAATGGATTTGTTGTAGCGGCTGCGCTGGGTTTCGGCAGCTTGTTGCGCCGTCTGTTCCCGGAAAACTTCTCGAAAATCGATCGCCTTGCAATGTCTCTGTTGGGAGGTTTGGGACTTCTCGGAACGATTTTGTTTTGCGTAGGTCAGATCCGGTTTTCAAGATCCACGATCGTTGCGATCCTTCTTTTCGGCGTTCTGCTGGGCGTCAGAACCTTTGTAAGATCATTGCAGAAGTACCGGGCAGCTTTCTCACCCATCTCCATTCCGGTTTTGCCCGCCATGGTCATCCTTAGCGTTTTTCTTGTAACCGCCATAGGGGGTCTGGCGGAACCGACCGGGGACATGAACAACGATGCGATCGCATACCATTATTTCGGACCGAAAGTGTGGTTGCGCGACTCGGTGATCCACCCAGTCGCGGATGAGGTACTAACCTATTTTCCGGTTGCCGTCGAAACTCAATACGCTGCGCTCATATCTCTCGGCGGGCAGCGCGCTCCTGGTTTTTTCGCGGTTATCGGTCTCCTCTCCATTCTTCTCATGGCCGCGAGCCTCGCGAATCGAATGGGGCTGGACCTGCGGGGTATCTGGTGGGTAGCCGCGTTATTGGTGACCATGCCCGTCTTGTATCGGGGAGCCTACGGAGGATTCATTGATGTCTTTTTTTCGGGTTTCATCCTGGCAGCGGCTCGCATCGCGTTCGATGCGCACAAACTGCGTCATTACGTGCTCATCGGAGTGTTCTGTGGAATCTCTATGGGAACGAAATATACAGGGATCATCACCTCGGTGTTGCTTCTTCTGTGCTCGTTCCTGATTTCAGTTTGCGTCCAGCGGCACAATTACAGATCTATTCTGAAATACCTGGCAATCTCTTGCGGGGTGGCTGCTGCCTTTGCTTCTCCCTTCTACCTAAGAAATTGGATTCTTTTCGGCTGCCCGATTTATCCTCCTCCCGGGGTGCTGCTCCGGATCTTCACGGTCAAGAACATCCTGCCATCTGTCGTTCAGGCGCTTCAACAAAATGTACTGAACCATGGACATGGTATGGGCCGTGGCCTGGGGCGTTTTCTTCTTCTGCCATTCAATCTAACTTTTCACACCGCAAATTTTAACGGCGCAGGCGGTATTGGGCTCGCGCCACTAGCGCTGGGCCCCTTCGGCTTGGTGGTTTGCCGCAAGAATACTTTCGCGAAGGGGCTTGCGTTGTTCGCTCTACTGCAAATGGTCGCGTGGTTCGTTATTGCCCAGGAATCCAGGTATGTGATCCACATCTACGCGATCGCGGTGATCTTTGCAGTGCTGGGATGGCAGTACGTTCAGCGGGCGTCCAGGTATGCCCAGGCCATTTCCGTGTTGATCGTCGCCTCTTCCATTTTCTACGGATTGTTCATGATTGTTTCCGATAGGGTCGAAGATTTGCACGCCGCCGTGTCCCGTTCTTTCGAGACAACTCGCCGCTGCCGAGAGATTCCTTTCATCGAGAGCTTCAACTACTTGAACACCGAACCTTTCGTCAGCAAAGTCCTCATCCTGAACCCCTATGTTGCGGCATTTTATCTCGACAAACCGTATGTCAAGCCCATTGGCCGCTGGGGGGAGCAGTCGCTTCCCAACGTTACGCACCCAAGCCAAGCATTGTCCCAACTGCACAGTTTGCACATCTCCCATGTCCTCGACGCGCCATGGGTGGCCGGTTCTTTTGAAGTGCCCGAAAACACGCAAGGACTCACGCTTGTTTTTGAGCGGAGAGATCAAAGAATCTACCGGGTCAACTAGGCTTGCTGTGTCAAATCCTGAAACAGCCGCTAGCTCACCTTCTCGTACGGTTCTCTACGGCCCGGCGGGTGGCTTCCAAAGTGAACGCCAGCGATTCCCGAGGAATGCTGGTCACGAACGGGCCGATCAGCCAGCCGAGTCCGGCGGGAATATTCCGCGTCAGCGACGCGACTTCGCTTTGCACGTATACGCCGCCGTCGCGTTCTTCCATCCTCCACCATGTTTCCATCCGCCAGAGAAAACCGCCGTCATCGCCCGGCTTTTTTTCGCGCTCATCGCTCTTCCCCGGGTTATCCACTTCGGCGATCCGCACCGCCGAGCTCCGGCTATGCGCTCGCTCCGGACTATCCCGGTAATATTGGACATCATGCTCGGTATTTAGAACTACGGTAATCACTTTGTGGCATCGGAATCGCAGAAAAATTCGAAAGTGATCTCCGTCCCTCGATTCCAATTTCGACCGCTCCACATCCGGAGCGTAATAAACCGAATGCCGGGCATAGTCCTCCAGAATTCCCAGCACGTCATCGAGTTTCGCGCCGGGAATGTAAATCAAACCCACCCAGTGATGAATCATTCCTCCTGGACAGCGGATCGGCTCGCCATTTTCGCGCGTTTCGAGCTTTTCCATTTTCACTTCGCTGCGTTTCAGCTCTGCGTATGCCGCTGCGCGCCTGGAATCCGGAAGGGAATCGATCCACAACAAACCGCTCCCGCGTTTTAGCTCTTCCGCGTTGCGCGCGTCGGTCAACTGCAAATAGTGTTGAAACGCTGCGTCAGTTTCTTCTTTGGGCTTCACTGATGCAGGGTCAGCGGCTGATGCGGCGCGCGTGGCCGGGCATGGCCCCGCCAAGAGGGCCAGAAGGAGCGCCTTTCGCACCCTGAAGCTGCCCGTAAAAACATTCACCTGTCGCATAGACCCGTCAGGATGCCGCCGGGCTTAGTCTCGCAAGTTGCTGATTGCAGGTCCCAAAGAAGCAATCGCATGTTCTTGCATGCATCTGGAAGTGCATGTGGCGTGCCGCTCTCGCTCGGTGATTGTCACAGGAATTGGTCTTCGGAATTTCGGCGCCACGCGTCGAGGAGTTCCCCGACGAGCGCACCAGGAGTGTAGGGGGAAGGGAAAAACTGGCGGGTTGGGTAGCTCGCACACGGCCCCTTGCGGAGCCGCTGTCCCCGCGCGGCCCCCAACCCGTTCCTAGAAGGCTACGCATCGGGCCAGCACCGCTCAATGGCCCACCCGAGCCACCAAACGCGGTACCCCGGTCGTAGTACTAGTGCACTGTCAGTACGGCGGGTTTTCATCGGCTAACCTATTGTAAATAATAGAGTTAATGTAATATCGAGGGGTCATGCTTCTGATTCTTCTGCTACCCGGGCGCGTTGACGCCGCTGAGGAAGCTTCCGAGGTGCCCGGTCAGGGCAACGAGCATTACCCCCACGATTTCCAGCGGCAGACGGCAGCCCGGCAAAGATTGCTCCGCTTTTCTGACTGCCCAGTAGTGTAACCAACCCACCAGCCATATTAGGGCGCTCGTAACAAACGCAAGAACCAGGTGCATCAACAAAATTCCCTTCAGCCACTGCCCCTCGAGGGCTAATTGCCAAGCCAGGAATGGCGCAAGGACGTGATGGAATTCTGTGCGGTTTCCGAGACTTCAGTCGCGGACCTCGAGCAGCTCCAGCGTCTCATCTCGCAGTAAGCAGCGTTTTTGGCGTGCCGGTTGTCTGTAGTTTGCCGATGAAGAGCTACTGCTTTGGCTTGCTCATTTTGTATGCTTTCGGCATTTCCCTGGCGTAGATCAGCTGCAGGGTAATGTACTCCGTCTTTCCCTTGCGCAGTGTGATGTTCTTCACCCACTCTGAAAAAACGCCTTTGGATGACGCCCGCACATCGTAGTTGTCGGACTTCAATTTTGTAATTGTGAACCGTCCCCGCGAATCGGTATATACCGCGTGCGGCGCGTTTCCTCCCGAGGATTGGTAGCTCACGCTCGCGTGTGGCGCGGGTTTGTCATCCGGGCCGAGCACCACGCCGCTCAACGTCGCCGATCCCTTGCTTTGCGGCGCGGCATTTACCCCGCGTGCCGCCACCAGCGCGATCAAGAACACCACAAACAGAATTACCGCGCGTCTCATAAGTTGCGTCTCCTGACTTCTTTGAAGTCAGTGTAGACCGGCACAAACACCTATTCGATTCCGAAAAACGAAATGTGCCGGAGCCGGAACCTGCCTGTTCGTACAGGGAGAGCACTTAGAGCAAGGGAGACGTGCTTCTCGTGTGTTCCTTAGCGCCGATAACGGACCCTCGGTGCTGCGCGCTCGTTGTGCTGCTCGAGGCTCATTCATTCCGGCAAAATTAGTTCTCGGCGTTCTGTGTTCGTGCAGTGTGCCTGCCTTCTATGGAATACTTAAACACCAATTTTTTCCAGGAGTGCCGATGCCACGCTATCTCACGCAGCACACCCTTGCCTGTCTTACGCGGCAGGGCGCAGAAGCTCTCGCGCAACGCATGCAAGCCGGCGGGCTCACGCATGCCGAGCGCGTGCTCGTCAACATGGTCGAAGGCAAGATGTTCGTGGAATTTCGTGCGGAGACTCGCGAAGCTCTCGATGCTTGGCTTCGAACCGAGGGCATGCACTACGATTGGCTGGTGCGCATCGAGTGGGAGATGCTGGACGGCAAGTTTCAACCCGTCGGCTAACACCTTGTAATGCTATGTATATAAAGCACTAAACTCGATGACCCCGCCCGGATTCCGCTCGCGCTGAATCTCTATAAAAAAGAGGGTGATTTCTCCCAAACTCTGCGCTACCCTTCCTAGACCACTTTTCGAGAAAGGGAAACACTATGTCTGACTATGCCCACCCGGAAGTTCTGGTAACCACCGAATGGATCGCCGCGCACGCCAAGGATCGCGGCATCCGCGTCGTTGAAGTGGACGTGGACACCTCCCGCTACGATCAGGGACACGTCGAGGGCGCGGTTGCCTGGAACTGGCAAACGGAATTGCAGGACGCCATTCGCCGCGACCTCGCACAGCCGCACGCCTTCGAAGCTCTCCTCGGCAAGACCGGCATCTCGCCGGACACGACCATCGTTCTCTACGGCGACAACAACAACTGGTTCGCGGCCTGGGCCTTCTGGCAATTGAAATACTACGGCCACGAAAATGTCCTCATCATGAACGGCGGACGCAAGAAATGGCTGGAAGAAAAGCGCCCGCTCACCACGGAAAAACCCGTGGTCGCCGCAACCACGTACAAAGTAAAATCGCCGAACGCCGCCATCCGTGCCAAGCGCGACGATGTTTTCGCCGCCGTGGAAAAGAAATCCCCCGCGCAACTGGTCGATGTGCGATCGGTGGACGAATTCACGGGGAAAATCATCGCCCCGCCGGGGATGTCGGAAACGGCGCAGCGCGCAGGCCACATTCCCGGGGCTGCGAATATTCCCTGGTCGCAGGCCGTCAATGAAGACGGCACGTTCAAGTCCCTCGACGCGCTCAAGCAATTGTATGGTTCCAAGGGCATCACCGGCGACATAGAGGTCATTGCCTACTGCCGGATCGGTGAGCGCAGCTCGCACACTTGGTTCGTGCTGAAGTATCTCCTCGGCATCAAGGATGTGCGGAACTACGACGGCTCGTGGACGGAATGGGGCAACTTGATCGGTGCGCCCATCGAGAAGGAAGCTTCGGCCGCGGCTGCGAGCTGACGCGCTCAACACAACGGGTTCTCCCCCTGAGAAAGAGAAGGGGCGCTGAAGATCGCGCCTCTTTTTTTATTCTTCTGTCCGTTTGGGTTGAGGTCGCTACGGATTTTTTGGATCGGTCAGGCGGTAATAACGCAGCGAAGCCTGAATGCCAAGCCAACGAAACGGCTCATTGGCAATGTAGGGTGGCATGCGGTTCAAGTAGGGAAGCCAGGACCATTGTTCGGCCCGTCCGGCTTCCAAATCGGCGATGATCCGGCCGAAAAGAGAAGTTAGATTTACGCCGTGACCCGAAAAACCGATGGCGTAAAAAATATTCTTATGTCTGCCCATCTGCCCGACCGCGGGACTTTCATCGACGGACATATCCACCACGCCGCCCCAGGTCGTTTCAAAATTCACGCCAGCCAGCTTCGGAAAGATGCGCACCAGCTCGTGCTGAATCGTTTCGTAGGCGCGCTGCTGATCGGCGCGGTCGCGTACGCCGTTGTTGAAGGAATAGTTCACCGGCCCGCCGCCGATATGGATGCGGTTGTCCGGCGTGATGCCAAGGTAATAAGTTTCCATGCGGCAATCATTGAATGGCAGCCGGCTTGTCCATCCAATCTCTGTCAGCAATGAATCGGGAATTGGCGGGGTGATGCCGACGTAATCGTGGATGGGCGAAACAGCGCGGCGCAAATACCCGAGCTTTGAAGAAAACGCATTGGTCGCGAGAACCAGAGATTTTGCCTTCACTGTGTGGCCGCTTGAAGTTTCGACACGATGCACAGGTCCTTCTTGGATGCGGATGACGGGTGTGCCCTCGTAGATTTCCGCACCAGCGGATGCCGCAGCAACCTTGAGCGCCTGTACCCACTTCATGGGGTGAATCTGTCCCGCATGCGGATCGAAGTACGCGCCTTCATAGACGCCGGTGCCGAGCGCAGCTGCGGTTTGTTCCTTGTTCCAGAATTCGATTGGAATGCCGATGCCGCGCGCCTTCTCCGCGTACGATTTTGCAGCCGCGGCGTTCTCCGGCGTGTTGCAGACCTGCAAAGCGCCTTTCGTTTCCAACTCGCAATCGATTCCGCCCGCCGAGGCGATTGCGCGCATCGCGTCAATGTTTGCAACGGTGAGATCGTAGATTTTCTTGTCGAGCGCAGGATCATCACTCATCTGCATGTAGCGATCGGCGGTTTGCGTCAGAACCATCGCGCCGTTCCGGCCGGATGCGCCGTTGCCGCACGCTTTGGCCTCGAGCAGGACGACTCGCTTCCCCGGCGACTTTTTTCGGAGGTAGGAAGCTGCAGAGAGCCCCGTGAATCCGCCGCCGATCACGGCGACATCGGCTTCAATGTCGCCGTTCAGGGAAGGATTTACAGGCGCCGAAGTCTTGGCCCAGTAGCTGCGGTTGGTGTCGAAGGCCATCTCCTCGGGTAAAATTGTGGGCGCGAGGAAATTGACGCCAGCGCAGGCGGTAGCCGTTCCAGCGCCTGCGATGACTGCATTCTTCAAGAGTTTGCGGCGATTCAAGGTGCGGATCCGAAGAAGCTTGCACAGCGAATGGAGAACATATTACAGGAAACGCAACGGAAGAAAAGAGAACTCCTTTCGAATCCATGACGCGCAGGAAAAGACCGGCCCGGAGACACCCGGTACTAATGGATCGTATCCGGCTAAGCAGGATCGGCCGCGACGCCAAATCGCAGGTACAATCGCTCTAGCTGCCCTCTGCCCTGCTCATCGAGGAGGCCTCATTCTATGGGCTCACAGGTTCGCCGGTGCCCACGCTATCCGTTTTACGCCTCGGCCGAGATCGAGGAACAAAAAACGCAAACGCGTATGACGACCCGCACGAGTGAACTGAGCCGTTATGGCTGCTACTTGGACATGCTGAATCCTTTGCCGCCGGGCACCGCCTTGAAGATCCAAATCCTCTACAACCAGCAGACCTTTGGCGCCACCGGCCGTGTTATCTATTCGCAAATCAACATGGGGATGGGCTTTGCCTTTGATGAAATGGAAGCGCCGCAGGAACAGACGCTCGTGAAATGGCTCACTGCCTTGCGGGCTAGCTAACAAGACGGGAAGACGGACAACTTCATGCTGCCGCTTTTGCTTCTGCTACAGAAGCGCCACGAGGCGTGAAAGCCGCGAGAAGGACAGCCACAATGGCAAGCGCGGGAATGTCCCCAAGTAGATGACCGTGCTCCGACGGTGCGTTGATTGCTTGCACGGTCATAATTCCAGCATGAACGAGACTCGAACACACCGTAAACCAGATCAGACTCAAGTGTTGCAGAGGATTTCGAGAGGCAATGATGAGGAATACCCCGAGGGTGGCATACACTCCAAGAATCATCTGCTCGTACTCCGGCTGGTTTGGTTGCCACCGCCAACCCGAAGGCCACAAAGTCATCATCAGCGGGTAGACGCCGAAGATAAAAATCAGGCCCGTGACCACCAGGACAGCGCGAAGGACCCCGAGCCTTGTGTTCAAATTCATGGGTAGCCCTCCAAAAGTATTTTCTCGAAACTGGTGGGAATTTATGCGGCAGCTTAGTCCGTGCCCCAGGGAATGTCAATCAGGCAATCGCTGTGGAAAGCCATTTTATTTTCAGAAAAAGAACAGACCTTCCGAGCGCGCGCGCCACGGCACGAGCTCTCCCTGCCGCTGTGCAAGGATGCAGCAGGCTTGCGTCTACGATTCTTTTTCCTGAATCGACGCCAGATACTCGCAAAGCTTCTTGATGCGTTGCTGCACAGAGAGCTCGTTATAGTTGTCCATGGAGCCGAAGATTGGGCCCCAAATGGGCATGTCGGACGAGCCGTGAGCGACGAAGCGCGTGCCAAAACGCAGGACGCTGCTGACGTACTCGTACGGGAATTTCCCGTCGTGTTGCTTGGCGAGGGTGGTGAGATCGGGCGGCGGTGTCTTGAGCGAGTCTGCAGCAGGGCCCATGCCCTTGCCGTTGGCACCGTGGCACGCGGCGCAGTAATGCATATACATCTGCTTGCCGGTTTCCGGGATGCTTGCATTAGCTGATCGTTTTTCGACGACCGGTTTATTTTGAGCACCGGCCGCCACGGCTAGAAGCAATGCACTCAACAGAAGAGCGTTGCGCATGAACGTGACCTCCTCCCATCAAGAAGACCCAAAAGGCGCCGAAAAATCCTCTCGCGGGGACTAATCGATTAAGGACTATAGCACGATTGAAAATCGGTCAACGGAAAGGGTTCCGCGTCTCGCTATGCAAATCCAGCTGCGCATCCAAACTTGGAGCAATCCATGCATCTGCGAAGCTTGCTATTTACTCTCAGGCCCAGCCGCCTTGACGGCGGATTTCGCCAAACCCTACGCTAGTGATGGGCGTTGCAGGCATCTCCAATGAATCCCTCTCAAGGCCAGGCCGAAGCCACACGGCAGTGCGTGCACTGCGGCAAGCCGGTGCGCACGCACTTGAGGCAGTGCCCTTTTTGCCGCGAGGCGATTCCAGAGGTTCCCGTGCCGCGCCGATCGGGTTCCGACGGACGGCGTGAGATTCGCCGAGGGCTGCTCTACATGCTGCTGGCTGCAGTGATCTATTATTTCCTTGGCGGGCATAGCGAAATCAAACTTCCACTGACCATTGTCCCGGCGGTGACCACATACCTTTCACCCTTGCTGTTCTTCAGCGGGCTGGGCCTGAGCCTCTACGGTGTCGGATTGCGTTTTCGGTCGTGAAGCGGTTGCTCCAACCCGGAGCCAGTCCCGGTTGTTAATCCGCCAGTTTTAGTTTTTCGAGGTAGATGTTGTAAGCCGCCTTGACCTTGGCTGCATCAGGCACTTTCGTCTTATATTCCTTCAGTGGAGTGACGAATTGATCCATCGCTTTGTCGATCTCATCGAACAATTTGCGGTCTTTCTTCGACAACGCGGTGTCGCTGCCGTAGTCTTCAGCTTTGTCCCACAACAACTCGAGGACGCGGGCAAGCTGAGCAGCCGTAACAGTGTCACCCTTTTGAGAAGCGGCGAAGATCACTTGGGCCAGGGCGCGATAGGGCCCCATCTTGGTGTCATCGACGCCTGCCGTCTGAGGAGTCCGCGTCTCCTGAGGCGAAGCGGGCCAGACCGTGGCGGCAGCCAATAGCAGGACAACAAATACCGCTGAGAGGGACCGAGAAGCGTAGCGCATGGTGTGTGTCACTGTTTTCCCTTTCCCGGTTGTAGATAGCCCGAGAGGGCTTTCTACACAGCTTGAAAGTCTTACGAACTAATGAACTGACATGTAGCACGAATGTAAAGGCGTGTCAGTGGGTGGGTGAGAACCTTGTAGGCAAAAAGGCAAGGTAGGAGATGGCGAGCGCAGCTGCCTTAACGGATGGGCGCGCTCCCTGCTGGGCGGATCAGTGCAACCGAAGCGGACTTGCTGGTCTCGCGGCGATCCGAGTAGTGAATGACACGGTCATAGGCATCCCGGATCAAGTCGTTGAGCGGAATGACCGTGCCATTAACTTGCTGCTCTTTGAGAAGATCGAGGTTGACATCCGAGATGACCATCTGTTCCTGATTCACGTTTCCTTCTGCGGCGATGCCGTCGCGGGCGAAAGAATAATCCGAGGGCGTGAAAATCGCCGATTGCCCGTAGTGCGTGGCCATACCCGGAACTTCGGGGAGGTTGCCGACCGTGCCCGCCATCGCCACGTAAATCTGGTTTTCAATCGCTCGCGCCTGCGCACAGTAACGTACACGGCAGAATCCCTGGCGCTCGTCCGTGCAGGAGGGAACGAAAAGCAGCTGCGTGCCGCCCTCCGCAAGCACGCGTGCGGCTTCCGGGAACTCCACGTCGTAACACACCAGGAGAGCGATTCTGCCGTAGTCGGTATGGTAGACATAAAAGCCGTGGCCGCGGCTCATCTGGTAAATATTCTTCTCGATTGCAGTGAGGTGTACTTTTTTCTGGCGAAAAACCCGGCCGTTCGGTGTGAAGAGATGCGCGGCGTTAAAGAGTTCGCCTTCCTGAATAATGGGATGCGTCCCCGCGACGATGTAGAGTCCGGTTTCGGCCGCCAGCCGCTTGAAGAGCGTTTCATATTCCGGGGTGAGCTGGGCAAGAAGCCGCACCGCCCGAGCCGGGGCGGGTTCGCGCAAATAACTCAGGAGCTGCATTGTGAAGTATTCCGGGAACAAAACGAAGTGGCTCTGGTAATCGCGGGCGCTACGCACGAAAAATTCGACTTGCGTTGCAAACTCCTCAAAACGGCTGATGGGACGCAGCAAATATTGAATGGCGGCGATCCGTACGCGCGAAGGCCCGGGATGTTTCCTTAGAGCTTCCGCGCCGCGTTTATCCAGGGCTGCGTACTCTTCACCTCCTTGCATGCTTACAGTTGTCACGTACTCTGGGTTTAGCCATTCGAGCAGCGTGGCGTAGCCTCGCGATTCGGCGTCTTCCAGATACGCGGGTACGACATCCAGAACCACCAAGCCATTAGCGAGCTGAAAGCTGAGCGTGGGATCCTTTCGTTTGCCCCTGACCACTTCGGCCACGTATTCCTGCGCGTTCATCTCCTGACTGACCTGTGCGTACCAGGGAATCCGCCCGCCCGTCAGCAGGCGCTTCAGCCCGCGCTCCTGCACCATTTTCTTGCGCGCCTTATAGAAGAGGGAGCCGATGCCCTGGCGGCGAGCGAACGGGTCCACGCACATATCCGCGCCATAGAGAGTCTTCCCGAGGGGATTGTGCGTGTTGAACGTACCTTGTCCAGTGATCGCCGACCACTTCGCGGATTCGGCATAATCGTCCCAATCGATGATCAGGGAGCTCGCCGAGCCGAGGATTCTGCCGGTTTCGTCCACGGCCACAAGCTGGCCTTCGGGGAAGACAGTCAGATGATGGGCGAGCTCCTCAGCAGACCAACTGAGCATGTCGGGAAAGACCCGGGAGTGAAGGTCCACGACGGCCCGTACATCCTCCAGCTTCATTTGTCTTACGTTAATTGAAGGCATACCTTCCGTACCCTTTACCCCAGCTCGATGATTGGTTTTTACCTTGCTTTAGGAGGGAGGCGCGCTGACGTGCATCACGTGAGATTGTGACGTGCGTCACTCCATTCGGAGTCTATCCCCATGGGCTACTGGCCGAATGGACAGTGTTACGCATTGGAGTAGTACCGTCCCCTGATCTATCGCTGCGAAACGCCCCGCGTGGCCTACTAGAGTCCGTGCGGCCGCCACGTCGAGGACCCGGCCTTGCCGGGGTTCAACGCGCAGGTCACCGCTGAGCGGCCGGAGAAGGGGTAAAAATGAAAAAGCTATGTCTTGTTGTTGCAATCGCTGCTATCTGTTTTTCCTTTGGTGCAGGGCGAGCCTCCGCGCAGGGTCCCCAGGGAGTGGGGGCATCGGTGGCCGCAGGATCAGCGCCATCGGAGAGTTCCCACGCGACGCACTCTATGAATCCCATCAAATGGGTGAAGAAAAGTCCAAAGACTACGAACAGCAGCGTCGATGCTGGGAGCGATCGAGACAAGAACTTGACCGCCAAATTCCAGGCGCAAGGTCTGCTGCCGGCGAACACGGATGTCAAGAGTGCATGCCAGAACTTCAAGAGCCTGGACGCATGCGTTGCCGCTTTGCATGTGAGCCACAATCTCGGGTTGGATTTCAATTGCTTGAAGTCGGATGTGACCGGTGTGCAGACGAGTGCGGATATGTCCGGTTGCAAGGGTACGCCGGGCACCAAAATCATGAGTCTGAACAGTGCTATCCGGGCGATGAAGCCGGAGGCCAATGCCAAGGCCGAAGCGAAGAATGCTGAAAAACAGGCGCGCGAAGACTTGAAAGCAGCGGGCGCTTAAGTTCGAGCAGCGAACAGGTGTGGCGGCAGGGGCGCGGACGGAGTTTGCTCCCTGGACCCCACCCTTGCCGTTTGAAAATCGCAAATCCGCCCGAAGTCTGCCCACGCGTGCGAAAAGGCTAAAGGCAGTTGTGTGCAAAGAAGAACACTGCCTGCCCATTCGCTGCACTTCAGGCCAGTAGTATTTGCAAACTCTGCGGCGGTAATCTTGGGGCGAGCACAGGGCTCCGATCCCTGCCCGCCCGGGAGAGCAAACGTGTTCTGTGATCGTTGCGGATTGAATTTCCTGCCAAAGCAGTCGGTGTGTACCCGCTGCAAGTCCGTTCCCACGCGCTATTGGTTCCAGTTGATGGGTCTGGTGACCCTGATGGTGGCGA
This sequence comes from Candidatus Acidiferrales bacterium, assembly GCA_044447665.1. Lineage (GTDB taxonomy): Bacteria > Acidobacteriota > Terriglobia > Acidiferrales > UBA7541 > Acidiferrum. Next base: position 42,312 of record JBIOGB010000017.1, on the reverse strand, counting down.
TGGCCTCTAATTCTCTAATCGGCCTGTACCTCTTGCCGCGCATCGTGGACGGTAACCACCCGCGATCATTCTTTCGTGCCTGGCTGTGGTTTGACCAGAAAGCTGCTTTGTACGGCTGGGTGCCGCTCACGATTGCTTTTCTGGTCTGGGATTACATGGTGTGGAAGGAAGCCCGGCCGAAGATCAGGGGCTGGTTCACTCGCAAGCTCCTGACCTTCGCTTTGGCCGCGGGAATCGCTCCTGTGCTCCCCTGGTGGGTCCCGGCGGGCCAGCCGCCCGGGGAGTTTCTCGCCATGCTCGGCAGACACCCAGGCCTGCCGGCTCTGCTGGCGTGGGGAGTGGTCGTAATCGTCGCCGTGCTGGTCTGCATCGAATCGGAATCGCGCGATTATCTTCTCGGGCACGGCAAGATGCTCAGCTTGGTCAGTCTCGGCATGTTATTGCTGGTGTTGAGTCTGACCGTTGTGGGCTGGTCGATTACCTACCGTCTCTGAGCATCACACCCGTTTCTCCCGGCGCCCCCGGCCGAAATCCAATCCGGCGCCTCCCCCCATAATTTCAATGTCGCCAGCACCTAGGCCGCCTCGCGTGAGTTACGCCGGGCCACGCCCGAGGATCTCTTGGGGCTCAGTTGTTCAATTGCAGGACTCGGACGAGCTGCTGCTGCAATCTCTTGAGTTCTCTTTCCCGTTCGTGCTCTTCCTTTGTCCGGTCGTTCAGAGCTTCTTTCGGGAGAGCCAAATTTCTCCGGAACTCCAGTTGCGCAAGAACTAGACGACTGAGTGCCTTCAGCGCTTCCCTCTGTTCGGCCGTAAAATCGCGAGGCGTGCGATCTACGACACAAAACGTTCCAAGCGCGTAGCCTTCTTCCGTGATCAACGGTGCTCCGGCATAGAACCGTATTCGAGGATCGGAAACAACGAGAGGGTTATTCCGGAACCGTTCATCCTGCAAAGTGTCCGGCACGACAAATACATCCGGCTGCTGAATTGCCACGGAACAAAATGCGATATCGCGGGGAGTTTCGGAGACGTTGACGCCCACCTTTGACTTGAACCATTGGCGGTCTTCATCCACGAGTGAGATTAGCGCGATCGGTATCTTGCAAACAAAAGAAGCTAAGAGAGCGAGATCATCGAACGCTTTCTCCGGCTCGGTGTCCAGAATGTCGTATTTCTGGAGAGTGGCGACTCGAGCGTTATCATTGTCTTGAATCAGCTTCGATGTCCCCATAATCGACCTCCCGCAGCCTGTAAGAGGTTTCCTGAGGATAAGCTTCCCGCTGGGGAATCATACTCTAACCAACGAGGCTGGTTTCTTTTTTTGCAAGACTCCCGCGATTTCTGAGTGCATGACTCTGCCGGCACGAAATCATTTTGTCTTTTTGCGATTGCCAATGTTGTGCCCCGCTTCACTTGGGATGAATCTCGAGTCGAGCACTTCCCTGTAGAAGAGTGCAAACCGGAATTGACCGGATACGCAACGCCAAGTCCCGAAAGCGGTCACCTCAATCGACTGGCCGCCGTACGACAACACAAATTACACTAATGTGTTCAATCACTTAGGGCTCATCCCGCCGTGGCGCTCAGCATGCCACCCTTCTCCCCGAGATGAGCTGCACAACCTTTAGTCTCGAAGCAGCGGGAATTAGCGGTGCCAAAGCGCGCCTTGCCGCCGCCAGTCGTTCCGGCTTGCTCCGTGAAGCGCGCCGGGGCAATGGAGCTGCGTTCACCGACCTCGTCCTTCCTTATGCGCCGGGACTTTACCGGCGCGCGTTACGGCTGACGGGGAATCCCGCCGACGCGGAGGACGCACAGCAGGAGGCCTTGCTGAAGGCTTATACACGGCTCGATCAATTCTCCGGCAATTCGGACGAAGCGCAAGACGGCCTGCACGCCTGGGTCTCGCGGATCACGACGAATGCATCGATCGACCTGCTTCGCCAGCGCCGCGATTCCAAACTCGTTCCCCTCGAGAAAGACAGCAATGAGTCCGGGGACAGCTTCCCCGAACAGCTCGCCGCCCGCGAGGAGAATCCCGAAGAACGCTACGCGCGGCGCGAAATGCGCTCGCTCCTGGCCCGCGCGATCACCCAGCTTGCTCCCGACCTCCGGCGGGTCTGCCTGCTGCGCGATATTTTGCAGTACACCACGCAAGAAGTTGCCGAGAGGCTGGGCATATCCAGCGTAGCGGTACGCCTGCGTCTTTTCCGCGCGCATCGCCGGCTGCAGGAAGAGCTGCGCATTGTGCTTCGCCGCAACCAGCGGCGCAGCGCCGCGCTCAAGCCGGCCTCCGCGCGCGACGCGAAACCTAGGATAGAAAAGTTTCCGCGCATGCGCGTGCTGCCGGAGTACGCTTGCGGCGACTGACACGCGATTCCCTCCAAGTCTCTCCTGCAATAATTCCGCAATCAAACGCTTCGGACAGTCTGCCTTGAACGTCGCCGATCTAGTGTTGGAGTGCAACAGCGCGCGGGCAATGCGGGGACGGATTGGACAACTTGCCACTCGCGCACGCTTAGAAGCAAGAGCCCGCCTGTCGTAGGATGCGTCTGATGAGAAAATCAGCGGAAGGGGGAGAACGCTATGCGGATGATGATTGCGGCGTGCGTGATGATGGTGTTGACGGGCCTTTTGGGGCGTGGACAGGAAAAGCCGGGATTCAGTGATGACGAGGGGCGCATCCTGGCGCTGGAGACGGCCTGGAATCACGCCGAACAGCACAAAGACGTGGCGGCGCTGGATCAGCTCCTGGCGAACACGCTCGTTTACATTGATTACGACGGTTCGCTGCAGTCGAAAGCGCAGTTCCTGGCGGAAGCGAAGAGCGAATCGCTCCATCCCGAGCAAATCATAAACGAGGAGATGACTGCGTACGTCTACGGCGGCGCCGCGGTGGTCACAGGCATTTACCGGGAGAAGGGAATCTCGAAGGGGAAGCCGTACTCGCGCCGTGGCCGCTTTACCGACACATGGGTGAAGGAAAATGGGACGTGGCAGTGTGTGGCGAGCCAGTCCACCCTGATGAGCAAGTGATGAGGCAGATACGAAGGATTTCCAGCCAGACACCCCGACCGAGTCCCCGAGGAGCTCCCGACCGGGTCCCCGCAACATCTGTCGGGGCAGGCGGGATAAATTCCGCCCGGCGCTACGCAGGGCCGCGACGGCAACTCTTCAGGGGCCCTTCCTGCGTCTGGGTAAACTGAAGCCCATTGAGAGGGCTAGCAATATGTCGGAGCTCCCGACCCGGTCGGGACATGTTCCGCTCCGACCCCCCATAGGACGCAAGATACCAGGCTTCCTGACCCCGACCAACGTCGTCGGGGTAAACGCCAACCGTCGGGACCCCCACACACCGGGGGAAAGCCCGGCGCTACGCAAGGCAAGACCAAGATGGCGAGATCCCGACCCGATCGGGATAAATTCCCTCGGCGCTACAAAGTCAGAGGCGGGGACGAAACAATAGGCGGGGAGGCTGTTTGGAATATTGATTCCTTGACGCCGACGTGCGGCGGGCCTATGTTGTCACGCAGCGAAATAGCGAAGATGAGTAACCCCCCTGCAGGAGACAACCGGGTGACGGGTCCTGAAGAACAGCGCGCGGGCGCGACGGCAAATGCCGGCAATGACGAGCGCCGGAGAATGGCCCGCACCAAGATCGCCCAGACCATCCGTGTGCGGCCCTCGATGCCCGTCCAGAACAATTTTGACGACGTGGCGCGCACGCTGAACGCTTCGCGCACCGGGATTTATTTCGCGGCGCGGCGCACCGAATATTGCAAAGACATGCGGCTCTTCGTCACCTATCCCTTTTCCACGACGCCCGGCACGCTGAATCAGGAATTCGTGGGCCGCGTGGTGCGCGTTGACGAGCTCGACGACGGCCGCCGCGGCATCGCGGTCGAGCTGCTGACACCCCTGCACCTTGCTCCGTACGAGCCAAGCCGCTGAGTCGTTGTTTTTTGGAAGGAAATTCAGGACTGCATTGCTGCTTAGGCGAGCAAAGTTCCGGCCGGCCGCGAAGCAGGCTTGCGAGCCTCGTCGTGATGCATCCACCAATTCCGCCAAGCGTTAGCATCGTTGCCAAGGGCAGCCCCGGTGATCACACGTAGCGCTGCGTACACCCACCCGCGCGTGGCGGAGTCCAGCGAATCGTCATCCAGGAAATTGAGCAACTCAGGAACGGTGGCGAGGCGCTGCTCCTTCGTAAACATTCCGGACTTGGCCAGGCTGCAAGCGGCGCGCTCGCGGACTCGGGAAGAAGCGTCATGGGCAAACCGATCGAGCAGCGCGTCGAGTGTGTCGTCCGTACCCAGCATGGCCAGTCCTTCGACGGCCCAGTATCGCGTATTTTCATTGCGGTCGCGCACATAGCTAAGCAGGGTGGCGAGAACGGTCTGTGGCTCCGTGCCTCGATTTCCCAGCGCGCCGAGCCGCCACAGAGCCAGCGGCCGATTCGCGGGATCCTTCCGAATTTGTTCGACGAGCCGAGCGACGCTTTGCGGGGACTTGCTGAGATTGTTCGCGGCGAGATCAATTTCCACCGCAGCCGTGCGAACGCTCAGGTCATCCGACTTCAGGGCCGACAGAACCAGGTCGAAGAGCAAGTCCGTCTCCCGCAGGCGGCCCCGCCACCTTTCCACATATTGTGGGATCAGCCGGAGAGATTCTTCCTGGTGATGGATGGCGCGTTCCAGCAAGCGCTCCGCTTGCTGTTGCGGGGAGAGCCGGCTGAGTTCCGCATACTCTGCTTCTCTGGCTTCGGAAACCGGCGCCGACGAACTGGAATACGATGCCGCTCGCACAGGCGCCCGATTCTCCAAATGCAAGCGGCCGCTCTTGAAGCGCGCGACTTGAAATCCTGCGGCGGCAGAGAAGGTAGCAAGAAAGAGCAAGGGCAGCGCCCAATGGCGAAGTGGCAGCAACCCTTTCTGCTCGCCGCGTGAGGAAACGTGGTTTTGTTGCTGGCTCATGCCTTGTGCCTCGCGCCCTAAACTCGGGCGGGCCTCTTCTACGGCACAAGCTACGTGGCGCCCTCAGGAGCGACAATGGTACGGCGGGCCAGAATGCCCCGTACGCGAGGACAACCCCTTTTGATTCAAATAGTTAGAGACGTTACTGGTAGGTGGCACCGTGACGGCGCCCGTACCAGAGAACAGGGGCAGGCTCCAGCTCGAACTGGGGTTTTTTCGGGGAGAAATCTGGGGACGTACCTGCGGTTCGCGGCGCCCAGGAACAGCAAGGTCTTCTCGACCTAGCGGAGCTCGCCGGCTTCGATGCCGTTCTTCCGCGCTTCTTCCTCGATGGCGTCAATTTTAGCCTGAATTTGTTTCTTTTTCTCTTCCAGCTGCTGGATCTGATCTTCGACGGGAGTCATGGAATAGCCTTTGCGCACGTTGATGCCGCCGGAGGGAGAAGCATTGTCGGCCTTGAAGTTGCGAAAATCCGCGATTTTCTTGTCGATGTCCTCTTGCTGTTCGCGGAGCTGCCGAAGCAGTTCGCGATAGTTGGCGACTGCTTTTTCCCGTTCCAAGTCATTGCCGTTGCCGGAGTCCGAATCATTATTCCACTTGCGCGAATCCGCGTACGCATTGGCTTGCTCGGGGTTGCCCACGACGGAAATTATTCCGTGGATGGAGGACATTTCTTCGTTGGTCCAAACTTTTTTCGGTTTCTTCTTCGTGGGCTCTTTGTCGCCGGCCTGGTCCTTGGGGGCGGCGGCATTCGCATCAGAGGACGAAGTTTGCGCTTGCGAAGCGGCAGGAGCAGGCGGCGGAGATTGCGCTGCGGGTTTGGCCGGTTCGGATGAGGGTGGCGCGCCGGCGCCTGTAGATTGCCCAGCGCACGTAAATGCGGGGAACAGGACAAGGACACTTGCAAGAATCAGCGAGCGCATCGTGAAACCTCCCGACTCTTATGTTTCCAGGATCGTTCGATACCAAAAGTATATGCCTTGCTGAATCAGGGGTCTGCCGTGGCCGGGTCGGACTTGCCCAATTCGGCACGGATGAGCGCGAGGGCTTCTCTTGGCGGGCCGATGCGGCGGTAGTTCGAATAAAAAGTGCGCTCGTGCACGGAAATCGGCAGAAAGAATTTTCGGCCGTCGAAGTCATATTGAAGAAACGAAGCGAGCCAAACGCCCGGCGCCACTTCATAGCGCTCCTGCATGAAGTGGCTGCCCTTATAGATCTTCCCAAGGAAGAGTCCGAAGCTGATGTCCGCGATGACTTCGACTTCAACGCGGGCGATCTGGCCGGCATCCTCATCGATCCAGGCAATTGCATGCACTTTCGAGAATATCGACGTGGGGCGGGAAGTTGCCCTAAAGGCCGGATTCGGCTCCAACCGGTACTTGGCTAGTGTCTGGCCGGCCCGAAGTTCGCGGGAAACGAAAGTGTAAAGAAACCCATTGCGAGTGGCCTCGAGAATTTCGTCGCGCTCTTTCTGTTTCTTGGCGATTTTCTCGTAGGCATCCCGCTGCGCGCGGCCGCTCGAGGAAGCCCACACCAGGGCGCGTTCGAGTTTTTCAAGCTCGGCGCGATAGGCAGCAGCGTCGGCCGGCTTGCGGTCGGGGCCGAGTGCAATGTGGTCGACGCCGGTTCCTGCGGGAACCACGCGGGAGATCCTGACCTCGAAAGGCTGAGCTTCGCTCGCGTTTTTGCGCACCTCCACGTGTTCTACGCGCTCGTAGATATCCAGGGCTAGTTCGTTATTTTTCTGATTGGCGATGACGCGGTCAAGAAATGCGAGCTTTTCCGCTTCCGTCAACTGTGGCGGGACTTGGGAAACCTCCTGCCCGGCAGCGTGAGCAAAGCAGCTAAGCAGAAAAAGTATCAGCCAGAAACATGAAGTGCGCGCGCGCATGGTCTCCGTCAACACAAAGATACACAATTGTGCTTACGATTGGATTCGGCCATGCCCGCGGCTGTTGCATGGGAGTAACTCCGGATCGGCGAACCCTCTCCCGCAGGGCCGCCACCATCATTCAAGCACGATGCTATGGCTTGGCAGGAGGTTTTTGCTGCTGTTGTTGCTGTTGCTCCTCCGTCCACGGCGGTACGATTCCGTTCATGCGCGCGTAGGCGATGGACTGACCGAGGTGTTCGCCCGTGTGACCGGTAATCATAATGAAGGCGCCGCGGTAGGTCGTTTGCTGCCCGAATAACTTCAGCGGCTTGTCCAGGTCCGCATCGCTGACGGAAATCACCGCTTGGCGGAAATGCGCGAAAGAATCCTTCAAAGCCTGTACAGTTTTTGCCTTATCTGCAGAATTCGCCATGATGGCTTTCGGATCGAAGCCTGCGGGTGGCGCAGTGCCCAGCGCACGAGCTAGGCCGTAGTTCGCAGCCACAATGTGGTTGTAGACCTCCCCAATGGAACGAACGCCCTCGGCGGGCCGCCACGTGTACTTTTCTGCCGGCACGGCCTGCGCCAAGCGCGTAAATCTTTGCTCATAGTAGGCGACTTCCGCGAGGAACTCCGCTCGCGCGCCGGAAGTAGGGACGGCTGCGGCAGTGGTAGCGGCCTGGCCCGCCTGCTTATCCGGGCCTTGGCCTCGCGCTGCGCCGCAAAGGCATACGCAAAGCGTCGCAAGTGATAGACAACAAATGGACATACGTCGCATAGGGCAGATCTCCTGTCTCGTTCCGGGATAGCTCAACTGAAATCCTAAGTTCGCCGCAGCCCAACACAAACCGGGTAGAATAGACATCGGGCGTAAGGCTACACCCAAAAAAGCCTGAAAGCAAAGCGGCCTGTCAAACGTCTCTATAAGTAAGGAACTAAGCGGCAGCGTATCCCGTCTTTAAGAATTAAGAAGAGGAGGGTGTTTGGGGATTATTCCCATCGAAGGATTGAGCCGAGCCTCAGAGGCTGCGGATGTGCTGGGGCGCGTGCTGACCAGGGTGCGAAGTCTGCGCAGCGCCATGGTGACCATGCTCGAGACGCTCCGGCTGGCGCTGGACACGCTGCGCGCGCACAAACTCCGGAGTTTCTTGACGCTCCTCGGCGTGATCCTGGCCGTGGCCACGCTCGTCGCTGTCATGAGCGTCGTGTCCGGGCTCAACTTTTACGTCGCGGACCGCGTCGCGAACCTCGGCGCAAACGTCTATCTGGTCGCCCGCTTCGGAATTATCACCAGCCAGGATGCTTGGGTGAAAGCGCAGAAGCGTCCGCTGATCACCATGGAAGAGTTCGAAAGGCTGAAAGACAGCATGCAAACCGCGAGTCACCTGGCCGCGCTCGAAGACCAGAATTCCGATTTGCGCTCGGGGAACCTGCTACTCGAGAACACGACTGTGATGGGTGTCACGCCGGACTATGCGGAGATGCGCAGCATCAATGTGGCCTCCGGGCGGATGCTGATGGAAGCCGACGATCTGCACCGCGCGCCGGTGTGCATCATCGGCGCAGACGTCGCCAAAAAGTTTTTCTCGGACGTGGATCCGATCGGCAAAACGATTCGTGCCGGCTCGCATGCCTACGAAGTGGTCGGCGTGGCGGAAGCCATCGGCAGCGCTTTCGGGCAATCGCAGGACAATTTCATGCTCATTTCGCTGGGGACTTTTTACAAGGAATGGCACAAGCAAAGTGATGGGCTGCTGATCTTCGTGCAGGCGCAGAACGCGGAAATGATGGAAGCTTCGGAGGACGAAGCGCGGATGTTCATGCGCGCCTGGCGGCACCAGTCCTGGGATTCGCCGGACAGTTTCGCGGTGCTCGGATCGGATACCATCATGGCGTTGTGGAAAGAGATCACGGGAAATGTGTTTACAGTGGCAGTCGGGCTTGTGTCGGTGTTTCTCGTTGTTGGCGGTATCGTGATCATGAACATCATGCTCGCCAGCGTCACTGAGCGGACGCGAGAGATAGGAATTCGGCGTTCGCTCGGCGCGCGGCGGAAACACATCATGCTCCAGTTCATGACCGAGTCTGCCGTTCTCGCTTCGGTGGGCGGACTGATCGGGCTGGGGCTCGCCTATGCCATCGTGGAACTGGGACGTTCGGCCACGTCCATCCCGATGCGCACGTCCATGAGCGCTGTAATCGTTGCGCTCACGCTTTCAACCGGCGTCGGACTTTTCTTCGGGATCTATCCGGCAATGCGCGCGGCGAAGCTGGACCCGATCGAAGCACTACGGGCGGAGACCTGAGGAAACAGGTATGGCGCAGGCATACGGTGAAAATCTGAAGCAGGCCATGGACACGTTGCGGGCCCACAAGCTGCGCAGCGCGCTCACGGTTTTTGGCGTGGTTCTCGGCGTGAGCGTGATTATGCTCGTGGCGGCGCTGATCACCGGCCTTGATCAGCAGATTCAGGAAAACATCAAGCAGTTCGGCGCGGACACGGCATTCATTTCACGCTGGGACCAAGGGCCGCACGGTGGTAGCCGCCCGCGTGAGGAGCGTGAGCGGAAGCCGCTGACGCTAGAGGACGGGGATGCACTGAAGGAAAGGTGTTCGGCAGTGAAGAACGTGACGGTGTGGATTTCCTCGTGGGAGGTCCAGCACACGGTGCGAACAAAGGCCGGGGAGGTTTCCGCCATCGATTTTCGCGGTGTGCAACCCAATTTTGGCCAGGTCTATGCCAATGCCACGGCCAAGTCCGGGCGGTTCATCTCCGAGGGCGATGATCTGCACCGCGAGAAAGTTGTGATGCTCGGTGAAAACGTCGCGCCCGTACTGTTTCCGAATAGTTCGGCGCTTGGCAGGGACGTGATGATCGACGGCTCGGATTTTCAAGTGATCGGGGTGGTGGAAAAGCCGAAGGGCGGATTCGGAATGGGAGACGAAGACCGCCGCGTCCTGATTCCCTACCACACTTTTCTGAAGCTGTATCCCGCCGCTTACGAAAACAATATCCGGATCCAGGCATATCCCAATCTGCTGGACCAGGCCGTGGATCAGGCCACCGAAGTGCTTCGTCGTCGGCGCAACGTCCCGTATGACGCAAAGAATAATTTTTCGATCGAGACCTCGGAACAGCAGGTGCAAGAGTTTCATAACATTGTGGGGATGGTGGCCATCGCGATGGTGGTGTTGAGTTCGATTGGCCTGCTGATCGGCGGCGTCGGAGTGATGAACATCATGCTGGTCAGCGTCACGGAACGCACGCGCGAGATCGGAGTGCGCAAAGCCATCGGAGCGCGGCGCGGCGACATCACCTGGCAATTCCTACTGGAAGCGATGGCGCTGACGGGCGCTGGGGGCGTGATTGCCGTCATTCTGGTGAACGGGCTGGTGCTGTTGGTCCGCGTCACTCTTGCGTGGCCAGGAAGTGTACCCCCGTGGGCAATTGCCGTCGGGCTCATCGTGAGCATAAGCATCGGACTATTCTTCGGGGTATGGCCGGCGATGAAAGCGGCCAAGCTCGATCCGGTGGAAGCCCTGCGGTATGAATAGATCCGCAAGTTCTGGCGATTATTTCCCTTTGAAAAAATGATCAGTGTTGTGGCGGAAAAAGCGAGCTAGTGGTTTTGGCGTCTGCCCTTATGCGGAGCGCAGCAAGCGCGCCGCGCGATTGCGCAGAGTGACGGGTTGCGGCGCAACCGGCGTTACGGTCTTGCTGCGCGCGATCGGATAGAGATCCGCAGCCAGGGCGTCGGCGGAGGCGTAGCGCGCGGCAGGATCCTTTGCCAGGCAGGAAGTGATGATCTGGTTCAACGCGGCTGGCAGAGATGCATTGAAGTGCGAAGGCGGCAGCGGCGTTGAAGACAGAACGCGCCCGCAAATCCCCTGCAGAGAGTCGGCGTCGAATGGCCGCTGGCCCGTAACCATCTCATACAAGACAACGCCAAGGGAGAAGAGATCGGAGCGCGCGTCCTGAGCCTTGCCCAAGATCTGTTCCGGGCACCAATAGGCCGGAGTGCCCAGAAGCGGTGTGTCGGCGGAATCGCGGCTGGCGAGGCGCGCCATGCCGAAGTCGGTGAGTTTCACGCGGCCATCTTCCGTGATGAGAACGTTGGCGGGCTTGACGTCCCCGTGGATCACGCCTTTGCGGTGCGCGACGGCAAGTGCCAAAGCGACTTCCGCGGTCCAGGCGCATGCCCGCGGAAAGGGAATGCTGCCCTTGCTAAGGAGTTTATCGAGGGGCTGCCCTTCAATAAACTCCATCACAAGATACGGGATGGCCGATGCTTCATCGATGCCCATGTCATGAAGAGTGATGATGGAGGGGTGGGAGATCTGGCCCACGACGCGGGCTTCCTGCAGGAAACGCGAGCGAGCCTCGCCCTTTGCGATTTCCGGCGAAAAAAGCTTGATGGCAACCACGCGCCCGATCATCGGGTCGTGCGCGCGTGCGACACGGCTGGTGGCGCCCGTGCCGATCGTCTCGAGAATTTTGTAGCGCCCGACTTCCACAGTGACCTTCCCTCAGCCAATTGTTTTCTGGCTGGAGACAAGAGTAGCGGGGGGCTATGCACAGAGAAATGAAACAAGGGTCCCGAAAACACGTCCATCGGTACTAGAACGTCTTAGGGGCAAAATGGCCTGTAAAATCTTATAAAGAAAGAACTTACGCATGAAACAGCGAATTGGGCTTCTATCCCCGGTAGGAGGGCCGAGTGGGCCTCAAATCAAGGTCCGCGGTATACCGTTGGTTCACTATTTCGCGCCAGGATTGCGCGCGGAAGCGAATGCTGGATCGGAGGCGTAATTCCCAGGGAATTTGCGTACGAAGGATACCATCGAGGGGTGCCAGTGATAGTGGAAACCGAAGAAGTCCATTTCCTGGATGGCTTGCTCGACAGTCCAATTGTTTTCGGCGATGCGATAGGCGGCCATCATAACGCCGGTGCGGTCTTCACCGTATTTACAATGGACAAAAATCTTCTGGCCGGGAGAGCTGCGCAAGAGAGCAAGGAATTGAGCGACCTGTTCGTTGGCCGGCGGTGACCAGCCACTGACCGGAATGTTGAGGTAGCGGAGGCCGAGAGATTCGGCTTGCTTGCGCTCGGACTCGACTTCGTGACTCCAGCCGCGAAGATTGACAACGGTGGTAACACCGAGCTTCCTGAGTTCGGCGAGACCCTGTTTAGAAGGTTGCGCGCCGCGAAGGAGAAAGTCGTTTATTTTGCCTGCGTTGGGAACTCCCACAAGCGCAATTTTTTGCGCGGTGGAAGAAACGCCCGATGACGCGGCGGCGGAAGATTGCGCGCAGGCGATCGAAGGGGCGACGACAGAAAAAAGAAAGATCGAGAAGGAGAGAAGTAACGCGCCGAAATGGAACGAACGCCGCATGGGAAGTTTGGATGCACCATCTTACCCCCGGAAAGAGAAATATGTGGCGGAAGTGCAACGAACGAATCGGGTTGAGCAGAAACATCACCACTACAAATAGACGTGACGCGAAAATGTCAACCATATTTAGCGTTTTTCTCTTGACAGGAAATTTGCATGCGTTGATACTTCGAGTCCAGATTCGGGGGACGTGGAAGCGCTAGGCGGACCCAGTCGAGGTTGAAGAGCAGTCCGCGTTGCATCCGCGAAACCGGTCCGGGAATTAAACGAAAAAACGAGAGCGAGGTTTTTGCTCCGCGCCGGCCAATGAGGCGCGGGAAGCTGCTGTGAGGCTGAGTGCAAATCCACCGGCCGATGGCAGAGCATTTGCGTTTTGCAACCTTTTTGAGTAGTAGCCCGAAGCGGCCATCTTTTTCCCTGGCCGCTTTTACGGACTTAAAGCAACGAATTGCACTGGCTGTGTGGTAAAGCGCAGCACCTCTGCCGGACGCAGAGGAGTAAAATGATGGGGTTCCCCGCGCGAGTGGGAACCCGGTGGCGCGGAGGAACGGGATGGCTACGGTGAAGCATGCATTGGGCGGAGAATCTCCGGTGACGGATACGAGCATCGAGAAGACGCCGGCAACGGCCGGCAAGGGTCTGGTGTTCGAGCGGTTTTTCACCGACGGCAGGGTGTCGCCGTTTGACTCCGTGGAATGGGAAAAGCGCACCGCGCTGATTGGAAATGAGAAGGGCGTGACGATTTTCCGCCAGGACGACGTCGAGGTGCCCAAGAGCTGGTCGCAGACGGCCACGAACATTGTCACCAGCAAGTATTTTCACGGCAAGCCGGGAACGAGCGAGCGCGAAGGATCGGTGCGGCAACTAATCGGCCGCGTGGTGAATTCGATCGTGCGCTGGGGCGAAGCAGGAGGCTACTTCGCTTCCAATGAATCGCGCGACGCGTTTCGCGATGAACTGACGCACCTGCTCGTGGAACAGAAGATGAGCTTCAACTCACCCGTATGGTTCAACGTGGGCGTGCAGCCAAAGCCGCAGTGCTCGGCGTGCTTCATCAACTCGGTTCAGGACACCATGGAATCGATCATGGGCCTGACAAAGACCGAGGGGATGCTGTTTAAGTGGGGCTCGGGCACGGGAACGAATTTTTCGACCCTGCGCGGGAGCAAAGAAACGCTTTCCGGCGGAGGAATCGCGTCCGGCCCGGTAAGCTTCATGAAAGGGTTTGATGCCTTCGCAGGCGTGATCAAGAGCGGAGGAAAAACACGCCGCGCGGCGAAGATGGTGATCTTGAACATCGACCACCCGGACATCGTGGAATTCATCGAATGCAAGATGAAAGAAGAGCGCAAGGCCCACGTGCTGATCGAGCAAGGCTATGACTCCGGGATCGACGGCGCCGCCTACAGCTCGATCTTTTTCCAGAACGCGAACCACTCGGTGCGCGTGACCGACGACTTCATGCGCGCGGTGGAAGAGGACCGCGACTGGTGGACGCGCAACGTAACCGACGGCCTGCCGGCGGAAAAGCTGCGGGCACGGGACCTGCTGTACAAGATCGCGGATTCGACCTGGCACTGCGGCGATCCGGGCATGCAGTACGACTCGACCATCAACCGCTGGCACACCTGCAAGATCACCGCGCGAATCAATGCATCGAATCCCTGCTCCGAATATATGTTCCTGGACGACACGGCGTGCAACCTGGCTTCGTTAAACCTGATGAAGTACGTGAACGCCAGCGGGCAATTTGACGTGGAAGCGTTCAAGCACGGCGTGGAGGTGACCATCACAGCGCAGGAAATCCTGGTGGACAACGCCAGCTACCCGACGCCGAAGATTGCGGAGAGTTCGCACAACTTCCGCCCCTTGGGGCTGGGCTACGCGAACCTTGGCGCGCTGCTGATGTCCATGGCGCTGCCTTATGACTCGGACGAAGGGCGCGACGTGGCCGGAGCGATCACCGCGCTCATGTGCGGGGAAGCATACGGGCAATCCGCTCGCATCGCGGAGCGCATGGGGCCGTTCCCGGGATATGAAGTAAACCGCGAGCCGATGCTGGACGTCATCCGGATGCACCGCGACGCCATCCGCGGAATCAAGCCGGACCACGTGCAGACCGGGCTGTTCCTCGCCGCGCAGGAATCGTGGGACACCGCGCTGACGCACGGCGAAAAGTTCGGTTACAAGAATTCGCAGGTGACAGTGCTGGCGCCGACGGGCACGATCGGCTTCATGATGGATTGCGACACCACGGGAATCGAGCCCGACCTGGCGCTGGTGAAGCATAAGAAACTGGTGGGCGGCGGCTTGATTAAGATTGTGAACAACACTGTGCCGCAGGCGCTGATGAAGCTCGGCTACACGCCGGAGCAGAGCAGCGAAATCGTTTCGCACATTGACAAGCAGGGAACAATCGAAGGCGCTCCTTACTTGAAGCCGGAACACCTGGCAGTGTTCGATTGTTCGCTGGCGCCAGCGGGCGGCGGGCGGTCGATTTCGTGGACGGGTCACGTGAAAATGATGGCGGCGACGCAGCCATTCCTCTCGGGAGCAATCTCAAAGACCATCAACATGCCCGAGGAATCAACAGTCGAAGACATCATGAACGCCTATGTCGATTCGTGGAAGAAAGGCCTGAAGTCGGTGGCCGTTTACCGCGATAATTCCAAGCGCTCGCAGCCGCTCTCCGCCGCGGGACAGAAGAAGGACGAGAAGAAAGTGGAGGCCGTACCGGTGATGGAACCGTTGCAGCGCGAACTCTTTCCCCGCGCGGCGCGCGAGAAGCTGCCGGTGGAACGCGCTTCGGTCACGCACAAATTCAGCGTGGGCGGCCACGAAGGCTACATCACCGTCGGCATGTACGCGGACAATCGTCCCGGTGAAATCTTCATCAAAATGTCGAAGGAAGGCTCGACGCTATCCGGGGTGATGGACGGTCTGGCGCTGACCGTGTCGTTGGGATTGCAGTACGGCGTGCCGCTGAAGGTGTTCGTGGACAAGCTGCTCAATACGCGGTTTGAGCCGTCGGGCATCACGGCGAATCCAAACATCCGCTTCGTTTCTTCCGTTCTGGATTACATCGCGCGGTGGCTGGGCGGAAGATTTATTTCCCCGGACTACTTGAAACTCAACCCCGCGACCGCAGTGGAGAATGCTGCGGCGGCCGCTACCGTTGCGGCTATCACGGCGATGATACCGCCAATGCTCGACCCTCTTCCGCAGGAGACTTCGGCTTCCAGGCCGCGTGACGCGCATGAAGGCGCGCCGACCTGCTCCGAGTGCGGCATGCTGATGGTGCCAAACGGGGCGTGCTACAAGTGCGAGAACTGCGGGAGCACCAGCGGCTGCAGCTGAGGCCGGAGAAACAGGAGAAACCTACCATACGATGAGCGGATCCTCTTCCGGTTCAGCACTTGCGCCGCAGTTCGCTCCAGCAAAACCCAAGGCGCGCGGCTTTCTGCGCATCATACGGCACGGCGTGGGGCCCACCTCCCTCTACGTTATCACCTACCATCGCCTGGACCGCGAAGGAGCGCTTCCGAAGCCGGTGCCCGCGGAAGGCGCTTCGGCCCTGATCGACTTGCTGGAACGCATCGGCGTGGACTTCCGGCTGCGGGAAGTGCGCGGCGCGCTCGAGGACATCCTTCGGCTCGGCTCAGCTAACATCCCCGATCTGTGGCTCAGCGATGAGGAGATGGTCGAAAAAGGCCTCGTCGAGAGTTAAGAACAACTCCTCTCGCCCACTGGACGATTGACGCGCGAGTTGGATAGAGACCCGACACCGCAGCTTCCTCTTGGAAACAAGCACCTCACCACGATTCAGTTACGGCCGCTTCAGACAGAGGCAGGTTTTCCGGTCAGGAGACGGGGCAGACGCCAGGCGCCGCGACAAAAGAAGAGCACTCTGAAGCGAGAATGAGATACCCTCTGCGGAGCAAATTTCTCCCTTAAGCCGAGGGAAGCCTGACGACGATTCCCAGCGTTAAGAGCAAGTCCGAAGCGGCGCGAGCGGCCGTGCGCAAGGCCGGGCTGCTCCCGTTCGTCTTCGTGATGTACGCGTACACGACGGCGGGACCGTTCGGTTTGGAGGACCAGGTCACGACGAGCGGGCCGGGGCTGACGCTGCTCTATCACCTGCTCATCCCGTTCTTCTGGTGCATCCCGGTGTCGCTGGTGACGGCGGAGCTGACGACCGCGCTGCCGGTCGAAGGAGGCACATATCGCTGGGTGCGCGCGAGCTACGGCGACTTCTGGGGATTCCTGGCGGGGTGGTGGAACTGGAGCGCGTCGTTTCTTCTGGGCGGTGCCTACGCGGTGCTCGGAACCGACTATCTGAGCTTCTACTTTCCGTGGATGGTGGGATGGAAGCACTACGCGGTGGCGGTGGGGATCGTGGCGCTGCTGGCGTGGGTGAATGTACGCGGCATCCAGATGGTAGGCGTGGTGGCGACGGTGCTGGAGATTCTCGCGTTGCTTCCGGTCGCGGCGCTTTGCGCCATCGCCGCAACGAAATGGCACCACAATCCATTTGTGCCGTTTATTCCGCCACATGTGCCGCCCTTCCAGGTGTTCGGCGTGGGGCTGGCGCTGGGGCTATGGCTTTATTCCGGGTACGAGCAGATGTCCACCGTCGCGGAGGAAGTGGACAATCCGCAACGAAGTTATCCGCTGGCCCTGGCCATCGTGGTGCCGCTCTCCATCGTGACTTATTTTTTGCCGACGATGCTATCGCTGGCGGCGCTGGGCAACTGGCAGGATTGGAAGACGCGGTACTTTTCGGATGCGGCCCAGTTGATCGGCGGGCCGTGGCTGGGATTCTGGATGACGCTGGCGGCAATGGTGACGAACATTTCGATCTTGAATGCCACTGTGCTGACGAGCACGCGCATGCCCTCCGCGATGGCGGAAGACGGCTACCTGACGCCGGTGCTCACGCAGAAGCACCCGAAGTACGGCACGCCGTGGATTGCGATTCTGGTGTCGAGCGCAATTTACGCGCTATTGGCGTTTCATACGCTGGTGCAGCTCTTGACCGTGTATATGTGGCTGCGCATCGGGGTGACGATTCTGACTGTGATGGCTGGCTGGAAAATGCGGCAAATGTCTCCAGAGATGAAGCGGCCGTTCCGGATTCCTTGGGGGCGCGCGGGAATGATCTATGTTGTCGGGGCGCCGCTAGCGATGAGCGTTGTGGCTCTGGTGGGAAGCGACCCGTTCGCGCGGCGGTGGGGACCTGTGGCTGTGTTGCTGGGGCCGGTGGCGTATTTCGCGCTGCGTTTCGTACGAAGAGAAAAGATGCCGGCCTGAAGGGCGGCGTTACCAGGGAAGCGCAATCTTCAGGTGAGCCAGTCGAGAACTTTGTAGTACGCGCCAGCGAGAGGCAGAGCCCAGGTATGGCCGCTGCGGAGACCCAAGGGAGCGGCGCGGAAGGGAATGCCATCGAAGGGAATGTCGTAGGGGTCGCCGCAGATAACTCCGGCGAGTTTTGTTCCGAGATAAGTTGCGGCGGCAACGCCGTGGCCCGCATAGCCCACCGAAAAATACATCCCGCCGATTTTTCCGGCGTGGGGCATGACGTCAAAAGCAAAATCGAGCGTGCCGCCCCAGACGTATTCCACTTTGAAGTCGCGAAGCTGCGGGTAAACGTGGATCATTCCGCGGCGAAGGATTTCCGCGCTCTTGCGAACGGTATTTTCGTTTTCGGGAAAAAACGCGGCGCGGCCGCCGAAGAGCATGCGGCGATCCGGCGTGAGGCGGTAGTAGTAGAGGAAATGTTTGGAGTCGTAGATCATGCGGTTGCGGGGGCTCAACTCGCGAGCGAGGGCTTCCGGAAGAATTTCCGTGGCGATGATATAGGAACCGATTGGGATGACCTTCTTGCGAAGGGCGGGCGTGGCGCTGGTGGTGTAGGCGCCACTGGCAAGGAAAACATCACGGGCGGTGAGCGTTCCACGGGAAGTTTGCAGCGAGAATTTGCGCGCGCCATTGGAGTTCTGTGAATCGATTTTGAGGACGCGCGTGTGGTCATGGAGGGAGGCGCCGGCGCGCTGTGCAGCCTGGGCGAGGCCCGCGACGTAGCGAGCAGGGTTTACGCCGGCGCTGGTTTCGTCAAGCAGGCCCCCGAAGTAGATGTCCGAGCCGATTTCGCCGCGCAATTCGTTTTTCGGGATGATGCGAAGGGCGTGATTGAATTCGCGCTGAACGAGAGCGGCGGCTCTTGCGTAGTCGTCGAAATGGGATGGCTTGACGGCGACTTCGAGATGGCCGGAGCGGGAGAAATCGCAGGCGATGTTTTCCTCACGCACGATTTTTTCCACGCAATCGATGGAGGCAAGCGAGGCGGCGTACATGCGGCGAACGGTTTCCGCACCGTATCGCGATATCAGCGTGGGAATGGGGAGCTTGAGTCCCGTGAGCACCATTCCGCCGTTGCGCGAACTGGCGCCCCAGCCAAAGGTTTCGGCTTCAAGAACGGCGACGCGGACTCCGCGTTTGGCCAGTGCGCGCGCAGCGGAAAGACCGGTGAAGCCAGCGCCGACGACGGCGACGTCCACGCTATCCGGCAAGGGGCGCGCAGGGTCGCCGGCGGGAATGGAAACGGTTGTGAGCCAGTAGTTTTTTTCCGCGAGCGGCATGATGGGGTGCTGAAAACTGGCGGAATCTTAACACGTGCGGGAGCACGGTAACCATTTTCGAACGGAGCACGGAGTGGATGGGCGGGAAGAAACTAATCTCCGGGGAATTGCGGAAGTTTGACGACCGAGGGAACCGCCAAATCGCGCATGCTGTTGACGGCTGCTTGAGCGCGGCGGACCTGCTGCTGAATGCCGTGGGCGAACTGGCGTCCTTCGGGAGTCAGAGACGCATTGTCGCGCAGGAGTTCCGAATAGCCCAGGATGGCCGTGAGGGGATTGCTGATTTCGTGGGCCGCACCGGCCGCGAGACGTCCCAGGGCAGCCATTCTCTGCGACTGGGAAATTTTTGTTTGTACTCCACGCAAACTATCCAGCGAGGATTCCGTGAGGCTGACCGAACGCACCAGCTCGCGTTCGAGCAGATAGAGCTTCACGAGGACGAGCGAGCCCAGGAGCAGCATGGCGCAAAAGATCAAGCGTAGGCGGAAAATGAGGATAGGCTCAGGAACCTGGCCGTAGAGATATCCCCAAATCGCGAGCACGGGAAGAGAAATCAAAGCCAACATCGCGATCCGCGCGGTCCACAAGCGCCGCAGGCCCGGCTTTGTTTCACGGTCATCCGAGAGCGCAGTCAAATCAGCGCCGCGGCGCCCCGCGGCAAGGAAAGCGGTCAAGGCGATGCCGTAAAACCAATCGTACGAACTCCCGGTGTAATACGCTCCGCGAATCAACGCTATATTCTGCAGAAGGCCGCCGGCGGCGAAAATGCAAGAGCCGAGAAGAAAAATCCCGTAGAACCTTCTCCATTCTGACTCGCTCTGCCACCAAAGGGCTACAAGCGTAGATATGACGGCAAGATGCCCCGCAAGAACGACAACGGCGTTCGCGGGGTTGTATTTCGTATCGTCATTTACTATCAGGGACCAGGGGAGCACGAAATAGCCGTAGATACAAATCCACCAGAGCATCAAGAGAAGAAAATCCACGCGGCGCAGCCGCAATCCGCGCGCCGCCGACTCCGAGTGCGGGCGGAGAGCCAGAGCAGCGAGGACGGGTATAAGCGTGAGAAAGAAAAAGACATCACCGAACAGCGGGCTGACATCGTTCTTGCGGAGCACCAGATCGAAGTAGACCCAGAACAATTGGGAGAACAGGAGCATACAAAAACCAACCGAGTTGAGCACCCAGAACAGCTGCACCGCTCCCGTGGCCCGGCGAAAGTTGTCTTGAAATACCAGAAGCACCATGATCACGAAGAACGCTGGGATGATGTCTCCGACAATCATAAGGTGGTAGCGAACCTGAATGAAGAAAGTTGCCGAGATCTGGAGGATGACCAGGACGACGGCTATTCTCAAGTAGATTGCGCTCTTGTCTGCGAACATCGCTTTTGTGATCCTGTTCTTTAACTTCTCCCAGGGAGAAACATCAAATACTGGGCGCTTCAGCGCCTTCGCGTACAGCCGGCAGGATAACAGTGAATGCAGCGCCGCCTGCCGGGCGGTTGCGGCAGAGGATTTCCCCACCATGCTGATGGACAATGCCGTAACACGTGCTGAGCCCGAGGCCCGTTCCTTTGCCGACCGGCTTGGTGGTGTAAAAAGGGTCGAAAACGCGCTCGGGATCCTTGAGCCCGGCCCCGGTGTCGGCAAACTCAATTTCGACCTTGGCGTCTTTCGAACGCGTCGTGATGCTTAGAACGCCCGATGTGGCATCCTCCATGGCGTCGAGGGCATTGGCAATAATGTGCAAGAAAACCTGAAGAAGCTGATGCGCGTCGCCCGTAACCTCCGGAGAATCTCCTAGATCTTTAAGGTCCGCGCTGATATTGGCGCGACTCGACACGCGGCTCAGTTTCAGAGCGCTGTCGAGCAGCGGAACGACGGCCACCGGCGCGTTTTCAAGCGGAGTTTCCCTGGCAAAGCCGAGCATCTTCTGCACCAGGAGGCCCGTGCGGCTCGCGTTCTGGCCGATCTTGCCGACCATGTTGCGCGCCCCCTCGTCCGCATTCGGCATGGAAGTGATGCG
The DNA here is from genome assembly GCA_044447665.1 of Candidatus Acidiferrales bacterium. Lineage (GTDB taxonomy): Bacteria > Acidobacteriota > Terriglobia > Acidiferrales > UBA7541 > Acidiferrum. The sequence goes on along the minus strand of JBIOGB010000017.1, from coordinate 21,407 downwards.
AGCGGAATAATCCAGGATGACCGCGGTGGCTTTTTCGATTTCGTGGGCGACGTCGGCCACAAGCTTTCCGAGCGAGGCCAGTTTTTCGCTCTGAATCAAGCGGTCCGTGAAGCGGCCGAGATTGGCATAAGCGCGGGAAACCTCGTCGAGCGAGCGCATCAGATCGACGTGGAGCAGGTCCTGCTTCAGGAAAAGCAGAATCAACATGAACAACATGGTGAAGAGCGTGGTAAGAATTCGAAAATGATGAATCGCGTCGAGCCTCTCTTTCGAAAACAATAAATACGCACCGATGACCGGGGTGGAGAGGGTGGCGCACATGGCTAAACGGCCCGGCCAGAAAACAATCTTGCGGGAGACGATCGAGGCTCGCTCCGCAGGGGATAGCGGCGGCGCAGGTACGGCAGGGGAAAGCTTCCAGCCGACAAAGCCAAGAAAGGCAAACCAAGCGAGCGCCGCGATGAGCGGTAAATCATAGACGCTGCCGGTGTAGTACTTGTTCAGGTCGATAGCGACATTGCTCAACATGGAGGCGACGGTGTAAAGCGCGGCGGCGCCAAAGTAGTGCATGTACAAGATGCGCCAGGGGCCGTGCGTGCGCAGTGCGCTGAGCCCGAGGACCACGAGAAAAATCTGGTTACCGGCGGCGTCAATCACATTGAAATGAAAGTTGTAAAGCCCCTGATCGTTGACCGCGATGCGATAGCAAAGCACCCAGAAGACATAGATATAGAGCCAGTAGGCGACGAGCAGGAACAGGTCCAGATAACCCAGCATGCGCGGCCGGCTGGAGCCTTCCAGATGAGGAGCGACGGCAATCGCGGAGATCATCGGGACAATTTTCAGATAGAGAAGCACGTCCCCCGCCGGCAGATCGGGGACGGGCCGCCGCAACCAGACTTCAAAGTAGGCCCACAGGGAGAGGCTCGAAAACCAGATTGCGAACCCCAGCGACATGAAGAGCCAGAAGACGCGAACGCGGCCCCGGCTGGCGAGGCCATTGGCGAACATCACTCCGGCCGCGGAGCCGACGAGAAAGAGCTGGGTGAGGTCCCCGAAAGCCGTCAAGGCATAGCTCGGGCGAGACGTGCGGGCGGCAAGGGCTGCGATGCCGATGAGGAGGATGGAAAAAGCGAACCAGAGTTGCAGACCGAGAAAGTTGTCCTTCCTGGGGGTGGTTGAGGAAAAAGTGTCCGATGCCGAAGCGCCCTTCGTCGCTTCGAACGAAGGAGCAACGCTCAATTGAGCTTCCGTTGATGGTGAGCGCAACACCATTGAGAAATACCATGTCCATCTTCCTCCGAGCAGTGGCACATCGGTACGGCGAGTTATTAGGCTGCCGCCAATCGGTCATATAGATAGAAAGCGGTAAGCGAGGCTTGGCCGGACGGGTCTGGACAGGAGCTAGGAGCTGCGAAGAACCAGGAGCGTGATCTCAGGAGGCACGCCGATGCGGACAGGAGCGCCGACGGTGCCGAGGCCACGGTTAACGTACAGATTGGCTGCCGGGCGCTGGAGAATCGAGGCGGGCAGAAAGGTCTGCGAAACCACCGACTGTGAGGCAGCAAAAAGAGGGCGATGGTAAAGGCCGGCGACGTAGTCGGTGATAAACCGCGCGGGGCTCAGGCGGTGGTCGAGGATCTCCACCTGGATCTGGCCGCCGTGGGTGTGGCCGGCGAGGGAAAGCTCGACGCCAAGCTCAGCGGCGCGATTGAAGGAGTTGGGATTGTGTGACAGGAGAATGTTGGGCATATCGCGGCGAACCAGCGGCTGAAGTTGTGCCAGCGCCTGGACCTTTCGGCCGCTGGGCGTGCGCTCACGCTGATAATCAACGCCGATGAGGTTAAATTGTGCCCCCCGGAATGTGAGCTGGGTATTTTCCTGGCGGAGAAGCTTCATGCCCGCCTGGCTGAAGAGGCGTTGAGCCTCGTCCTCGGCGCGAGCGTAAATTTCATGATTACCATTGCAGCCCCAGACGCCCAGCGGCGTGCGTAGCTGGCGAATTTCTTCGATGCAATCGGCCAGGGGGTCGCCGGCGCCCGTGATGAAGTCACCCGTAACGACGGCGAGATCGGCGCCCAATTCGTTGGCCATGTCCACGGCGCGGCGAACTTCGGAGCGGGACATGTAGCCGCTCATGTGGATATCGCTTAGCTGTACGATGCGCATCCCGTCCAGTGCGGAAGGAAGCTTGTCGACGGGAATCTCGACGTGGCGAATCGTGTACTTCAGGCGCTCAGCGGCGAAGCCGTAGGCGGCGCAGAGGAATGGTGAAACGCCGGCGACTGCGGTGGCGCTCTTGAAGAAGTAGCGGCGGGAAGGATCGCGCAGAAGTTCGATTGCGCGGCGAGAACCAGAGACGTCCGGAGCAGCGGGTATCAGCCGGGGCGAGGCAGGTGAAGGTCGCGAGGAACGCCGAAGCAGAGTCCACAGCCGGTCTAGGCCGTGGACCAGGATTACAGCGAGAAAGGCAAACAACGCGGTGAAAAACCAAAGACCGGCAAGCATGGTGATCAAGGTGCCGCGCGGAATGATATGACCTTGACCCAAGCGAAAACCATCGCCTGTTGCCGCAATCACTAGGACCAGAGCAATCACATAAAGGGAGCGCACGGCGGCGCGCAGGGCGGGATTGCCCCAATTCGCAGAAATGCGCCAAAGAGAGCGAAACCAGAAGCGTTGTGAAAGGAAGAGCAGTGTCAGAACGCCAAAACCAATTGCAATGCGCAGCAGCAGCCAGCCCCAGTTCACGGTATGGATTCCCCCAAATGTAAATAACTAGCTTATCATGCGTGAGGCCCGGCGTAGCTCCGTGTGACCCGAACATCAATCCCGCGAAAGAGGATGACCCGCGAGAAGGGGAGTAGCGCGTTTCTGGGATGAGCTTTAGTTAGCTGTCAAAAGCATTAAAGACATAACTAGTTCCGTACGCCGCGTTTCGCGATTCCTTAGAAAATTCAAACATTTGCTAGGATGAATCCAAGTCCCCTCTTGCGCGATGAAGTGGGGTAACGCGCTGTGCGCATCCGCGCGTCAACACCGAGCACAGAATGAACAGGCCTCGAAACGGAATCCAAATTCTGGTCGTGGATGATTCCGCGTTCTCGCGGAAGCTCCTGGAGCATGCGCTCTCGGACGAGTCGTACACGCTACTTTTTGCAGAGAGCGGCGAGGAAGCGCTTCGGCTTTTCCAGGAACGCCGGCCTGCAGTGGTCATCACAGATTGGGTGCTGCCGGACTCTTCCGGGCCGGAGCTTTGCCAGCGTATCCGGTCCGATGCGCAGAATTCCTACACTTACATCATCTTGCTGACCAGCATGACGGAAAAAGACAGCGTGGTGAAAGGACTGGCTGCGGGTGCGGATGATTATCTCACCAAGCCGTTCGACGCGAGCGAACTCCTGGCGCGCATCGGCGTGGGGCGAAGAATTATCGATCTGCACCGCGAGATCGAGGAGAAAAACCGGCTCCTGGAGGAAGCGGCGCGAACGGATCATCTGACGGGATTGGCAAACCGCCGGGCGATCGAGGAATGGGCGACGCGACAGCTGCGCGGAGCCGCACGGCACAGTTTTCCGCTTTGGGTGGTGCTGGCGGATCTGGATTCGTTCAAGAGCATCAACGACAATCACGGGCACGATGCCGGCGATACCGTGCTGCAAAAGTTCGCCGAAATCCTGAGGGAGAACACCCGGGCATCCGACCTCAGCGGACGGCTGGGGGGCGACGAATTTCTGCTGATTCTCACGCACGTCGAAAGAGAGAACATCGAAATAACGCTCGACCGCCTGCGCAAGCAATTTGGTTCCCAGATATTTACGTTTAACGGACAGAAGGCGAAGGTGACGGCAAGCTTTGGCATCGCCGGCTTTCAAGGTGGAGAAGCGCCGGAGTTCAGCGCGCTGCTACGCCAAGCCGATAAGGCGTTGTACGCGGCGAAGCGAGGAGGCCGCAACCAGGTCAAGGTCGAGCCCCGCTGATGAATCTCCCTCCGAGTTTTTCTCTCCCCTGAGTTTGTTTGCGCGCTCCGAACTATGGTATGAGTTCGTGGGCGCGTATTTTTTCGGATGAATGAGGGATTCACAAAGATGGCGTTTTTGAGCGGTGGGATTGCGGTAGTGACGGGCGCGGGATCCGGGATTGGGCGTGCGCTGGCAAAGCAGCTATCCGCCGCTGGATGCGGACTGGCACTGGCGGACATTGACGAGAAGTCCCTGGTGGAGACTGCCGGTATGCTCCCGGGAAAAGGAGCCGCAGTCTCGACACATATCTTGGATGTCGCGGACGAGGCAGGCGTCAGCGCTTTTGCCGAGGATGTGAAAAGCAGGCACGGCCGCGTCATGCTGCTGATCAACAATGCGGGAGTGGCGCTCCATGGAACATTTGAGGAGTTATCGCTCGATGATCTGCGCTGGCTGATGGGCATCAATTTCTGGGGAACGGTTTACGGCGTTACATATTTTCTGCCGATGCTGAAGCGGCAGCCGCGCGCGCACATCGTGAATCTTTCGAGTATATTTGGGATTGTCGCGCCTGCGGGACAGACGGCGTACGCCGCGAGCAAATTTGCGGTGCGCGGGTTTACGGGAGCGCTGCGGCACGAACTGGAAGGGAGTACGGTCTTTGTTTCGTGCGTACATCCGGGAGGAATTCGCACGCCGATTGCTGAGCGGGGGAGGCTGGGGACGAACGCGCCGCAAACGAGAAAAAATGAAAGCGTTTCGCGGCTGGCGCAACTTGCGAAAACCTCGCCGGAGGATGCGGCAGCGCGAATCCTCCGGGGCGTCGAGCGGCGAGAGCCGCGGATTCTGATCGGCTTGGACGCTCGCCAGATCGACATCATGCAACGGCTTCGCCCGGCGACGTACTGGAAATCGCTGTCTCGTAGAATTCAAGATCCGTCCAGCACACATTGAGGATTTTGACGCGAATCAGGACGCGGGATATACTTCGCGCCAAAATAATCTAGATTGCAGGCGAGGAGCGAGAATGGCATTTGCGCGCGCAGCAAAGACCGCGGAAATTGCGCCGGGAACGATCAAAGAATTTCAGGTGGAAGGGAAGCCCGTCGCTGTGGCCAATGTGGATGGAAAGTTTTACGCCATCAACAACACATGCCTGCATCGGGGCGGACCGCTGGGGCAAGGGCCGCTCGAGGGTAAAATTGTTACATGCCCATGGCATGGCTGGGAGTACGATGTGACGACGGGGAAGATCAGCCAGAACCCGGCCGTGGGGGTTAATTGCTACCCTGTGGAGATTCGCGGTGATGAAATTTTCGTCAATGCCTGGTGAGGAGCTTCTCAAGCAATAGAAAACAGGCAAGTTACAGTACTCTTGGTCCTTGGGGCAATGCAGAGTACGCCCTCCACCGGAAAGCCAAAATCTGCTAACCCCAACATTTTGTTTCGCTTTTTCCTCCACGACGTGTATATTGCAGCCGACTCGAAGCCTCAATGGCGACTCCGACCGCGCAACGACACTACTGGATCTTTAGCGCCGACCCGCACCACTACCACTGGGATACGCTCTTTGTGAAGGGTAAGGAGATGTGGCACGGGGCCGGCGCAAAGCCCGACGCCATTCGTGCGCTCAAACAGGTCCGGAAAGGCGACCGCGTCCTCTGCTACCACTCGGCGCCGGAGCGCTCGCTCTATTCGATCGCGGAAGTGACGCGAGACCCGTACCCCGACCCACATGACCATAAAGGAAAAAACCTGGTGGCGGACCTGCGCTCATTTGAGCGGCTGCCGCGGCAGGTGTCCCTGGCGGAGCTACGGGACAATCACGCGCTGCGAAAAATGAAGCTCTTGAAGAACGTGCGGCTTCTCATTTCATCGATCACTGACATGGAGTATCAGGAAATTCTGCGCATGGCCGGGATCGTGGCCACACCGGGGATTCCACTCCCCTGACGCGCCATCCGGCGGCGGGGTGACGCCGGAACTCCGAGCGCGAGAACTGTACCGAGGTGAGAGATGGCTGGAACCAGCCGTTCGGGTGTTTGCGTTGATACCCTGAAGCGGTGCGGACTCCACCAAGCATTTTCAGTGTCCCTTGCGTCTGATGAGGTGGATTTCTCCTAGGGGTGCATTCATGAAAATAAGCTGGTTCGGAAGGATCGCAGTTGTGGTGTTGTCAACTGCGGCGTTTGCGGCAGCGGCGGCGCGTGCACAGGAATTTCCCGTAGCGACGCGCACGTTGAAGAATGGGATGAAGGTCCTGGTGCAGAGCGACCACAGCATTCCGAATGTCGCCCTGTACATTTTTTACCGGATCGGCTCACGCAACGAGCGGCCCGGAACGACGGGGCTGTCGCATTTCTTCGAGCACATGATGTTCAACGGGGCGAAGAAGTACGGTCCGAACGAACTCGATACGGTGATGGAAGCGAACGGGGGCTCGAACAACGCGTATACGACGCAGAACGTGACCGTTTACCAGGACTGGTTTCCGCGCACGGCACTGTCCACGATTTACGACATCGAAGCGGACCGCATTCGGGATTTGAGCTTTGATCCGCAAAAGATTGAGTCGGAGCGCGGGGTGGTGGCGAGCGAGCGGCGGCTCAGTGTGGAAAATAGCAATAACGGCATTCTCGAGGAGCAATTGTGGGCGACGGCATACGTGGCGCATCCGTATCAGTGGCCGGTGGTCGGATGGATGAGCGACATCGAACACTGGACGATGGACGATTTGAAGCATCACTTCAAGATGGGCTATTCGCCCAGCAATGCGACGATGGTGGTGGTCGGCGACGTGACGCCGGAGGAAATTTTTCAGCTTTGCGAAAAATACATCGAGCCGATCCCGTCGCACGCGCCTCCTCCGCCGGTGACCACGGTCGAGCCGGAGCAATTGGGGGAGCGGCGCCTGGTGGTGCACAAGCCGGCGGAACTGCCGCTGTTGATGATCGGGTATCACGTGCCGAAAACGAACCATCCGGATTTCTACGCGCTGAATATTCTGCGCACGGTCTTGTTCCAAGGAGAGAGTTCTCGGATGTACCAGCGGCTGGTGGACAAAGATCAGATCGCGCTGTCGGTGGAGAGCCAGGTCGAGAACGGGTTTGACCCCACGCTGCTGGAGATTACCGCGCAGCCAAAACAGGGCGTGGATCCGCAGACCTGCGAGAAAGCCATCTACGAGGAGTTAGAGCGTACGAAGAATGCGCTAATCTTGGATCAGGAGCTCGAGAAGGCGAAAAATATCCGTCTCGTCGAGTTTTACCGGCAGATGCGGACAATCAGCGGCCGCGCGAACACGATTGGGACCTACGAAGTGTTTTTTGGCGACTACAACCGGTTGTTCGAAGCGGCGAAGAACTATGGGGCAGTAACGAAGGAAGATGTGCAGCGTGTGGCGAAGGCGTATTTTGGGGCGAATAACCGGACCGTGGCGACGCTGCTTCCCGAGAATGAGGAGAAAGCAAAGCAATGAAACTCACATATATGCCGCGTCTCCTGATTCTGGCGGCGATCGCCATGACGGCTTCGCCGGAAATTCTTGCGCAGTCGCTGCATTTGCCGCCTCATGAGAAGGCCGTTTTGAAGAACGGGCTCACTTTGTTGCTGATGGAAAAACACGGCGTCCCGATGGTGAGTTTTTCGGCGATCGTGAAAACGGGGTCCGCCGCCGATCCCGCTGGAAAGGAAGGCATCGCTTCGGTTACGGCCGCACTGCTGCGGAAGGGCACCAAGAATCGCACGCCGCAACAATTCGCGGCCGATCTCGACTTCATCGGCGGATCCTTCAACGCCGGTGCGAGCGCGGATTTCACCAGCATTTCCGCGGAGTTTTTGACGAAGGACCTGGCGCGCGGGCTGGACCTTTTTGCGGATGCGGTGCTGCACCCGACCTTTCCACAGAACGAGGTCGAGAAGCTCCTGGCGCAGGATATTGATGCAGTGAAGGCAGCGAAGGACCAAGCGCAAGCGGTTCTGCGGATCTACTACGACGCATATTTGCTGAGCGGGCATTTGTACGGACGGCCCCGGAACGGCGATGAGATTTCGTTGAAGAACATTCAGCGAGATGCGGTCGCGAAATTCTATGAGACCTACTACGCTCCGGGGAACACGATCTTGGCGGTGGCCGGAGATTTTAACGCTGTTGAAATGCGCAAGAAGCTGGAGGACGTGCTGGGAGCATGGCCGGCGCAGAAGGTTCCGGCAGTTTCCATTCCGGTGGCCGCTCCTGTAAAGGGCAAGCGGCTGCTGCTCGTCGACAAGCCCGACGCCACACAAACGTATTTTGCGATCGGAAACTTGGGGACGGCAGTGAATGATCCGGACCGGGTGGCCGTCCGCGTCGTGAATACGATCCTGGGAGGGCGATTCACGTCCATGCTGAACCAGGCGTTGCGCGTGGATTCGGGGCTGAGCTACGGAGCCGGGTCCGGATTCGATTCGCGGAAGACGCCCGGGCCATTCGGGATATTCAGTTTCACAAAGAACGCGTCGACGACACAAGCGTTGGATCTGGCCCTGCAGGTATTGCAAAAGCTGCATAAGGAAGGGGTAACCCTGGAGCAGCTGGCGTCAACGAAGAGCTACATCAAGGGACAGTTTCCGCCGACCATCGAAACTTCGGGACAATTGGCGCAGCGCATCGCGACGGACGAGTTCTACGGATTCGACGACAGCGAGGTCAACCAGTTGGGAGCCAGGATCGACGCGGTGACGCTGGAAATGGCGCGGCAGGTGATTCAGAAACATTTTCCGCTCGACAATCTCGTCTTCGTGCTGATTGGGAAAGCTTCAGCGATCGGGCCGGCGGTGCAGAAGTATGCGGAAAAGCAGGATGCACGCCCGATCAGTGAGCCAGGCTTCTGGCCACCGCCGGCCGCCGCGAAGAGTGCAGCGAATTTGCCGGCGCCGATAAATTCAAGACGCGCAATCCCCCGCGATCGACGTTAAACAACCGTGTCGGGTGCGCTTCCTATTTGCGGACTTTGCTGCTGAGAGTTTTCGAAAGCATCCAAGTAAATAACTCGGGCTCGGCGTAGGCTTTGTCCCAGGAGTCGTGCCCCACGCCGGGATATTCGGTGTAGCGCACCTCGCCGCCGAGCGCCTTCAAGGCCTCCGCCATGCGGCGCGATTCGGTCACGGGAACCGTGTCATCGAAAGCACCGTGGAAAATCCAAACCGGTGTGTTGCCGCCGATCTTCTTTGCGGCGTCGGTGTAGGGCTTTTTTTCTTGTGGAGAGTGGACGCGAGCCTCTTCGGGACGAAGAATGCCGCCGCAGACGGGCGCAAGAGCGGCGAATTTTCCCGGATATTTCGCGGCAAGATGCCAGGTGCCGTATCCTCCCATGGAAAGCCCGGTGAGGTAGATACGCCGGGGGTCGCCCTGAAATTCCTTTTCGGCCTGGGCAAGCGCGGCCATAGCGACATCGTCCATCGGGGAGTCAATCCACCAAACGTTTTTCTGGCATTGAGGCATCACCACGATCGCCGGGAACCTGCTGCGGTTCACGCGGATCGCGGAACCCATGCCGATATCGGTCTGGGTGAGTCCGTCATCGCCTCTCTCCCCGACGCCATGTAGAAACAGAATGACCGGCCACTTCTTGCTTGACGTCCAATTGTCAGGAACGAAAACCTGGTATTTGTATTTTGTGCCATCCAGGGTCACGGTGCGGTCGAGGAAGCCGGTCTCCGGAATTTTTGCTCGAGCAGGAGCTGTGAGGAGCGCCGCGGCGAAAGAGAGAAACACGAGCGGCAAAATGCCATCAGGCAGGGACGCGCGCACCGGCCACCTCCGAAATTCGAACTGTACCATGAGTTTTTCGAAAACGATGAGGAGAAGCTGCTAGCTTCTCCCGAAGCACGTGCGAGAGGAAGGCGTTCGTTTGGGTGTCTGTGTTATTTTGGAAGGCGATTCTTCTCATGCCGGAACTTCCCGAAGTCGAAACGCTCGCACGCGGGCTACGCCAGAGTGTTCTGGGCCGGCGCATTCTGTCTGTAACGCTGGGGAAAACGGATTTCATTGATGATCCAGCCGCGCTGGAACGACACTTGCCCGGAAGACAGATTGCGGCCGTCGAGCGATATGGAAAATTCATGCTGCTGCGGCTCATGCCGCCCGCGGGAATTGGGACCAGCGGCTCTGTGCCGATCGGGGAAATCAATGGTGATGGCGCTTCAGCCTCGTTGCTCGTACATCTCGGAATGACGGGGCACCTCGCGCCGCATCCAGCTGCGCAACCTTGCGAGAAGCATACGCATGTGTGTTTCCTGCTCGATGACGGGCGCGAGCTGCGGTACTCAGACGCGCGGCGTTTTGGGCGCATGGCCTTTCTAGCCGGAGAGGCGCTCGAAGAAGAGTTGCGCGGGTTCGGAGCCGATCCGCTCGAAGTGACCGCCGAGCAATTTGTCGCGCGCATGCGGGCGCGAAGGGCGCGAGTGAAGGCGCTGCTGCTCGATCAGGGCGTGCTGCGGGGCGTGGGGAATATTTACGCGGACGAGAGTTTGTGGAGGGCGAAGATCCATCCGGCGCGCCTGGGAGCGCGCTTGACGCGAAAACAGGCTGAAACGCTGCACCATGCGCTCCGCGCGATTCTGGAAAAAGCGATCGTGATGCGCGGGTCGTCGATCTCCGATTTTCTTGACGCCGAGGGCCAGCCGGGAGAATATCAGCGGCGCCATCGGGCCTACGGACGCGAAGGGAAACCATGCTTCAGGTGCGGGACGCCGATCCGGCGAGCGATTGTGGCCGGGCGAAGCAGCTATTTTTGTCCACGTTGCCAGCCGGCTCCCCGAGGTTCCGCGCTGACGCTTCCTTTATCCAAACGGAGAAGCAAGCGGCGGAGGGTGGCCAATCGCTCGAGACGCAACAAGCAAAGATCGCTTCCATCTTGAGTTCCAAGATATCCATTTTGGAGGAGAACGCATGAACACACGCCGGATTGCCGTGCTCGCGGTCGCGATTACGTTTGTGTTACTCGCAGAGCGCGGAGGAATGGCGGGACCCACTGCGGACGAAGCAAATCCCACCGCGGCTGCGGACACGAAAATCCTGAGCGAGATTCGCGAGCACAGTGAGGTGATGCAGAACCTTGAATATCTTTCCGACACCATCGGGCCGAGGCTGACGGGCTCGCCGCAGCTCAAACAGGCGAGTGAATGGACCCGGGACATGTTCCAGAAGTACGGGCTGACGAATGCGCACCTCGAGCCGTGGACGATTTCGCGCGGATGGACGCGAGGGACGGCGCGGGCGAGCATCGAAAGCCCCGCGGCGCATCCACTGACGATCGCAGCGGCAGGATGGTCGCCGAGCACACCGGGGGCGGTGCGCGGGCAGGTGGTGTATTTCGACGCGAAAAAGAAAGAGGACTTCGCGAAATTCCACGGGAAACTGAAGGACGCGATTGTCATTTATCAGGAGCCGCAGAGCTTGTCGCCCCCGAGAAGAAACGTGCCATCACCGGCGCAAAGACCGATGCAAGCGCCTCCGCCTGCTTACGGAGAGCCGCCCGCCCCTTCGCCGTATGCCGTCGAAGAGGAAGCGGCTCGCGCTCGCACGCAGTTTTTCAAGGACGAAGGGGTGGCTGCGGTACTGCGCGATTCGAACAAGCCCCACGGCTTGCTGAACATGACCGACATTAGTAAGGAACCTTTTGACGTGGGAGAGATTCCGACGGCGTTTGTCACCGGTGAAGGCTACCGCATAATCTGGCGGATGATGAAGCATGGGACGGTGCAGGTCGAAGTGGAGATGAAGAATTCGTTCAGCGACAAACCGGTGGAGGTGTACAACACGGTCGCGGAGATTCGCGGAAGCGAGAAGCCGGACGAAGTGGTACTCCTGGGCGCGCACCTCGACTCATGGGACCTGGCCACGGGCTCAACGGACAACGGGACAGGCTCGATGGCGGTGCTCGAAGCGGCGCGAACCCTCGCGAAGCTCGATCTGAAGCCGAAGCGGACGATCCGGTTCGTGTTGTTCACGGGAGAGGAAGAAGGGTTGGTCGGCTCGGTGAAATACGTGGAAGCGCACAAGAATGACCTCGAAAAGATTTCCGCGGTGCTGGTGCATGACACGGGGACGGGCCGCGTGCTGAAGCTCGGGCTGCACGACAACTATCAGGACCGCGAACTCGTGGATCACGTGCTTGCGCCGCTGCGCGAGTTGAAATTGCTCGAGCCGAGTACCGCGCGCTCGTTTGGCACGGATCACGCTTCTTTTGATGACGTGGGAGTGCCGGGCTTTTTCTGCATTCAGGACGGCGCGGAATACTTCCAGACGCACCACAGCCAGTCGGACACTTTCGACAAAGTTTGGCAGGACGACTTGAATCAAGGTGCGCAGGTACTGGCGGCGTGGGCGTACAACACGGCGCAGCTTCCCGGGATGCTGCCAAGGCGGCCGCTGCCCTACCGGCCGTCGAAGGACGCCGCGAAGACGGACGCAGCGAAGTCCGAAGCCCCAAAGCCAGACCCGGTTGCAGAGATCGATGCGAAAATTCTCGACCAGGTGAAAGCGGACCAGGTGGAGCTGAAGGCGAGCCTGAGTTATTTGGCGGATCGCATCGGGCCGCGGCTGACGGGGACACCACAGCTCGACCAGGCGAGCCACTGGACGGAGGGGCAATTCAAAGCGTTGGGATTGGCCAATGTGCACCTCGAGCCGTGGACGATTGCCAATAGTTGGACGCGGGGAACAGCGATGGGGCGCGTGATTGCGCCGGCGGCGCAAGTGCTGACGCTTGCGGCGGCAGGGTGGTCACCAAGCACGGATGGGACAGTGCGCGGAGCGGTAACGGGAATTGAAGTGGAAAAGCCGGAGGACCTGGAAAAGTACAAAGGAAAATTGAAAGGGGCGATCGTCCTGGTCGGACGCCCGGGGGAAATGGTGCCGCCGCAAAATCCGCTGCTCACGCCCTGGGACGAGAGCACGATTCCTGTGGCGCATCCAAAAAGCGAGAGACCGTTCGATTACCGCGCTTACATCCAACTACTCAGGGCAGAGGCGGAGTTCTTCTCGCAAGAGAAGGTGGGAGCGGTGCTCTTCTCATCGGAGAAGGCGTATGGCCTGATGAACATGATCCCGGTCAGGCGCGACTATCAGCCGGGGCCGTATCCGGCCGCGGTGATCACCCAGGAAAACCAGCATCTTTTGTGGCGATTGCTGGACGCGGGGCCGGTGGAAGCGGAGGTTAATATTCAGAATACGTTTAGCGGGAAGCCGATGGACGTGTACAACACAGTCGCGGAAATTCGTGGGAGCGAAAAGCCGGAGGAAGTGGTGATCATCGGAGCGCACCTCGATTCCTGGGATTTGGGGACAGGCGCAACGGACAATGGCACGGGCTCAATGGCAGTGCTGGAAGCGGCGCGAGCGTTGCAGAAGCTGGGCGTAAAGCCGAAACGCACGATCCGGTTTGTGCTGTTCACCGGAGAAGAGCAGGGCCTGAACGGTTCTCGAGAGTACGTGAAGGCGCACAAGGACGAACTGGGGAAAATTTCCGCCGTGCTGGTGCACGACAGTGGCACGGGAAAAGTGTTGACAGTAGGATTGATGACGAATTACGGCGTGCGGGAAACCATGGACCGTGTGCTGAATCCTCTGGCGAGGGCCAAGGACATAGGCTTGGCGGAGCCGAGCCTGCGAACGGAAGGCGGAACGGACCATGTGCCATTCGATGAGGCAGGCGTGCCCGCATTCTGGTGCGTGCAAGACAACGCGGATTACGATCAAACGCACCATTCGCAGGCGGACACGCTCGACCGCGTGCGCTGGGATGATCTGACGGAAGGCGCTCAAGTGCTGGCGGTTTTCGCTTACAACGTGGCGCAGTTGCCGGAGATGCTGCCGAGAAAGTCTTCGCAAAGCGCACCGGGAAAGCGCTGACGGCGGGAATATGCGAGCCGTCCTACAGAGGGTGAGCCGTGCGCGGGTAATCGTGGAAGGACGCGTGGCGGGTGAAATCGGAGCTGGGCTACTGATTCTACTCGGCGTCGGCAGAGATGACATTTCGGCGGTGGCGGCTTCGATGGCGGAGAAGGTGGTCAACCTCCGAATCTTCGAGGATGCGCAAGGAAAAATGAACCGCTCGCTGCTGGAGACCAGGGGAAGCGCGCTGGTTGTGTCGCAATTCACTCTGTATGGCGATGCGCGCGGGCAGCGGAGGCCAAGCTACATTGCAGCCGCCCCGCCGGAAAGGGCGAAAGCGCTGTACGAAGAATTTAGCGCCGCGCTGCGCGGGTTTGGCGTGAACGTGGCGACGGGAATTTTTCAGGCGATGATGTCGGTGGAGCTGGTGAATGAAGGACCGGTCACGATCCTGCTTGATTCGAACAAGACTTTCTAAGAAACGCCGTTCTTCACAAAAAGAAGAACGGTGGACGAAGGGCAGGGTGCTGCGGGAATTGAAAAATCTCGCCGATCGTAAAGTGCGGGAGAAAATGGCGCACTTTGGCGTAAACGTTCCAAAGGCCCACGGGATTTCCGCGCCGGTATTGCATGCGCTGGCGCATCGCATCGGCAGAAATCACGAACTGGCCGAAGAGATTTGGGCGACGGGCATTCATGAAGCGCGCATCCTCGCGACGCTCGTCGGGGAGCCCGGCAAAGTGACTTCCGCTCAAATGGAGCGCTGGGTGCGTGAATTTGATTCCTGGGACGTGGTGGATGCGGCCTGCTGCTACCTCTATGCGCAGGCGGCTCCCGCTTGGGTCAAGGTCAATCAATGGAGCCGGCGGCGCAAGGAATTTGAGAAGCGAGCGGCTTTTTCGCTAGCCGCGTATTTGAGTTACAAAGATAAGACGGCAGTGGATGCGCGATTCGAGCGGTTTTTGCGAGTGATCGAACGCGAAGCGTGGGATGAGCGGAATTTTGTGCGCAAGGCGGTGAACTGGGCGCTGCGGAACATCGGCAAGAGAAATCTGCGGCTGAACCGCGCGGCGATCCTGACCGCAGAAAGAATCCGGCGGCAGGGGTCGCGGGCGGCGCGTTGGATTGCGGCGGATGCATTGCGCGAGCTGAGGAGCGACGCAGTTCAGCGGCGGTTGCGGCGGAAGGCGGCGTGAGGAAATGGCAATGGCGGCAAAACAAGCTCAATTGAAAATTCGGCGGGCTCGGCGCGGCGATGCGGCGCGGATCGCAGAGCTGAGCGGGCAACTCGGGTATCCTGCGACAGCGGCGCAGATTGCGCAGAGATTGCGAGGACTTAAACCCGCGGCGCAGCACGCGGTATTTGTCGCGGATTTGCCGGGCAGCGGCATTACCGGCTGGCTGCATGTGAGCGTCGCACATCTCGTGGATAGCGATGTCCGCGCCGAGGTCAATGGGCTGGTTGTGGGGGAAGGACAGAGAAGCCTGGGTGCGGGCGCGCGGCTGCTGGAAGCAGCCGAGGAATGGGCGCGCAAGCGCGGTTGTAAAAGTATGTCGGTGCGGTCCAACGTGATCCGGGAACGCGCACACAAATTTTACGAACGACAAGGTTACGAGCATTACAAGACACAAAAGGCTTTCCGCAAGCAGCTGTAATTCCGCAGACAAATTCCCCGCGGTTACCACTACGAGCAGCGCGGCGGTGCGGCTGGCAGAGTATATCGCATTACGATATACTAAAAATATGGCAGCGGAGATCACCACCGCCGAATATC
Source organism: Candidatus Acidiferrales bacterium (assembly GCA_044447665.1). GTDB lineage: Bacteria > Acidobacteriota > Terriglobia > Acidiferrales > UBA7541 > Acidiferrum. The sequence goes on along the minus strand of JBIOGB010000017.1, from coordinate 5,793 downwards.
GCGCACTAGCGGAACTCCGCTACCGCATCCGGCTTTTCCTGCGCGAAGGGGACGCCGTTGCCCACGCGGCGGGCCTCGAGCCGCAGCAATATTTGCTGCTGCTGGCGATCCGCGGATTGCCGGAAGGCGAAGAGGCCACGGTGCGGACGCTGGCGGAACGGCTGGTGCTGAAGCATCACAGCGTCGTGGAGTTGATTGATCGGTTGGAGACGCACGGGTATGTGGTCCGGTCGCGCAACCGAGAGGACCGCCGGCGTGTGCTGGTGTCGCTGCTGCCCCGCGGGGAGCGCTTGCTCGAACAAGTGGCCCGTCACCGCATCAGCGAGCTCCGCTCGAGCGGCCATCAACTGGTACGCACTATCGAAGAATTGCTGGAACACAAGCGCCGCGCGCAACGCGGGAAAAAATCCAAGAACACGGCGGCGCGGACGTGAGAGTAGCCCTCGGCTCAAGGTTTCGGGAGCGGAATCCCCAATAACAAGAATGAGTGAATCCAGAGATAACTTAAGCCCTAGCTGGTGGAAAGCACCTTCGAGTAATTGGACCACGCTTCTGCAGGAGCGCGAGGAGCAAATCTTTCTCGTGCTGACGCTAGTGATCGGCGCGCTGGTGGGCCTGATCGTAGTCGCATTTATCTTGCTGACCGAGCGTTTCGGGATACGGCTATACCCTGCAGGCGGTGCGGCCTGGCGAAGATTGCTCGTTCCCATGGTGGGCTCTCTCGGCATGGGCTATCTGCTCTTCCGGTATTTTCCCGATGCTCGCGGAAGCGGAGTGCCGCAAACGAAAGCGGCCCTGTATGCCCGGGAGGGCCGCATCACGCTGGGCACGGTGTTCGGTAAATTTTTCTGCACGTCGGCAACGCTGGCCAGCGGGATTCCCCTCGGGCGCGAGGGTCCGGCCGTGCAGGTTGGTGCGGGGATCGCTTCCGTTCTGGGCCGCTGGCTGGGCCTGCGTCCGGAAAAAGTAAAGGCGCTCCTGCCCGTGGGAGCTGCCGCGGCAGTCGCGGCAGCGTTCAATACACCATTGGCGGCCGTGCTGTTTGCGCTCGAGGAAGTCGTGGGCGATCTACACGCACCGGTGCTGGGCTCTGTGGTGCTGGCTTCCGCGACATCCTGGGCAATGTTGCGGCTTTTGTTGGGCAACAATCCGCTCTTCCATGTGCCGCAGTATCAGTTGGTCCATCCCTTGGAATTTGCGGTGTACGCCGTGCTGGGAGTATCGGGCGGACTCGTTTCCGCGGCATTCACAAAACTGCTGCTGGGAATGCGGGAACGGTTTCAGCGATTGCCGCGGAGGACGGTGTGGTTTCAGCCCGTCGCCGGCGGTCTTGTGGTGGGCATAATGGGCTGGTTCGTGCCACAAATTCTTGGCGTAGGCTATGGACACGTGGGAGAAGCGTTGAACGGCAAAATGGCGCTGAAGCTGATGGTCATACTCTTAGTCTTGAAGTTTTTCGCGGTGACGACGAGCTACGCTTCGGGGAACGCCGGAGGAATATTTGGGCCGAGCCTGTTTCTTGGCGCCATGCTCGGTGGAATCATCGGCAACGTGGCGCACGGGCTTTTCCCCGCCTATGTTGCAACAGCGGGAGTCTATGCGCTGGTCGGAATGGGAACAGCGTTCGCCGGCATTGTGCGCGCCCCGATGACCTCGGTCATGATGATCTTTGAAATCACGAGAGATTATGCGGTCATTGTGCCGCTGATGATCTCCAACCTCGTGAGCTTCTTCATTTCTTCGCGGCTGCAACGGAAACCGATCTATGAAGAACTGGCGCGGCAAGACGGAATTCACTTGCCGAGCGCAGAGACGCGTCAGCAGGGTGTGCAGCGGCAGGTAGTTCTGGCGATGCGCCCCGCTACGGAAGTTTTCGATGTGCGGATGACGGTCGCAGAGGCTCTGGAAAAAGCGCACAGCAGCAGATTGCGCGCGTGGCCGGTAAGCGACGAACGAGGTGTCGTTGGCGTGGTGAGCTTGAACACGCTCCAGCAAGTCCTTGCTGAGGGTAGTACGGGCAAACCTCTCAGTGAACTCGTTGATTCGCGCAATTTTCCGCACCTTCATGCCGACCAGTCTATTCCTCTGGCGCTCGAGCGGATGGGAGCTGCGGAAGTAGATGCACTGCCAGTGGTGAGCCGTGCCGATGTCCACAAACTGGAAGGCATCGTCGCCCTACGCGACGTGTTAAAATTTTATGGGTTCGCTCCTTCGGCCGATCAAGAAAATTCGCCTTCAAGACCTGAGTTGTGAAGGAATATTCGATTTGAGGTCCGTGTGATTTATTTCAAGAGCCTACTGGCAGGTTTTGCGGCTTTGGTTTTGGCCGTCCCGGTACTAACAATCGCTTTGGTTATCGTATTCTCCTTCTTTCAAGTAGTTCCTGCGGGAAGCAATGACAACGCGGTTAGCTGGGACCTCCGTATGCTGGTCTCAAACTCGCCCATTTCTTGGCTTATTTGGGCGGCAGCACTAATGATCTTTGGTGTTGGCTTTTATTGGGAATTTCGTAGAGCCTCCCACTGACGTGTTTTCAGAAGCCGCCGCCCCCACCGCCTCCAAATCCGCCGCCGGAAAAACCGCCACCACCTCCTCCACCGCCAAATCCGGAGCCGCCGGAACTGCGCGGAGCGGAAGTCATGATGCTGCCCGCCTGCGAGGACATCACGCTGAGATCATTCACGAACATCGCGGGATAGAAATTCGGGCCGTAGCCGCCCTGATACCAGCTTGGCGGCTGGGTGTAGATACCCTGAAAGGCTTTGCTCCAGTTTTTCTCGACGCCCAGGGCCATGGCGAACGGCAGAAACTTTTCAAACATTTCAGGAGTTTTCACCGTGCGGTTGAAGCGGTCGGATTCGACATGCGCAAGGAAGTCTTCGAATCCGAGGACGCCTTCGAGCGCGCGCGCGCCCTGATCGGTATGAGCGGGCATGAACCAGCCGAAGCCGCAAATAATCCCGCCAGCAAGGACTCCGGCGACGATGAACGTGAGCGGCGCCATACCCAAGGCGCCCGCCATCTTGATACCGAGGAACACTGCGATGAAGCCCATGACGAGACCCATGCCGATGTATGTCGAGCGAACGCTGTCCGGCCGGCGGCGGTAGTAGCCGTGCGTGACAAGAGAATCGAAGATGCTGCTCTTGATGCCCGGCAAATATTGGTAGAACTGGTTATGCAGGTCGGAAAGCGAAACAGTGTCCGACGCATCGGCGAATATGCCGCCAAGCAGCTCCTGTTCATGCGGCTTGAGCGAAGTCCATTCCGTGCGCGGCTTGCGCAGATGGAAGACATAGTCCTTGTCGTGAATCAGCCCCATCAAGTGATCTTTCTTTTTTTCTTCGATGAGGATGTATCCGCGGACGGCGAGATCCACGATGGAAGAGGTGATGTCGCGTAGATTGGCGGAGTTGTCGACAAGCGTCCCGGCTTCACCGGGCGTGAGCTGGTCCGGCGGCTCGTATTGGGCCGCAATGGGGCGCAGGCGCGGGTCGCGGCCCCGCGTCCACCAAAGGTAGAACATCAGGAAAAAAGTAGCGATGGGAAAACCCAGAGGCCAGTTGCTGCGGAGGAAGAGACTGATTTTGTCGGCGGCAGTCGGCTCGTGAACGAAACCCTTGTCGAATGCCACGGCGATGGTCAGGCCTTCGTGATAGCGAAGAGGCCCGCGGGTATGGACGTCAATGCCGTTGCCCACGACTTCGGCGTCGGCTTCCTGCGCGCGGGAGCCATAACCGCCGGTGAAGAGATTGGTGCGGATGTTGGTGGTGCCTGTGGGAAGAACAATGTGGGCGCTGGCTTCCTGAATGGGGACGTCCCACTCGTCGCCGGTGACATTCCAGTAGAGCTCGTCGTGGTCCTCGAAAAAGCGCAGCGCGTCGGACACGGTGTATTCGATGGAGATGGTTTGCTCGGAATTATCTGCGTCGGGCACGTAGATTTTCAGCTTGCGATAGTGGCGTTCGCGACTGGATTCGAACTTGAGGTTGTTGCCGTTGCCGTCGGTGACGCGCTTCACGCTGAGGAACAGTGAATAGTTGAAGCCCTGGGGGTTCACGTACTCGACGGGAATTTCGCGGTACAGGCCATGCCAGTTTGTTCCGATGAAGTGCGCCTGAATGTGTTCGGTCACGTCAATCGAGCTGTCCGGCATGACGGTGATCTCGGCGTCGAACTTTTCAATGCGCAGTTCGCGCGTTGTGAGAGCGGATGCCAGAGGGAAAAGAACCGCCGCAAGAAGGGCGGTAGCGAACAGCCCGCGGAAGCGATTGGGGCTTTGACGCATGGTGTGGGCCATGGTCCGGCGCTTACGCGGTGGGCGCGTTGAAGCTGACCTTGGGCGCTTCGCGCTCGGCCGGGGCGGAAACTTCGAAAAACTCGCGCGTCTTGAATCCCAGCATCCCCGCAAAGATATTCGTGGGGAATTGCTGGATCTTGGTGTTCAGATCGCGGACGACGGCGTTGTAATAGCGGCGCGCGTTTTGGACGGTATCCTCGATTTGCATCAGAGAATTTTGCAGTGATGTGAAACTCTCGATGGCGCGGAGTTGAGGATACGCCTCGGCAAGTGCGAAGAGGCTTTTCAATGCGCCGGAGAGCATGTTCTCCGCCTGGGCCTTGTCGGCTGGGCCCGCAGCGCTCATGGCGCGGTTGCGGGCGTTGATGACCGCTTCGAGAGTGCCTTTTTCGTGCGCGGCGTAGCCCTTCACGGTTTCGACCAGGTTTGGAATCAGGTCATAGCGGCGCTTGAGCTGAACGTCAATATCGGCCCAAGCGTCGTCGCAGGTGACCTTAAGCCGCACCAGGCCGTTATACATGCTGATGAGAAACACGACGATCAGAAAGAGGACGCCCAGAATAATCCAGCCAGTCATCGGACAACCTCACGCGTGGTGGAGTTCGTGCTCACTTCCCGCAGGGCCAATATACGTGGCGGGTGCGTGGCTGTAAAGCGAAGCGATGCGATGCGAAAGCGCGCTTTCCGTCAGCATCGCGAATATTTCTCGTCCGTACACAGCAGAGCGCTTCGCTACGGGGATATGTGTTATCAGGTTTTTTTGGCCAAATAGGCCGATGTGATCTTATCGATCGATGTCGTGCCCGCCTGCCGCATGATCGTCTGCAACTCACGCCGGAGGATTGTCAACACGGCTTCAACTCCCGGCTGGCCAAAGGAAGCCAATCCCCAGACGTACGGCCGGCCGACACCGACAGCGGCAGCGCCGAGCGCCAGGGCCTTGAAAATATCGGTCCCTCGCCGAAATCCTCCATCAACGAGTACAGGAATTTTTCTGCCTGAGCCTTCCAGTACTTCCGGCAGGCTCTCGATCGTGGAACGCAGAGTTTCCTCCGCCCGGCCACCATGGTTCGAGACGATGATGCCGTCGACGCCATGCTCGACCGCAAGCTGAGCGTCCTCGCGGGTGACAATTCCCTTGAGGACGAGTCTCATGGTCGTCGTATCCTTCAGGCGCTTCACGTAATCCCAGTTCAATGCCGGGGAGATCAAATTGGTGGCCTTTGAGACATCGAGGCCGGCAAACATGGGGCGGTTGGCGACCCTGCCGAATCCCCCAAATCCGTTTGTATGGCACATACTGCACTGCCGGGAGTCCGCGCGCTCAGCTCGGAACAGCGTCTCCCGGTTGCTCCCCTCCTTTAAGTCCACCGTCAGCACACGTACCGGACAGCCGGCCGCTTCGGCCCGCTTGATCACTGCGCGCACGATGGCCCAAACAGTGTTTACGTAGCGCCGGCACCAAAGGGGCGCGCCCCGAGCGGCGGTAACGT
>JBIOGB010000016.1:0-73586 GCA_044447665.1 Candidatus Acidiferrales bacterium | reverse complement strand
TGGGACGCTGGATAACAAGCATTGCCGGGTGAGCTTTGGTTGAGACTTCACAATCTCACCTGGATGGTGGGGATGGATGCTCGAACATTTCGGGAGCCGGCAGTTACACGAGGGAGTAGCGGATGCTCTGGCGCGATTGAAGAAGGCGGCAGAGCGTTCTCAACAAGCAGCGGCTAGCTAGAAAATGGAAATTAGAAAAGGGAGAAGAGAAAGACCCCACCCGCCTTGGAACAAAAACCCGCACCCTGAAAACCGTAGGGTGCGGCACCCGGCGCGGGCCTAGAATGCAGCCTAACCGGCCGCCGACGATGAGGCTGTGGCGTCCAGCGCTGGCGGCTTGGCGCCGTTCCAACTTTTTCGAGCAAATCCCTCGAAGATGCTTTCCCCAATGTTTGCGTCCAATCGTTGGGCCGTTATTTGGCCTAAATAGTTGGAACGGCACGAGCGCCCTTGATGACGAGCCAGAGCATGAGCGCTATCTCCCCGAAGGCGGCGGGCTGAGAGTAGGTAAACACCTTGTCGTAATATTGCGGCGACAGGACTCCCGTAAGGCTCAGGAGCACGTAGGCGAAGCCACCGATGGCGAGCCAGACGCCCAGGAACCGCGGCAGGAATCGCGACCGGTACACCAGCAGCGCGAGCGGAAAGAGCCAAAGACCCCAAAATATTTCGTCGACAACAAGTCCGTGAAAATGCAGATTGAGGAACAGCATAGCCAGAGCCTCCCGCTGAGGCTTTTCGAGTATGAATAGGAAATCGGCCCCGCGCACGAGGATGAGGGCAGCGATGGAGTTCACCTCATTCAGAAACGCTATCGGGATCTGGACCACAATCAATGTCACCATGAGCGAGGCGTGCCGCCGGTTGACCCCCTTGAGCAGATGGTACAAAGCCAGGGCCACGAAGATAAAACCGGCCTGGCCGATGAGCTGGGCCGCGATGCCGAGGCGAAAGAGCGTCTCGTTGGCCGCGATGTTGCCGGCCGTCGCCGCTGGCGTGGGAAAATTACCGGGCACGGTTCGACCATGCGTTTGGCGTGGAGGCCGAGGGGTTTGCGAAGGGCAGCTACTGCGCTTTGCCTGTGCGCGCGGCGCGTCAAGCTTGAATTCATACGAGAGAGTCTTCGAACGATGGTTAGAGGGAGAGGTTTGGGCAGCGGCGGAGGGCAGCACGCCTACTTCTTGAACAAATCCTCGAAGGCCTGCCGCGCGCCCGTTGTGCGCGGTGCGGGAGCCGCAGCCGCGATCTGTGATTGCTGGGCGTAGGACGTTGGCGCCGTGTCCTTTTCAATCGTCATGCGGAATTCGTAGAACTTGCAGCTGTTTTTCGCGTCCTTGGGAGAGATGCGCTCGGGGATGGGCTGGGTGCACTCGAATTGCGCTCCACTGTCGAAGAACCTGCATTGTTTGCAGGAGTGCAACTCGAATTGGCACTTGGGGCATTGGCCGTTGGGGTCGAATCCCGGCATCAAAACCGCGCCGCAATTTGCGCAGCGCCCCCGCGTGACCGTGCCGACCATGCGTGGCGTGCGCGGGCCAAACTGGTCCTGCCGCGGCCCTCCCGACGGCGGTTTGCGGTCGTGCAACTTTTCCTTTTTTTCGTTTTTCTCTGCGTCGCGGTACCCGCGATGACTATACTTTCGACTCACAAACGCCTCCGTCCGCCAGTCCTGGCGGACTGCAACTCAAAAACCCAGAATTCCGCGCTGATGCGCACTCTGCGTTGGCATGTATCCAATCGGATTGCTACACTCGGCCGGGCAGCGCACTCTTTCCCCGGAATTTGCAAACAGGTTTGCCAGCGACCGAAAGCAGGAGATGAGACATCTATGTTTTTAGTCCTCTGGGAGTACGATGTCAAGCCGGGCTTTGAAAGCCGCTTTGAAAGAGTCTATGGCCCGGATGGGGATTGGGCGCAATTCTTCCGCCGCGACCCGCACTACCGCGAGACTCGCCTCCTGCGCGAACTTTCCCGCCCGAATATGTGCATGACGCTGGACCTCTGGGATTCGCAAAGCGCCTACGAAAAATTTCAGCAACAAAACCGTGAAGCTTACCTGACACTTGACCGCTCCTCGGAAGCGATGACGCTGCGAGAGAAGCGCCTGGGTTGCTTCGATGAAGCTTCTTAAAATTTTTCACTCGTGCAAATATTGAGCGAAACACATTTCCTCCTACGAGAACAGACCAACCAGACCGTCCGGCGGAAGGTCCGGCTGGAGAAACCGCTGCGGCGATCCCGCCGCACGGAGGACTGCTTCCGCGGCCAGGTAGCCGCTGCGGACGGCGCCCTCCATCGTGGCGGGCCAGCCGGTGGCGGTCCAATCGCCGGCGAGAAACATTCCGCGCACGCTGGTTTCCTGCTTCGGGCGCCAGCGGTCGCAACCGGGCTCAGGTGAAAAAGTCGCCGCGGCTTCTTTGATCACTGTGGCCTTTACGAGTTGGGCGTCGCGCGCGGCGGGTAACGCCTGGCGCAGTTCTTTCACGCAAAGGTCGATAATTTCCTGGCGCGATTTCTGAAGCAGGTCATAGGAAGCGCTGATCACCAGCTGGAGATACTGGCCACCGCTTGCACCCGCACCGGCTCCGTTTTTAGCGCCATACAGGGCCGTCTTGTTGAAAACCCATTGTGTCGTGGTGTCCAGCAGAGTGAGGAAAGGTTCCGTCATCACGATGCGATCAAACCACAGGTGCACACCGGTAATAGGAGAATCTTTCAAATTGCTCAACTTCGAAAACACCGCGTGGCTACGTCTCACATCTTCCGGCAATAATTCAGCGAAGACGGTATGCGGCACGGCGATCACATAAGCATCCGCGGTTTCTTCGCGGCCGCCATCGAAGAGAATTCCGGCCAGCGCGCCGTTCTCGATGCGCAGACGCCGCACGGGCGCGCGCAGCGTCACTTCCCCGCCCTTGCTTTTAATGGCCGCGTGGCAACCCTCGTAAAGATCCGCGAGTTGGATGGCAGGAATGCCCATCCGGTATCCAGTTCGGTTCGACAAGACGGTCTTCCAAAAAACATCGACACCATAACGCGCATCGATCTTGTCGAGCTCTTCGCTGAGAGCGCTGACGAGGACCGCGCGCCAGAAGCGATCGATCGCGCCCTTCGTTTGGCGGCGGCGCTTCAGCCATTCCAGCATGGAAATCTCTGCGCCTTGCTGGAGATCGCTGGGTCTTCCTTTGTGCAAGAGAATTTCCAGCATCGCGCGCGCGATAGAAAACTTGTCAGCGAACGAAAGCGGCCTGAACGAAACAAAAGAACCGAGAATGTGCAGCGGCGCCGGGAGAAGACCCGCCTGAAAGTGGCCAATCCGGCCCTGCGGATCGAGCAAGAGTAGTCGATCGAAAAACTTGATTTTCTCGGCGCAGCCGACCCGGCGATAGAAATCCTCGAGATTCGTGCAGCAGCCGAAAGTTACGTGCTGGCAATTGTCAACATGTTCGCCGTCCGGCAACACGTAAGACGTTGCGCGGCCTCCGAGGAACGGACGCTGCTCAAACAGCCGCACGCGCCAGCCAGCTTCAGCCAGCGCGACGCCGGCCGCCAGCCCCGCCAGCCCGCCGCCGATCACGATCACGCTTTTCGAGGACATTCTCTTCCGTCAGGCGGCCGAAGCGCGCCTTTGCTGTGAAAATCATTTTCTCTGCGCGCGAGAGCTGCACGCGCTCGCTGAACACGGCGAAATCGAGCGACTCGATGCGCGCCAGCAGCGCGCTGTAGGTATGCACCAAAAGCCACAGCGCGCTCCGGCTCTCCGGTTCGATCAAGCTGAACAATTCCGCGCCCTCTTCGTAACTTTGCCAGGCACGGTCAGCTTCAAAACGCAGCAACTCGCGCACGCCAAGGGTCGGTTCGGTGCGGCCAAAATCTTCCGGCGAGACGCCGTAGCGCTGCAAGTCTTCTTCAGGAAGATAGACACGGCCGAGTTTGTGGTCTTCGTGAACGTCCCGAATGATGTTGGTAAGCTGAAAGGCGAGGCCGAGCTTTTCGGCGAGGTCCAGAGCGCGGGCATCGCGGAAACCGAAGACGTGCGTGCAGGTGAGGCCGACGGTGCCGGCGACGCGATAGCAGTATTCCCTGAGCCGATCAAAGGTCGGGTAGGACCGCACCGTCAAATCCATCTCAGCCCCGGAGATCAGATCGTGCAGATAGCGAGCGGGCATTTTGTAACGCTGCATGGTGTCGACCAGTGCGGGCAGCACAGGGCTGACTGTCGAACCTTCGTGATTAATGGCGGAATCGAGTGCCGCTCGCCACTTGGCTAGGCCGCGCTGCTTGGCCGCAAGATCGCCAGTTTCATCAGCGATATCATCGACCAGCCGCATAAAAGCGTAGAGCGCTGCAAGCGCATCGCGCTTCCCCTTAGGCAGCAGAAAGAACGCATAATAAAAATTGCTTTGCGCGGCGCGCGCGATGCGATGACCCTCATCGTAGGATTCCGAAATCGTAATGCTCGGATGAGGCACCGGGGGCGGCGCGCCTTCGGACACGCTCGCTCGCGCAACTTTGTCCGGTTTCCCCATCTTGCCCAGGACATGCAGCGCCAGCGCGCGTCCCAGCAGGCGCACCTGCTTGCCTTTGCTGATGGCCGGCCGGTGATGAAGCGTGTCGTACCCCATCGCTTCGATGGCGTCGAGTACCGCGAGCCCGCCTCTGCTGAACATTTCCAGGTCCACGCTCAGGCGTGCGTCCACAATTTTTGATAGCGGCATGCCTTCGGCGAATAGCGCGCGTGTGCGGCCAATCAAATCCTTCATCAAGCGGACGTAGCGCTCGTCGAACCGCCGCTCGGCAATGTCATGCTCCTGCACGCCGTGCGCGGCTGCGGCATCGAGCGGAATGTAAATCCGGCCTTTCTCGAGATCGCGCGAAACGTCCTGCCAGAAATTGGCGAGCTGCAGCGCGGTGCACGTTGCGTCCGACAGTCGCTGCCTCTCTTCATCGCGGTAGCCGCAGAGATACAGCACCAGACGGCCCACGGGATTCGCGGAATACACGCAATAGTCCAATACAGTGTCCCAGGTCGGATAGCGTTTCACCGTTTGATCCTGGCGAAACGCCTTCAGCAAATCCGCGAACGGTTTCTTTGGGATGTCTTTGGCGACGACTGTTTCGCGAAGCGCCACGAACACTGGATGCGAAGGTTGTCCGAGGTAGCAGGCGTCCAGCTCACTCTCCCACCAATCGAGGAGTTCCAGGGCGCGTGAGCTTTCCGGAACCTCGTCGCCGAGATCGTCCGCCCAGCGGCAATACGCATAGACGTTATAGAAATGCTGGTGCAGCTCTTTCGGCAGGAGCCAGGAAACCACATTGAAATTCTCGTAGTGATGCGTCGCGAGCCAGCGCGTGTATTGCTGCGCGGATTCGGGCGAGCAGCCGGGCGGAGGAGCCTGCCTCGCGATTTCGAGTTCACCGGGACGCAACATCAGAAAAGAGATTCCTCGCTCCGCAAACTCGACCGGAGCGCAAAATGCGCGCTTCGCTCGGAATGACGGCCGGGTATGATCGGTATCAGAAAGTTATGGCCGCACGGCGAGCTTGATTTCGCCGCTGCGCGTTTTCATGCGCTGGAAGGCCTGCGGCAGGTCCGCCAGGCGAATCTCCTGCGTGACAAAATCGTGGGCCGAGATGTCGCCGCGCCGAATCGCTTCCAGCGCTTCGCGTATGAAACGCGGCGTGTGATGAAACGGCGAAATCAGCTTGATCTCCGCGTAGTGAATGGCCGCAGGCTCGATTTCCACATGCGTGCCCGAAGGCAATCCGCTGAAGAAATTGACCACGCCGCCGCGCCGCACCATCTGAAGCGCTTGCTTCCACGTCGCGGGGTTTCCTGCGGCTTCAACCACAGAGTCGGCTCCGCGCCCTTCTTCCGTCAGCGCCTTAACCGCGCCGATCACGTCGGTGGTTTGCGTAACATTGATCGCCGCGACCGCGCCCAGGCGCCTGGCCACATCGAGCGGAGCCGCACGCCGCGCCAGCGCAATCACCCGTGAACCGCGGCGCGACAGCATGCGCACGTATTTCAATCCGATCGGCCCGCAGCCGATGACCACCGTGGTATCGCCCGAGCGGACATCCATCTCATGAATGCCGCGCAAAACGCACGCGAGCGGCTCGGCAAGCGCCGCGCTGCGGTCGTCCACGGAATGCGGCACTTCCAGCATGTTCTCCATCACGATGCGGCCGGGAATGCGCATGTATTCCGCGTACGCGCCGTTATTGAATAGCAGATCCGCGCAAAGATTTTCCTGGCCCCGGCGGCAGTGAAAGCAGCGCAGGCAGGGCGCGGAATTCGCCGCAATGACGCGAACCCCGATGCGCCACCGCGAGTCCACACGCTTCCCGATCGCCACAATCTCTCCGACCACTTCGTGGCCGAATACCGCGGGTGTCTGGATCATCTTGGCGTGGTAGCCGCGCTTCCAGACTTTCAAGTCGGTGCCGTCGGTCAACGCCAGCCGCACACGCAGCAACACTTCGTCGACGGCCAAGGAGGGCACGTCAACTTGCTCAACGCGCAGGTCCTCGCTTCCATACAGCACCGCAGCCGTCATGTGCGAAGGTACGACCGCGCGAGCGACAACGGGCATCTCTTCCACCGGCGTTTCAGTCTTCTTTGTGGTCATCGCTTTCATGCGTGTGTGATCAAAATCTTCAAAGATTCGGCTGTCGGCCGCGCGGCCAGTTCCAGACCCTCCTGAATCTTATCCAGAGGGAAGCGGTGCGTCACAATTTCCATCACCGGAAGTTTCTTGTTAAGCACCAGCCCGGCCGCTGCTTCTTGGATGTCAACGGCCGCGCTATAGCTGCCCACGATTTCTTTTTCGTCGATCCCCACCGCAGCCGCAGGAAATTCGATTTTTGTCACCGGATCGTTGGCCGCAAAGAGAAGTACCCGTCCGCCGGGTCTTGCCGCCGCGAGAGCTTCCACGACAACTGCAGGATGGGCAACCGCCACCAATACCGCGTCGGCGCCCCGGCCTTCCGTCCGGGCCTTTACCTCTGCTACAAGCTTACCACTGCTGGGGTCAAACGACTCGGTCGCACCAAGAGAAAGGCTCTTTGCCCGGCGTTCCGCGATCGGATCGCTGGTGTACAGCCTCGCGCCCTCGAGCTTCGCCACCATCAATAGTTGCAGGCCGATCGGGCCGCAGCCGGTTACCAGCACGGTCTCACCCGCCGCTACGCGTGCCTTTTGAATGGCCTTGACGATCGTGTTGATCGGCTCGATGAAGGTGGCCTCTTCAAAGCTCACGTTGTCCGGCAGCCCCACAATGCCGCTTTCCGCAACCCAGGGCATCGCTTTGACGTATTCCCCGAAGCCGCCGCCGTTGGGCGTGAAGCCTCCCGTCAATCCCGTGGTCTTGTACTGTTTGCACTGCGAAAAGAGCCGCTTCTGGCAGTAGAAGCATTTTCCGCAGGGAATGTGGTGAAAGCTCATGACGCGGTCGCCGGGCTTCCACTTCGTGACGCCGCGGCCGACGGCAACGACGGTGCCCGCGAGTTCGTGCCCAAGAATTTGCGGCGGCTCTATATAAGCATGAAAAATCTTCTTGATGTCCGTGCCGCAAATTCCGCAGGCCGCCACCTTGATGAGTATTTCACCGTCGGCTACCTCGGGAACGGGCACTTCCTCGACGCGCACGATTCCCTTCTGGCGGTAAACGCCCGCGCGCATGGTCTTGGGGACCGGCCCAAGCGTGCGGAGCGCCTCGACAATTGTGTGTGTCCCGCTCACGTTGCAGAAACCTCTTCAACTTTCCGGCTGGGCACTCTGTTCCATTTTGTCGCGATGGCAGAAACGAAGCGATCCAGGAAATCTGCCAATGATCCTGCGGCAGCGCGGCTCTGCCCGGCGAATTTCAACAGGGGAGCGAGGCGATACGGGTGAAGGCCTACTTCCCTAAGCAGTCCGCCATATTTCAGATGGCCACGCGAATCCATAATGCGTCCAAAATCCACCGGCAAGTCCTCCTCAGCAGCGTCACTGATCGCACGAACGGCTACTGCCGGCACACAATGTTTCTCGGCAGCCGCCAGGACATGGCTGGTTTCCATCTCCACAACGCTTCCACGCGCACTCAGCGCCTGCTTCTCGTCGGCCGTCGCAACAACTTTCTCTGAGGTGAGCGAAACGTTGACGGCCCGCGCGCCGCACGCAACGGCAAGATCCACAAGGACAGCGTCGCTCTCGACTCTCAATCTTTGATCGAGTGTCTTCGAGGTTCTAGCCACAACAACATCCCCCGGTTTGAAGCCGGATTCGAGTGCTCCAGCGAGCCCCGTGGAGATGCATACATCGTGCATCTCGATCGGAAGAGTCTGCATGGCCTTTTCCGCATTTTCACCGCCCATGCCAGTCAGCAGTACCGTCACTTCGTTCGAACCGAAGTTTGCTTTAAACAGATCAAAATCCCGCCTCTTCTCCCAATTCTCAAATTCGTAGGGCACAAAGGGGTGACGGGAGTACCACTGCGAGAATTCAGCTCTGACCGCGAAGGTGACGAGGATTCGCATGAATCTCTAGATTCTAAGATGCCGCCCTTAAGCGCGGCGCTACGTGTCCTTATGCCGCCGCCGCGCGCGCGATGCGTTTAGCCCGGCGCGCATTGACGTAACCGTTGGCTTCGTACCAGCGCACGGCACGTTCGAGCGCGGCGGCAACCGGCCCAGCTTTAAATCCCAACTCGCGTTGTGCCCGAGTGCATTCCACAAACATCATGTGCTGCGCGATCTTCACTCCCTCGACCGGTATCTGCGGCTCTTTGCCGATCAAACGTGAAAACGCCGTATCTGCATAGGCTACACCCAGCGCCACAGCGTGGGGAATCTTCAGTTTGGGTGAGGGCAACCCGGTAATCTGCGCCAACGTGTCCAGCACATGCTTCAGGGTCATGTTTTCTCCCCCCAGCAAGTACCGCTCTCCGACCTTCCCTTTTTCCGCCACCAGCAGATGCCCCGCCGCGCATTCCTCCACGCCGACAAAATTCAGCCCGGTTTCGACGTAGCCCGGCATCTTGCCGTTCAGAAAGTCCAGAATAATCTTTCCCGTCGGCGTGGGCTTCCAGTCACCCGGGCCTACGGGAGTTGTGGGCATCGCGACGATGGCGGGAAATCCGCTCCTCGCGGCGTCGCGCACTTCTTTTTCGGCCAGCCATTTCGAACGCTTGTAATGCCCGACCATTTCTTCGAGCTTCGCATCCGTGGCTTCGTTCGGCAGCGCCGGCCGGTCCACCGCGATGGTGGCCACCGTGCTGGTGTAGACGAACTGTTCGACGCCCGCGCGCTTCGCGGCTTCGAGCATATTTTTTGTGCCGCCCACGTTCGAATCGTAAATATCTTTCGAACGCCGCGCCCACAATCGATAATCCGCCGCAACATGAAAAACCCGCTTCACGCCGGTCATGGCGCGATCGAGCGACGCCGCGTCGCGCAGATCGCCCGTGACATATTCGAGCGAAAGATCGGAAATGGCTCGATTCGTACTCGTGGGGCGTAGCAACACACGCACTTCTTCTCCGCGTGCGACCAGTTGCCGCGCCACGTGGCTGCCGAGAAATCCCGCCGCTCCTGTGACCAGCGTGGTCATGATACTTCGACGCTCTCTTCGCAAGCATCAGCCGCGGCGCCGCCGCTTCCAAGCTCTTGGTGCGACACCCCCGGGGATTTTGCCGCAGCAAGAGAAGACTCCAGCAGACGTGAAAACAGCTGCCAACGGCGGCTGCGTACTTGAGCGCGCGCCGCGTGGAGCCTCCTTCGCAAAGGCTCGCTCTCCTTCTGCTGCAATGCCGCTCGGAAATTGTTCGCCGGCACGACGACGAAACCGTCCACATCGCGCGCTTCCAGATAATGGCGCAACTGTTCGAGTTCGGCGAGTTCCGTATCCGTGTGCGCCACGATATGAGCGCAAACTAGAAAACCCGACAGTTTCGCCGTGCGAATGCCATCGACGGCTACGCGAAAAGCTCCTTCGCGCTGCGCTCTCCGGTCGTGCGCCTGCTCGAAACCCTCGAACTGCACGGTGAGGAAAAGCCGCGAGACAGGACGAAAC
Source organism: Candidatus Acidiferrales bacterium (assembly GCA_044447665.1). Lineage (GTDB taxonomy): Bacteria > Acidobacteriota > Terriglobia > Acidiferrales > UBA7541 > Acidiferrum. The sequence goes on along the minus strand of JBIOGB010000016.1, from coordinate 63,529 downwards.
TCATGAATCCGCCGCCGGAGAAGAGCACCGTCGGTATGAACAAATACGTGCCGGCCTGTGTCCACGATTCGGCGCGCAAGGCGGCCGATTTCCGGGTGCAACAGTGGCTCACCACCGCCAATCCAAACCACGGGGGCGGAACTGCGCCGCACCGCGTCCAGGCAGAAATCTGAGGAGAGTAACTGCCGATCCACAGCGCTTAATCGGGAAGAATCAGCTTGTCTATCTAAAGCAGATGCCGAACGCGCGACAGGGGCAAGATGAAGAATCAGCCGATGGGGGTTCGCGCCTCGCAAAGTTTTCGTGGCGAGGCCAATCGCCAAATCCGCGGTGAGCCGCAGAGGAAACCGCATCAGGTGCTCAAAAGCCGCTGCGCAGCCGGAATTCAGCCGGCTGAAATTTCAACGCGCAAAATTCCTCCGCTTCCTGCGACTGGTTGTGGAAGCGCGCCAGCGCGTACAACGGAAAGGAATTCCGGTACAAGTGGTATTTCAAGTAGAACACGCAGGGAAAGCCCGTGCCGGTGAATTCACTTTCGCTCCAGGAGCCGTCGTCGTTCTGCTGTTGCACCAGGTAGCTCACCGCCTTGACGATTGCCGGATCGGCGGGTTCCGCGGCGGCCAGCAATCCGATTAATCCCCAGGCGGTCTGCGAAGCCGTGCTGCTCCCCTGGTCCTTTGAGGAAGGATCGTCGTAGCTGCGCAAGGATTCGCCGAAGCTGCCGTCCGATTTCTGCACCGCGCGGAGCCAGCTCACCGCGCGCTGGCAGTATTCTTTGGCGGTCAGCGAAACGGTTTCGAGGGAACGCAGCACGCCGCTCGTGCCATAAACATAGTTGACGCCCCAGCGCCCGAACCACGAGCCGTCTTCGCACTGATCCTTCAGCAAAAACTTAACTGCGCGCTGAATCGCGGGATGCTCGGCTGGCCAGCCGAACCTGCCAAGGCACTCGAGGACGCGCGCGGTGACGTCCGCCGTCGAAGGATCGATCATCGCGTTATGGTCCGCGAACGGGATATTGCACAAAGACTTCTTGTCATTGTCGCGATCGAACGCCGCCCAGCCGCCGTCACGGTTCTGCATGCTGAGCAGCCACTGGATGCCCCGCCGCACCGCCGCTTCCATGCGAGCCGGTTCCGGAAAGTTCACGCGCTGCAACGCCATCAACACAAACGCGGTGTCGTCCACGTCAGGATAAAAATCATTGCGAAACTCAAATGCCCACCCGCCCGGCTCCGCGTCCTCGTTTTTCACCTGCCAGTCGCCCGGGCCGAGAATCTGTTTCGACAAGAGCCAATCCGCCGCCTTCACGAGCGCGGGATGATCCGGAGGCAATCCCGCTTCCTCGATCGCTACCATCGCGATGCAGGTGTCCCAAACGGGAGGGGCGCATGGCTGCAAGCGGATGGTGTCGCCTTCTTCAATTTCAAAGCGCGAAAACTCGCGGATTTCGCGCGCTGTGAGGGGATCGTCCGGCCCCTGTCCCAGCGCCACGAGCGCAAGAATCGAATTCATCATCGCCGGGTAGATGGCGGCCAAGCCGTCGGTACGCTCCAGGTGCTCGAGCATCCACATCTTGGCTTCGCGCAGTGCCCGCTGGCGCAAGGGTTTCCAGGGTAGCTTTTCATACAGCTTCAGCCCGCGGTCGAGTGCCAGGAAAAAATTCCGCCACGAAATCAGCTGCTTGCTCCAGTCGAAAGCAGCGGTCTTTCGCGAAGGATCGTTGAATAACTCCTCGACGCGCGCGCGTTCCGGCAAGCGCCAATCCGGCCGGATGGCCGACAAAATCGCCATGGGAATCACGATTCCGCGCGTCCACGACGACATTTCGTAAATGTTGATGTAAAACCAGTTTGGAAGGAGCATCATCTCCGGCGGAATCGCGGGCACCAATTCCCAGCCGACCGCGCCCACCAGCGCCAGATAAAACCGCACGTAAGAATTCGAGTGCTCCAAACCGCCGAGCCGGTGCACCGTTTCCCGCGCGCGCACCATGTGCGGCGCATCGGACGAATCACCCGCCAGCTTCAATGCGAAATAGGCTTTGCAGGAGGCATTCAGTTCCGACGGTCCTCCGGGATAAATGCTCCAGCCGCCATCGGACAACTGCCGCCGGCGAACGTAGTTCGCCAGCTTGGCAATGCGCTGCGGGTCGGCTTTCCCCAGAACATGGAGAAAATAAATGTAGTCCGATTCGAGTGTGGTGTCGGCTTCCAGCTCGCCCTGCCAGAAACCCCGTTCATCCTGAATCGAAAGCAGGTGATTTGCGCCGCGCTCGATGGCTTGTTCGAGCCGTGCGGTCCAGTCCTGTTCGCGCCACAGTGGGGGCGCTGCCGGGGCAGGGCTGTCCAAACCGATGCGTGTTCCAGTCGCCAAAACGAATCCCCCAGATTGCAGCTAGGACGTGGCACGCCGGGCTGGTTTCCCGCGATGCCACTTTTGTCAGACTAAATGCCGTCTTCTCTTGAACTTCAAGAGAAAAGAGCGCTTGGATTCAAAACACAGATAACAACTGTACTACTAAATTATCGCCGTCTTCCCGCGAGTGGTCAACGGCTAAGATGCCGCACAGGTTCCATGTAGTTGCTACAGGAAAACATTTGCGGGAGCTTCGAGCACCCTTTGCACCAAGACGTGTAAAGGCTCCGGCAAAGGCTCTCCTTCTCGCTGCGAGACGGACGGCTTCTCCCGGAGCAAGCGGACCGGAAGATTGAGCCAGGCCGGCCCTTCGCCTGACGCGAGTTCGAACGCTCCGCGAAGAACCAAGGCATCCGCGCGGTCCAGTGCCGAGCGCGCCGTCTCCTTGAAATCTTCTCTTGCTGGATCCAGCACTGCGAAATAAAGCGACGGCTTCAAAAATTGCAGCAGCGAATTGCTCTCGATAATCAGCGGCGGAAGTTCCCCGCCCGCCTCCGCGCCTGATTCGTGCAACGCCGCCCTCAGCAGTGGCAGGCCCTCGGCGAGAAATCCTTGCTTAGTCCGCAGCCAGAAGGAGCGCCGCGCGCCCGCGGCAAGAAAACGCGCGCTGTCCGTCCCCGTGTCGGCGCGAAGTTCCCAATCCAGCGCGGAAGTGTGGTCATCCGGCGCGCAATCACAGTGCTCTCCGTTCTGCGCGCAAACCTCGTGCCCGAATTGCGTGATTTTTCCGGCGATCCAGTTCGCACCGGGAAAGGCAGCGATGAGCTCACACACCAGCTGCGTTTTCCCAATGTTTCGTGTGTGTCCCCCGACGACAATCACGCGCCATGGCCTTCGGTCCTCCATCTCTTTTCTACCTGGCTGCTTTCTCCTCGAGCTTCTTGATGCGTTCCGCCAACTCGGGAAGTCTCGCTTGCCAAGCGAATTGCTCCTTGAATTTATCCAAGGAACGCGCTGGCGTGCCCCACACGGTTTGCCCGCTGCGGATTGTTTTTCCTCCCAGCACTCCGGATTGTCCCCCAATCACCGCACCATCTTCCAAACGGCAATGCTCTCCGAAGCCCGCCTGTCCGCCGATTACAACATTCCTTCCAATCACGCACGAGCCGGAAAATCCCACTTGCGAAGCCATCACGGTATGAGCGCCGATGTGGCAGTTGTGGCCGATCTGAATCAGATTGTCCAGCTTCACGCCGTCGCCGATGCGCGTGTCGTCGAGCGAGCCGCGGTCGATCGTGGTATTCGCGCCAATCTCCACATCGTCGCCAATCTCCACGATGCCGGCTTGAGGAAATTTCCAATATCGCCCTTCGCCAAACGCGTAGCCAAACCCGTCCGCGCCGATGACCGCTCCACTGTGAATCTCCACGCGGTGCCCGGTGCGCACCCCGGCATAGAGCGTCACCCTCGGGTGAATCCTGCAGTTGTCTCCGATCCAACACCCCGCTCCAATCACGGCATGCGCGCCAATTTGCGTGCCGCTTCCCACATGCACGTCTTCTCCAATGACGGCATACGGCCCGATGCTCACACCCGGGCTTAGGCGGGTCAGGGGCGCGACAATGGCCGTCTGGTGGATGCCTGACGCGATGGGCGCACGTTCCAGCAGCAGCGCCGCAGCCTTCGCAAATGCCAATTTTGGCTGTTTGTGCCGCAGGACGGTTTTGCCCGCGAGCGCCGTGCCTTCCTCTGCGACCACGCACAAGGCCGCGGACGCGGCGGCACGTTCGGCGTGCTTCGCCACTTCGACGTAGATCAAATCGTGCGGCCCCGCGCGCTCCAGCGCGGCTACGCCGCGAATCTCCACAGTGGCGTCTCCTTCGAGTTTCGCGCCAATCGCCTCTGCCAATTCCATCGCCGTTCGTGTCATGGCCATCCTCGCTCAAAATCTGTATAGCTCGGGCTCCCCCGTGGGCCTTGTTTTCCATCGTGCGTGGACCCATACCCACTGCTCAGGATACTTGCGGATGATTTCCTCGATTACTTTCGCAAATTTTTGCGTGTTTTCGAAAACGTCCCGCTCGGAATCGCCCGTTCGAATCAGCTCCACCGGCGGCTCAAATCGCAGCCGGTATTTTTGGATGCCTTCGTCCCACACCGCGTAACCCGGTACGACCGCCGCATCCGTGTGCAGCGCCACGCGTGCGATTCCCGTCGTCGTGCACGCTGTCTTGCCGAAGAAATCCACGAACGCGCCTTCTTCCGGCATGGTGTTCTGGTCCGCGAGGATCCCGACGGTTCCCGATTCCCGCAGTATCTTCAATACCGTGCGCGCCGAATCGTTTTTGAACACAGGCCGATTGCCGGACAAGCAGCGATACTCGTTCACCAGCGCATTGACACGCGCGTTGTCCAGCGGCCGCGCCATGTAGTGCAGCGGAAATCCATAAAGCGCGTGCGCGTAGGACGACAGTTCCCATGCCCCGATGTGCCCCGTCAAATAGAGCACGCCTTTGCCGTGCCGCTGCCCTTCGAGGAAATTTTCGTGTCCATCGAGCACCACGAGCTGTTCGATATTTTCTTTCGTATGGCGCGGCAGCCGCGCAAACTCCGCCGCCATCCATCCCAGGTTGCGCACCATTCCGCGAATAACCGCCGTGCGTTGCGCCTCGCTCCAGTCCGGGAATGCTAGCCGCAAATTGAACTCTGCGGTCTTTCGCAATTTCGGCATCATCGCGTACAAAACCCGCGCCACACCGGCCGCCAAGCCGCGCGCCACCGGCCGCGGCAAAACGCCTAGCGCCTTCAAGATCAACCATACGGCGGCGTATTCGAGCCAAACTCTCATTGATGTTCAGGCCAGCCAAGAAACACCCAGCGAGCGACAGTATGCAAGAGGTCCGCGGTTAGAAGATAGGGGTTCAATGCTAGACTCACATTTCCGTGACTGAATCGACCAACCAAGTTGCTGAAAATACCGCGGCCAAATCCGCTGCGCGGATCGGCTGGGCCATCCTCATCGCGGCGACGCTTTACGTCTGTTACTTCAGCCATCTCGGCGCCATCGGTTTCGTCGGTCCCGACGAGCCACGCTACGCCTGGGTCGCGCGTGATATGGCGGAAACCGGCGATTGGGTCACCCCGCGTTTGTATGGAAAACCGTGGTTCGAAAAGCCGCCTCTCTTTTACTGGGGCGCGGCGCTGTGCTTCAAAGTTTTCGGGGTGAGCGAAGCTGCAGCTCGCCTGCCGAGCGCCATCTGCGCACTTCTCGCCACGCTCGCGCTCGCGTGGTTGGCTCTACGCCTCTACGGCGCGGAGACCGCGCGCTGGCTCTTGCTGCTTCTGCCCACTACCGTTGGCATGATCGGCTTCTCCCACGCCGCCGCTACCGACATGCCCTTCAGCGGCATGCTCACCATCGCCATGGTCGCCGCCGCCGTTGTCCTCGGCCTAATTCGAAACGAAAGCACTCCCATCCTTCCTCGCACGCCCTGGCTCGCCCTCGTCCTCTTCGGATTCTTCCTCGGCCTGGCAGTTCTTGCCAAAGGCCCCGCCGCCATCATTCTCTGCGGCGGCGTCGTTTTTTTCTGGGCGCTCTTCACAAAACGCTGGCGCGACGCTTTCCGTCTGCTTCACCCAATCGCCATCGCTACCTTCTGCCTCATCGCTCTCCCCTGGTACATCCTCTGCGCCCGCCGCAATCCCGACTTCTTCCGCGTCTTCATCATCGAACACAATTTCAAACGCTACCTCACCCCCGAATTCCAGCACATCCAGCCCTTCTGGTTTTATCTCCCTGCGCTCCTCGTAGCCTTTCTGCCGTGGACGGGCGCTTTGATCTGGACGACTGTTGCTGGGAGCGCGCGAATTGCCAAGACTAAGAGCCTTAGTCCTCAGACTTCATTCCTGCTTTCTTGGAGCCTTTTTGTTCTTTTGTTTTTCACACTTTCGCAATCGAAGCTGCCGGGCTACATTTTACCGGCCGTGCCAGCATTAGCCCTGCTATTAACGCGTGGCTGCGCTACCCTGGCGGTCGAACATCGCAAATCGTTCGGCGCAAGCATCGCGGCATTTGCCTTGTTGTGCTTTGGCATCTCTGAGTTTGCTGCCCGGCCGAATCTGGCCCTCAACATGGTTTCGCAAAGCTTGCAATTAGGGGCAAGTTTTCTGCTGATTGTAATTGTGCTCGCGAACGTCTTGTTTGCCGCTGGATTCTTCTGCACCGCCACCAGGTGGGTGCGAAACTTAATGATCTCCCTTTGCGTCGTCCCCGTTTTATTCACTTTCCTGATCGCAGATGAACTTGTTTTGGGACTCGTTCCGCTCTCGTCGAGGGATTTGGCTAGTCAACTCCTGGCGCAACACGTGCCTACTGAACAGACTTTTATCTATCACGGAGTGTCGAGGGGCCTTCGATACAGCCTGAGCTTCTATCTAAGCCGGGAAGTGCCGGATTGGGACCAGAATCCTGCTGCAGAGGCTTATGTTGTGTCTGGATCTGTTCGGTGCAGCCAGCTGGAAAAGCAGGGATTTCAATGTAAGGATGTGCCCCTAGCATCTTCCGCCTGGGGTTGGTTTGTATCCCACGTCACGCCGAAAACTTCACCGAGCAGCTTGCCCCGTAGCGGGCAGGCGCAGTAGGAAGAAACTCACCACGCGGTTCTCGTAACCCCGCTTGTCGTCTTCATTCAAACTCACAAAATTCCCATGCGGAATCAGCGCCTGCTCGCGCGGCTCCGGCGCCTTCAGAAACATCATCCGCGTAATATCCGCCAGCTCGGGGTCATCGCTGGCCTCAAGGAAGAGCTTCGGCACGCCCGCAAGCGAATTCATACCCTTCGAAAGCGGCGGGTCGCGGCGGTATTTATAATTTAGCCATCCAAAACTGAGCTCCGCCGCCCGCACCATGAACGGAAACCCGCCAAGGCCCGACCGCTCCACGCCAACCTTCACCATCTCTTCCGGCTGGTCGTACACCGAATCCAGCACGAGCGCTCGCACTCGGCGATCCTTCTCCGCTTCGCGCAGCGCGGCGTACGCCCCCAGGTTGTACCCCCACAAACCAAAACTGTTCGGCTCCACATCCGTCCGCGCCGCCAGCGCGTCAATCGCCGCGCGCACCTCGTCCGCTTCGCGGTAGCCAAACGTAGTCACGCCGCCGTTGCCGCCGTGCGCCGCAAAGTCAAACACAAACGTGTTGTACTGGTGGTCCTGCAGCGCGGAAACCAGTGTCAGCAATTCGCCGCGGCTCGATTCATATCCGTGACACAGCACGATGGTCGGCGCGCCGCGCAGCCCCGGGAAAAACCATCCTTCGCGGCTCCCCAGCCCCGCGACGCTGAACTGCACCGCGTCCGGCCGCCCGGGAAAGCTCTGCAAGTTGATTTCGCTGGTAGTCCTCTGCGGCTTCACGATGCGGTAGAGGAGGAAACCCGCGATCGCTCCGATGGCCAGCATGCCAAAAAACGCCAGCGCCAAAATCGCCGTCAAAAGCTTCATGTACCAACGCGTTGGATAGCGGAGCTCGAAAAGGATCTGCATGCGGTGTCTGCGCGAATCGGCTGGCGGCCGGCGATTCCGTTCTTTCCCCCAAGACAAACGTAGTGATTTGCATCGTAGCACATCTGTTATGCGTCCATTGACAAGCCCCCGCGTCTTTGTGCCCGATTTGTATCGCCTTTGCCCGGCACGTCGCGGCCTGGCCTCCGAATCGGCTATGATGGTCTCCGCGCGGCCGGGGTCGCGCTGTTCCCGACTTGTCCATGAACATCGTCGATCTGCGCCAGACCACGGTTCGCCAGTTGGAGCCTCTGCTCGAGGAAGAGGCGCGCCACTGGCGCGAAGAGCTTCATTGGGACTACCGCGGCGCACTGGAACTCATCAAGCGCTTCCTCGAAGCCCGTGCGCTTGCGGGTTGCGTCGCCTTCGAAGGCAGCGTCGCCGCCGGATACTGCTTCTATGTCCTCGAAGAGCAGAAGGGCCTCATCGGCGGCCTCTACGTTTCGCCTCAGTACAATCAAGCTGCCGTCGGCCGCCGCCTGCTCGAAGAGCTGCTTTTTGGACTGCGCGCTCTTCCCCAGCTCACTCGCATCGAAGCCCAGCTCATGCCTTTCGGCGGCCCCGTGGACGAACCGCTCAAGGAGCAGGGCTTCCGCCTCTACACCCGCCAATTCATGCTGCTCGATTTGCCGTCTTTCCCGGAGCCAAGCGCAGCTACCTCTGCCGGAATGCGCCTCGACCGCTGGCACGACCGCTTCTTCGATCCTTGCGCCAAGCTCATCTATCTTTCCTACGCCAATCACGTGGACGGTGAAATCAACGACCAGTATCGCAGCCGCTCCGGCGCGCTGCGTTTTTTGAAAAACATCATCCTGCTTCCCGGCTGCGGCCAGTTTGTCCCCAGCGCCTCTTTCGTCCTGCGCCAAGCCGGCGGCGACGAGCTCATCGGCGCGGTTCTTACTAGCGAAGTCTCCCCCGGCGTGGGCCACACCACCCAAATTTGCGTGTTGCCCGGCTACCAGGGCCACGGCCTCGGCCGCATGCTCATGCTCACCGCCATCGACACCCTGCGCACCATGAAATTCAACGAGCTCACGCTGACCGTCACCGCCGACAACAAGACCGCCGTCCGCCTCTACGAAAAACTCGGCTTCCGCACCATCAAATCCTTCACCGCCGGCGTCTGGCCCCGCTGACAAGAGAGTTGCAATGACGGGCGGGCCATTTGTAATGCGTGGTGCATTCCCGTGCTGCCGCTAGAAAGCCTTGGAAGAAACCAACCGCCGCCCGGGTCCCAAGTCTTTCCTTTTCCATGCTTTCCACCTGCAATGCATGTTTTGGGTGTATAATTGCTCTAGTTTTGGATACCGTTATTCGGTCAGCCTGGGAAGCTCTCTGATCTGTAGGGAAGGCTCAACCGCGTGTCCGAAGAAAAGTTGACAAGCGACCAACCTATTCGCAGGATCTGGCGATGGCTCCGAAACCAGATTATCCAGGACGTCCCGGAAGACTCTGCACTTTGCGAATTTGACTGCCGTAAGGGCCAGTGCACCAAGGAAGAATGGGAAACCTGCGATAGGCGCCTGAATAGAGCCGCTGGCGAACTTATGCCCTCCTCCGGAAAGACCTCTCCTCGGTAAATAGGGTACCTCCTCCTCCCCCCTATCAAAAGTGCAAGTGTGGCAAATAAAGAGCTTATAGCGAAAAAGTGCGCAATTCGTGCGTCGATATTGCGCTCGTGGAGCGCACTCTCGGCGGAAGAGCGAGAAGTGGAGAGGGGATATACACCCCATTGCAATGGAAAGAGTCGGGAAACGCTTGAAAGCAAGGGAGTTGCGGGCGTCTATTGTGCACCCCTCGGCTCCGCTCGGGGCAAGAAAGAGTACGGATATCGCTGAAAGTAAAGGGGTTGAATGACCTCAACGATGGAGTGGAGTCCCCATGGGCGGCGTCCCGCAGATTCATTCGGGATGCAGCGGCGGTACTTCGGCGAGGGTGAGCTTCGATATACACGGGAGAGAATAGCAGAAAAGTACACGCCGTGTCAATTACTTTATTGGTACCGTTCGAATGGGATGTGGAAAAAGCGGGTGAGGGCAACGAATGGAAGGAGAAAGAACCAGTCTGAAGACTGGCCACTACATGTCGAGGTCAGTGGCGAATTGGGAGGACAGATTACTGGGCGGGCGGACATACCCCTTTCCAGCCGCTGGGCGCCTAAAGCCTACATTTCATACGAGCTGAAAAACGAGTGGAAGTCCCGGTCGCATGGCTCCTGCCCCGACCCTGCCGGGAGCGTCTCTGGGACCCCGTGGGGCTGGGCAATCCTTCCCTTCCTCAGCCCCGCAGCGGAAACAATCTCACCCCTGGCCTCGTGTCTCCTCCAAATGCTCAAGGAGGCATTCCGGTATGACCAGCCGCGTCCTCCGCTCGCTCGAAAAGGCATCCACGCTCTGTGCCGCAGCGATGTTCCTGATGCCGCTCGCCAGCTTCGCTCAGGGGGAACCTCGCGGGGCGCTCGGCCCGCGAGGGCTATTCGTAGGCCAGCGCCACGACGGGGTCGTAGCTTGTCGCGCGCAAAGCCGGATAGCCCGCTCCGGCGGCCGCCCCGATCAGCGCCAGCGCGATGGCCTGAAAAACCCAGCGCGACGAAATCAAAATCATGAGCGCAGGATTGGTCTCCTTGAGTATGGCCTGCGTGAGAAGCGTCACGAGGATTCCCACGGCGCTCCCAAACAGCGTCAGCACAAAGGTTTCCCCCAAGAGCATCTTCATGATATCCAGCCGGGAGCATCCCAACGCTTTCAGAATGCCGATCTCCCGCGTGCGCTCCAAGACCATTGTGTGCATGTTGAGAAGCACAACCAGGAAGCTGATGACTACACCGAGCCCCACCATCGTGCGGATAAAGGGTCTCAACTCAGGGAGATTGGAAGAATTCATCAGCGTCATGTATTCCGACATCGAGCGAACTCTGCTCTCCGGCGTCAACTGGAGAATCTCCGCGCGCGTGCCTTCCGTGTCGCCCTTGCTTCGCACGTAGAACATGGAGACGCGCTTCTCCGCACCGGCGATGTCCTGCGCGGTCTTTAGGGGAATGAAAAAGCGCGCCCCTTTTCCGTGGGCCACGATTCCGCTGATGGTGAAAGGGTGGTTCAAAAGATTTATGTGGTCACCCACTTGCAAGTGTCGCGTCTGCGCCACGATATCGTCGGCAAGCGCTTCGTCCGCGGATTCAAAGGGGCGGCCGGCGCGGTAGAGAAAGCCGCGGCTGAGCGCGTTGAAACGTTTGTAGTCAATGCCGTAGACCACCACGAAGTTCTTTTGATCCATCAGGATGAGCGTGGGTGCGACTTCATCGACGCCGGGCAACGCTCCGATTTGGTCGGCTAGCGTTTCCTGCATCACCGCGCTTGAGAAGGCGAAGAAAATGGAAGAGTTTGGCGGCTGCACGAGAATGTCCGCGCCCACGCCCTCGACGCGTTTTCCCCATTCGGAGATGACGCCGGAGGTGAGGCCCGCGATCATCAGCACCAGAATGACTTGAATGGCGATGGCAATCACGCTAAGGGAACTGCGCAGCGGACGGGCAGTGATATTGCCCCACAACATCTGGGCCTGGGAGAAACGCCCTTCGAAAGTTTCGTTCATGGAGCCAGTCTGAGAACGTACTGTATCACCGGGGTTTCCCGCAGGTCAAAAAGTGTGATGGAGCGCGGGAAGGCAAGCAGCGTGCCGAACGGCGGAGAAGATATTTCGTCTGCGTTAAGTTTTCAACACAAGTGTTGATAAGTTTGTGGAAAAGCGCTGACAAGGGGCAACTAACTGTACGCGCTTCAATGTTATTCCCCGGTTTGCACAATTTCTGTGCAAGTCATGGAGCACGACGCGAAATGATTCGTGAAACTGAGAAAAATGCAGAGCTTATCGGCACAGATGTTTCAGAATGGCGCGAGAGATTCAGGGGCGCGAGAAAAAGTTGCGGCGCACGCAAGCAACGAAGAAAGTCAGTACCACTTGGGCGGGCGCTCAAGGTGAACCTTGATCGTTTGTTTCGGATCGGTAATGGCAAACCAGCGGCCGTAGGTTTTCCAGCCGTCGGCGACGATTTGGACGAGAACTTTGCCGGGTTTAGCGTCGGGAACGTGAGCGATGCCTTCACGATTGGTCTTGACGTTCAATTCCAATTTCTTGTCCTTCAACAGTTTGCGCTCTTCGACATATTTCACGTAGACGCTGGCGTTTTCGACCGGGACATTATTATCGCCGCCGGTGACCTCGATCGTAATTCGGTTGAGCGCGTCCGGCCGAGGCGTTTGCGTCTTTGGCGCGGGCGGGGGCGCATCCTGCGCGCCGGAGTAAGGAGTGATGGCGCAAGACAGGGATAAGGTAAGGATGAGCGGCAGACGCAACAATGGAACTCGAAGAGCGTTCATGTTGTGCTGGATTACATCCTCCACGGAACTGCGGAGCGGGTCAAGCCACTCCACTCCCAGTTTCGATGCGTAGCCGGGTGGATGTGCCGCTCGAGCGGTAGCCGCGATTCGGAAAAAGTAGGCACGGCAGAATTGACGGACGGGTCTTGCTCTTGTACCTTTTCAGGAACCTTCCCGGTAGGAAACAACGGGTCACTACCGCAGGCGAACGGCACTGAAATTCCGTAAACTTCATTACGCGGAACAGTAAGCAGCGCAGTCCGAGCGCTGCTGCAAGAGGAGAAGAGCATGGGTTTTGCCACTAACGCCATTCACGTGGGTCAGGAGCCTGATCCGACCACGGGAGCGATTGTCGCGCCGATTTATCAGACCTCGACGTACGTGCAGGAAGAGCTGGGGAAGACGAAGGGATACGACTACGCGCGGACAAACCACCCGAACCGTAAGGCGCTGGAGCGGACAGTGGTGAAGCTCGAAGGCGGACACAGCGCGTACGTTTTTTCCTCGGGCATGGCGGCGATTGACGCAGTGTTCCGGCTGCTGCGTCCCGGGGATCACGTGGTTTTGTCGGAAGCGGTGTATGGCGGAGTGTTTCGCCTGTCCACGCAATTGCTCGTACATTTCGGGCTGGAGTTCAGCTTCGTGGATACGTCGGTGCCGGATGCGGTACTGGCGGCGCTGCGGCCAAACACGAAAATGCTGTACGTGGAGACGCCGACGAATCCCACGTTGCGCGTGACGGATATTTCCGCGATGGGCAAGCTGGCCAACGACCGGAGCATCACGCTGGTGGTGGACAACACGTTTTTGAGCCCGTATCTGCAGAGGCCGATCGAGCTGGGCGCGCACATCGTGGTGCACTCGATGACGAAGTATTTGAACGGGCACAGCGATTCGACGGGCGGCGCTGCGGTTCTGACGCGCCCCGAAGACTCGGAGAAAATTTATTTCATTCAGCGCTCGGCCGGGACGGGGCTTGCGCCGATGGATTGCTTTCTGGTTTCCCGCGGGATCAAGACGCTGGCGATCCGCATGCTTCAGCACAATGCCAACGGCATCGCGGTGGCGCGGCACCTGGATGCGCACCCGAAAGTGCGGAAGGTCTATTACCCTGGCTTGCCGGCGCATCCGCAGCATGAAATTGCCCGGCGGCAGCAGAAGGGACCCGGCGCAATGCTGTCTTTCGATCTCAATTCGCTCGATGCGGCGCGGCGATTTTTGAATCAGGTGAAGCTGTGTTCGCTGGCGGAAAGCCTGGGGGGCGTGGAAACGCTCATCTGTTTACCGTCGCTGATGACGCATGCTTCGATGCCCGTGGAAGTGAGGGAGCGGGTGGGAATCACCGAAGGGCTGGTGCGATTGTCGGTGGGCATCGAAGACGTGGAAGATATTATTGCGGACCTCGACCAAGCGCTGCTGTACGTTTAACTGACCTAACCGTTCGCTGAAAACGACCTCAACGGCGATGCGGATGGATCCGATGGTCGCGCTGCGATACGAGTGAACGAGTTAGCGGGAAGGCGGCTTAACGCTTTCGCCGAGCCAGGAGAGATATTCGCGCGAGCCAGCGGCAATGGGCAGGGCAATGAATTCGGGGATATCGTAGCTGTGCAGGCGCTTTACTTCTCTTTCAAGGGCGGCGAGGAGATTTGAGGTTGTCTTGATCAGCAAAAGATATTCGCGGGCCTTCTCGACTTTTTTCTTCCAGAGATAGACGGATTCCACGGGACTCAAAACAAGATTGACGCAGGCGGCCAGGCGCTTGGTGACCACGACTCGCGCGACGCGCCTCGCTTCCGTCAGCGTTCCGCAGGTCACCAGCACGACCCGGTTCTTTCCGCCCGCGATCATGGCTTACCTCCCGAGAATTTCTGAAGGCGGCAAACGGCTTGCCGCGATGGAATCAAGTTGCGCACACGGCTTTTGTCTCTTGGCGCGCCGGGCTAGAATACAGCGCCATGAGACATTCCACACGGAGGAAAGCAAAGCGGTCAAGTGCACGCGCGGCCGCGACGCCAGAGCAATCGACTCCCATCAAATTCGGGACATCGGGGTGGCGCGGGCTGATTGCGGATGATTTTACGTTCGCCAATGTGCGGCTGGCGGTTACGGCGATTGCCGAGCACGTGAAAAGCAGGGCCAAGAATCCCACGATCCTAGTGGGCTACGACACGCGGTTTTATTCGGAGGAGTTTTCGCAGTTTGCGGTTGAAATTTTACAGGAACACAAGATTCGAACGCTGCTGTGCGACACGTTTACGCCGACGCCCGCGATGGCGTATGAAATCATGCGGCGGAAACTGGACGGCGCGGTCAATTTCACGGCGAGCCACAATCCGGCGCAATATCACGGATTGAAGTTTTCGTCGGCTGACGCGGGGCCGGCGCTTCCGGAAGTGACGCGGGACATTGAAGCGCGAGTGGCGAAGCTGATCGCAAGGAACGGGAACCCGCGAAAAGCGAGCAAGGGACTCGGCGGCGGGGGCCGAGTGGAAAATGTCAGTCTGCGCGAGGCGTATCTGAAGCGGCTGGAAGAATTGGTGCGTTTCGAGACACTACGAAAAGCGAGAGTGAAATTCGTTGCGGACGTTCTGCACGGATGCGGCGCGGGATATCTCGACCGAGCGCTCGCCGACCACGGCGTGGACGTTCATGCGATGCGCACGGAACGCGATTGCTTGTTTGATGGAACTGGACCGGACGTCTCAGAAGAAAATCTTGCGCCGCTGCGCAAGGCGGTGACCGAGAAGAGAGCGACGGCCGGGCTGGCCACAGACGGCGATGCCGATCGCTTCGGGATCATTGACCGCGACGGAACGTGGATTCAGCCAAACCATATTCTTGCGCTGGTGTACGACTACCTGATCGAGACGCGCGGGTGGAAAATGCCCGCAGCGCGAAGCGTGGCGACGACGGAAATGATCGATGCGGTGGGGAAAGTGCACGGCCAGAAGACTTATCAGACGCCGGTGGGGTTCAAATACATCGGACAACTCATCCGGAAAGACAAAATCGCGCTGGGAGGAGAAGAGAGCGCAGGCTTGACGATTCGCGGACATGTTCCGGAAAAGGACGGGATTCTGGCGTGCTTGCTGGTGGCAGAGATGATCGCGGCGCGCGGCGCGTCGCTCGGGGAACAGATTCGGCAATTGTTCAAGAAAATCGGGCGGGAATTCTGGCCGGTGCGGGAAAATCTGCACTTGAGCGATGAACAGAAAGTTGCGGCGCTCAAGAAAACCGCAGCGGACAGTTCCAGGCTGCTGGAGAGAAAAGTCACGTCGATCGATCGCACGGACGGAGCAAAATTTGTTTTCGAAGATGGATCGTGGATGCTGCTGAGATTGAGCGGCACGGAGCCGTTGCTGAGGTTGTACGTGGAGGCGGAGAGCCCGGCGGCTTCCGCGGGGCTGGTGCGCGACGCCACCCAGTGGATTCTGAAGGGGTAAAGCCATGAAGGCGAAGGCAGACAAACCGGGGTTCTGGCAGCAATATGGACGGGGGTTGCTGGGATTGTTTGTGCTGGCGCTGCTGGTGCACGACGTATTTGGAACGCATGGCTTCCTGGCAATGCGGCGCACGCGGGCGGAAATCGAAAAAGTGCAAAGGGAGATTGAGCGGCTCAACAAGGAAAATATTCAGCTCGCGGAGGAAGTGAAAGCGCTAAAGAGCGACCCGAGAACGATAGAAAAAATCGCGCGCGAAGATCTGGGGCTCGCCAGGGACGGCGAGGTGATCATCAAGATCCCGCAGGGGCAGCAGCCGGAGCAGACTCCACCCGCGAAACCATAGCGGGTTTTTTCTTCCACCGCGTGCGGACGAGCGAAAGCGCCAGCATGGCAAGAAAAATTGTCAAGAGACCGGCCGAAGCCTTCGCAACACTGCACTGACCTTTCGGCAAAATTGAGAATCTCCCATACACAAATTCAATGTGGACCCAGTAGACCAGCAAGGACGTTTTTCCGAGCTGGATGATGGGGCTGAAACCTGTCTGCGCAAAGCCCCAACGGCACCAGGCGTAAACCACCGACAAAATCAGCAGGAGAATACCGCAGCGCATCAGCAAGAAGTTGGGCCCGCTGTGCCAGTAATCGTAGACGGCGTAGAGACGAAATGGGGAGGCATCAAAAAGGACAGAAAGCGCACAGGCGAGAACGCCTGTGCCGCCCAGAGCAGCGAAGGCGAGGGCTTCGTTGCGCTTGGCGAAAATTGTGAACAGAAAGAAACCGACGGCGAGGCCCGCGAATGCGAAAGCAACCCAGGGAAAGATAGGAAAGAGCCACGACTGGGGTTGATTGAAGGTGTGCACGCCGTTGATGTAGGACTCGAGCGGCCAAGGGAGCCAGCTGGGGCGATGCGTGGTCCAGAGCGGGGGCGTGGCCAGGGCGACGACGGCGGCGGTGGCAAGAGCGGCGGTGATTCCGCGATTGCGCGAGGAGGCGACGGCGGTGGCGGGGCTCAAGGCGCTCTCGTTCGCAGTGAACCAGCAAAAAACGCCCATGAGGATCATCGAGAGACCGAGGATGTTGAGAACGTCGACGCGGAGCAGGTCGGTCCACGGGACCCAACGATAGCCGAGCGCAAATTCCTGCACGCGGAAGAGCAGGCCCAGGCCAAAGATTTCCCCGCCGCGAAGAATTGTGGTTCTGGCGATGAAGGAACGCGAAGCTCCTTTTTCGCGAAGACGCTCGGTGACGAGAGCGAAGGAGACACCCGAAAGAAAAATGAAGAGTGGCGCGGGCAGTGTTCCACCGAGTTGGGACCAGCCATAGAGAGACGACTTGCGCGCCTGCGGGCTGAGCCAGGAGTTGTAGCAATGCGTTTGAAACATGAGGACGCACGCCAGGCCGCGCATCCAGTCAATATAGGCAAGCCGCTTTGACGCCGACGGTGGCTTGAGCTGGATTGGGTCTGTCATCTTGATGAGCTAGAATGCTCGTTTGCCTGCGACGCGCCAACTCGGACCGCTTTCGATGATCGGGCTGTGGGCCGCGCTGTGCTTTGCCGGAGGCTTGTACGCGTCGTGGCAGGGTTATGGCGGCCGAGACTTTGCGGCGACGCTGACGGCGTTTGCATTTTTTCTTGGCGTAATGCTGCTCTTCGCCGCGCGCGGCGTGGCGGATTTCTTTTCATCGCGTTTTGGGACCGGCGGCTATTTGCTGGGCGCCGCAGTGTTTCTTGCATACCTGATTTACGCACTCGGGACAAATACTATAACGATCGCGCGTGCCGGAGCGGTAGCAGGACTGGTATTTGTGCCGCTGGCGCTGGCGACGTCGGCAGAGCAACGGCCCATAGGGGCCTGGCAGGACTACGCGACACTCGTGGGAGTGTGGGTGATGGTGAAGCCGCTGCCGAATCCGTGGGGAATTTCGCTGTCACATTGGCTATGGCCGTATCCGGGAGGAAAGCTGGCTTACGTCTTGACGGTGCTGCTGGCGTTGAATGTGGCGCTGGCGGCGTACTTTCTGGTCCGCCGGTTTAGCGGTGTGGGCTACTTGATCGGCTGGGAGAGGCGATGGGGATTCTACATTCTGGCGAGCTTTGCCGTCTTTGGGTGCATCGCGATTCCGTTGGGCCAGGGGATACATTTTATCCAGTTCGCTCCGCAGTGGGGTGAATGGAGGTCCATGCCGTTTCTGGCGATCGCGATCCTTCTGTTCACGGCGTGGCCCGAGGAGTTTCTTTTCCGCGGAATACTGCAAAACATGCTTTCGAAGACATGCAAGAGCGATTTGAGGGGGTGGTGGACGGCTTCGATTGTTTTTGGCTTTTCGCACATTACCAACATGGGTTTCCCGAATTGGCGCTATGTGATCCTAGCGTCGATTGCGGGGTTGTTCTATGGCTGGACCTGGCGGAAGAGCGGATCGATCTTTGCGTCAGCGATTGTTCATGGGCTGGTGGATGTAACCTGGCATTTCTTGTTCCGGACAGTGTGAACGATATAATGCAGAGCCTTGCCATGCCGGGCGGAGGATGCGGAAAAACTCACGAAAAAGTGGAAACGCGGTGGTGACTTCCGGCAGTTGTAAACGTCTAAGTGCATACCAGATGTGTGCCCGCAAAATTCGGATGCCCAATCAAGTCGAAAATATTCTGAGCGGAGGATTTAATCATGCGGATTAAAGCAGCGCTGCTACTGCTGGTTTGCGGGGTCATGACTGCCGGTGTTTTCGCGCAGACGAAAGAGATCGATATTCCCTACCAGAAATTCGTACTGGACAATGGCCTGACGGTGATCGTGCACGAGGATCATAAAGCGCCGATTGTGGCGATCAACGTGTGGTACCACGTGGGCTCGAAAAACGAAAAACCGGGCAAGACGGGATTCGCTCATCTTTTCGAACACTTGATGTTCGGGGGCAGCGAGCACGCCAAGGGCCGCTACATTGACGCCATGGAGCGAATCGGAGCCACGGATTTGAACGGCACGACGAATTCAGACCGGACGAATTATTTCGAAGATGTGCCGACATCCGCGGTGGATTACACCTTGTGGATGGAATCGGACCGCATGGGGCACCTGCTGGGCGCGCTGGACCAGAAGACGCTGGATTTGCAGCGCGGCGTGGTGCAGAACGAGAAGCGGCAAGGAGAGAATCAGCCCTACGGGGTGACGCGGCAACTGATTACACAGAATACGTATCCGGCGGGGCATCCGTATTCCTGGACGACAATCGGCGATATGGCGGACCTCGATGCGGCTTCGATGAAAGATGTGCAGGAGTGGTTCAAGACCTACTACGGCCCGTCGAACGTGGTGATTGTGTTGGCAGGGGACATCGACACCAAGACGGCGAAAGAGAAAGTGGAAAAATATTTTGGAGATATCCCGGCGGGGCCTCCGGTAGCGCACCAGGAAGTGTGGGTCGCAAAAATGACGGGAACGCACCGTCAAAAAGTGCAGGACCGGGTGCCGCAGGCGCGGATCTACAAAGTGTGGAATATGCCGGAGTATGGCAGCGCCGACGCCGATTATCTCGATTTAGTGAGCGATTGCCTGAGCCAGGGGAAGACTTCGCGCCTTTACAAACGGCTGGTGTACGACGATCAGATTGCGACGAATGCAGACGCATTCGTGAATCTGAATGAAATTGGCGGGCAGTTTCGCATTCAGGTGACGGCGCGGCCGGGCCAGGACCTCGGGCAGGTGGAAAAGGAGACGGATGAAGAGCTGGCGCGATTCTTGAAGGACGGGCCGACAGCGGAAGAGCTGCAAAGGGTGAAAACGCAGTACGAGGCGGAGTTTATTCGCGGGATCGAGCGCATCGGAGGCTTCGGAGGGAAGTCCGACCGGCTGGCCATCAATCAGGTTTTTCGCGGGAGCCCCGACGCTTACAAAATTTCGCTGAAGCGCGTGCGGGAAGCAACGCCGGAGGATTTGAAGGCGGCGGCGAATCGCTGGCTGTCCGACGGCGTATACATTCTCGAGGTGCGCCCGTTCCCCGAATACAAGACGGCGTCCACGGGAGCGGACCGTTCGAAGGCGCCGGAACCGGGAACGCCTCCGGAACTGAAGCTGCCGACGCTGCAACGGGCAACGCTTTCGAACGGGCTGAAGGTGATTCTGGCGGAGCGGCACGAGATTCCGCTGGTGAATTTCTGGTTGGAATCGGATGCGGGATTTGCCGCCGACCAGTTCGCAGCGCCCGGAACGGCAGCATTGACTTCATCGCTGCTCGACGGAGGCACGAGCACGCGGACCGCGCTGCAGATCAGCGACCAATTGGCGTTGCTCGGCGCGGAGTTGCAGGCATCTTCGAACCTGGATTTGTCCACCGTAAGCCTGTCGGCGTTGAAGACGAAGCTGGATCCTTCGCTGGAACTGTTTGCGGATGTGATTCTGAATCCGGTGTTTCCGGAAGAGGATTTCAAAAGGCAGCAGAAGCAGCAGCTGGCGGCAATCGAGCGCGAGCAAAACACGCCGGTGCAGATGGCGTTGCGCGTTTTCCCCGGCTTGTTGTACGGGCCGGGACACGCTTACGGGAACCCGCTGACGGGTTCGGGGACAACGGCCAGCGTTTCGAAGATGACGAGGGAAGATCTGGTCAAATTCCACCAGACATGGTTTCGGCCGAACAATGCGACGCTGATTGTGGCGGGCGACACGACGCTTGCGGAACTTACGCCGAAACTCGAGAAACTCTTTGCGGGCTGGAAGCCGGGGCAGGTGCCGAAGAAAAACATCAAGAGCGTGCCGTTGACGGCGAAGTCCGTGGTGTACCTAATGGACAAGCCGGGCGCGCTGCAGTCCGTGATCCTTGCAGGCCAGATCGCGCCGCCGACGGCCAATCCAAAGGAGATCGCCATCGAGGCCATGAACGACGGCTTCGGCGGGATGTTCAGCTCCCGGCTGAACGGGAACCTGCGCGAGGACAAACACTGGTCCTATGGCGCGCGGAGTTTACTGTGGGCGGCGCGGGCGCAGCGGCCATTCCTCGCGTATGCGCCGGTGCAGACGGACAAAACCAAGGAGTCCATGGCGGAAATGATTAAGGAGTTCCATGACATCCTGGGGAAACGACCCATTTCGGCTGAAGAGTTGGCGAGCATTCAAGCAAATGAAACGCTCAGCCTTCCCGGTTCGCGGGAAACTCTGAATGAGGTGGGAGCTTCGATCCGCGACCTGGTGCAATTTGGATTGCCCGATGATTACTACGAGACGTTCGCCGGCAAGGTCCGGGCGCTGAAGACAACGGACGTGGATGATGCGGCTAAGACGGTGATTCATCCGGACAATCTGATCTGGGTGGTGGTCGGCGACCGGGCGAAAATCGAAGCGGGGATCAAGGAGCTTGGGCTGGGCGAGGTGAAGCTCCTGGATGCGGAGGGAAAGCAGCTCTGACCTGCCAGGAACTGTGGCCCAAGAATGGCTGGGCTGATTCGAGATAAAAGAGGGTGTTTTGGGAGACTGGAACGCCCTCTTTTTGTGGATGGATCGAGTGGATTGGGTGATGGTGCAGAGCCGCACTGGGGCGTCGGAGACCACGAAAAGCGTCTTAACGCGGGATACAAGTCCCATGGGTGTGTACAGGCCAATGTGTTAGGCTATTTTTGATTTTCGGGGTGGTATCGTCTTCGGGCCACGCCCTAGCCGCCGCAGGCAACCATTCCCTGGCCGAAACTATCCTTTAGGCATGGTGTTTGTGTGGTTGTGCTGGAGATCCTTCGCGGGAGTGCAGGCAAAATCTGTCAACTGGGCGGGTCATGAGACCAACTAAACCGGGCAAGACACTGATTCCCCTGCTGGTGGGTTCCCTTCTAAGTTTTTCGACCGGTGGAGCAAGTGCGCAGACGCAGCCGGTGCGCGCGCGAATTACGGAAGCGGTGGACGAGACAAATCTGGTGCAGTTGCGCGGGAACGTGCATCCGCTGGCGCGGCCGGAGTTTGACCAGGGAGTCGTGGCCGATTCGCAGCCGATGAACCGGATGTTGCTGCTGCTACAGCGGAGCCCGGAGCAGGAAGCGGCACTGCGCAAGTTAATGGACGATCAGCAGAACAAAGCCTCGGCGAATTTCCACGCGTGGCTGACTCCAGAGCAATTTGGAAAGAAGTTCGGGGCAGCGGATGAGGATATTCAAGCGGTGACGGCGTGGCTGACATCGCACGGGTTTCAGGTCAGCAAAGTATCGAAGGGCCGGACAGTGATCGAGTTCAGCGGCACAGTGGCGCAGGTGCGAAACGCGTTTCATACGGAGATACATCGGCTCATGGTGAAGGGGGAAGAGCACGTTGCGAATGTGAGCGATCCGCAGATTCCGGCGGCGCTGTCGCCGGTGGTGAGTGGCGTGGTGGCGCTGCACAATTTCCGGCCAAAGTCATTTCTTCACAGCGCGGGGACCTTCCGTCGGAATGCCAAGACAGGCGAGGTGAAACGAGCCTTCACGTTCTCGGATGTGAACGGCACGTTTTACGCCGTGGGGCCGGCGGATTTCGCAACAATTTATAACATTCCAGCGCAGTGCGGCGGTAGCGCGTGCGACGGCCACGGGCAAAGCATTGCCATCGTGGGGCAGAGCAATATCAACCTGCAAGACGTGACGGATTTCCGGTCAATTTTTGGCCTGCCTGCGTATAGCTCGATATGCAACTCGGGCCTGCCGCCACAATGCCAACTCAGCGTGATTCTGAACGGCCCAGATCCGGGACTAGTTTCCGGCGATGAAACCGAATCCGATCTGGATTTGGAATGGGCGGGCGCGGTGGCGCCGCAAGCGAATATCATATTTGTGACGACGCAAACAACGCAGACGGATCTGACGGCGGGGATCGATGGTTCAGCGCTGTACGTCGTGGACAACAATGTGGCGCCGGTGCTAAGCGAGAGCTACGGGAATTGCGAGGCCGGCCTGGGAACAACCGGAAATGCTTTTTATAATTCGTTGTGGCAGCAGGCTGCGGCGGAGGGAATCACCGTGGTCATCGCGGCGGGGGACAACGGGTCGGCGGGGTGCGATCCTGCGCCGGCTCCCGCGGATCAGAACGCCGCAACGCTGGGCCTGGCGGTGAGCGGAATTGCGTCCACGCCGTTCAACGTCGCCGCCGGTGGTACGGACTTCGACGACGCCACGAACCAGCCGACGTATTGGAGCGCGAACAACACTTCAGGCAGCCAGGCTTCCGCACTGGGCTACATCCCCGAAACGACATGGAACGATTCTTGCGCGAGTACGGCAACGGCTGGCAACGTGAGCGGACACTGCACAACCGTGAATAGCAACGGAATCGATCTAGTCGCGGGTAGTGGAGGGCCGAGCTCGATCTACACTACTAAGCCGAGTTGGCAAACGGGCTTTGGTGACTCCAGTCGTGACATTCCAGATGTTTCGCTGTTCTCTAGCGACGGGGGACCAACTAATGTGCCGACCAAGAGCTTCTATATTGTTTGCGAATCGGATCAGGACATCACGGGAGATGCAGGATGCAGTCTGACAAAGTTCACTTCGGCTACTCCGTTCCATGATTTCCAGGCGGTGGGCGGGACTTCGGCGGCGACGCCGACGTTCGCGGCGATTATGGCACTGGTGAATCAGAAGACAGGGCAGCGGCAGGGTGTGGCCAATTATGTGCTGTACTCGCTGGCGAAGATAGCGGCCAACGTGTGCAATTCGAGTACGGCAACTCTTCCCAATAGCTGCGTTTTCAACGACATCACCAAGGGCAATAACTCCGTGGCTTGCGTCGGCGGCAGCCCGAACTGCAGCAACACGAGCACGGCGGCGAACCAGTTCGGCATCATGGCGACAGCGAAGGGCGGCACGACGCCGGCGTTCGGCGCTGCTGCGGGATATGACATGGCGACGGGGCTGGGCAGCGTGAACGTGACGAATTTGCTGGCGAGCTGGGCTTCCCCTGCTTCGATAGGGACTATGACGACACTCGCTGGGCCGTCATCGGCGACATTGGATACCAGTATGACCTTCACGGGAACCGTCGCCAAGAATTCCGGAACCGCGACTCCAACTGGGCTTGTAGTGCTGGAGGATGTGGCTACAGGAGTGGTGATCGATACAACTTCCCTGACCGCGGCAGGAACCTACAGCATCAGCACCACCTTTTTGCCCGCGTCAGCGAGTCCGTACAACGTAATTGCGCACTACGGTGGAGACGGAACATTCGGCCCGAGTGACTCCAATGCGATAAACATGACCGTGGTGAAACAGAATAGCCAAGTGGTGGTGAGTTTCGTCACGTTTACGGGAACCACCGGAACGACGCCGGTGCTGAATACTTCAAAGCAATCGCTGACTTACGGTTCACCGTACATTTTGCGCGTGGATGTGGAGAATGCGAACGGGACGCCCTGCGAAAACTTCCAAACGGGTGCTGTTTTGTTTGTGTGCCCGACGGGCGCGATTCAACTGCTGAGAAACGGAAGTCCCTTGAATGATTTCCCCAACGCTCAGAATACAAATGCAACGAACCTCGCAAAGTTAAATGACCGAGGATTCGCCGAAGATCAACCGATTCAGCTTCTCGCCAGCTCAACGCCATACGCCATTACAGCTACATATACGGCCGATGCGAACAGCAGCTATAACTCCAACGCTAGCAGCAACACGCTTTCGGTCACCATTAGCAAGGCGACGACAACTGCGGCGGTGAAGTCGAATGTTGCGACGATCACGTCCGGGGGAAGTGTGACGCTGACGACTACGGTTTCGACGAATAGCAATGGCGAGGCGCCGTGCGGGTCCGGTGTGGCGAACCCAGGCACGGTTCAGTTCATGAACGGCAGCTCGGTGATCAGCGGGACGGTCGCGTACACCGGGACGAGCGGGGCGCAAAGCAGCACGGGCCTGGCGTCGTGCACGGCGACGCTGATCCCCACACTGTCGTTCCTGACGCCACCACCGACACCACGCCATATACCAAATGTTCCGTTTGGTCCGATGTCGATTGTGGCGTGCCTACTACTGATGATGTTTCTACTAAGCCTGGGGCGTCTGCCGGTGGCGAAGCGGCTCGGATACGCCGGTGCGGGTCTGCTGCTGTTTGCGTTTGTCGCTGCGGAGATGGCGGGTTGCGGGGGAGGCAGTAGTAGCAGTGGCGGCTCCGGCGCGCACAGCGACAGCATAACCGCGGTGTATAGCGGTGATGGCAACTACGCGGGGTCGCCGCCCTCGACGGCCGTCACGATTTCAGTTCAATAGGAAACCTAACGAAGTTTGGATCAGGCGGCCGCGAGAAATCGGGGCCGTTCTTTTTTGACCGCTCAGATTCCGAGACTTCAGGGGCTGAAGCCCACTGAAGACGAGATCTAAAATGCTGGAGTTCCCGACCAGGTCGGGACATGTTCCGCTCCGACCCCCTAAAGAAAAATGCCGCGAATTTCTGGAAAGAAGATTAGTTGACGGAGGGGGGGAAGACGATGCCCCAGAAGCCTGGTGACGGGGTGCAGAATTCGACGGGAATGAGGGAGCCTTCGCCGGAAATCTGCGGCGGGCGCGCGACTCTGGCTTCGACCTTTTTCTGTGTCTTGGGATTTTCGACGGTGATCTTGGTTCCGACGGTAAGAGGGTCGGGAAGAATGATCATACCGCCATTTTCGCTGACGGTATGAGTAACGCCACGGACAGGCTCAACCTTTCCCTCCAGGTGAACGCTGACGGTCATCCGCAGAAGGACGCGCTGGGCGCGGCGGCGCTCTTCCGCCGTGGGCGGGCGCGAGGTCACGACACTTGCAGAAGATCTGGCCTGGCCGGGTTTTACGGGAGTCGTCGGCTTCACAGTTCCATCCCCCAGAAATCCATTTCGGGCGCGACCAATTCGACGCCGTATTCCCAGCCGTCCGGGCGCGGATTGCCTTTCCAGACGATTACGGCGGCGTTGCTGGCGCCATTGATGAGATTGGTGAGAGCGAGGCGGTGTTCCAAATTGAGTGATTGCGAGAGCACAAGCATGCAGCCGTAGGGATTAACGACGCGGGTGTGGGTTTCCAGGCTCTGACGTTTGCCGGAAGTAAGATCCCACTCCAGGCGCACGGGGACGCGCGAGTTCATACGGTGGCCGCGGCGCTTGTCGTGCACGGGCGAACCGATCGTCTTCGTTTCCTGGGACTTACCCGAGGTCTTCACCGGCATTTTCGCCTCAATTAGGCCATGCTAGAGTTGGTATTAGAAAGCGTCAATGGTACAGAAGCGGGACTGCGGACGAAAGAATAGCTGGCCGAAAGGACAGGTAGCGGCAGCGGGGCGGGACAGGGCGTGAAAAACCTGATTGTCAATGCGGATGACCTGGGGTGGACAGAGGGCGTAAACCGCGGAATCGCGGAAGCCCACCGCAACGGAATTGTGACCAGTGCATCCCTGCTGGCGAATGGCAAGGCTTTCGCCGGGGCGGTGGTGCTGCTGTGTGCGGTCCCGGGGCTGGGCGCTGGTGTCCATCTGAACCTGAGCGATGGGGAACCGGTGGCAGCGCGGGAGCGCGTGAAGAGTCTGGTGAATGATGCGGGGTCGCTGAAGGGCGGGCCGGAAAGCCTGCTGCTGCGTTCGGCGGGGCGGAGCCTGGCGCTGGATGAGGTCGAACGCGAATGGGACGCGCAAATACGGAAAGTGCGTGAGGCGGGAATCCAGCCGACGCACTTGGACGGGCACAAACATGTGCACATGCTGCCGGGATTGTTTGAAATGGCGCTGCGGCTGGCGAAGAGGCACGGCATCGGAGCGGTGAGGATCGCGCACGAGTCGTCGAATTTGCGCGTGGCACTCTCGACCGGCGGGAAGCAGCGCGCGTCGGTGGTGATGAAACAAGGAGTGCAGGCGCGCGGGCTGAAATTGCTGGCGCGAGATGCGCGCGAACAGGCGGAACGCATGGGGATCGCGACGGCGGATTATTTTTGCGGGATTGCACAGACGGGGGAAATGACGCGAGAAGGCGTTAAGCGGCTGCTGAAGAGCCTGCCGGAAGGCACGACGGAGTTGATGTGTCATCCAGGCTATGTGGATCAGGAATTGGGAGAATCGGCGACGCGGCTGCAAGCCTCGCGGCAGACGGAGGTGGAAATCTTGACAGACACAGGGATCCGAAATCTTGTCGCGTCGCAGGGTATACGCCTGATAGACTATGGCCTTGTAGCCAGCGAAGCATGAAAAGCGAATCATCCATCCGCTACTCGGTCGTTGTTCCCTTCCTCAACGAGCAGGAAAACATCCCACCCTTGTACATGAAGCTGACGGAAGTGATGGACGGGCTCGGCGAGCCGTATGAACTGGTGTTCGTGGACGACGGGAGCCGCGACAATTCCTTCAAGGTATTATCCGACATTTATGAGCACGATCGCCGCGTGAACCTGGTGCGGCTGCGGCGGAACTTTGGGCAGACAGCGGCGCTGAAGGCCGGATTCGATTTTGCGCGGGGCGAAATCATCATTTCGATGGACGGAGATTTGCAGCACGACCCGGAAGAGATCCCGCGATTCCTGGAAAAAATCGAGGAAGGATACGATCTAGTCAGCGGGTGGCGCCATGCGCGGCACGACCACTGGCTGACGAGGCAATTTCCGAGCCGGGTGGCGAATTTGATGATGGCCAAGCTTTCGGGCGTGGACTTGCACGATTTCGGAACAACGTTCAAGGCCTACCGGCGGGAGATCATCCAGGAAATCCAGTTGTACGGCGAGCTGCACCGGTTTATTCCCGCGCTGGCAAGCACGACAGGAGCGCGAATCACGGAAGTGCCGATCACGAATCTGGTGAGGAAGAGCGGGAAGTCCAACTACGGGATCGGCCGGACGATTCGGGTTTTTCTGGATCTGATGGTGGTGAAGTTTCTGCTGGATTATTCAACGCGGCCGCTGCAGTTTTTCGGTTTGCTGGGCATGGGTGGAGCAGGCGTGGGCATGCTCATAGGATTGTTTCTTGCAATCCAGAAATTCATCTATGGGGTACCGGTGATGGCGCAGCACGGGCCGCTGATGCTGCTGGCCGTGGCGCTATTCATCAGCGGAGTGCAATTCATTTCCATGGGGTTTCTTGGCGAGATGCTGGCGCGCACTTATTACGAATCGCAGAACAAGCCGATTTACGCGCTGCGCGAGGTGAAGAGTCACCGCAAAGAAGCGGGTGATTCCGCGGAGCAGGCGCGGCCTTCGGGCAGCTCTGAACGGTAAGTTTTCGAGTGAGTCGCTTTCGAACTTATCCCCCACTTTCCAAAATATGCTGGCAATTGACCGCAGGACTTTTGGTTTTCCATTGACGGTCTGCGGCAACGGTGTGTGCGGCCAGGCCCACGAGGAGGCGCCGTGAATCGTGAACAGTACTACGCCATCATGAGCGGCGAGGGCACGCTCGACTATGAATTGTACCTGAGTACAA
Organism: Candidatus Acidiferrales bacterium; assembly: GCA_044447665.1. Classification (GTDB taxonomy): domain Bacteria; phylum Acidobacteriota; class Terriglobia; order Acidiferrales; family UBA7541; genus Acidiferrum. The sequence continues at coordinate 35,420 of JBIOGB010000016.1, read as the reverse complement.
AAACGCTGCTCACGTGCCAGACAAAACTGGAGGAGCTGTGCAACGCCGACGAGTTGCAATTTCAGCTGGTACACCAGGTCGAAGAATTGTGGATGAAGCTGATCGCTTACACGCTGCTGGACATTGATGAATATCTGCAACAGGAGAACACAAACCGCGTGGTGACGCTGTTCCGGCGCGTGCATGCGGCGCAGAAGCTGATGATCCAGCAGATTGCGCTGCTGGAGACGATGTCGCCGAAAGAGTATCAAGAGATTCGCAAGAAACTCGGCAATGGGAGCGGCCAAGAATCGCCGGGATTCCGCGTATTGCTGAAAATGTACCAGCCGCTGTGGAATTCGTTCCAGGCCCACTATTTGGAGAAACACGGGCTGACAGTGGAAAAAATATATGACTCACAATACTCGCATGGGGATGCGTACGTGGTGGCCGAAGCGCTGGCGGAATTCGATGAGCTTTTCCAGAAATTCCGCTACGAGCATATGCAGCTCATACACCGGACGATCGGATTCGGCGCCAAGTCGCTCAAAGGACGGCCCGTCGAGATTCTCGAAGAGGGCATGCGGCACAAGTTTTTCCCGGAATTGTGGGAGATACGCAGCCAGATGACGGACCGATGGGGCGCGGAGTATGGCGTGAAACGGGATCCATTGGGCGGACATCACTGAGGAAAAGCTTAAAAGTCAAAGAGCGGGAAAGTACCTGGAGCGAAGATTCCTAAAGCTAGTCTAGCCCGGAGGAGAGATTTGGCGGTACGCGCCGCGGAAGAAGAGAAGCGGCTCGCCAGCGTGGGTTTCGGCAGCATCCACTTCAGCGACAAAAATCGTGTGATCTCCAGACAAGTGCGAGGCGACGATCGTACAAGCCAGTTGGGCGAGTGTACCGTCGACGACTGGAACACCCCGCCGAATCCAGCGGTAGCGAACGCCCATGCGCTCCTCCGCCTCAGCATTTAGTATCCCCTTTGCGTAGTACTCCGACCAGGCCTCCTGGCCCTGTTTCAACACACTGACGCCGAAGTGACGCTTTGCTTTTAGCAGAGGGAGGAGGCGCGCGCGATGGTCGACGCAAACGAGCACAAGCGGAGGCTGGAGCGATACGGAAGTGAAAGAGTTCGCGGTCATGCCGTGCACTTGACCCGGCGCCCGCTCGGCGGTGACAACGGTGACACCGGTAACGAAATGTCCGAGGGACTCGCGAAAATCTTTTTCCGAGAGTGGCGTCGGGTGCATGGTGGAAGTTTTTGAAGATACCATATTGCGCCACGCCGGGGGAAAGCGTGACAGGACTGGATAATTCAGAACAATTTCGAGAAAGCTGAAGTAGTCCGAGGGCGCGTATAATCGGGGACTGTTTTGAAATGTCCGCGGCACTTTCCGAAGAGAGAATTAAAGGAACTCGCCGCAAGGGAGCGCATCCGCCATGGCGAGGAAGATCGGCATTGTGGGGGGCACGGGGCCGGAGGGATCGGGGCTGGCGTACCGCTGGGCCCGCGCCGGCGAACGCATTGTGATTGGTTCGCGGGACGCGCAGCGCGCGGCGGAAACGGCGGCGCGGTTGCGCGAGCGAATTGGCGGGTCGGCCCAGATCGAGGGCGCGGATAACGCCGCCGTGGTCGCGCAGTGCGAAATTGTGGTGCTGACAGTTCCCTTCACCGGACAGGCGATCCTGCTGAAGCAACTGAAGAGTAAGTGGAAACCGGGAACGGTCGTAATTGATATCACTGTGCCGTTGGCAGCGACGGTGGGCGGAGCGGCGACACGAATGCTAGGCGTATGGCAGGGTTCCGCAGCGGAACAAACGAAGGAGTTGCTGCCGACAGGAGTGAGTGTCGCGGCGGCGTTTCAGAATCTTGGCGCGGAGCTGCTGGGGGGCGATGATCCAGTGGAATGCGACGTCCTCGTGTGCAGCGATGACGAGAAAGCCAAGCAGATCGCGTTTGACTTGGCGGGAAAAATTCCCGGCGTGAGAGCGCTGAATGGCGGAAAACTCGAGAACGCGAGAATTGTGGAGTCGCTGACCGCGTTGCTGATTGGATTGAATATGCGGTACAAGGTGCACGGGGCGGGGATTCGGTTTACAGGCTTGCCCGTAAAATAGGAAGTGTTCTTCCCCGCACGCAGGTTGGACATTTCCAAATCGAAGAGAGATTCCTGGTCTTCGTTCGGTACGCCCACTTCGCTTGAAGCGAAAGATTCGCATACCTACTTTGCTGCCAATTTGAGGATGGCCCGGGCGAGCGCGCGTTTTTGCGCGCGCGTTTTCATTACCGTCGGCAAGACGGCAACCTCCATTCCCAAATCACGAATTGTCTCCTGGTGGGATTTGTCCTGCGGGTCGAGCACGAACACTCCGGTGAAATCAAAGTAGAGTCTTGCCACGCTCAATGCGGAAGATCCGAAGCCGAGCTGCGCTAGCATTTTGTCCGAAGGGCCCTTCAGGGATTTGCCGCCGACGATGGGACAAACTGAGATGACGTCTTTTTTTCGTGCGCGGAGTGCGTCGCGAATTCCTGGAACGGCGAGAATGGGTCCGACGCTGATAAGGGGATTACTGGGGCAGATGACAATTCGATCCGCATCGCGAATTGCTTCGAGAACGCCTTGAGCAGCCTTCGCGTATTCGACGTTCTCGAAGCGAACGGCTCGGACGACGGGCTTCGCGCGGCGCTTCACGAGATATTCCTGGAAATGCAGCGTGCCTTCGTTGGAGTCGATGATCGTCGGAATGGGCTGGTCGGACATGGGCAGGATGCGCGCCTTCACGCCCAGCGCGGTGCGAATGGAATCCGCGGCTTCGGTCAGAGTTTTTCCTTCGGAGAGCAAAGCGGTTCGATGAAGGTGGGTGGCGAGATCACGGTCCCCGAGATTAAACCAATCGGCGCGGCCATACTTGGCGAGGCCTTTAAGGGCATGAAACGTTTCGCCACGAAAACCCCAGCCTTTTGCGGGATCAACGACGCCCGCGAGGGTGTAGGTCACGATATCGAGATCGGGGGAGATTTTGAGGCCATGAAGCGTGATGTCGTCACCTGTATTGACGATGATGGTCAAGGCGCTCGGGTCCATGACGTCGTGGAGACCTAAGAGTAATTTCGATGCGCCGACGCCGCCGGCCAGCGCGGTGATGCGGAGGTTCTGTATCTTGGTCATAGAAGGCTGATCGCGCAGATTTTGACTCAAGCGCTACAGAGAGTATCCATCCGGGCCTGCAAGGCGATTCACCTGTTCGCGGACGCGCGGCGACAAGAATTCAGCGCGGCCAACGTATTCTGGATAGATTGCAAGCCTCTCGCGAAGGGCGAAGCCACGCGCTTCGGTTTCTGATCGAAGGCGGGCGATCTGCGGCCACGCAGCTTCCGGATTGATGAAGTCCTTCGTGATCGGTGAAATTCCGCCCCAATCATTGATACCGGCTTCCAGCAGGCGAGGAAAATCTTCGTAATTTAGATTTGGCGGCGCCTGAATATTCATTTTTTCGCCAAGGATCAGGCGCGCCAGCGCGAGAGTCCGCAACATCTCCTCGAGCGACGGCTCCGGATGTGCGGCCATCGGTATATCGGATTTGGCGCGAAAATTTTGCACAATCACTTCCTGGATGTGGCCATATTCCTCGTGGAGTGCGCGAATGGCCAGGAGAGAATCGAGGCGTTCCTCGATCGTTTCTCCGATGCCGATGAGAATACCCGTGGTGAAGGCGAGAGAGAGTTTGCCCGCTTCCTCGATGGTGCGCAGGCGGAGGCCGGGAACCTTGTCGGGCGCTTTGGCGTGAGGCAAGCCGTCGCGCATGAGGCGGATACTGATGGTTTCAAGCATCAAGCCAACGCTGGCGTTCGAATCCTTGAAGCGTTCGAGAGCGCTGCGGTCCATGACTCCCGGATTGGCATGAGGAAGAAGCCCGGTCTCTTCGAGAACCAGCTCGGACATTGCTGCGACGTAGTCGAGCGTGCGCGCGAAACCCTGCCGGTGCAAGAATTCACGGGCTTCGGGAAAGATGCGCTCCGGCTGATCGCCCAGGCTGAAAAGCGCTTCTTTGCAACCGGCGCGGCGGCCTAGCTCGGCGAGAGCGAGGACCTCGTCCGGCGTCATGAAATGCGCGCCGGGTTGGCCGGGGTCCTTGCGGAAGGTGCAGTAGGAACAGTAGTCGCGGCAAAGGGTGGTCAGCGGAATGAAAACTTTCCTGGAAAAGCTGACGACACGTCCCCTCCCTCGGTCGCGGACTTCTGCCGCGGCGGCGAGCAGTGGGTCAAGAGGCGCCGCGTTCGAAAGAAACAACGCGGTCTCGCGATCGAGGCCCCGGCCTTCGCGCGCGAAGGCGAGCGCGTCTTCATAGGAAGCGGGCGGAGCTTCGGGCGCGGTTCGCGTGTGCAACTTTGTGTCCATGTGCTTCTAGCGGAAAAGGTCCTCATCGGCCGGCCGGATGATGCTCGCCGCAGGCTGCTGGACCGGCCGGTATCGATAACCGCGAATCACGACGACGGGAGTGCCGGAAGCCTTTCCCATTAGGAGACCTGCAGCGGCGGCAAGCTCATCGGCCACGGCAAGAATCGTAGCATGTAGAGGCTTTCCGGAACGGTCGCGAGTGCCGCGGAGATCGAGGAGCACCGGAACGCCGGCCGCGCCGATCGCAACATTAGTTAACCCCAAGCGCCAGGGGCGGCCAAAAGTATCGCTGATGATTACGGCAAAAGTCTTGCCGGTGCGTTTGCGAAGCGCTGCCGCCAGAATCCGCGCGGATCGGTCCGGATCATTCGGCAGCAAAGTGACGACATCATCTCCGGGTACATTCGAACGGTCCACACCTGCGTTGGCGCAGACGAAACCATGGTAAGTCTCGACGATGAGGGCGTGGGGGCCTTTGCGCACGATCCGCCGCGATTCGCGCAGCACTACTTCCACCAAACGAGGATCGCTTTGCACCGTTTGCGCGATAGATATCGCTTCCGCCGAGGGCTGAACAGTGGACAGGTGAGCTGTGCGGCCTTCCGACTTCGAGATAATTTTCTGGGCGATGACGATCACATCGCCGGACACAAACGAGGTGCCAGATTTGCGGGAGGCTTCGACAAGGAGCTTCGGCAGGTCGTCGCCCTCAACAATCTCAGGTAGACCGGGGATGACGAAGAGACTCAGGGCGCCACTGGCTGGAGCTGACGCCTTCTTCGGGCGATAGTTGGTTGATTTCGACATGCGGAAGTGAAAGACAGGATTCTACGCGAGGCGGGGCAATGATTCACGTTTGAAAAGCCGTTTCAGCGATCTCGATAAACTGTCTTGCGATTGCGCACCGATGATAAGGTTGAAAATAGAACGGGCGGAGTGTATGCCTCTCGGCAAGTCCTCCGCCCAGCGAACCGATAACGCAAGTGATTACGGTTTGTGTGGAGGCTTATCTTCCTTAGTCTGTTTCGGCGGCGGCGGCTGCTTCTGCACCTTCTGCCGCTCCTGTTGCTGTTTCTGCTGTAACTTCTCCTGCTGTTGGCCGTGTTTTTGCTCCAATTGCTCGAGCTGCTGCTGGTGCTTTTGGTTGAGCTGCGCCTGCGCTTGATCGTCCGCGTTCTTCTGTGCCAGCTTCTGGCGCTGCTGGACTTGCTGTTGCTCGACCTTCTGGCGCTCCTGATCCTGCTTCTGGCGAAGATTCTGGACTTCCTGTTGATGTTTCTGCTCGAGTTGCGGGTTGACATTGCTCGCCGTCATTGTAGTCCTTGCGGCAGGCGGCCGGTCATCGAAGGTTTTCTGGCGAACCGGCGCGACCGTTCCCCCGGGCTTATTGCCCTGGACCGGCTGATTTGCGTTGTTCGAAGATGGTGGCCTGTTGGCGGCGTTATTTTGAGGTTGACCGGAATTGTTGGCCTGCACGTGCTGCGCAATGGCGGGCTTGGCAGGCGGTGCGATCTTTACCTGAGCGACAGACGCTTGCGCCCGCTCGGGCTGGAGTTGATGCAACTGCGAGACAGCTAACGGCTTGCCGCCATTCGCATGAATGGCCTCCTGTTGCCTGGCGAAGGAAGGCGGCGGCGGTGGTGGTGTGTTCTTGGCAACGACCGCGCGATTCTGGAACGAAGCCGGTGGCTTGACAGCGGCGGCGGCACCGGCGCCGAGCACGCTCTTCTGCCGCGGAGCTATTGCAGGGGTAGTGACATTCACCGGTGCTTTCGCCACTTCCCGGGCGTCCACTTTGACTATGTTTTTTGCTACCGGTTGTGCGGAGGTGAAGGCTTCATGCGACGTAGCGGTCACGGCGCCGGGTACGCTTTGATTGACATATTTAATGTTCGTTACGTTGGTGTTGTTTACGGAGACGTTTTTGTTCACGACGGTGGTGTTGTAGTAGTTGTTCACAACCGTGGTATTCACCGTGGTGTTCGTCACGTTTACGTTGTTCACGTAAGTGCGGCTGACGGGATAGGACGGCATGTAAACTTCACGAGGTCCCAGGGGGAACCACGCAACACCAGAGCCAACTCCGACGCCCACACCCCAATGCTCGCCGCCAACCCAAGCGACAAGCGCGGGTGCATACACTGGACGAACGTAAGCCACACCCACAACGACGGGAGCAGGTGCGCAGGGCACCCAACCCCAAACGCCGCCGACAGTGACCCAGCGGCCATAGTGGAAGGGAGCAAAGCCCCAGGGCTCATCGTCAACCCAGGTCCAGCCCCAAGGAGAAATCCAATCCCAGTGGCCGTAGCGGTACGGAGCCCAGCCGACGACGGTCGTATGCGGGAACCAGACCCGGCCATATTCCGGTACCGGACGCCAGCCGCCGTTATCATCCAGATCTTCGTAACCGATGGCATCATTGGAGACGTACCGCGCGGATTCTGAGTGATCTTCGCGGCGGTCGCGATTCGAACACCATTGATCGAAATCGTCTTCGTCTCCGCCGTAGCTCTCGACGTCGCCATTCAACTGCTCGGTGCCGGTAAAGGTGCCGACTTGATCAGGATGTACGTTGAAAGCCTGGCCGCCGCCGGTCACTTCGCCTTCGCCACTGCGAACGGTGACGACGGTGGTGTCGCCGGCTTCGTTGACATCGATCCTGTAGGTGCCGGGCCGGAGAACCGAAAACGCCAGGTTGGGAGTATCCACTTCGAAGATTTCGTTTTCGCCGAGGCGCTTCACGCGAATCCTTAGAGTTCCCTCTGTCAGACGAATCTGTACCGTGTTGTCAGCGAGATTTAGAAACGAAAAACCTGTTGTGTTCGAGAGACGAATCGAAGCGGAACCAATGTTCAGCTCGGCGCGACCGTCATTGTCGGCCCACAGTTTGTCACCGGTCGTGAGTGGACGGTTGACCCCGGCGGAAACCCAATCATCGGTGCCGGCGGGCTGGAAAGAAACCGCGCCATGGGTGTAGCTGAGACGAGCAACACGCGAAGGTGGATCATCATCATCGGCAGCAGCGCGTTGCGGAAGAAAAATAGCTGCGGCCAGGGCGAGCGCGATAAGGGTTACTAATTTGGACGCGTATTTTCTCATGTCTGAATCCTCTCTCCTGAAACTTGCATGACCATTTTGTGGGCAGAGCGAGTCTTGCATGTCTCCGCTTGGTTGTCGGTCCCGTTAAACACCACAGTAACATTGGGTAAGCGTGTTGCGTCTCTCAGGCTAGATTTTGGTTCCAAATAGGAACTGCCCGAGAGTACATCCTCATGCTGATAAAACACGGGTCGCAGCAAAGAGTTGTTGCGCTTAACTGGCGCTGATTGGGTCAAATGCCCAACAAAAAAAAGCCCGTTCCGGATGAGCGGAACGGGCCTCTTGTAGAAGTCAAGACTTAGTGATGACTGCGGGAGGACGAACCACCTCCGCCACCGCGAGCGCTGCCGCCACCTCCGCCACCGCGAGCGCTGCCGCCACCTCCGCCACCGCGAGCGCTGCTGCCACCTCCGCCACCGCGAGCGCTGCTGCCACCTCCGCCACCGCGAGCGCTGCTGCCACCTCCGCCGCCTCCGCGGGAGCCACCGCCTCCGCCGCCGCGGTAACCTCCTCCACCGCCGCTGTAGCCACGGCTTGGGGCGGAGTAACCCCGGCTAGGTGCTGAATAGGAGCGCGAGGGCGCTGAATAACTGCGGCTCGGGGCAGAGTAAGATCTCGAGGGAGGGGAGTAGGACCTTTGCGGTGCGTAGCCACGGTTGCCGTAGGAAGGAGATGTCCGCTGCGGCTGCGCGTAGGAGCGGTTGTTCACGGAAGATGGCGCCCGATTGCTATTGACACCACCCTGTGAGCGAGAAGCGGTCCCGCCGGATTGCGAGCCACTCGCCCAGGGTGGACGATCCGACCGGTTCATCCGCGCGGTCTGCGCAGAGCCGCCGGCCGGACTGTTGGACCGGCCGAATCCCTGAGGAGCCTGGCCGCGAACCGTTGTATTGCCCTGCGCTTCCCAAGTGCGAGTTCCATTGCTGGCGCGCTGAGGCGTGTTGCTGCTGGTGACATTGCTCGGTGTGCGTGACAAGTTTTGCAGCGCCGAGGGCGGTCTGTTGCTCGCCAACTGGCGCTGGCGAGCCGACATTGCTTCATTGTTGGACATCGTTGTCGAACGGCCCGCGCTGGCCGGTGCATTCGGTGAAGATACACGTTGGTTCGTCGTGCCGTTCAGCGGATGACTCATCGCGCTATTCGCAGGGGCGTTGCCCGTGCGGCCCACGGACAACCGGCTGGTGTTGACCGTCCGAACCGGCATATGAGAAGCAGCCGACGAAGGCGCCGTTCGTGCCATCACCGAGCGGTTCTGAATTGCCGATGGCGGTTTGGCAACGTTTGCGCGCGCGTTCGCGGCGCCAACGAAGCTCTGCTTGGACGGCGAGAAGGATGCGCGATTGCTCACTTTCGCGCCTTTCAAGGATGCGGCGGTCAGGTGCGTAGAACCACGGTTGATTGCTTGACCGTTCACGAAGCTGTTGCGCGAGGCCGCCGTCACTGCACTTGGATTGTGCGCATTCACGTAATTAAAGTTGCGCATATTTCTCGAGTTGAGAATATTGACGTTATTGATCCGGGTATTCCGGAAGTTGATGTTATTGATGAACCCGCGGCTGCAGCGGAATCCGGGAAAGAAGGGTTCTCCAAAGCCGAGTGGGAACCAGCCGATGCCGCCGCCAAATCCGAATCCAAAACCACCACCACCGAAAAAGCCCACGAACGCGGGGCCGAAAATTGGAGGCTCGAAGATCGGTCCTGGGCACCAGCCCCACCCGCCACCGAAATAATTCCAGCGGCCGTAGTGGAATGGAGCAAAGCCCCATGGTTCTTCGTCGACCCAGCTCCAGCCCCACGGGCCTACCCAATTCCATGAGCCTACGCTATAAGGAGCCCAGTCGGGTGCAACGTCGCGGGGATACCACACGGGGCCGTAGTCGGGCTCTTCACTCCAAGTCCCGTTGTCGTCGAGATCCGAGTAGCCGGGCACGTCGCGGGAAACGTACTTCGCGGAGACCGAGTTGTCTTCCTTAAGATCGCGTTCTTCGGCCCATTTGTCCAAGCCGTCGGGCCCAGGCGCTTGGGAGACATTGAATTGGATATTGTCCGTGCCGTTGAATTCGGCGCGCTCTCCTGAGTGGACCTCATACGTTTTTCCGCCGGTGGTGACTTCGCCTTCTCCTCGAATCACCGTGACGCGGCTCGAATCTCCGTTTTCATTGACGTCGATTCGAAATGCCCCAGCCTGCTTCACAGTGAACGCAAGATTGGGTGCATCCACTTCGTACACGTCACCCTGGCGCAGCTCGCGAACTCGGAAGTTGATGGAACCTTCCGCCAGGCGCATCTGGATGATGTTTTCGTCAAGATTGAGGAAGGAAAGTGCGGTCATGCTGCCAAGGTGAATGGCTGCCTGACCAGCCTGTAGTTCAGCACGCGAATCCTTGTCGCTCCAGATCTTGTCGCTAATGGTCACGGGGCGGTTCCTCGCCGCGGCTCCCCAATCGCCGGAGCCCCCCGGCTGCATCGAAACAGAGCCCTCAACGTAGCTGATGCGCGCGACGCGCGTTGGCGGATCCCCTTGATCCGCACGCGCCTTCGGCACTGCAAGAAAGAGAAGACCGGTTAGACAAAGCAGCAAGCTGAGGCTGCTCTTTATAGTGAATGTGGTCTTCATGGCTGTCCCCTGTTCTCGGCCCGGGCGAAGCCCGTCAGCCGATCGGAGTATATCCCTGAACAAACTCCCATGACGTAGAACCCAGCGGCGGGAAAGAAGTTGCCAACGGCGAGGCGTTCCGAGTGGGACAGCCAAGAAGGGACAACTCCAGGTCCACTTGTGGTGTGCTAAATCGCGCAGATTCAGTAGCTTATGATACTCGGGCCGATGCAGCAGCCGAGAGCGGTCGCTGGCTCTGAGGAGTGCCATTCCCCCCTATCTGGTAGCCAAATCCGCGAATTGTGCGGATCAAGGGGCGTTTGTGGCCGGTGTCCACCTTGCGACGAAGGTAGTTGATGTAGACATCAACGACGTTGGTCGCGGTCTCGAAATTCAGCTTCCAGACTTCCCGGACAATCTCCGTGCGAGAAACGGGCTGACCGGCGTGGTGCATCAAGCATTCCAGCAAGGCAAATTCCTTAGGGCTAAGGGAGACGGCGTACCCGCTGCGCTGCACCGAATGGGAAATTTGATCGAGTTCCAGGTCTTCGACGCTCAAGACGGCTCGTGCGGGACGGCTGCCCCGGCGCAAGACCGCGCGAATGCGCGCGGCTAGTTCGGCGAAGGCGAAGGGCCCGGCGACGAAATCGTCTGCGCCGGCATCGAGACACCTCACGCGATCTTCGAGCGCGGAAGGTCCGGTAACGATCAGGACCGGCAGTTCGGGTTTCTTCGAACGGATATTGCGAAGCACCTCCAGACCTGCGGCACCCGAGAGATTCAAGTTGAGAATCACGAGGTCGTAAGGCTGGTCGGTAGCGAGGCGTTGCGCTTCGTTTCCATCGGCAACGACCCTGACTGCGAACTGCTCCTGCTGAAGCCGCTGGCTGAGGAACTCCGCCAGGGCGGCGTCATCTTCCGCGACAAGAATTCGCATTGGCTCACACTCTGAGGAAAACAATCTAGGAAGGGGGTAAGACCAGTTTGTGCATAGGCACGAAAACTGTCAAGAAATGTTGCAAGCTTGTAGGCCGAAACGTTATCCCCTGAATCGGGTTTAAGATGCGAAACGGATCGCCTGTTTCGCTGCTGGAAACACGAAATTGACTTCACCATGGATAAGTGTATCTTTTATTTCCAGATGAAAATTCCCCCAGCCGGAGGTGATTTGTGAATCGACGACTGACGTTTGGTGTGTTCGCTACGGGTTGCTTGTTCCTCGCACTGGCTGGCTGCCAGAAATCGGCTGATCAACAAGCCACGACGGATACGGGTTCGCCCAGCTCAGAACCTGCGAAGCCCGCAAGAGAGAAATCTGAGCCGAGAAGAGTAGTGGAAGTGAAACCCCTGATCGTGCCTGCGGACACGGAGATCACCGTCGTCCTGGATCAGACACTTAGCTCAAAAACCAGCACTTCCGGGCAGACATTCACCGCCACTGTGCAGTCACCCGTTGAAGTTGAGGGCAAGGTTGCGATTCCCAAGGGCGCGCGGGCTTCCGGCATCGTGAAAGATGCCAAGTCTGCCGGCCGGTTCAAAGGGGGTGCGGGACTTTCCCTGGTCTTGACGAGTATCGTACTCGAGGGCAAGGACCACGCGATCGAGACATCCGATGCCACGATGTCCAGCACGGGCAAAGGCAAGAGAACCGCGGTAATGGTTGGTGGAGGTGCCGCGGGAGGAGCTGCGATCGGGGCACTGGCTGGAGGAGGAAAAGGCGCGGCAATCGGCGCACTGATCGGCGCGGCCGCTGGGACGGGCGGCGCGGGACTTACGGGGAACCGCGACATCACTCTGGCTGCGGAAACCGCTCTCTCCTTCAAGCTGTTGCAGCCGCTCGAGGTAAAGGGCAAGCGCTAGGCAATCAACGTCCCGCGGATCTTTTTCAAGTTTGGCGGGGCGTTTCCTTTTTTTCGAATAGGCATCGGCAAGATCGCTGCCGTCGTGTTGCGCCCGCAATGCGACGACTCGGGCATAGATGCACACCGAGCGCTTGCACCGTTCCTGTTGACGTGAGACCTCACTATCGCTAGTGTCTGGGCTTCCTGTCGGCTCCCGAGGAATCCCGCATTGGCCAAGACGGCGCCAGAGCCAACCGCTGCCACCACGATTCGTCCCGCCCGCGCCATGGGTTTCCGTGACGTGGTCTTGTTCTACGTTGTCACCGGCGTCAGTCTGCGCTGGATTGCGACCGCTGCGAGCATTGGCGCCGGCGCAAGAGGGTCCTAGCTCTGGCTATTGCCCGCCGATTTCACTCGACGTTGCCAAATGTCATACAATCCATGGGTACTCGCGCGGCCATCTTGCACGGCACCAATAGAGACAGGACATCGCCTCATGGACCACGCCTTTATCTGTGACGCTATTCGAACGCCCATCGGACGCTACGGCGGCACTCTCTCTTCGATTCGCACCGACGATCTGGCCGCTCATCCCATCAAAGCGCTGATGGAACGCCACCCCGGCGTCGATTGGTCCGCGCTCGATGACGTGATTTACGGCTGCGCCAACCAGGCCGGCGAGGACAATCGCAACGTTGGCCGCATGGCTCTTCTCCTCGCTGGATTGCCCAAGGAGGTCTCCGGCGCAACCGTCAACCGCTTGTGCGGTTCGAGCATGGACGCTGTCGCCACAGCCGCGCGCGCCATCAAGAGCGGCGAGGTTTCCTTTCTCATCGCCGGTGGCGTGGAGAGCATGTCACGGGCGCCGTTCGTTTTAAGCAAAGCTGACGCAGCTTTTTCTCGCAACGTGAAACTCGAAGATACGACCATCGGCTGGCGCTTCGTCAATCCGCTGATGAAAGCGAAATATGGGGTGGATTTAATGCCCGAGACCGGCGAGATTGTTGCGGAAGAGTTCCGCGTCAGCCGGGAAGATCAGGACGCTTTCGCGTTACGCAGCCAGCAGCGCGCTGCGGAGGCTATGCAAAGCGGCCGCTTGGCCGAAGAAATCGCTCCGGTCCCCATTCCCCAGAAAAAAGGGGCCGCCGTTTCCTTCTCGGCAGATGAGCATCCGCGCCCCGCCACGACTCTCGAAGCGCTGTCAAAGCTCAAAGGCGTGGTCAAGCCGGAAGGCACAGTCACCGCCGGAAATTCTTCGGGAATAAACGACGGCGCTTGCGCACTAATCCTGGCCAGCGAATCCGCCGCAAAGAAACATGGTCTCACTCCCCGCGCTCGCGTCGTGGCCGCCGCTGCCGCTGGAGTTGCGCCGCGAATCATGGGCATGGGTCCGGCTCCGGCAACGAAAAAAGTTCTCGCGAAGGCCAATCTCACCCTTGCGGACATGAATGTGATCGAGCTGAACGAAGCCTTCGCCTCCCAGGCGTTGGCGGTCCTTCGCGATTTGGGTATTCCCGACGATGCGCCGCACGTCAATCCAAACGGCGGCGCGATCGCGATCGGGCATCCTTTGGGTGCCAGCGGCGCGCGGCTCGTCACCACGGCAATGTATCAATTGCAACGCACCCGCGGCCGCTACGCGCTCTGCACAATGTGCATCGGCGTGGGCCAAGGGATTGCTATGATTCTCGAGCGTGTCTAGGCCCCACAAAGCAACAAGCTGCGGGCGAAATCTGATCCGCGGCTTATGGAGGAAGTGCCATGGCCCAAATTCGAGCTGATCACCAAGAGGGTGGTGGGACAGGACGCCGTGCTCCCATGGGACGTGGTCATGCAGGGTTCTGAAGGAACCGTTTTCTTTGACTGCTGAGAGGGACGAGACTCGCCGGATGCAATTACTTGATCCTCTATTTCGTTGGCAAGCGCTGGACGAAATCTTCTCCGATCGCGCTGGCGTGCAACGCATGCTCGAATTCGAAGCTGCGCTCGCCCGTGCGGAAGCGCGCACCGGTGCGATTCCCGCCGCGGCTGCCGTCGCCATCGAAAAACAATGCCGTGCGGAACACATAAATTTCCAGCAGCTCGCGCACGCTGCCGCCCTTGCCGGAAATTTGGCGATTCCTCTCGTTAAGCAGCTCACCGCGCTCGTCGCGGAAGATGACAAGGATGCTGCTCGGTTCGTTCACTGGGGTGCGACCAGCCAGGATGTCATTGACACAGGGTTCATTCTCCAATTGCGAGAGGCCCTGGACCTCATCTGCGCGGATCTCGACAGGTTGTCGCGCATCTCTGCGGAACTCACCACGCAATTCCGAGCCACGCCTCTCGCCGGACGCACCTGGATGCAACAAGCGTTGCCGACGACATTCGGTTTCAAAACTGCCGGCTGGCTTGACGCTTTGAATCGTCACCGAAACCGTTTCTCCGAATTGCGGCGCCGGATACAAGTGTTGCAGTTCGGCGGCGCAGTGGGGACGCTCGCCGCTCTCGATGGGAAAGGTTTGGACGTGGCACGAGCGGTCGCCGACGAGCTTCTTCTGGAGCTCCCCGATATTCCCTGGCATAGCCATCGTGATCGCATCGCCGAAGTTGCCACTACGATGGGCCTGCTCAGCGGCACGCTCGGAAAAATCGCCCGCGACATTTCGCTTCACTCACAGACCGAAGTCGCAGAACTTTCTGAGCCTTCCGCTGAAGGCCGAGGCGGCTCGTCCACCATGCCGCACAAACGCAACCCGGTCACCTCGGCGGTCGTTCTCTCCGCGGCCATACGCGTGCCGGCACTGGTCAGCACGATTCTCTCGGCCATGGTGCAGGAGGACGAACGCGGCCTCGGTGGCTGGCACGCGGAGTGGGAAACTCTCCCGGAAATCATCATGCTGGCAGGAGGGGCGCTGCATCATCTCGCCGAAACTTTGCCTGGTGTCGCCATCCATTCGGAAGTGATGCGCGAGAATCTGGAATTGACAAAGGGCCTGATTTTTGCCGAGGCGGTGACGATGGCCCTGGGAAGCAAGATTGGCCGCCCGCAGGCTCACCAACTGGTTGAAGCAGCCTGCCGGCGGGCGAACGCTGCGCAGAAAGATCTCCGAGCCATCCTCGCTCAGGATCCCGCGATCGCCGGACAACTGAGTTCCGCTGACCTCGATCGCCTATTCGATCCCCAACGGTACTTGGGCGTTTCCAATCTTCTGATCGAGCGTGTTCTCACTTTTCACCAAAACAAAAAGTTCAAGAATCCCGGGGAAAGCGAGTAAAGCGAATGCCTTTCGTTGAAATCGGTGACTTCCGCGCGCATTACGCTTTGTCAGGTCCAGCGGGCTCACCAGTCCTGGTTCTTTCGAACTCACTCGGCACCAATTTTTCGATGTGGGACCCCCAACTGACGGAATTCGAAAAACGTCTGCGAGTTCTTCGCTATGACACGCGAGGTCACGGCCAATCCTCCGTCACTCCAGGCCCCTACCGAATCGAACAGCTTGGCCGCGACGTGCTGCATATTCTCGACCGGCTCAATATCGACCGTGTTCATTTTTGCGGCCTATCGTTGGGCGGGATGACCGGGATGTGGCTTGGAGTGCACGCGCCGGAACGTTTGCACAAGTTGGTCTTGTGCAACACCGCAGCTCGCATCGGTACAGCGGACGTTTGGAACGCCCGCATCGATACCGTGAGCAAGGGTGGCATGAAATCGATTGCGCCCGCGGTCATCGAGCGCTGGTTCACGCCCGCTTTCCGCGCTGCCGCCCCGGAAACCGTCGCACGGATGGAGCATATGATCGAAGCCACGCCGCCGGAAGGTTACGCCGCATGCTGCGCCGCGGTTCGCGACATGGATCAGCGCGAAACCATTTCATCCATTACCGCACCCACACTTGTCATTTGCGGCGCCCTGGACCCCGCCACGCCACCGGCTGACGGCCAGTTCCTAGCTGCCAAGATTCGCGGCGCGCGCTGTGTGGAGCTGCCCTCGGCGCATCTTTCGAACATAGAAGCCGCGGTTCAATTTTCATCGGAAGTGATTCGATTTCTTGCCGGGTGAGGAGGGACTACGATGGACGAGCGCGAACGCTACGAGAAAGGGCTGTCGGTGAGGCGCGCCGTCCTTGGTGATGCCCACGTGGATCGCGCGATGAAGAACCGCAATGAGTTCAACCAAGAATTTCAGGATCTGATCACGCGCTACGCTTGGGGCGAAATATGGACTCGCCCAGGCCTGCCGCGGAAAACGCGAAGCCTACTCACGATTGTGATGCTTGTTGCCCTCAACCGCCCCGACGAATTCCGCATGCACCTCCGCGCCGCCCTCACCAACGGCGTTACGAAGGATGAAATCAAGGAAGCGTTGCTCCAGGCCGCCATCTATTGCGGCGTTCCCGCTGCCAATTCCGCTTTCCATGCAGCCCAGGAGATTTTTTCCGAAACGAAAGCAAAGGGCTAGGAAGGCACTGCCGCTACGAGTCGAAGGGCAATCCCACGTAATTCTCAGCGAGCGAAGTCGCTGCAGCCCGCGAACTGGTCACGTACCCGAGCTCGGCCAGACGCAACCGATGGGAAAAATCATCGTCGTTCGGGGAACGGTGCAGCATCGAGGTCATCCAGTTGGAGAACCTTTGCGCCCGCCACACCCGTACGGAACAAGTTTCCGAATATTTTGCGAGCCGCTCGCTCCGCCCGCTGCTATAAAACTCCCCAAGTGCGCGGACAAAAACCCTGACATCCGCGATGGCAAGATTCATCCCTTTCGCGCCCGTCGGTGGAACGATGTGCGCCGCATCACCTAGCAGAAAGAGCTTGCCGAATTGCATGGGCTCTGCGACAAAGCTGCGCATGGCAGTTATCCCTTTCTGGAGGATTGGCCCGTCCTTCAGCACGAATCCGTCTCGCGTCGCCAGCCGCGTGCTCAACTCCGTCCAAATCCGGTCCTCTGTCCAGTGAGCGATGTCTTCATCGGGGTCGCATTGCACGTATAGGCGGGAGACTTCCGGCGAACGCATGCTCAGCAGCGCAAATCCGCGCTCGTGATACGCGTAGATCAATTCTTTGGATGCCGGCGGTACTTTTGCCAGGACGCCCAGCCAGCCGAAGGGGTATACCCGCTCATGCTTCCGCAACACGCTCGCTGGTATCACATCGCGGCTTACTCCATGGAATCCATCGCACCCGGCAATGAAATCGCACTTGATTTCCCCGGTGATTCCCTTCTTGCGAAATTCAATTCTTGGTGATTCCTCAATTCCGTTGAGGCCAATCGCTTCCGTCTCGAAGTGAATTTGCCCGCCCGCAGCCAGCCGCGCCGCGATCAGGTCCTTGATCACCTCATGTTGCGCGTAGATGGTGATTCCTTTCCCGTTGGTCAAGTCGGCAAAATCAATCCGGTGGCCCCGCCCATCGAAGCGCAGCTCGATCCCGTGATGCACGAGTCCTTCTTTGGTTAGCCTTTCGCCGACGCCCGATTCCCGCAGCAGATCCGCGGTTCCCTGCTCCAGCACACCCGCACGGATCCGCGATTCCACATGCTCGCGACTGTGACTTTCCAAAACGACGGATTCAATGCCCTGCAGATGAAGGAGATGCGACAGCATCAGCCCTGCGGGTCCCGCTCCGATAATTCCAACTTGCGTCCGCATCGAGAATTGTTCCCGGGGCGTGCCATCAAACAGAAGTGCTTCGCCTCAGGAGTCCTTAAACCTTTCGATGACCTCGCGCGGTATGGGGCGGCTCTCGATCAGCTTCGGATCGCTCCCTATTCGCACCGTCCAAACTCGCACCTCTGTTGCTTCCACCGCCAAAATCTCCCCGCGGTACAGCTTGTGTTCAACGCGGAAGCTACTGTTCTTCCACTCGGTGATGCACGTCTCGACCAGCACCGTGTCCCCGAAGGACGACGGCGCGATATACCTCGCTTGCGCCTCGACCAACGGGATACCCATGATTCCATATCTCCTCAGCAGTTCCGGCTTCGGCAAACCGGCAGATTCGAACAAAGCATTCGTGCAAGCATCAAAATATTCGAAATAGCGCGGAAAATACACAATTCCCGCGGGGTCGCAATCTCCCCATTCCACATGAATTTGTTTCCGGTGCAAGCGCATCAGCTTCCGCAATATCCGCTCATAAGGTTCTCACTCCTCCGCCTCTTGCGTGACAATGTGCACATCCACTGCGGGAGATTCCCGAAGAAATCGATGCACTGCGGAAAGATATAAATATTTGCGCCAGTCGCGCACCGCCGCTCGGCCAAAAATTACCTGAGTGATGTGTTTTGTGCGCACGAATTCCGCCACTGCGTCCGCGACGCTCCGGCCTTTCAGCCGCACGACTTGAGCGTCCAGATTCTCTGCAAAGCGCAGGTTGGCCGCCAGCGCGCTCTGATTGTCTTTTTCCAGGCCGAATTCCCTGTCCACATGTATGACATAAAGTTCCGCGTCCATTCGCCGCGCCATCCGTGCCGCGCGCGCAATCAAGTATTGCCCCGCGGGATTTCCCGACACGCACACGGCCATGCGTTCGCGAACGCCCCAATTCTTCCGGATGTCTTGCGCCTCCATGTACGATTCGAGGCTGCGGTCCACCTGCTCGGCCACCTGCCGTAGCGCAAGCTCGCGCAAAGCGATCAGGTTTCCCCGGCGAAAAAAATTCTTCAGTGACCGCTCGACTTTTTCCGCGCTGTAGACGTCTCCGCGCCGCATGCGGTTCAGCAATGCTTCCGGCGTCAAATCTACCATGACGGTTTCCGTAGCCGTCAGCGGCACCCAGTCCGGAACGGTCTCGCGCACGATGACCCCGGTGATCGAGCGCACCGTCGGAGCAATGCTTTCGATGTGCTGGATATTCAATGTGGAGACGACGTCGATCTTGGCTGCCAGCAGTTCCTGAACATCTTCATATCGCTTGCGGTGCTTACTGCCGGGAATGTTCGTGTGCGCGAGTTCATCGACGAGGACAACCTCCGGCTTTCGCGCCAGGATGGCATCCACGTCCATCTCTTCGAAGACCGTCCCTTTGTATTCGATTTTCTTCCGCGGAACGGTTTCAAGCTGCGCGGCCAATTCCGCGATACCTTTTCGGCCGTGGGTCTCAACGACGCCGACAACCACATCTTCGCCTCGGCTCTTGCGGCGCGCGGCTTCGCTGAGCATGTTGTACGTCTTGCCCACGCCGGGGGCATAGCCAAGAAACAGCTTGAAAATTCCCCTCGTTTTCTGTGGAGGAGAGGCTATATCGAGCCATTCTTCAGGTTTCTTCGGCAAGGAGGCTATCTTCTCCGTGTCAGGTCCGGCACCTGCGCTAGAATAGTGCAATGCAGAGATTTCTTGCGGGGCGCGCGATGGGTATCGCCGCAGCCCTAACCATTGTGGCCGGGATCACTTTCTTTTTTTACAAAATCCTTCAAGTGAATCAAACGACGGTTGCGCTTTCCTTTCTCCTCGCGATTCTAGCAGTTTCGGCCGTTTGGGGCACGGTGGTCTCCGTCATCATGTCGATCGTGGCGATGCTGGCCTTCAATTATTTCTTTCTTCCCCCAATCGGGACTTTGACGATTGCCGATCCTCAGAATTGGGTCGCCCTGTTCGCATTTCTCTTTTCTTCCATCATGGGGAGCCAGCTTTCCGCGCGAATCCGCAAAGAAGCCGACGAAGCCCATTACCGCCGCCGCGAGATTGAACGACTCTACCGTTTCAGCCAGAAGCTGCTGGGAGAAGGCAACGTCCTCCAACTCATGAACGCCATTCCAAATTACATCGTCGATAGTTTTGAGGCAGGTGCGGCGGAGCTCTTTCTCCCGCAGAAAGACAAATTTTACCGTTCCGGCTTCGGAGCCGCCCACCTCGACGAAGAGCGCATGAAGACCGCTTTTCTCCGCGACGAAATCACGGTGGATACTCGACTCGGGCTCTATTTCGTCCCGGTACGCCTCGGGGTCCGGCCCATCGGGAGCCTGGGCATCTCCGGCTCTGAACTTTCGCGGCAAACTCTGGACGCCATTGGAAGCCTCGTCGCCATCGCCATCGAGCGGGCCCGGGCCGTCGAGCAAGTCGGCGAAAGCGAAGCCGAGCGCCAGGGCGAACGTCTCAAATCCGCCCTACTCGATTCCATCGCACACGACTTTCGTACCCCGCTTACTTCCATCAAAGCGGCCGTGACCAGCCTCCTTGCCCCTACCTCCCCGGATCCAGCGCAAAGTCGGGAACTGTTCACGATCATTGACGAAGAATGTGACCGCTTGAACCACTTGGTCGAGGAAGCGGCGGAGATGGCCAGCCTCGAATCCGGTGAAGTCGAATTGCAATTCGCGCCCACGCCGATCGGAAAAATTGTTCAGGCCGCGTTGGAGCACTTGAAAACGCAGCTAGCGGGCCGCGACATTAACTTACACGTGAGTGCCGACCTTCCCCCCGTGCGCGCCGACCTCGACCGCGCCAAAGAGATTCTTGTCCAGTTGCTTGATAATGCCAACCTTTACTCGCCCAAGGACCAGCCCATTACGATTTCGGCGGAGCTCACGGGCGATTCGGTCACTACCAGTGTGGCGGACCGCGGGCCTGGCATCGACGACATCGAGCAAGGTATGATTTTCGACAAGTTCTACCGTGGTAAAGACCAGCGTTATCTTGTACGGGGGACCGGCATGGGCCTGCCGATCGCGAAAGCCATTGTGAACGCCCACAACGGCACGATCAGTGTCACGAGTCAGCTTGGCCGTGGCTCTGTATTTTCATTTACGCTGCCCTTGGCGCGCTCCGCACAGGAGAGGACATGAGCGAAGTCAACATCCTCATCGTCGACGACGAGCCGCAAATTCGCCGTGTGATGCGTTCCACTCTTTCGTCTCAGGGTTACACCGTCATGGAGGCGAAGACCGGCGAAGAAGCTCTCGACTCCATTCGCAAAGAGCGCCCCGATCTCGTGCTTCTCGACGTGAACATGCCCGGCATGGGAGGAATCGAAGCCTGTCGCGAAATTCGCCGCTCCTCCGATGCTCCCATCATCATGCTCACCGTACGCAAGACGGAGCGTGACAAAGTCCTTGCGCTCGATGCCGGTGCCGACGATTACGTCGTCAAGCCATTCGGCATGGAAGAGCTCCTGGCGCGCATTCGCGCGTCGCTCCGGCGCTATTCCCCAGGGGACAAAATCCCTCCTTTCGTTTCGCGCGACGTCAACATCGATTTCGAAAGCCGCCGGCTGACCGTTCGTGGCAGCGACGTTCACCTCACGCCCAAGGAATTTGACGTCCTCAAATTCCTTGTCGCAAATCTGGGCAAGCCTCTGACGCACCGGCGCCTCCTCCAGGCGGTCTGGGGCCCCGACTATGGTGAAGAAACAGAAAATCTGCGAGTGGTGATCAATCAACTGCGCAAGAAGATCGAGAGTGACCCCGCACAGCCAAAGTACATCTTGACGGAACCCTGGGTGGGCTACCGCTTCCAGCCGCCGCGGGAAGCTTCATCGAAGTCCGCATCCCGCAAGGGTTAGCACTCAGTGCGTGGGATGAGTTTCATCCAGCTCGAGATTGAGCTCGAGCACGTTGACGCGCGGCTCGCCTAGAAAGCCAAACTGCCTGCCCTGAGTATGCTTCGCGACTAACAACCGCAGGTCGTCGGGCCTCATACCCCGCGCGCGTGCAACGCGTGGCATCTGAAATTCGGCTGCAACGGGGGAAATGTCGGGGTCTAACCCGGAGCCCGAGCTGGTGACGAGATCCACCGGCACTGGCGCCCCCGGGTTTTCCGCATGGAGTTTCTCCACACCGCCCTTCACTCTGTCCGACAGCTGACGATTCGTTGGCCCAAGATTCGTGGCTCCGCCGCTCGGTGCGATGGGGTCGTAGCCGCTGCCTGCCCCCGATGGCCGGGGGTGGAAATAGCGGTCTGCGCTGAAGGGTTGTCCAATCAGCCGCGACCCCACTACCTGGGCGTTCTTTACTAGCAATCCCCCATTTGCCTGGCTGGGAAAGAAGAGCTGCCCCAATCCCGTGACTGCCAAAGGATAGAGCAGCCCGAATATCACCGTCGTAACCAGTGTCATCCAAATCGCGATTCGTATGTTTTGTTTCATCGCTTTTTCTCACGCGAGACGCAGATACGTTATAACGACATCAATCAGCTTGATGCCGATGAACGGCGCAATCACTCCCCCCACCCCATAAACCAGCAGATTCTGCCGCAGCAGCGCTGCCGCGCCTACCGGGCGGTACGGGACCCCGCGCAGTGCCAGCGGTATCAGTGCGATAATGATCAGCGCATTAAAGATAACCGCCGACAGGATCGCGGACTCTGGTGTACGCAGCCGCATCACGTTTAAAACTCCAAGCACCGGAAAGGCCGCCGCAAACATCGCTGGGATGATCGCGAAATATTTCGCCACATCATTCGCCACGGAAAAGGTCGTCAGCGCGCCGCGCGTGATTAGTAACTGCTTTCCGATCTCCACAATCTCAATCAACTTTGTCGGGTTCGAATCGAGATCCACCATATTCCCGGCTTCTTTGGCCGCCTGCGTGCCCGTATTCATCGCCACGCCGACATCCGCTTGGGCGAGGGCAGGTGCATCGTTCGTGCCGTCCCCCGTCATGGCCACGAGTTTCCCCTTCGCTTGCTCGCTCTTGATGAGCGCCATCTTGTCTTCGGGTTTGGCTTCGGCGAGAAAATCGTCCACACCGGCCTGGCTGGCAATCGCTGCGGCTGTCAGTGGATTGTCACCCGTAATCATCATCGTTCGAATGCCCATCGCGCGCAGATGGTCAAATCGCTCGCGCATTCCACCCTTGACGACGTCCGTCAATGCGATGGCGCCCAGTACGCGGTGATTTTGCGCCACGAGCAATGGTGTGCCGCCGCCGCTCGAAATCTCCGTCACCCGCTGTTTGATTTCCGCGGGAACTTCATATCCGCGCTCCGCCACGTACTTCGCGATGGTTTCCGGTGCTCCTTTGCGAATCTGCTGACCATCCAGATCGACTCCGGACATGCGCGTCTGCGCGGAAAAAGGGATAAACACCGGGTTATGCGGCGCCAATTCACGCCCGCGCAACCCATGCTTTTCCTTCACCAGGACCACGATCGAGCGTCCTTCGGGAGTCTCATCCGCAAGCGAGGCAAGCTGTGCCGCGCGTGCGAGTTCCATTTCGTCCACGTTGGGGCACGCATGGAGCGAAGTTGCTTGGCGATTTCCCAGCGTGATTGTGCCGGTCTTGTCTAGAAGCAGCACATCCACATCTCCCGACGCTTCAACGGCACGGCCCGACATGGCGATCACATTCCTCTGAATCAGCCGGTCCATTCCCGCGATACCAATCGCGGACAATAGTCCTCCGATGGTCGTGGGAATCAGGCACACCAGCAGCGACACAAGAACAAAAATAGTCTGCGGCGATCCCGAATAAATTGCAAAAGGCTGAAGCGTCGCTACCGCAAGCAAAAAGATGATCGTCAGCCCGGCCAGCAGAATGTTCAATGCAATTTCGTTGGGCGTCTTTTGCCGCGACGCTCCTTCTACAAGCCGGATCATGCGGTCCAGGAAAGTTTCGCCGGGGTTTGAAGTAATGCGAATCTTGACCTCATCCGAGAGTACCCGCGTGCCACCGGTTACAGCGGAACGGTCGCCGCCCGACTCGCGGATCACCGGGGCGGATTCACCGGTAATCGCTGACTCGTCGACGGAAGCAACGCCTTCGATTACCTCACCATCGCCGGGGATAAATTCTCCCGCAGCGACCAGCACGATATCCCCGGTGCGTAGATTCGAGCTGGGTACCGTTTCCGTGGAGCCGTCGCTTTTCAGACGACGCGCTTGCGTTTCCGCTCTGGCCTTCCGCAGTGTATCTGCCTGCGCCTTGCCTCGTCCTTCCGCCATGGCCTCGGCGAAATTGGCAAAGAGAACAGTGAACCACAACCACAGAGTGATCTGGAGACCGAAGCCAAATTGCCCAGCGTGGTGGTACCAGTCGCGCGCCCACTGAATCAAGGTGAGCACAGCCCCGACTTCGACAACGAACATGACCGGGTTCTTCACCATCGTCCGCGGATGCAGTTTGCGAAACGAATCCACTACGGCTCTGGAAACGATCTTCCGTTCAAAGAGCGGCTTTGCCTTCACTTGGGATAGCGAATCCATAAGTTCCTCAGAATGACTTCCCGGCAAGCATGAGCAGATGCTCAAGAATGGGGCCGAGGCTCAGCGCCGGGAAAAACGTAAGCGCGCCGACGATTAAGATGGTGGATACAAGAAGCGTAGTAAAAAGTGGCCCGGTCACGGGAAAGGTCCCGAGCGAGGCCGGTTTCGTCTTCTTCCTCGCAAGGTTTCCGGC
Organism: Candidatus Acidiferrales bacterium; assembly: GCA_044447665.1. Classification (GTDB taxonomy): domain Bacteria; phylum Acidobacteriota; class Terriglobia; order Acidiferrales; family UBA7541; genus Acidiferrum. The sequence goes on along the minus strand of JBIOGB010000016.1, from coordinate 11,186 downwards.
AATGGCGAGAATGGGAATGACCATGAAGAATCGGCCTAACAGCTGTGCTGCCGCTGTGCTCGTGTTGTACCACATGGTATTTGCGTTTAAGCCGGCAAACGCCGAACCGTTGTTCCCCGTCGAAGACGTATAAGCGTAGAGCACCTGTGACAGTCCGTGGGGTCCCGGATTCGAGATGCCTGCAGTGCCAAAAGGCTCGGCCACGGCGAGCGCCGAAAATCCGAGAATCGTAACGGTGAGGATAAGGACCGCAAGCATGGCCATCTTGACGTCATAAGATTCGATCTTTTTCCCCAGATACTCTGGCGTTCGTCCAACCATGAGCCCGGCGATGAAGACCGCTAGAATCACAAACACCACGATGCCGTAGAGCCCGGCGCCAACGCCGCCGAAGACAACCTCCCCCAGCATGATGTTGATCAGGGGGACCATGCCGCCCAGCGGCGTATACGAGTCGTGCATACCGTTAACAGCTCCACAACTCGCATCGGTTGTAACCGTCGCAAAGAGAGCCGAGTTTGCGATCCCGAATCGCACCTCTTTCCCTTCCATATTTCCACCCGGCTGACGAGCGCTGGCGTGTTGGTCAGCGCCGGACAATAGAGGATTCCCCCGAGCCTCGGCCCAATACGCGGTGGTCACTCCGGCCAGAAACAGCACCGCCATCGCCGCCCAAACTGCCCAACCGTGCCGTTGTGAACCCGTCATTCGCCCCAGCGTGTACGTCAAGCCGGAGGGAATCGCGAAAATCAGAACCATTTGCAGGAAATTTGTGAAGGGCGTCGGATTTTCAAAAGGATGCGCGCTGTTCGCATAGAAGAAGCCGCCGCCGTTCGTCCCAAATTCTTTGATCACTTCCTGAGAGGCTGTCGGACCCAGAGCGATCGTCTGCTGCGTAATCGTCTGGGTGACTGTCTTGCCGTCCGCTCCTTGCGTTTGCACGGCCTGCGGCTCTACAAGCTGAACAGTGGCATACGGCTTCAGGTTCTGTATTACGCCTTGAGAGATCAGCGCCATTGATCCGATCAGGCAAATAGGCAACAAAACCCAGAGGAGACACCGTGTTAAATCCACCCAGAAGTTGCCGATGGTGTTCGATTCGCGCCGCGCAATCCCTCGGATCAGAGCAATGGCCAGGACGATTCCAACAGCCGCCGAAGCGAAGTTGTGATATGCCAGGCCCGCCATCTGCGTCAGATAGCTCATGGTTGTTTCGGGCGTATACGCCTGCCAGTTCGTATTTGTGGTAAATGACGCCGCGGTTCCAAACGCCAAGCCCGGCTCCACATTGGGAAGCTTCTGAGGGTTGAGCGGGAGCCACTTCTGCGTCCGCTCGATCAAATACAAGAGAATCATGGAGACCGCGCTGAACAGCAGCATCGCTGCTCCGTACTCGGTCCAGGGCATTTCCCGCTCTTCTTTGACCCCCGTTAACCGGTAGATCAGCCGTTCGATCGGCCTCAGTGCGAAATCGAGAAAAGTTTTCTTGCGATCGAACACGCGCGTCATGAAAACGCCGAGCGGCTTCGTAATCACAAGGATCACGAACAGAAAGAAGCCGATTTGAAACCAGCCATTCGCCGTCATGACTAGAATTTCTCCGGTTTCAGCAGCGCCACCATCAGATATCCAAACAACAGCACGCAAATTACGATGAGAAGCATATTTTCCAGCATGGAAGTTGCCCGCCCTATCTCAGCCTTTCACACCCGCGCAGATACAAAATCGCCACGCCAAAGAAGACTACCGTCACAAGAATAAAGAGTACGTCTCGCATACAGCTCTCTCCGATCCGCTAAACCGGATTATCCAACGAAACGGAGTGTAGAAGAAGCCGCCTTAGGAAAGGGTGATGGCTATCTAAGAATTCTGTGAAGGAGCCTGGGCGCATAGCCTTCGCGAAGTCAACAGCTGCGCTCGTCCCCGCCGTCTGGCCCTCTCAACTGCGCGCGGCGATCACTGCCCTGGCTTGCGTCTCAACCCGTATCTTCAACTGCCGCTTGCATTTCCACGACGAAATCACATAATGAGGGGTAGCTGTGATCCCTTAGACTGCCAGCCAATGCAATGCCCTCTTTGTCAGGCGGAGAACCCGCCCACTGCCATCAGCTGTGCCAAGTGCAGCACGCCGCTTCCGCTGGATGACCGAACACTCGGCGCAACCTTGGCTGGCGGCACCGCTCCCCCTTCCGCCACTCCCCGCGGAACTTCGGCGTGGTCGGTCGCAGTCACTCCGCAGCCCGATGCCCCCTACGCACAAGGTGAAGCCCTCGTAGGCACCTTGCTGGCGGATCGCTATGAAATTCTGGAGTTGCTCGGGCAGGGCGGGATGGGCGCCGTCTACAAGGCACACGACATCGAGCTCGAGCGCCTCGTCGCTCTCAAGCTGATCCGCCCCGACCTCGCCAGCAATCCCGAAATTCTTCGCCGCTTCAAACAGGAGCTGATCCTCGCTCGCGAAGTTACACACCGCAATGTCATTCGCATTTTCGATCTGGGTCAGGCCAAGGGCTTCAAGTTTATTACCATGGAGTTCGTCGAAGGCCGCGACCTTCGCGCCATTCTCCGGGAGCGCGGAAAACTTCCGCCGGAAGAGACCGTTCGAATCATCTCCCAGGTCTGCCGCGCCCTCGAATCCGCGCACGCCGCCGGCGTGGTTCACCGGGATCTGAAGCCTCAAAACATCATGCTGGACGCGAAGGATCGCGTCTACGTGATGGACTTTGGCATCGCGCATTCCCTCGAAACACCGGGCATGACCCAGACGGGCGCGTTGATGGGAACGCCTGAATATATGTCGCCCGAACAGGCCAAGGGCATCAAGGTGGACCCTCGTTCGGATCTGTTCTCCCTCGGCATCATTTTCTATGAAATGCTGACCGGCATTTCCCCGTTTAAGGCCGACACAGCGTTGGCAACACTCTTGAAACGCACCCAGGAACGGCCTCAGCCTCCCGCGGAACTAGATCCCACGATTCCAAAGGCGATCAGCGACGTAGTGATGAAATGCCTGGAAATTGACCGCGACCAGCGTTTCTCCAACGCAAGAGAAATCCTCGAGGATCTTGGCCAGGAAATGCCCACCAGTGTGCGGACTGTCGCGCCAACGCTTCCGCCAGTGCTCCCCGCTCCCCAAACCGAAAAACTTTCACCCTTCATGCGCTATCGCACTTGGATCGCGGGAGGAGCCGCGGTCGTCTTGCTCGCCACTCTGGCAGTTGCTTTCCGCGGCAAGATCTTTCCTGCCAAGCGCGCTGCCCCTGTGGAGCAGGCTTCCCTCGCCATCCTCCCTTTCCGCAACGCTTCCGGCGATGCGTCGCTCGATTGGCTTGGCCCAAGCCTCGCGGACATGCTCAGCACCGATGTGGGCCAGTCCGCACGTCTCCGCACCATTTCTCCCGACCGCTTGCACCAGGTTCTCTCCGATTTGCGGATCACTCCTGGCACCGCCATCGATCCCACCATGGTCAGCCGCATCGCGGAGTTCAGCAGCGCGGATACTGTCGTCTGGGGCCAATACGCCAAATTCGGCGACCAAATTCGCATTGATGCTACGCTTTTGGATCTGAAACACAACCGCCGCGCGCCCTTGAAGATCGAAGCCGCAGGCGAAAAGGAGATCCCGGGCAGTGTGGATGGACTTGCCGAGCTCATCCGCAAGAACCTTGCAGTTTCTCCCGATGTGCTGAAGGAGTTGAAGGCCAGTTCGTTTCAGCCCTCTTCAAAATCCGTCCCTGCACTCCGCGATTACAACCAGGGTGTGCAGCTCCTGCGCGACGGCAAGAACCTCGAGGCCGTTAAATTATTCCAGGCCACGATCAAAGACGATCCGCAGTTTGCCCTCGCCTACTCGCATCTGGCGGAAGCCGATTCTGCGCTCGGTTACGACACCGATGCGGAACAGTTGGCTCGCAAGGCCGTGGAGTTGAGCGAGAATCTTCCGCCAGCCGAAAAATACCTGATCGCGGCCAATCATTTCCGCATCGCCAAGGACTACCCTAAAGCTATCGAGGCCTACCAGAACCTGGCCAAGATATCGCCGGATAATTCCGACATTGAGTCCGCTCTAGGAAGCATCTACGAGAACTCTGGCGACTTTGTGAAGGCGCGAGAGTTCTATCAGAAACTCCTCACAGCCAACCCAAAAGACAGCTCGACTCTTCTCGCAATCGGACGGGTCGAGATCCTGAGCGGCAATCCCCAATCCAGTCTCGATCCCTTGAACCGTGCTCTAAGTTTGGCCATTCAGGTGGATAACCAGGAACAGAAGGGAACGATTCTGCATGTCCTGGGCGCTGCGTATTTCTATCTCAACAAACCAGACGACGCCCTGCAGAATTACAAACAAGCTTTGGAAATAAGACGGAGCTTGGGAGAGAAAAAGGGCATTGCCGATGGTTTGACTATGATTGCCGAGACTTACGATGGACTTGGAAAATCGGATCTGGCGTTAAAAAACTACAATAATGCCTTGCAAATCTACCGTGAGATCGGCGATCAACAAGACGCCGGCGACGTCATGGGCAATCTGGGACAGTATTATGACGATCGTGGTAAATACGACGAAGCACTCAAGCTTTTTAAGGAAGCGCTGCAAGTCCACCGAGACTTGCACAACCAAAACAAAAGCAATGAAGCTCTTTGGCTGAATAATATAGGCAACACCTACCTCTTCAAGGGCGATTACGACGACGCCCGCATCTATTTCGAGCAGGCCTTGCAATTGCGCGAGAAAATCAACATTCCCAGCGATATTGCCAGCACCGTACATAACCTTGCCGAGGTCAATGTAAAATCGGGGCAGTACGAGCAGGCCTTGTCGCAATACATGCGCGCGCTTGAGCTGTACCGAAACGCGGGAGACAAGCACGGGACCGCGGTTGAGTCCTACAGCATGGGAACGATATTCGAGTATCAAGGCCGCTACGGCAGTGCGGAGAGCTCAAAAAAGCAAGCGCTCCAGGATTTTCGTGAAGTTAAGGAGAACAGTTTCTGGATGGGAGAAGCGCTCAGCGGTTACGGGAATGGCCTATCGGAGACTGGACGGTTCGACGAGGGCGCGAAAACGCTGGAAGAGGCTCTTGGGTTCTCTCGCCAACTCAAGAACGACCCTCTTGTAGCTCAGGCATTGAACTGGCAAGGGGACAATTTCTTGTACCGCGGGGACCGCAGATCCGCCAAATCGTCGTATGACCAAGCTCTCCAAACTGCATCCAAGACGACTGATCGCCATTTGCTGCTGGTATCCAGGCTTAATTCTGCAAAGATCAACATTGAGGATGGACAACCTCAGGGCGCGATGAGAACGCTTAAAGGCGTTGCCGATGAGGCGGAGGCGCTTGGCTTAAAGTATCTTTCTATTGAGTGCTCGATCTACGAAGCTGAAGGCAGAATGCAATTGAAAGATTACTCGGCGGCCCGGCAGCAACTGGAACGCGCCGTTCTACAGAGTGAAAAATTGGGACTCCCACCGCTGCTCTTAAGAGCCCACTTCTCGCTGGGCAAAATGTTCCGCGAAAAGGGAGCGCCGGCCGATGCCACGTCGCACTACCGCCAAGCGCTGAATTTGCTGGACGGTATCAAGAAGGACCCGGGCTCGGACAAGGTTATGGAGCGCGCCGACTTCAAAGCAATCTACACAGAAGCAGATCAGTGGGTCCGTCAGCATCCATAATTTTGCGCTGTAGCCCCAGGTTCGCAGCACCAAGCGCTCGAGTTCCCTCAGGCATTCTCCCTTCGTGCTCCACCTAGAGCAACAGCTGACTGGTGGCGACTTCTTCAATCTGCTCTAGTTGTCCACGGGGCAGCAGTCGCACCTCACAGGGTCGTCCAGCCACATAAACGCATCGGTGAAGATTGCTACGCTCCTCAGGGACATGTGTGAGTCAGAACCTGTAACAGTGTACACACCTTGAATGTTGCGTTCACCGGGTGCGGGAACAGATCGGAGTTGATCTGCAGCGTATACACGGTGTTCGGAGTCCCATCAGAGAGCTTATAAGGCGCGGGGGAAAGCCAAGTATTGTACAGCTTAAGTCTTGGCCTGTAGGTGAAGGTCGTCGGTCCGAAGCCCGGGAAGGGCTGCACTTGTATCGGTACCCCATTCGGGTCCAGCGTCCCGACGATCACCGTGTGCGGCATCGTCAGAGCAGTCCCGTCGGACTGCTCCGCGCTCTCATTTTCCAGTTCGAATGTAACCAGCATCGGCAGACCTTTCAGATACACGAACGGAGAGATACCCGGCACCGGCACCAGTTGCTCGACCGTGTCCGGCGTCCCCGGCGGGTTGGGCGGAGCGCCAATCACGATATCGTTTAGTTTCCCTGTTTTCCCTCCCGTGCCCGGGTCGGCCGTGCCAACACAGGTTGGATTGCAATTAAATTTGGAGTAAGTGGTGATGTTGTTGACGAACGCAGGATCCACGTTCTCTCCCGGTCTGTCGTACATCTGCGGATTCTGATTGTTCCACCCGGGCGAATACGCAGGGTTCGGGGGATCTCCGGCCAGTGAGGGGTTCGAGTTCCAGGCATAGTACCACTCGATGGGACCAAAGTAGTCCACCCCTTCCACTGCCGGCATGCCATTGTCAGCGCGCGTGGCGATCACCCTGACCCACACGCCCAGGTTGTTGTGCGACGGGATGATGTGCGGAACAAGCCGGTCACCGGCCGGCACTATCCCATTCGGATAGGTGAAGGGTGTCAACCGGCAATCAAAGTCGGTAGTCTCGTCCGCGCCCAACTCGCAATCTCCATCCGCAATACCGATTCCATGTGTTCCGGTCGAGATGTCCGTAGGCTCGTAGAAGAAGCTTACCGACACATTGATACCACCAGGAGGATCCGGTACGCTCGCCACCGTGAGAGCCAGGGACTGTGCAGCGCCATTGCTCGGGTCGCCGATGGTGGCGATGTGAGTTACGGGGGTCGGGCTTGGAGTGAATTGAAGGTTCGCGCTATTGGATGAGGTAATTTCGTGGAAGACCACTACTCCGCCGACGTCATTCGAACCAGTGTTAATGGTCAGGTCGATCGCCCCGGTAGCAATATCGACCTTCCAGACGGTGCCTGCAAGGAGGTCCGCGGTCCAGAAACTCTTACCGTCAGGGTCCAGAGTCAAACCAAAAATCACCGGGTTCGCGACGTCAGGCTCGAGAGAAAAAGGAGAGGAGCACACTTCTATTACTTGAGCCGCACAATAGGTCTGAACGACGTTCCCAGAAGTATTCAACAGCACAACTCTATCAGTGTCCGCAACCAGCACCTGGCCATTGGGCAGGATTCGGAAGGCGTACGCCGTCGGGCCAGGTAAACCTGAGGCAAAATCCAGAAGCTGTGCGTTAGCGCTCACATCGAATCTCTTGACCAAAAAGCCTTCCGATGTGTAATAGAGCGTCTTCTGGTCCCCAGCCAGGTCAATCCAGTCCGTGCCGCGGAACTCGGTTGCCGGAACGAATGTGCCGAGTGGAGTGCCAGTGGAACTAAACTTTAGAACCTCGTGAGGGCCTGAATTCCCTACACCAGTCGCCTGCCCCACATAGGCATTTCCAGCGGAATCGAAGAGGATCGACTCCGGGAAAGCAGTGAAGCCGCTGCCAAAGGTGCTTATCCAGTTGCCATTGTGGTCGAACTTGACAATATTTTGGGCCTCAAAAACTGTCGCGTACAAGTTGCCGGATGCGTCGAAGGCCATGCCGGTAGTTTCTGTGTTTGCTTGACCCGTGTCGAGCGTTGCGATTAGCGTTGGTGTTGGGGTCCCATTGGGCCGGTACCACAGTACCTTGCCGTCGCAGTCTTCGAAACAGGCGATACCTACGAAGACATCTCCGGTCTGAAAGGTCGGCGGAGGCAATTGCGCTTGGGCCACGTGGCTGCCAGCGCCGATCAAACAACACATCACTGCCAAAGGCGCGATTAGGCGCATTTTCAATTCAAAAAATTTCATGACGCTCTCCTCAAGGCGGACTGAGTAGCTTGGTCAAAGCAATTCGCGTAGAGCTGCCGATCATGTGCAGAAGCGGTTTGAGAGGTGCGGGGGACTTGCATCTAGCACCGTTCAGGGGCACAGTTCCGCGGAATTCTGCATTCCGCATCCGGGGATGTCAAGTTAAAAAGCCATTGGAACCCCGTTATAGGAGTACTGAAACCCTACGATTTCATGGTGTGAGCAGGCGCCTTCACAGTGTTGCGGCTTGGGAAGAAGCGGAGACGTCTCGGGCAATTTCTTCCAGGCTGCGCCTCTTTGGTTCCAGCCCAAGGACGAAAACGACAAGAATCTGCACAAAGAGCAACCCGATCATAAGGCTGAGGACACCTCCTACCCCGTAAGACCGATAAAGAGCGACGGCGACGAACGGCGTGACAATCGTCGAGCCCCGCCCGATGGTGTTGCAGATGCCCGTGGCCCGTAAACGAACTTCCGTCGGAAACAGTTCCGGAACGTAGATGGCGAACAGCAGAGTTACGAGAACATAGATCGGGATCATCAGCAAAAAACCCATGATCGGCAGCAAGACCGCATCTTTGATGAACGGGTAGATGCCCCCGAGAAGAATGGTGCACAGCGAAGCTCCAATGATGGTGGGCTTGCGGCCCCAGGAATCCGCCGTAAATGCGCCGATGGACGATCCGACCGGCGCGCCAAGCATCATGAGGAAAGAGTATCCGAACGATGTGGCGATGCTGCGCCCTTCCTGGACAAAAAATGTAGGCAGCCAGGTCACGAATCCATAAAGCATGGTGTTAGCCACAATCAAAGTGACGGCCCCTACAACCATACGCGGCAAGAACGCTGGACCGAACAGCGATGCAAGATTTCTCGGAGCCGGAGCAGGTGCGTTCGGCGCCGGAGGTGGAAGAGGCCCCTGTTTGAGCGAAATTTCCTGCTCGATGTTCCGGAGAAGGGCGTCGGCTTCCTCCTCTCTGCCTACCGATTCGAGCCAGCGTGGTGATTCGGGCAACGCCTTTCGCATATACCAGACAATCAGCGCGCCAAATCCGCCGAGAACAAACATCATGCGCCAGCCGAAACGCGGGATCAGCAGCGTTCCGGCAAGCGCGGAGATCGGCAGGCTCGATACCACGATGACGGAGAGAACTCCAAGCCATCTTCCTCGTGTTTGCGGGGGGACAAACTCCGTCATCGTCGAGAAGCCGACAACGATTTCCGCCCCAAGTCCGAGTCCCATGACGGAGCGCAAGAGCAGCAAGACGCGCATCGAAGGCGCGAAAGCAGCCGCGATCGATGCGAGCCCGAAGATGGCGAGATTGGCTTGATACGTAAAGCGCCGGCCATAGCGGTCGCCGAGGAAGCCTGTCAGCAAAGCACCCAGCATCATCCCTGCGAAAGTCACGGAAACGAACTGAGCGTTCTGGCTCAGCGTTGAAAAACCGCTCTTGAGCGTGGCTCCTAAAACGGTGGCCGCAAGGTAGACGTCGAAGCCATCGAAAAACATTCCCATGGCGATCAGCGCCAGGATCCGGCGATGAAACGCCGAGGTTGGCAAGCGATCGAGACGCGCGGCTGCGTTCGCTCTTTCCGTCAATTCCGTCCATCCCTCCAAGCTCGGTCATGCTATCAAATGTCAACGCTTCAATAGGCGCTGAAGTTCTTGTGGCACTTCAACGCACTAGCCCATGGAGCCACGAATGAGATAAAATTTTATCATCAGAAAAGTGGTGATCATGAGTGAAACGAAAACGGCGCGGCCCACGTGGAAGCCGGCGGGAAAAGTCGGCGCAAGCGAGCAGCCCTTTCAATATCATTTCGACCGCGAGTTCGAGGAGCCGGATTGGCGCCGCCTGCCCGGCTACAAAGATGTCACCACCACCGAGTGGGAGACAGCCCTCTGGCAGCGCCGCCACACCGTCAAGAATCTGAAGGAATTGAAAGCGGTCTTTGGTGACCTCCTCCCTGACAGCCTGCTCGCGAGCATCGAGCGCGATATTCGCGAGCGCGCCACGATGTCCATGCTCATCCCGCCGCAGATGCTCAACACTATGGACGAGAAAGATCTTTGGAACGACCCGGTTCGCCGCTACATGCTGCCTGCCTTTGACGACCGGAATCCGGACTGGCCGAGCCATCCGAAATCCAGCCGCGACAGCTTGCACGAGGCGGAGATGTGGGCGGTCGAAGGCCTGACGCACCGCTACCCCACCAAAGTTCTCGCCGAAATGCTTTCCACCTGCCCGCAATATTGCGGTCACTGCACGCGCATGGACCTGGTAGGCAACGATGTTCCTCAGGTTACTAAGTTGAAATTTCAGATCCCGCAAAAGGACCGTTACACGCAGATGCTCGAATATCTGCGCATCACTCCTTCGGTTCGCGATGTCGTTGTTTCCGGGGGCGATTTGGCCAACCTTCCCATCGGTCAGGTGGAGTCTTTTGTTTCCGCGCTGATGGATTTGCCGAACATTCGCGACATTCGTTTGGCGACGAAGGGCTTGATGGGCATCCCGCAGCACTTTTTGCAGGACGAAGTGATTCAGGGACTGGAACGCCTGGCGAAAAAAGCGCGCGAGCGTGGTGTGGACATTGCGGTGCACACGCACGTGAACAACGCGCGCCAGGTTACACCGCTGGTTGCCAAGGCAGCGAAGAAACTTTTGGAAATCGGATTTCGCGATGTGCGCAATCAGGGTGTATTGCTGCGCGGGGTCAACACGAGTCCGAAGGAACTTCTCGATTTGTGCTTCACGCTGCTCGACCATGCGAAAATCATGCCGTACTACTTCTACCAGTGCGACATGATCCCCAACGCGGAACACTGGCGGCTGGCGATCCACGAAGCGCAACAATTGCAGCACAACATCATGGGCTATCTGCCGGGCTTCGCCACGCCGCGAGTGGTGTGCGACGTTCCCTTCGTCGGCAAGCGCTGGGTGCATCAACTCAAAGACTACGACCGCGAGAAGGGCATCTCCTACTGGACAAAGAATTACCGAACCGGAATCGAAATGGACGATCCCGAAGCCCTCACGCGCCGCTACGAGTATTACGACCCTGTTTATACTCTCCCTGCCTCCGGCCAGGATTGGTGGCGCAAGCAAGCCGTTAGTTCACATTAGTTAAGTTAGCGAGCTGACTCTGTGCGGCCGGGGGGATCCCTGACAGTTTAGACCGGGCACATACCTGACACTTTCTGGTCCGGTCCGGTAAGGGGATGGGGTGCGGAGGAAGAG
>JBIOGB010000015.1:0-74085 GCA_044447665.1 Candidatus Acidiferrales bacterium | reverse complement strand
GATGAGGTGGGCGCGCTTGTCAGTATTGTCCGCGGAGACGACCCAGATGTCCGAATTGTAGGTGCGATCGGGGTCGGGAACGGAGCGGTTGCTCGAGAAAGCCAGCAGTTTGCCGTCGGGGGACCAGGCAGGTTCGGAGTCGTCGTAGTCACCGGAAGTGACTTGGGTAAAGGTCTTCGAGGCGAGGTCAAAGGTGTAGAGGTGGGTACGGCGACGGTCTAGGTAACCGACTTCGTCTTCTTTGAATTGCAGGCGGTCGATCACCCAGGGCTTCTGCGTCTTAGGCTTCTTTTCCTTGCCGGCGGAGTCCTTATCGTCTTTGTTCTTTGCAGCTTCGAGCTCTTCGGGGGAAGGGTCGCGGAGAATAACAACGAGGCGGCGGCTGTCCGGGGACCAGGCGAAATCCTCGACGTTTTGCGGAGTGTCGGTGAGGCGCTGGGCTTCGCCGCCGAGGCGGTTGAGGAACCAGATTTGGGTCTTGCCTTCGTTGCGCGCGGACAAAAAGGCGATGAACTTGCCGTCAGGGCTCCAGCGGGGATGGGAGGAAGAAACTCCTTCGGCCGTCATGGGGACCGCTTCGCCGTTGGCCGTGGGAACCATCCAGATGCGGCTTTCGCTTTTGTCGTCCTTGAGGAGCGGTGTGCTGACGGAGTAGGCGACCCACTGGCCGTCGGGGGAGAGTTGAGGGTCGCTGACCTCGCGGATCTGGAAGTAGTCGTCAATGGTGATGGCGCGGGGCGTGGGAGGGGGAGTCTGCGCGCGGGAGGCGGGCGGCAGGACTAGAACTACGCCGAGCAGGAACAGCGGAACGGCAAATTTCATCAACGAGACTCCTTAGAGAGAAATGGGGTCCAAACAAACCGCGGAGTGTACCACAGGCCTCCGGTGACAACGGCACAAAGGCCAAACCGGGTGTGGCCTCCTGTTTGGACGCGCAGAGGGCCGGTTGGGCAGTACGGAGGTACCAGTTGGAGAGGAGAAAAAAAATTGCTGGGATGCATTTTTCTCTTGCATGCAGGGATGAACCTTGTATCCTGCGAATGCGAACTCGCTTCACCGCAGCGGCGAGAGGGACGTTCGCTCAAGGAGGACGAGAGTAAAAATTGAGCACGTTATCATTGCCCGCCCAAATTCCTTCCCAGGCAATTTCCACAGCGAAAAAAAGAATCGCAAAGCTAACGCTCTGGCCGTTAGTCGCCGCGACGTTTTTTATGGTGTCGGGCGGCACATACGGCACGGAAGAGATCGTACACGGCGCAGGCTACGGGCACGGTATTTTGATTTTGTTGTTTCTTCCCGTGCTGTGGAGCCTGCCGACCGCGTTCATGATCGGGGAGCTCTCGAGCGCGCTGCCGGCTGAGGGCGGATACTACGCGTGGGTGCGGCGCGGGCTGGGAAATTTCTGGGGATTTCAGGAAGCGTGGCTTTCGCTGGCGGCCAGCATTTTCGATATGGCGATTTACCCGACGCTGTTTGTTGCATACCTGACTCAGGTCGCGCCCTGGTTTGGCGAAGGGCACGGGCTGCAAGTTCTGCCAGGCGTTGTGGTCACACGCGGAGGAATGGTCGGATTATTTGTGATAGTCGCTTGTGCCGGGTTAAATCTTGCCGGGATCCGCGTGGTCGGAATCACTTCACTTTGGCTTTTCTTTTTGCTCTCGGCGCCATTTGCTTTGATCGTTTTGATGTCTCCATTCAAGATCGGAGCACTGGCCAATTCACATGTCACACCAGCAACAACAACGATGGGCCTGCTTGGTGGGATCCTCATTGCCATGTGGAATTACATGGGCTGGGACAACGCTTCGACGATCGCGCAGGAAGTGGAACGGCCGCAACGCACCTACCCCAAGGCAATGATTGCCGCGGTCATTTTGGTGTCCCTGACTTATGTTTTGCCGTTCGTGGCTGTTTACGTCGCCGGGGTACCTGCCTCAGCCTTCGGCGGCGACGGTGCCTGGGCTCAGGTTGCTGGGCTGATAGGTGGAACGTGGGGAGGAATGAATTGGCTGGGCTTCCTATTGGTGCTCGGCGGGATGATGAGCGCGTTCGGAATGTTTAATGCGCTGGTGATGAGCTACTCCCGGCTGCCGCTGGCTATGGCGCGGGACGGCATGCTCCCGAAAGTGTTTGCCAAGCTGAGCTCAAAGACGCAAGCGCCCTGGGTAGCGATTGTTGTGTGCGCCACCTGCTGGGCGATGTGCCTCGGGCTGGGGTTTAAGCGGCTCATCACGCTGGACATCATGCTCTATGGGGCCAGCCTGATGCTGGAATTCGTCACGCTGGTGGTGCTGCGCATCCGCGAGCCGCAGTTGAAGCGGGAGTTCCGTGTACCAGGGGGCATGACGGGCGCGATTCTGGTTGGAGTTTTCCCGGGATTGCTGCTCCTTCTGGCGCTCGTTGAGAGCGGGAGTGAAACCGTGCTCGGGCTGAACGGGCTGGTGTTTGGCGCGCTGATTATCGTGGCGGGCTTCGTGGTGTACTTGGCCACGAGAAAGTTGCGGCCAGAGATACAGCCGGTCATTATTGAAGACGCTGAAACAGCATAGTAAAAGTTAACGCCTTTTCGAAATCCTGCCGCCCGGCCCGAACGAGCCGGGCGGTTTTGTTTTGGGAAAGGAAGTTTTTTTGTGGCTGCAAGGGAATTAGTGCCGCGCGGATGGGCGGAGAGTTTTGATATGCTGCTCAATGTGCAAATCTCTTCGCGAAACGTAATTCTTCTTGTCGGGTGGGTTCTACCAGTCTTTTTGGCTGCTGTGGCCTTGCATTCTTCCTCACAGACTTCGACGCAGAACCCGCCGGCCGCGGCAACGCAGGCGCCCGTGCCCCAGCCGGCACCCGCCCAAGCTGCACTGGTTCCTCCTGCGGCGGGACAAACGCAGCGTGGTGGCCTTAGTGTTGTGGTGCTCGACCCGGCTCACGGAGGCACTGATCCTGGCGCGCGCGGGACCGGCGGACTTCGGGAAAGCGATCTCGTGCTGGAATTTTCCGATTCCACGCGCAGAGCGCTAGAGGCGCAGGGATTCCGGGTGCGTCAGACGCGGCAGGGAAACGACGATCCTTCGCTGGACGACCGCTCGGCGATGGCCAATGCGCAGCGCGGCACGGTGTTCATCACGCTGCACGTGTCGTCGACGGGGCTGCCTGGAACCGTGCGCGTTTACATCATGACGGATTTTCCGGCGGAGACGAACACGACGGAAATGCTTTCCTGGGACCGCGCGCAGGCGCCTTTCCTGGAGTTGAGCCGGAAATTGGGCAACCTGGTACAAGGCCAGCTTGCACAACAATTCAAAGGATCGCCGGGCACGTCGCAGAGCGCAGCGGTGCGGCAACTGCGCACCACCGCGGCGCCGGCGATTGCGGTGGAAGTGTCGAGCGTGACGGTGGACGATCGCGCGGCGCTCGAACACATGGCGCCGGGCGTTGCCGATGCCATCGCTCGCGGAGTGGCTGCGTTTCGGCCGATCTATGATGCGTCGCCGGCTGCGGGGGCCCTGCCATGACGCCGCGGTGGCGAGTGTGGCTGCTGGCCGGGCTGGCTCTGGCGGTGATCGCCGCGGCGATCTATTTTCCGATCTTGCGCCGCCGGGTGCAGCGCGCCGCGCGATTGCAGCAGCAGAGCGAAGAGCAAGCAAGGCGGGAATTGACGCTGACGCTGCCCGCGAATCCCGGGCAGCCGCGCGTGACGACAAAACTATTCTGGGCTTCGGGCACCGAGGACGGAGTGCTGGTGCCGACGACCGTCGAGCTGCCGCTCTCCGATGATCCCGTGCTGCGGGCCAAGCAGGTGCTGAACACACTGCTTGCCGGGCCGGTGGATGTTGAGCTGCGGACATTGCCTCCGGATGCGGCGCTGCTGGAATTTTATTTACTGCCTGACGGCACCGGGATCGCCGATTTTTCAGAGGCGCTCGCGACTTCCATCCCCTCGGGAATTCAGAGCGAACAGTTGGCGGTGGACTCGATTGCGCGAACGCTGGAAGCCAATGTCTCCCAGGTGCAGCGGATGAAGATTCTGATTCATGGGCAGGAGATGGAGACGCTGGCGGGACATTTGGATTTGACAGGGACTTTCGTGGTCAACACCAGGGCCGCGACGGCGCCAGCGATGCCAGCACAAAACCCCGCGACACCTGCGACAAATGCACCTGCCGCCGACAAAACCGCGGCGGAACCCGGAAAGTTGACACCGGGGAATGCGCCCGGCAAACTGGCGCAGCCAGAGCACAAGCCTTGAGATTAGGAAAAGAGCAGCGGGTAGCAGCGGGAGGAATAGTGAGAAGCGACGGCCGCGGTGCGGACCAGATGCGGCAGCTGAAGATTACGCCGGATTTTATTTCCACGGCGGAAGGCAGCGTGCTCATCGAGTTGGGAAAGACGCGCGTAATCTGCACGGCGACGGTGGACGACGGTGTGCCTTCTTTTTTGAAAGGGAGCGGCAAAGGCTGGGTCACCAGCGAATACGGAATGTTGCCACGCGCGACGGAAGAACGAACGCCGCGGGAAGCAGCGCGAGGCAAACAGTCAGGCCGCACACAAGAAATTCAGCGGCTCATCGGACGCTCGCTGCGCGCGGTGACGGATCAGGAGGCGCTCGGCGAGCGGACGGTATGGCTCGATTGCGACGTCATCCAGGCGGATGGGGGGACGCGAACAGCTTCCATTACGGGAGCGTTCGTGGCGCTGGCGCTGGCGTTCGAACGGCTGGTCGCGGCGGGCATCTTGAAGAAGTCGCCCCTGATTGACGCGGTTGCGGCAACCAGCGTGGGCATTGTGGACGACCGCGCGTTGCTGGACCTGGTGTACGAAGAGGATGCGCGCGCGGAAGTGGACATGAATGTCGTGATGACAGGGAGCGGGCATTTTGTAGAGATTCAAGCCACGGCAGAAGGGCGCGCGTTTACCGGAAGCGAAATGCAGGATTTGCTGGCGCTTGCGGCCGCAGGAATTCGCCGGCTGACCGAAGAGCAGCGCGCCGTCCTGCCCGTAAAGTTCAGTGCGCGCGCCCGCTAAACTTTTTCTCGCCTCGTCGAATCCGGGAAAACTCGCTGAGTTTCGCGCACTCGCCCAAACTGCGGCGCTGTCTTCGCGGGTTGAGCTGGAGCCGATCCCCGGATTTGATTCCCTGCCCTCGTTCGAAGAAAACGCCGCTACTTTTGCTGAAAATGCGCTTGGAAAAGCACTCCGCTATTCGCAGCTAACCGAAGGATTCGTGTTCGCGGACGATTCGGGACTCGTGGTGCCGGCGCTCGGCGGCGCACCTGGTGTGCACTCGGCGCGCTACGCGGGACCCAACGCTACAAGCGCGGAGCGAATCAGCAAGCTGATTGGCAAGCTTCAAGGAAAGACGGGCTCACAGCGCGCCGCATATTTTGTCTGTATCATTGCGCTGGCCAAGCAGGGCCATGCAATCGCGATCGTCACCGATCGCGTGGAGGGCGAGATACTGAGTTCGCCCCGCGGAAGCGGCGGCTTTGGCTACGATCCGGTGTTTTATTGTCCGCCGCTGAAGAAAACCTTCGCGGAACTCTCTCCGCACGAAAAGAATCAACACAGTCATCGCGGAAAAGCGTTCCGCAAACTGCTCGCCGCACTCGACGTTTCACAAGTGCAATAGTCAGAAAACATGGTCCGGCAAGAACGGCTCTGCCGCTGTGTGATATTCTTCCCTGCCATGACTGCCAGGAAAAGCCGCAAAAAGAAAATGGCCAGGCCCGCCAAATCGGCGAAAGCCCGGAGAAAATTACCGCGCGCGGCGGGGACTGACCCGAAGCGCGTCGCGGCGATCCTCGCGAAACTGGACGAAGCGTATCCGAACGCAACGTGCGAGCTGAAACACGAAAATGCGTTTCAACTTCTGGTTTCGACAATCCTCTCGGCGCAGTGCACGGACGTGCGCGTGAACCAAGTGACCGGGACGCTCTACAAGAAGTACCCGAATCCGGAAGCGTTCGCCCATGCGAACCCGAATGAACTGGAACAAGAGATTCGGCCGACGGGGTTTTTCCGTAATAAAACGAAGTCCGTAATGGGCGCCAGCAAAGCAATTCTGGAAAAGTTTGGCGGGCAGGTGCCGCGCACGATGGAGGAGATTTTGACGCTGCCGGGCGTGGCGCGGAAGACAGCCAACGTCGTGTTGGGCACTGCGTTTGGGATTGCCAGCGGGATCGTCGTGGACACGCATGTGATCCGTCTCTCGAATCGACTAGACTTGACGCGGAACGAAGACCCGAAAAAGATCGAGCAGGACTTGATGCAAGTGATCCCACGCGAAAAGTGGATCCAGTTTTCCCATCAATTGATCTGGCACGGACGGCGAGTTTGTGCGGCGCGCAAACCGAAATGCGCCGAGTGCAGCCTGGAAAAGCTCTGTTATTCGAAGGACAAAACGGTGTAATCGATTCCCGAGAAAGAGTTTCGCGCACCGCGTGTCAAGACCTAGGAATTCTGCAGGCCGCATTCTCGCGAATAATATTTGAAATCAGGGGGAACTGTCTGCCATGAAGAGAATGACAAAGCGGCTGGTGATAAGAGCCAGCCTGATTTTCCTCGGTGCTGCTACTCCGATCCCCGCCCAGGTGGCTTACACGACGAACCCAGCGCCAAATGTGCCAACGCCGGAATCCGTGCTTGGGCACAGGCCCGGCGATGATTTCTATTTGGCGACTTACGACGAGTCCCGTGAGTATTTTCGCAAACTGGCCGCCAGCTCGAACCGGATTAAACTCATCACCGTCGGCAAAACGACGCGGGGTCTCGATTGGGAGATCGCCATCATCTCGTCGCCGGAAAACCTTGCGAATTTGGATAAGTACAAAGACATCTCACGCAAACTCGCTGACGGGCGCGGACTCACGGACGATTCCGCGCGGGCGCTTGCGCGCGAAGGCAAAGCGATCGTACACATTGATGGCGGGCTGCACTCCACGGAGGTGGCCGGAGCGCAGCAATCCATCAATCTGGCGTACAAGCTGGTCTCCTCGCAGGGTGATCCAGAAGTGGATGCCATCCTCAACAACGTGATCCTCATGCTTTGGCCGACATTGAATCCCGACGGGCAGAACGAAGTCGTGGCGTGGTACCGCAAAAATGCTGGCACCACCTTTGAGGTCAGCCCGCTGCCGGATCTTTACCAAGAATACGTGGGCCACGATAACAATCGCGACGGCTACATGAACAACATGCTCGAGTCGCAGGACGTCACGCGCACGGAACTGGAGTGGGACCCGGTTATTTTCTACTGCCACCACCAGACCGCGCCGTTTCCCGCGCGCATTTTCATCCCACCTTTCGTCGAACCGATCTCCTCGAACATGCATCCTTTGATGGGACGCTGGCTCAGCGCCATCGGCACGGACATTGCCGCCTACCTGGATGCCCACGGAATGCCGGGCGCGGTCAACCGCGTGGGCTTCGACAACTGGTATCCCGGCTTCCTCGATTACACGCACATATTCCGTAACAGCATTGCGTTTTTCACGGAGACGGCGCTGTACCGCTATGCGACGCCGCGCTTTTACACCGTGGATGAATTTCCGAAGGACCATCGCGCTCTGCGTTCGGAGGTTTTCTACAACAGCCCATGGAAGGGAGGCTGGTGGAGACTGCGTGACGCCGTGAACTACATGGAGGGCGCGTCGATGGCGGTGCTCGACACCTCGGCGAAATACAGCGAGGAATTGCTTTTCAACCGCTATCAGGCGGCGCGCGACAACATGGAGCGATTCCGCAAAGAGCCGCCGTTTGCCTACGTCATCCCGCTCGAACAACGCGATCTTCCCGAAGCGGCGATCCTGGTGCAGAAACTCATGGTCAATGGAATTGAAGTTCAGCAAGCGGCGAAGCCGTTCCATGCGAACGGGCGCGACTACGCGCCGGGCACCTGGGTCGTCCTGATGGACCAGCCATTTTCTCCTCTGGTGAAGGAACTATTTGAGCCGCAGCAGTACCCGGAATTGCGGGAGACGCCGACGAGCGCGCCAAAGCTTCCGTATGACGTCACCGGATGGACGCTTCCGATGCAGATGGGCGTGCAGGTCGCGCCGGTGCTGGAACCCGTGGGAGCGGAACAACGGGCGGCGCTGAAACGCATTGAGCAATTCACGTCCCCAGCGGGAAATGTGGAGGGGATAGGAGCGGTGTTTGTGCTGAGCCACAAGCCGAATGCAAGCTTTAAGGCTGTCAACGACATTCTTGCGAGTGGGGGCCGCGTGGGATTCGCGACCACGGAAAGCGAAACGCCAGTGGGAGCGGAAGCGGGCGCAATTGTAATCACCGGTGTTGACCGGGAAAAGATGAATAAAATCGCGCGCGATAATTCGCTGGCGGTCAAGGCGGCGGCCGCAGCTCCGAAAGATGTTGTGGCCGTGAAAAAGCCGCGCGTCGGACTCTATCGCGCGTGGGTGCCGATTATTGATGAGGGTTGGTCGCGATGGATCCTCGAAAATTACGATTTCGCGCCGGTGACGTTGCGCAACGGCGATATTCAGGCCGGGAGCCTGCGCGAACGATTTGACGCCGTTATTCTTCCCGATGCTGGTCCAGAAACCCTCCGCAGCGGTTTTGGACCGGGAACTATCCGCGGAGAATACACCGGCGGCATCGGGGGGGCCGGCGTTTCCGCGTTGCGGGAATTTATTCAAGCGGGCGGAACATTGATTACATTCAACAATGCTTCGCTTTTCGCCATCGACGACCTCGGGCTGCCGGTGAAAAATGTCTTATCTGGACTTAAAGATGAGGAATTCTTTTGTTCCGGTGCGCTATTGCGCGTTGAAATCCAGGACCCGAACGATGCCGCGGTTTGGGGACTTCCGCACGATCCTATCGTGATGTTTGAGGGCGGGCCGGCGTTTGAAGCGAAGGATGGTTTTCGCGGCCGCGTGCTGGCGGCTTACCCAAAGGAGCAAAGCCCCCTCATGAGCGGCTACCTGCTGCATCCCGAAAAGATCCAGGGAAAAGCCGCGGCGATGGAAGTGCAGTACGGCAAAGGCCGTATCTATCTCTTGGGTTTCCGGCCGCAGTGGCGCGGGCAATCCCACGGAACATACAAATTCATCTTCAACGCGATATTCGCTTCGCAGGGACTATCGAAGCCAGCCCCGGCGCCGACACCGGTGACAAAGCCGGCCGAAGCGCCCAACACGATACCGGCGAGCGCAGGAAGCAAACCCTGACCTCGCTGGAGAGATACCCGGTTCACCATTTCGTGGGTTTCCCGCCCGAGGTGGCCACTCAAATCCACTGTGCCTGAGCATTGCCATGCGCAAAGATCCCAGCGTTTAGCTTTTCGGATTCAATGCGGGGGCTTCCGCGTTCTGAGCCTGCTGATCCCTTCTTGCGACATGGGTCACGCCTCTCAGTGATGCGCGTCACAGCGTTCCGACGGCCCGAAGGGCTACATAGCAATATATGGGAGGTGTTGTATGAATGCCGTCGCCACACGCACTCGAATTCAGCTGAAGAATATTTTGTTTGCCACGGATTTCTCGGACGCCGCAGCCGCGGCGATTCCCTATACGACTGAAATTGCAAAGCGCTACTGCGCAAATCTCTTTGCCTTGCATGTGAGGCCCGGAGTCATAGGTCCGATGGCCTCTCCCGCCGGCTGGTCCACTCTCGTGGCAGCTGCGAAGACGGAAGATCAAAAACACAGAGAAGCTCTCACCGCCGCATTTCCGGGCCTCCATCCCCAAATCCTTATCGAGGAAGGAGACATCTGGCCGAGCGTAGCGGCCGCGATCGAGAAGAACAAAGTGGACTTGATCATCATCGGCACACGCGGGAGGTCGGGAATCGGAAAGTTTTTTCTCGGCTCCATCGCCGAAGATATCTTCAGGAAATCTCCATGCCCTGTCTTGACGGTCGGTCCCCATGCGCCGGCGGAAGCCGCGAAAGCGGGGCGCATACGCGAAATTCTCTACGCCACGGATTTCAGTTCCGAATCATCCCGGGCCCCTTCCTATGCCATCTCGCTCGCGCAGGAATTCCAGGCACATCTGACCTTATTGCATGTGGTGGCGGAGCGAGAGACCGGCGATCTCGTGGCCCCGGAACAACTTACGGCACCGAGCGAACAGCTCTTGCGCAAATTGGTCCCGCCGGAAATGGAAGCCTCTTGCAAGCCGCATTATGTGGTTGAACGGGGCGACGCAGCGGAGAAAATTTTGCAAGTCGCGAAAAACAGGAATGCGGACCTGATCGTCATCGGCGCGCACCCCGAGAGCGGGATTCCCGGTGCGGCAACGCATCTGCCGATTGCGATAGCACATAAGGTAGTCTCTCAGGCAACTTGCCCGGTCCTGACAATTCACGGTTGAGTGGCTTGTGTCAAACGAGAATTCGCGGCTTCTCGCAATGTAAGTTGCGGTCTATCGGGAAGGGCAATGACAGACGAACCGGAAATCAAAATTGCCTACTTTTCCATGGAAATTGCGGCGGACCCGCGATTTCCAACCTACGCCGGCGGGCTCGGTGTCCTGGCGGGAGACACGCTCCGCTCAGCTGCGGATTTTGGCCTACCCCTCGTGGGCGTAACGCTGCTGCATCGCCAAGGGTACTTCCGGCAGCATCTCGATGAAAAAGGCCGGCAAACTGAAGAGCCGGATGAATGGCATCCGGAGACCGAGCTGGAGCTCGCTGAACCGACCTTAAACCTGGAGCTGGACGGGCGGCGCCTGAAAATCAGGGCGTGGCGATACTGGATTACAGGCGTCACCGGCCAGAAGGTGCCGCTCTATTTCCTGGATACTGACCTGCCGGAAAATCCGCCTTGGGAGAGAAGCCTCACGAATTCTCTTTATGGCGGAGACGCATCGTACCGGCTTTCTCAGGAAGCAGTGCTGGGAATCGGCGGCGTGCGAATGCTGCGAGTCCTGGGACACAAGGACATCGTGCGCTTCCACATGAATGAAGGTCACTCCGCTTTGCTAGCACTCGCACTCCTGGAGGAGATTGTTGGAAGACCGAATTTAGCCTCTGCGACAAATGAGGAGATCGAAGCCGTGCGTCGCCTGTGTGTCTTTACGACGCACACTCCGGTTCCCGCTGCGCTTGATCAATTCCCGCTCGAGCTTGCTCGTCAAGTGCTCGGCCAGGATCGTGTCGGAATGCTGGAAGCGACACGTTGTTGTCCATTCGGAAAATTAAATATGACCTATTTGGCCCTTCGTTGTTCGAGGTATATCAACGGCGTAGCCATGCATCACGGTGAAATTTCCCATGACATGTTCCCAAACTATCCCATCCACGCCATCACAAATGGAGTTCACGCGGGTACGTGGACGTCGGCGCCGTTCCAGGAGCTCTATGATCGGCACATTCCCGAATGGCGCCACGACAATCTCTACCTGCGCTACGTGATCGGCATCCCGCTGGACGAAATTCAACAAGCGCATTTACGGGCCAAGCGCCAGTTGCTTCAGTCGATCGAGGAGAGCACGGGAGTTCGTCTCAACGAAAAAGTTGCAACACTGGGTTTCGCGCGCCGGGCGGCGGAGTATAAGCGAGCCGATCTGATTTTCTCGGACCTGGAGAGGCTTCGGGCCATCCGGCAAAGCGCCGGACCATTTCAGCTCGTATTTAGCGGCAAAGCGCATCCCAACGACGAAGCAGGAAAAGCTGTGATCCGGAAAGTGTATGAAGCGGCGGCGGCGCTTCGCGAATCCATTCCTGTTGTTTACATCGAGAACTACGGCATGCAATGGGCCCGCCTGATTGCGAGCGGCGTGGACTTGTGGCTCAACACTCCTCACCGGCCCTTCGAAGCTTCCGGGACGAGCGGGATGAAGGCCGCGTTGAACGGCGTCCCGAGTTTGAGCGTGCGCGATGGATGGTGGCTCGAAGGCCACTTCGAAGGCGTAACCGGCTGGGCGGTGGGGTACGATGAAGGCCCGGAAGAGCATGGGGTGGAAATCGCGTCGCTCTACAACAAGCTCGAACACGTGATTCTGCCAATGTATTATTTGCGGCCCGAAGCTTACGCGGAAGTGATGCGTTCCGCGATCGCCGTGAACGGCTCATTTTTCAATACACAAAGAATGGTTTCCCAATACCTTCTTAACGCCTACTTCCCTAAAATTGCGTTGAACGGGAAAAATTTCTTCGAGGAGCAACCCGTGCTTAGCGAAAGAATCTCGCGGCAGAAATAGCGCGGAACTTCAGCATCTTAATTTAGTTTGGATTTTGGCGCCGAGTCGAACGGGTGTTCCGCTGAATTTTCAACGGGCTGCAATCAAGTGATCCGTGAGGGCCCCCGGCAAGTCTTGCAAATGAAGCCGAATCAAGACACCGACTCCCTCCTTGTATTCTAGCGTGTATTCCAGGGAGCACTGCTCACACAACCAGAGATGCTGTACGGAGTGTGTGTTCGCCGGTATTTCACCTTCCAGATGACTCTTGGGAAACCGGAAAAAGCGTCCCTGACGATAATCGAATTTCGCACAGCAATCAGGGTTAGCACATGTGGAGAACATTTGCTATTTCCTTCCATGACCTATGAAGCATCTTTAATTCGCGGCTGCCTTTTGTCTAATCTCTGCACCGATCGAGACTTGTTGAGTTCGCGCGCTCTCATGTTCAAGTTTCTGGATTACGGATTTCAACCACTTGGTCAGTGCCGTCTCGAGTTCCATCTGCGTCCCCGTTCGATACAGCGAGTCAATCGTCTCTCCCCGCGCATTCAGAGGAATATTCCGGCAGGGGATTTTGCCGTTGCGCAGGCCCGGAGGCACCAATTCCATTAACACACACTCTGAGCAGGGCCGCCGCGGCTGAGTGCTGTCGAAGTTCAAGCACGTTGGTGAGTCTTGAAAAATAAACTGGGGCCGCCAGGGCGACCGGGCAGTGTACCGGTATCCACCCTTTTGGACAAACTCCAGTTCAGCTTTCAAGACGGCTAACAAATTCCGCTCATCTTTAACCATTGCTCACCTCCGTCCCGCCGGCTTAGCAGGATTACATGCACGCCCTTCTGAATCCTAGAATGCGTTCTCTTCAAGAAGCCAATTGCTCCCACTCTTCTTGTGGGCGTTCTTCCTGCTCGGTCTGGATTCGAAATGCGCAACTGGTGCTGCTTTTCTGCGTTCGGCCTTGCGTGATCTCTTTACCGGTTGTCGTGGGGACCTTGTTGTTACCCTAGCGCCCATTTTTACCTCCCTGTGCAAACTCATTTACTCTCCGCCTCACTACTTTTAGCCTTTTAGAAGAAGCAAATCTGTGAGCCAGGTCACGTTCTGCAGTGACAGCCGTCATGCCTCTTCGGCTGTGTGCGATAACCGCCCTTTTCCAGAAACTCCAATTCGGCCTTCAACACCCCCAGCAGGTCCCGCTTGCCGTTTGTCATTGGGGGACTCTCTTGCGCCCCTAAGTTTGCGCAAGGGCGGACCGACTTGCATTGACGCACATCACTTGATTTCGTGCCGGCGGTCGCATTAGTGCAAATGTCGCGTGCTTCGAGACCCACCGTAATGCGCTATAATCTGCCTGCTTTCCCTCTGCTTGCGCGGGTTCGTCTCGTCGCGGTGAAGACTTTGAAATCCTTATGGATCAACGGCGAGGTCAATTATGCTTTGAGAAAGACGCTAAGTATGGCTAAGCCTACCCATCACCGTACCCACCATTCCATCGCCACGTGCCGCATCGGGGAGTCTCATGCTGCATAACCAAAACTATAGATTCTGGCGTGTAGTCACTTTATGTTTGTCCGGCAGCATTGCTATCGCATTGATAACCTATGTCTGCTTCCGACTCCATCTCAATCTCGCTACGACTGCGTTTCTGTATCTGATTATTATCATTGTGCTGTCCTTCCAGGGGAGCTTCCTTTCAGCGGCCGTTGTCTCGCTCATCGCAGTTGGGTGCTTGGTTTACTACTTTGTTCCACCGATTTTCTCTTTCCGGGTAAGCGCTCCGATCGATGTCGTAGCCATCACAGCTTTTTTGACAACCTCAGCCGTTATCACCCACTTGGTGTCCAAAGTGCGCAATTTGGCGGAGGAGCTGCAAAGCCGGGAAACGGGATTGAAGGAGGCCGAGGAGAAATTTCGGGGAGTCGTGGAGGCCGCACCCGATGCCATCGTCCTTGCTAACCGGGACGGACGAATCGTCATGACAAATCCCGAAGTAGGGCGCATGTTTGGGTACGCACAACAAGAACTCATTGGCCAGCCGGTCGAAATTCTCGTGCCCGACCGCTTTCGCAGGGGGCACATTGACCACCGGTCAGCCTATTTGAAAAGGCCGGTGGCCCGCAGCATGGGAAAGGGGCTGGAACTCACTGCAGTGCGCAAAGACGGAAGCGAATTCCCGGTCGATATCATGCTCGGCCCCATTGAGCGACCGCAAGGCCCGATTGTTCTCGCCGTCATTCGCGACCTTTCGCAAAGAAAGAAAGACGACGAAGCCTTACGGCGAAGCGAACAAGAAAAGCGCTATCTCGAAGAGGAACTCGTCACCGCGCACCAGTTCAACGAAATCATCGGCGAGAGTTCCGGATTGAAGCGCGTATTGAAACAGGTCGAGGACGTGGCTACAACAGACGCAACCGTCCTGATCCTCGGAGAAACGGGAACGGGCAAGGAGTTGATCGCCCGTGCGATCCACGAGCTGAGCCCTCGCCGAGATCACGCCTTCGTCAAACTCAACTGCTCCGCCATTCCCTCCGGGCTCCTCGAAAGCGAATTGTTCGGCCATGAGAAAGGCGCCTTTACAGGAGCCATCGCGCAGAAAATCGGACGGCTGGAGTTGGCCCATCAGGGAACCTTCTTCTTGGATGAAGTGGGCGACCTTCCCTTGGAACTCCAGCCCAAGATTCTGCGCGCACTGCAGGAGAAGGAATTCGAGAGGGTGGGCGGAACAAAGACAATTCCGGTGGACGTGCGGCTGGTGGCGGCCACGAACCGTGATCTTGCCAAAATGGTCGCAAACGGACAATTTCGCAACGACCTGTATTACCGCTTGAGAGTTTTCCCAATTACTGTTCCACCGCTTCGCGAGCGCCGCGACGACATTCCTCTTCTCGTCCGTTGTTTCCTCAGCAGCCATTCGAAGCGCATCGGCCGGCGCATCGAAACCATTCCCACCGAGACTATGCAAACGCTGGTCAAATGGCACTGGCCGGGGAACGTACGCGAGCTCGAGAATTTCATCGAGAGGTCCGTCATCCTCTCGCAGGGACCAGTGTTGCGCGCACCCCTCGCCGAACTCGATGCCGTCGAAGAATCTACCGGACCGAGGGATTCAAACCTCGAGGCAGCGGAACGCGAACACATTCTTCGCGTCCTCCGCGAGTGCAAAGGAATGATCGGCGGCACCATGGGTGCCGCCGAACGCCTCGGCTTGAAAAGAACAACCCTAAATTCCAAAATGAAAAAACTGGGAATAAAACGGGAAGACTACATTTAGCCTCGGTGACGAAATATCGTCTCATCACGTCGTCACTCATCTCAAAAAAACATGCCTAATCTATCCTTATAGCACTGTAACTCGTTTTTTTTGTTAGATCTTCCCAATTGCCACAACTGTCTGTGATGTGGCGCACAAAATGCACGGGTGAGTGTGTGTTGAAAATCACAGTTTTAGAAACTCCGGAAACTGTGACAGTGAAACCGGAGGGAAGTATTTCTGATGCCTGGGTGGCCGAATTCAGGCGCACCTGGCAGAACCTGTCTGCATCCCTCGGGTCGAGGAAATTGCGCGTGGATCTTTGCGGAGTGACGTTTGTGGACGAAAACGGGAGAAAGCTCTTGGCGGAGATCTACGGGAAAACCAAGGCGGAAATTTTGGCGGATTCACCTTTAACCAAATACTTTGCCGAAGAAGCAATGCAAAAGAATTCGAGAAATGGAAAAAAGGGAGGGTAAGATGCGCGGACCATATGGATTCGAAACGAACGAAAGCTGCCAGACGTGCAGGACGAGGGCAAGCGGTTTTTTCTGCCAGCTCTCCCCGCTCGCACTAAAAGACTTCGATGCCGTGAGATCCTCGGCGAGCTATCCCGCGGGAGCGGTCCTGTTTATGGAGAAGCAGGATCCGCGCGGAGTATTCGTGCTCTGCGAAGGGGAGGTAAAACTCTCCATCAGCTCCAGCGGCGGCAAGACGCTAATCCTGAGAATTGCCCGGCCGGGAGAGATCCTTGGCTTGATGGCGGTGATGTCGGGCAACACCTATGAGGTCACCGCCGAGACCCTTCATCCATGCCAGCTGGCGTTTATCCGGCGCGATGACTTTCTCCGGTTTGTTGCGAAGCATCTCGAGGTCTATCAAAGTGTGGTGAACCAGTTTAGCTCGCTCTACCAAGGCGCCTGCGAACAATTGCGGACCGTTGCTCTTTCTGCATCCGCTCCGGAAAAACTTGCGCGCGTGCTTCTGGATTGGTCCGCCAAGGGGAAAGAGACAAAGGAAGGGACGCAAATCAAACTGCCGCTGACCCACGAAGAGATCGCGGAATTCATTGGTACAACCCGCGAGACCGTGACCCGGACGCTTAGCGATTTCAAAGCCCGGCGCCTCGTCGCGCTGCAAGGTTCGACGATGATGATCTCCAATCGGGCAGCGCTCGAGACCCTTGGCGCTGACTAGAAAGCCCTGACGCGAAGAACCTTACGGTCTGTGGCTTGACACGCCATCCTGGCGTCACTTCGGACCGTAATGAGCGTCACTGAGATAGGGACGATTAACTATGATCTTTGTCTGTTGATTAACGGAAAAAGAAAGGAAGACGAGCTCGGTCTTCATGAATGACAGCTGGTGTTTCACTCCGAGGAAAGAATTTGAACGGAGAAAAGGAAGGAGAAAGAACATGAAAGTAAAGGACATCATGACGCCCTCTGTCGTTACTTGTGGGCCGGAAACCAACGTGGGCGCAACAGTTGAATACATGTGGAACCGCAACTGCGGGATGCTGCCTGTCGTCGACGCAAATAGAAAACTAATCGGAGTAGTGACCGACCGGGACATTTGCATCGCATTGGGAACACGGAACCGGCTGCCCGGCGACCTTACCGTGGGTGAGATCGCGACGAGAGAAGTGTTTACGTGCAAGCCCAATGATGACATTCACGAAGCGCTGGAGATCATGGCAAAGAAGCAAGTCCGGCGCCTTCCGGTCGTGGACAAGGAAGGTGTCTCGCAGGGAATCCTGTCCATGGACGACGTCGTGCTTCATACGGATAAGGACAAGTTGCAGGGTTATTGCGAACTGACTTCTGAGG
Organism: Candidatus Acidiferrales bacterium; assembly: GCA_044447665.1. GTDB lineage: Bacteria > Acidobacteriota > Terriglobia > Acidiferrales > UBA7541 > Acidiferrum. Next base: position 56,872 of record JBIOGB010000015.1, on the reverse strand, counting down.
AAGTTATTCGAAGTTTGAAAAAAGTCTATGGGCCGCAATCCCCCGTGGTGCAAAAGACAGCCGCAGCCGCTTGAGGGATGTCGCGCCACTCGCTCAAGTTACGCCTCGATCTGAAGAACGGCTGCGCCGGGGATTGCGTCATTCTTCAACGCATTAAGCGCCCGATTCGCTTCGCGCAAAGGAAATAACTGGACATGCGTCCGGATGGGAATTTCCGCGGCGACGCGCAAAAAATCTTCGCCATCCTGCCGCGTGTTGTTGGCCACACTGCGAATCACGCGCTCCTGATAGAGCAAATCGTACTCGAAGGACGGGATCGGGCTCATGTGGATGCCGCCGAGAATGAGTGAGCCCCCCTTGCGAAGGGCCTTGAGCGCGGCGGGAACAATCTCCCCGGCGGGAGCAAATACGATTGCGGCATCGAGCTTCACGGGCGGCTCCGCAAATGTGCCGCCGGCCCACTTCGCGCCAAGCTCGAGCGCCAGGCGCTGATGCCGGACGTCACGCGTACAGGCATAAACTTCGGCGTTCCAGTGGCGAGCCACTTGAATCGCCACGTGGGTGGCTGCCCCGAAGCCGTAGAACCCCAATCGTCCACCCGGTTTGATACCGGAGAGCCGCAACGACCGGAAGCCGATGATGCCCGCACACAAAAGAGGTGCCGCTTGCTCGTCGGGAAAAGCCTCGGGGAGCGAATATATGAAATTTTCCGGCGCAACAATCTGTTCCGCATAGCCTCCATCCACGGTGTAACCCGTAAAAGCCGGGTTGTCGCACAGATTTTCCGCTCCGGCACGGCAGTATTCGCAAACGCCATCGGTATGGTTCAACCAGGCAATTCCCACGCGCGTGCCGATGCGAAATCTTCGAGCGTTCTCGCCCAGCGCTTCCACAACTCCGACGACCTGATGCCCTGGGATCACGGGCGATTTGCGCCGCGGCAATTCTCCTTCGATGACGTGCAGATCCGTCCGGCAAACGCCGCAATAACGAATTCGAACGAGCACTTCCTCTTTTGCCGGGCGCGGCGCGGGTACCTCGCCATACACAAGCGGATTCGTCTCGATCGGAGCAGGTTCCGGAAGCAGGCAGGCTTTCATATGGTCCGTGAGCAACGCATTTTAACTTAGAAAGTCTCGCCGATGCTCGTGCCGGAACATGCAACACATCGCCAGCCTGGTCAAACTCTTCACAAACTGCAAAACAGGTTAGGGGAGGCGGCGTGGAATGTGGTGGAATGGAATGTCCACTGAGCAGCGGAGGTTGTTGAAACAGGAATGCACCGATCGATCTTCGACAGAATGTTCGCCCCCCGAACTGTGGCAGTAGTTGGCGCGACGGACCGCGAAGGCAGCGTTGGCCGGACGCTGCTCGTGAATTTGGGCGCGATTTCCGACGGAGCCCAAATCTTTCCCATCAATCCCAACCGAAAAGAGGTTTTGGGACGGCCTTGCTATCCGAGCATCGCTGCAACGCCGGAAAAGATCGATCTGGCGATTATCGTGACTCCTGCGCCAACCGTGCCAGATGTCATCGGGGAATGCGTTGACGCCGGAGTCGCATCCACGGTGGTGATCTCCGCGGGCTTCAAAGAGCGTGGAGCCGAAGGCGCCGAGCTGGAACGCCAGATTCAGGCGCAGCTTCGCCGCGGATCCATGCGCCTGATTGGTCCCAATTGCCTGGGAATCATGAATCCCCTCGCCGGCCTCAATGCCACGTTTTCACATGACATGGTGAAACCTGGGAACGTGGCGTTTCTGAGCCAGAGCGGCGCCCTGCTCACGGCGATTCTCGATTGGAGCCTCGAAGAGCAGGTTGGCTTCAGTGCCATCGTCTCCACGGGCTCGATGCTGGATGTCGGGTGGGGTGACCTGATCGATTATTTTGGCGAAGATCCGGGCACGAAGAGCATCCTCCTTTATATGGAATCGGTGGGAGACGCCCGGTCGTTCCTCTCGGCCGCGCGTCAAGTGGCGCTGCGCAAACCCATCATCGTGATCAAGGCCGGCCGTTCCGAAGCCGCCTCGCATGCCGCTTCCTCGCATACCGGCGCCATGACCGGCAGCGACGAAGTCTTCGACGCCGCCCTGCACCGCTGCGGCGTGCTGCGCGTTCGAAGTATTTCCGATCTTTTTCACATGGCGGAAACACTCGCTCGACAGCCGCGTCCCCGCGGGCCACGTCTGACCATTGTCACAAATGCCGGCGGCCCGGGCGTGCTCGCGACCGACGCTCTCATCGGTACCGGCGGCGAGCTTGCTCCTCTTTCCGACGCGTCCATTGAAGCGCTCAGCCAGTTCCTATCCCCTCACTGGAGCCATGGCAATCCAATTGACATCCTCGGAGATGCCGGGCCGGAGCAATACGCTCGGGCGGTTGACCTGGCGGTGAAGGATCCGTACAGCGACGGCTTGCTCGTGATTCTTGCGCCTCAGGGCATGACGGACCCGGCCCAGGTTGCCGAGAAGCTGAAGCCCTACGCGAGCGGTTACGGAAAACCGGTTCTTGCAAGCTGGATGGGAGGCAAACAGGTCGCGGAAGGCGAAACAATTCTGAATTCCGCCGGGATTCCCACGTTTGCCTATCCAGATACGGCAGCGCGCATGTTCGAATACATGTGGCGGTACAGCAGAAACCTAAAAAGCCTCTATGAAACGCCGGCTTTCGCCGAGGATGTCGCCTACGAAGCGGCTTCGCGCTCGAATGTCGAGCAAAATCTCGAGGCTGTCCGGCGCGCAGGACGCACATTACTAACCGAGTTCGAATCGAAACAAGTGCTCGCGCACTACGCCATCCCGACGGTGGATACGCGCGTAGCGCGAGAGGAAGAGGACGCGGTCAGCTGCGCCCGGGAGCTGGGCTTCCCCGTGGTATTGAAGGTGCACTCCGAAACCATCACACACAAGACCGACGTGGGCGGAGTGAAATTAAATCTGGCCGATGAGAAGAGTGTGCGCGATGCCTACCGGGAGATTGCTGCCGCGGTTCGCGCCAGCGAGGGCGCAGGCGGTTTCCTGGGTGTAACTGTTCAACCCATGGTGAAACTTGATGGCTACGAGCTGATTTTAGGCAGCAGCGTTGACCCGCAATTTGGTCCAATTCTCTTGTTTGGCTCCGGGGGACAGCTTGTGGAAGTGTACGGCGACCGCGCACTGGGCTTGCCTCCGCTCACAGCCACACTGGCACAACGCTTGATGGAACAAACGCATATTTTCAAAGCCCTGCGGGGCGTGCGGGGCCGCCCACCCGTAGATTTGGAAGAGTTGCAAAGACTCCTCGTGCGTTTCAGCCGCCTCGTAATCGAACATCCGTGGATCAAGGAGATTGATATCAATCCATTGCTCGCGTCTTCCAAGCGATTGCTTGCCCTGGATGCGCGCATTATCCTGCACGACCCCAAAACTCTGCCTGAAGAACTGCCGAGGCCGGCGATTCGCCCTTATCCCATGCAGTATGTGGGGCAATGGAAGACGAGCGACGGCACGCCGGTCACGATCCGTCCGATTCGCCCTGAGGATGAGCCGCTGGTCGCGAAATTCCACGAAGCGCTCTCGGATCGCAGCGTTTATCTGCGTTACTTTCACCGCGAAAAATTAAGCGCTCGTGCTGCGCATGAACGGCTGATTCAGAAATGTTTCACCGACTACGACCGTGAAATGGCGCTGGTGGCGGAGCGGCGTGACATCAGCATGGGAATAGACGAAATTATTGCCATCGGCCGCCTCTCCAGACTGGGAACATCGAAAGAGTGGGAACTGGCGGTCCTGGTGAGTGATCGCTACCAGCATCAGGGACTCGGAAGGGAGCTGGGCCGGCGGCTCGTCGAGGTGGCGCGAAACGAAAAGGCCGAACGCATCGTGGCGAGTGTTCTCGTGGAAAACAGTGTCATGCGAAGCGTACTGCGTCAACTTGGCTTCCAAACAGCTTCCACCGAGGACCCGGCGGTTCTTCTTGCCGGATTGGATTTGCAAGTTGCGGCTGGCAAGAATTGATTTGAGGACGCGCCCAAACACCGGGTATCCGCCTTTGGTAACACGCTACCGGCTCAACCCTTGCGGTGTTTGAAAAATTCCACCTGACGAAGCCGCTTTTTCGCTTCTTCGAGGCTCTTGTAGGGCCCGCCCAGATTGCGTCCCTTGCTGGATACGACCTGATAACCGCCTTTCACTTTTTTGATCATCTCAGCCTCCCCGGATGACCCTCTATTCCCGCACGGTCAGGACCGGACAATGAGCGTTCGCGACGATTTTGTAGGCCGTCGCCCTGGCGAAGTGCGCCGCGGCGGTCGGGTGGCCTGAGGCGTCGCGAACTCCCATCACGATCAAGTCCGCGCCGCGTTCCTCAGCCGCTCTAAGGATCATTTCCGATGGCTCGCCGTAGTGCACGAGCGCTTCCGGACGGCACCAGAGCTCCGCGTCTTTCGGAACTAATTCGTAGAGTTGGTGCATGGCCTCGGCCACGGATAATTCCCCGGCATCGGCACGCGGGCCTTGCGCGAATTTTCTAATTACGTGTAGAAGAATAAGCCGGGCTTGGTTCTCTTGAGCGAGCGAGACGGCATACGGCTCAGCAGCCAATGATTCGGGAGTGAAATCCGTTGGAAAGAGCACGCAACGGAATCGCGCGTCATTGTGGGCGCCGCTCCGTACTCCCGGACCGATGGTAATGACGGGGACGCGCGAACGGCGGAACACCTCTTCGGCAGAGGAGCCGAGGAGAAACTTCTGCGCTCCTGTCCTCCCATGGGTGCCCAGCACGATCAAGTCGATTTCGTGCTCCTGAAGAGCCTTCTCCAGGGCCGACCAGATATCGCCCCCTCGTTCGACGATGGTCTCGTGAGGCAGGCCCATGAGCCGAGCGTCGACTCGCCGCATTTCCTCTATCGCCGATTCTTCCTGCCATTCGATCGCGGAGGCGGGCGATTCCGGTGTCATGTAAGCCACCGTGGAAGGAACCAGGGCATGCCAGGCACACACGCTGGAGCTGAACGCACGCGCGATCTCGATCGCGAACGGCAGAGCGGCTTCCGAAGGCTCCGAGAAGTCTGTCAGATAAAGAATATTTTTTAGCCTAATGCGCTTACTCGCTTCGACGCTTGCCATCTTACACCTCTAATTGCACAATGATGAATCAAGGGCATTTCGGGTGCAGTGATTCCAGTCACGGCGGGAAGTGACTCATATCACTGCTTGATTTTCACCGTCCTGATAACCAAATTAAGTCAAGCTCGGTTGTGACCTCAATCACGGCTTCAAGCCGCCGCGACGACAGGCCTTTGTCGACCGCGAATTTGGCCACATTCTTGAACCCGGGAGGGAAGGTCTTTAAGGTCCGTCGAGAGATCACCAATGGGGGATGACATGAAAGTCTTACTCACAATCGATAGTTCTCAAGCCTCAAAGTACGTGGTGGAGGAAGCCGCGGCCCGCCCGTGGCCCACAGGAACAGTATTTTCGGTCGTAAATGTCGTCGATCCCCAGCCATTCGCAAAACTTCCGTTGGCCATCGAAGACGCGAAACGTACAGGCCAGGAGCTGGTGAAAGCTGCCGCCGAGACCCTCTCTCGCTCGGGCCATAAGGTGAATTACGAATCGTTCGTGGCTTTTCCAAAGAGCGGAATAGCGGAATACGCCAAGCAATGGGGCGCTGATCTTGTAATGGCTGGCTCGCACGGACAAGGCGCGCTGAAGCGCTTCTTGCTGGGCAGCGTGGCGCAGGGGATCCTTCGCACGGCGCCCTGCTCCGTTGAAATTGTGCGTCCGAGCTCGCACGGATCTCCGGCTTCCTCTCACCCACTGAAGATCTTGTTGGCCACCGACGGATCGGAGTTCTCTGTCGCGGCGGCCAACTCCATCGCGAGCCGTCCTTGGCCCAAAGGCAGCCAAGTCAAGATCGTCAGCGCCGTGGAAGTCGTCCTTCCCGACAATCAGATAGCCGGATATCCATTGAGTTCAGCGTTTCCGGTAAGTCTTCTCGATGAACTGATGAAAAGTGCCCGCACTCACGCGAAGGAAGCTGTGGAACATGCGCGAGGGCTATTGGCTGCTGCGAAATGGAATGTCGCGGACGGCGAAACGACCCCTCTCGGCGACCCTCGCATCGTTGTTTTGGATGAAGCAAGGCAATGGGGAGCAGACCTAATCGTTATGGGCTCTCATGGCCGGCGCGGCTTTGACCGAATTTTGCTGGGCAGCGTGTCGGAAAGTGTGGCGATCCACGCGCATTGCTCGGTCGAAGTGATTCGCAAGCTGCATCAGGAACACGCAGGTCATTAATCCATGGCCGCATTCACCAGTGTTCACGTTTCGCTGTGTGACGTGCATCACGGGCAATTGTGATGCGCCTCCTTCAGACAGGTCTTGTACTCCGCTACGCTGTCAACTGGGTAGGGTGCAGTTGCCACGCTGTGAAGGGACAATGGAAATGGATAGCGAGGCACAAGTCCACGGCAAGCTTATGGCGGAATTCCACAAAAAGCGCCACTTGAAGAGGGCCTTGATTATCGGCGGCGTGGTGATTGGCGCGCTGGCCGCGGGCGGCTACTACTGGACGGGCCACGCCAAGGAGATCAAGTATACAACCGTCCGCGTCAAGCGGGGCGACATCAACTCCGCGGTTCAAGCGACCGGCACCATCAATCCGCTGACCACCGTGCCGGTCGGCTCGTTTGTTTCCGGCACGGTCCTGTACATCTTCGCCGACTTCAACACCCGTGTCAGCGAAGGTCAAGTGCTGGCGCAACTTGACCCTGCCATCTACCAGGCGCAGGTCATGACAGCGCGAGGGAACCTAGCCAACGCACAAGCCAATGTGAAGACCCTCGAAGCCACCATCGAGGTCGACCGGGCAGCGGTTGCAAAGGCAGAGGCTGATTTAGCGTATACGAAGGCGAGCGCACGAAGAACCGCAGATCTCTTCCACGCCGGGGTCGTCTCGACCGACCAAAATGATTTGACGCAATCCACCCTTGGACAGAAAGAAGCGGACGTTCGTGCCGCAAATGCGGCTGTCGACCAGGCTCGCGCCCAGCTGCAGCAGGCAAAAGCCCAGCTCCAAGCCATGACGGGAACGATGCAACAAGCGGAAACCAACCTCAGCTACACGACGATCCTTTCTCCTATCGGTGGGACGGTGGTCGCACGAAACATCACGGTGGGCCAGTCCGTTGCCGCTTCCCTCCAGGCGCCAAATGTTTTCACGATTGCTCAGGACTTGAAGCGCATGCAGGTCTATGCCAAGACCGATGAATCCGACACGGGGAGCATCCGCGTCGGGACCGATGTGACATTTCAAGTGGATGCATTCCCCGGTGAACTCTTTCTTGGCCGGGTAAGCGCCGTCCGGCTGAATGCCTACTCCGTGCAAAACGTCGTCACCTACGACACGATCATCAACTTTGACAATCCAGAGGAAAAACTGCTCCCGGGAGAGACCGCTTACGTCACGATTCCGACGGGCCACGCGATGAACGCCATCCGGATTCCCAATTCAGCGCTGAGTTATACGCCGGACCTCCCCCGGCAACAACTCCAGTCAATCTATGCGCAGCATCACATCTCACGCGAAGCGGCGGAAACTCACCTCGGAGGCTGGCAAGTCGTATGGAAGGTCGCCGCGGACAATACCCCGGTTCCCGTCGCGGTGCGCGTAGGGATCACCGATTACTCCAACACCCAGCTCCTCGAAGGAGACGTGAAGGAAGGCGATGACCTGATCACTGCGCAACAGGGCGGTGAGACGCGCACAACGCAAACTGCGCCCGGCATCACGTCTCAGCAGCAACCGCGGGGTCCGCGATGAGTGCTCAGCAAACGATCGGCGTCGCGCTTGACGCCCTTGCGGCGAACAAGATGCGTTCTTTGCTCACTACTTTGGGCATCATCATCGGTGTCGGCGCGGTGATTTGCACCGTCGCCATTGGACAGGGCGCGGGGGAACAAGTTCAGGAGCAAATCCGGAATTTGGGCGACAACATTGTCTTCATCGCCGCCGGAAGCGTGAATACCGCCGGTGTGCGCCTGGGCAGCCAGGCCACCAAAACGCTCACGCTCGCCGATGCCCAAGCGATTCAGCTGCATATCTCCACCGTCGCGAGACTCTCCCCCGGGGTCGGCGCTTCCATTCAGGTTGTTTACGGAAACCAGAACTGGTCCACGCGCGCTCGTGGCGTTTCCCCCGAATACATGCGGATTCGCCGCTGGCCGATCGAGAGCGGCAGCATTTTTTCGCAGCGCGAGGTGGATGTTGCCGCCAATGTCTGCTTGATGGGCAAAACCGTTGTCCACCAGCTATTCGGCGACCAGGATCCTGTAGGAAAGATCGTTCGCGTCCAGAACATCCCATTCCGGATCCTCGGGGTCCCGGCATCCAAGGGGCAGTCGCCCTTCGGTACGGACGAGGACGATGCGCTGATCATGCCGTACACTACCGTGCAGAAAAAAATCTCTGGCATCGACTGGCTGCAATTCATCATGGCTTCGGCTACTTCGCAGGCGGAGATGGAAGTAGCCCAGAAACAGATCGGCGTCCTTCTCCGCCAGCGTCATCATCTGCGTCCGGATGAAGACGACGACTTTATCATTCGCAGTCCCATGGATTTAGCGCAAGCGCAGGCTCAGACCTCCCGGATTCTGACCTTGCTGCTCGGCAGCATCGCCTCTGTTTCCTTACTGGTCGGTGGGATCGGAATCATGAACATCATGCTCGTCTCCGTCACCGAACGAACTCGCGAGATTGGCTTGCGCATGGCCGTCGGCGCCACACGAAAAGCAGTTGAATGGCAATTCATCTCTGAGGCGGTCGTCCTCAGCATGCTCGGCGGGACCATCGGAATCCTTCTTGGCATGGCGGCCTCAGCCATTATTTCCAAGATTTTCAATTGGACGACGCTGCTTTCCACCCTGTCGGTTTGCGTGGCCGCCCTCTTCTCGGCAGGTGTTGGTATTTTCTTCGGCTATTACCCGGCGCGTAAGGCTGCTCGACTCCATCCGGTGGACGCATTGCGTTATGAATAAGCCCGCTCGAGTGTCCGTTGCCGTCCTCGTTATGCTGGCTGCGTTGTCTTTGGCCGCGATGCCGGGGCACGCGCAAGGAAAGAAAAATGCCGCTGGCGAAGAGTTCTTCATCGTTGCTGCCGTGGACACCGGGAAGTCGCAGCTCCTCTTGAAGCGGCCCACCGAAGTGACGCTCCTCGTTAACATCAATGATCGAACGGCGCTTCTGGACGAACGAGGCAAGGGCCTGAGGCTTGGTGATCTGAGGTCGGGCGATACAATCTGGGTTGCGCTGAGCGGAAAACCAGAAACACAGCAGATCGCTTTGCGAATCCGCAAAGGCCCCATGACGGTCAAAGAGCTTCACCGGCTTTACGTAGCTTTTCAAGCGCGTAGCTAATCCAGTCTCCAAGGTTTGAAGTTAACGGGACAGAGGAATTAACCCATATTCCCGAGATGAACTCTTTCCAGCAAACCTTTTGGCGTTATTCTTCATCAGTATTTCTGCGGGTCGAATCGCCGTGAAGACTCTTCGGAGGGGCACACCTGGTGGGTGAGAAGCAAGACCAGAGCTTTCTTCTCTCTTTCAATTGTCTGCGAAATCGCTCACGCGACAGCAAGAGGGCTCGTCAGACGACAAGAACGAGCTGTCGGAACCTCGTGGTCTCGCCGGGGCTTGCTCTGGTGGCAAGTTCGTTGTCTCCAAGGCAGGAGAAGCGTACGATGTGCGAGCAAGAGGTCCAAATCGGAAATCCCGGCTATTTCTATCTCCGCATCGGCCGCGATGTTTTCCGGCCAACACACCCTCCAGGCCCGCAAAATCGACAGGAGGATTTAATATGAATCTACGAGTGCCGGCGTTTGCCGTTATCGCGGGGATTGTTGCGCTTTTTCCCTTGGTCTCGGCCCCGTTGCGGGCGCAGGTTCCTGGCGTCACCGTGGCTGGCGCCATCACCGACTCTTCGGGACGAGCGGTCCCCAACGCCAAAGTGTCCGTGAAGAATGTAACTACGGGGCAATCGACCGACACCCGCACCGATTCTACCGGGTTCTACAGCGTGCCTGATCAAATGCCAGGAGATTTTGAGGTCTCCGTTTCAGCGGAAGGCTTCAATACCAAAATGACTAAAGTGTCTCTCGCTGCGAGTGCCAAGCAATCGTTGGACGTCGCCTTGAGCGCTGAACAGATGCAGCAACAAACCCAAGGCAACAAACCAACGCCAGAATCTCCCCAGAATCCGGTGAATGCACCTCCCGGCAAATCGGCAGAGCCCACGCTTCAGGACTTGGGATTCCCTGCAAAGGAAACTCAGGGAAGTGCTCAGGATCAGGCGAGGCTCGATAAGCGGTCACATATGCTCAAAATACATCAGCGCCTCGGTTTGATAGCGACCGCACCCTTGATCGCCACGGTCTTTACTTCCTTGGGTGCCGGTGGCAAGAAAATTAGTAATACCGACCGCTTATGGCACACTGCGTTGGGCTCGGCGACGGCGGATTTGTATTTCATTAGCGCCTTCTACGCCATTCGCGCGCCCTCAATTCCGGGAACCAAAGCCCGCGGGCCCATCCGCTTGCACAAGGCTCTGGCCTGGATCCATGGCCCAGGAATGATCCTGACACCCATCCTGGGGGCGATTGCGTATAAGCAGAAGAGCAAAGGAGAAAAGATTCACGGGTTCGCCAGCGCGCACGGGCCAGTTGCAATCGTAACAGCCGCGGCGTACGGAGCCGCAATTGTTTCCGTATCCTTTAAGTTTTAGAGGGGATAGATGAATAGAAGAATACTGATTTCTGTCCTGCTTTTGGCGTTTCCCGCGTTGGCCCAAACCGATAGCCAGTGGGTCCTCGAACAATGCTCTCTCACGTATCATGTCTCTCACCCGCTCCATCAAGTTGATGGCGTGAGCCACGCGGCCCGAGGCAAGGGCGTCTGCCATGCTGGACAATGCGATTTGCTCATCGCGGTGCCCGTCAAATCGTTTGATTCCGGGGATAGCAACCGCGATCTTCACATGGTTCAAGTCACCCGCGGCGGCCAATTTCCGATGATCACGGTGCGCACCCGTTTGCCTGAAGATGCATCCGCATTAACAACCATTCACGCCGACCTGGAGATTCAGTTTGCCGGCCAGACCGCCGCGTACAAACAGGTTCCATTCGAACATACGATCCAAGGAAACGAGACTCACATCTCCGGAACCATTCCGGTTACGCTCTCCGATTTCAAGATCAATCCGCCCTCGCTCTTGGCGTGGCCCGTCAAGAATGAAATACCGGTGCGCGTGGAAATGACTTGGCGGAAAGAGAAATGACAGGATCGCGGGAGTAAGAACTCATTGGCGCGCTTGATTTCGCCAATGGAAATTACAAAACGAATGCGCTTTTAATGTTTCCCCGGAATGGTCGGATATCTGGATGCACTCACATAGTCCAGATTACTACTGATCTGCGCTCTACCCATGCTTGCCTGGCACCGAAATTCCAATATTAGGTCTTGACGCCGTTTGGAGCCAGCGGCAGGCCATTAAGCCGGACGCCAGTGGCGTCGAAGATGGCGTTGCCGATGGCGGGCGCGATTCCCAGCATGGGCGTTTCACCGGCTCCCGCGGATGCAATGTCCTTGCGGTCGATCAGTACCGCCTCGATTTCCGGCACATCGCGAAAACGCGGCACGCGATACTGTGCGAAGTGCGCGTTGGTGATGCGGCCATTTTCGAATTCGATTGCTTCGAAAAGCGCGCCACCCATCCCCTGAACAATTGCGCCAATCACCTGGTTCCGCAAACCGTCGGGATTTACGATAGCACCGCACTCGTAAGCAGTGACCACACGCACGACTCGCGCCGCGCCCGAGGCGCGATTCACCACAATTTCCGCAAACGTGGCCACGTAGCCGCCCTTCTCCGTGCCGCCGCCGAGGCCGAATCCCTGCCCTTCTTGCGTTTTCTTCCGTGGCCAGCCAAAAGATTTCGCGCCCGCTTCGAATACGGCTCTCAGCCTCGGATCAGAAATGTTCTTCAAGCGGAATTCGAGCGGATCCATCTGTGCCGCTCGCGCCACCGTATCCATATGCGTTTCCCGCGCGAACACATTCGCCGTCGCCGCCAGGCCGCGGTACGATCCTTGCCGCATGTTGAACGGCACTTGATGAAATTCGATTCGCCGGTTCGCCACGACGTACGGCGTCTCGATCGCCGACATTCCGGAATTGTAGTTGTGGAATTCCCACGCAGTCAGCTTGCCGTCAGACGCAATGCCGCTTTTGATTTCGATCACTCCCGCGGGACGGAAGTAAGCCCAGCTGAATTCCTCCTCCCGGGTCCAGAACACTCTCACGGGGCGCCCGGCCGCGCGCGCCAGGCGAGCAGCTTCCAGCGCCGCGTCGCTTGTGTGCTTGCCTCCATACGCGGAACCCATGTCCGGCACGATCACCCGCACGCTGCTTTCCGGAATGTGGAAGACGCTGGCAAGCTCATCGCGCACGGCAAACGGGCGTTGCGTGCCCGTCCATACCGTGAGTTTTCCGTTGGCCCACTGGGCCACCGCCGCGCGCGGTTCGAGCGGAGCATGCGCAATGAAGGAGATCGTGTGCGTTGTGTCCAGACGATGCGCCGCCTGCGCCAGCCCCTGTTCCATGGAGCCATTCTGTTTTCGATAACGATCTTCGCTCGTGGCCGCGGCATTCTTTTTGAGGTAGGAAAAGATCTCGCGGCTGGAGATTTGCGGTGTTTCCTTCCATTTCACCTGAATTGCATCGAGCGCTTTCCGCGCTTCGCGCTCGCTTGGCGCGGCCGCCCCGACAAAATCTCCGTCGCGCACGACGATCACACCCGGCATCGCTCTGGCCGCCGCATCATCATACGAAGTAATCGTTGCATCGAACGACGGCGGCCGCAGCACTTTGCCATAGAGCAGGCCCGCAGGGCGCAAATCCGGCGTGTACTGATGCTTGCCCGTGACGAAGGAGCGGGCATTCACCTTCGGAATGGATTTCCCCGCGATCGTCCACTCTGTCGCGGGAGTCACCGGGTCTTCGGCAGGGAGGTTTTGCGCGAGCGTCTTGCCGCGAGCAAGCTCCGCATAACGAAGCGATCGTCCTGATGCGGGATCCGTGACTTTGGCATCCGCCGCCTTCAAGCCCTCCGCCGGAACATTCCATTCCTTCGCCGCTACTCCAACCAGCAGATCGCGTGCGGCCGCAGCCACGCGGCGAAGCTGCGGCGTCATCGTCGGCGTCGTCCGGCTGCCGACGGTGCCAAAGTCAAATGGCGTCAGCGCCGTGTCCGCCATCACCATGCGGACGCTTTCGAAGGGAACCCGAAGTTCGTCCGCGACGGTCTGCGCCAATGAAGTGCGAATGTTCTGGCCGATCTCGACCTTGCCGGTGAACGCCGTCACGCCGCCGTCTTCCCCGATGTGCAGCCAGGCATTAATTGCCTTGGGCAGTTCTTCCGCATGGAAGCCCTTCACCGGCGCTGTTTCCTGCATGGCTCGGGCATCTTTTGCCATCGTGAAAACGGCAATCCCGGCGCCCAGCAGTTTGAAGAAATCGCGCCGAAGCAATTCGAAATGATGCATGGGGCCTGCGCTGAATTCGTAGCGCTCCGGCTCGACGAGGAACTTCTCTCCGGAGCCGCTCATCGCCCCTGCTCCTGCATCGTCTTGGCCGCCTGGTGGATGGCGTCAATGATGCGCGGGTGCGTGCCGCAGCGGCAGACATTGCCCTGCAAGAACTGCACGATCTCCGCCGAACTGGGATTGGGATTGCTCTGCAGAAGGCCGACGCTGCTCATGATCATTCCCGGCGTGCAGTAAGCGCACTGAAAAGCGCCCGCGTCGAGAAATGCCTGTTGCACGGGATGCAGCCGGCCGTCTTTCTCAAGTCCTTCGATCGTGGTGATGGGCTTGGCCGCCGCGGCGCTGACAGGAATCTGGCACGACCGGCGCGGCGCTCCGCCGATCAGTACCGTGCACGCGCCACACTGCCCTTCACCACACCCATACTTGCTTCCGGTCAGGCCGAGTTCATCTCGCAGGACAAAAAGAAGAGGTGTGTCGGGATCGTAATGGACAGGGTACCGCTTACCGTTGACTTCCAATTCGATCGGCATCGCGATCATCTCCCACTAACTCGCAAAATCGGGCAAGCCTGCGTCGCCGCTCACGATTATCATACCACTGGACCATCCTACCGCAACTTCACGGAAGCCCTGGCTCCTCTGCTTCTTCCCGCTTCTCGCCCAAATCAGGAGAAAAACAAAGAGCCCCGCTCCTTCAGTTCTTATGGCACGTATCGCAAGCCGTCTTCGCGTGGTTCATCTCATGGCAGTTCAAGCAGCTGTACATCGTTATCACGCTGGTTGTCTCCGACATGGCGTCCATCTGCGCAACCTGGCCATGGCATGTCTCGCATTTCATGCCGGCTTGCAGATGTGTGCGGTGAGTCCAAGAAACACCTTGCAGCACAGTGTAAACGCGCACCCACGGAATTGGTTTCTGAGACTTGGAAAATCCAGCAAGCTTTTGGATGGATGGCTTGTTCTTGGCGATGGTGACGTGGCACTGCATGCATTTGCTCGTTGCCGGAAATGTCATCAGCCTGCCCGGATCGGGATTTGTGTGGCATTCCTTGCACTCCAGGCCGACGGCCAAGTGGGTCTTGTGACTGTAAGGAAGGGGCTGCGCGGGCGGCGTGTGTTCGGAGGGATTGTCGGGAACCATTTGCTTCGCGGCTTGGGCCTGTGTTGCCAGGTGTGCGTTCAGTCCAAGAGCAACCAGTAAGAGCGCCGCCAAAACTTGCGCGGTCACAACCACAGCGATGCTTCCCTTTTTTCTCATGATCAGCCTACCTCGTGAAGCAGAATGGGCCGGAATCTCTCTTCCTGTTACACCTTCTTGCTCACCACTTCCTCGATGCTGGTGCCAAAATCCTTCAGCATTACCGTCGCCGCATTTCTTCCGGGCGCTCCCGTCACCGAACCTCCCGGATGAGTCGTGGCCCCGGTCTGATACAAGCCTGCGATGGGCATCCGGTGTTGCGCCCAGCCCGGAACCGGACGCATGGGGCCGGACTGCGCCACGTTCTGCGCGCCACCGTGACAACTCCCATGCCAGTTGTGCGGGTTCATGCGTTCCAGATCGAGCGGGCTTTCAATCACTCGCGCGAGAAATTTGTCGTCCGTCAAGTTCGGGGAAAAACGCCGCAGATAATTCAGATTTGCTTCGGAGACCTGCGCCTTGATCGCGTCCCAGTGTCGAGGTCCTTCTTTCAGTTCGTAAGGCTGGTAGGCGACCACCTTGATGGTGTGCATACCGGCCGGAGCTCGCGTCGAATCCGCGACGCTGCAGCAAATCACGTGCAGCGGTGGGTCCGTGGTATTGACCGCGCCACTCACAAAGTCCAGTCCTAAGCGCAGCGTGCGCTCGGGGCTGGCCATAATGCCCGAGTGGACTGGCGAGAGCGTGCCGCCATCGACCGCGTATTTCGGGGGTTCCGTGGTGGCATAATTGGTCACAAACATCGTGCAACCCGCCGTCCACGTCGCTACTCCATCGATGAAGTCCTGGCCCCATGCCTCCCGCGGTGCCATGTCCACCAGGTGTTTGATGTGGATCGTCGAAAGCACGGCCTTCTCGGCACGATAGGAGTTGCCGTCATCGCACTCGACCCCGGCGCATTTGCTATTCTCAACGATCAGCCTCCGAATCCATTTATTGGTGGCAATCACGCCTCCGTGCGCTTCGATGAAGCGCGCGAGCGCCTGCGTCAATGCCCCCGACCCCCCTTTGGATAGGGGCCGGCTCTGGCGTTGCTGGTGAAACGTTATGTAGGCAAGCCGCCCGGTCATCGGGTCCTGCGGCGGTTGCAACGTCCACGGGCTCCCCAGCATAAATGCGCGGCAATGATCGTCCTCGAAATTGTCGCGGATGATCTCCCAGACCGACATCGCGAGACGCCGCTGCCACAACTTCCCGTGTGGGTGCTCGGCCAAGCGGTCATTCGTGGACTTCCCGAAACCTATCGGCGCAAAGGTGACAGCCTCCAAAACAGGTTTGACGGCCTCATACTCATGGATCATTCGCCGGTAGGCCACCGCGTCGTTCTTCGAGAACTTGGCAAATTCCGCGCAGGTGCGGTCCAGGTCGCGCCACTGTGTCAGATAACTGCCGTCTGGGAACGGCATGTGAAAGACGGGGTCGGGGAAAATATACTCGAGTCCGTATTCCCCCAGCTTGAGTTCGTCGTCTCGCAACAACGGGTTGTCATGGATCACATTGTGCGCCGAAGAACAAACGTCGTGTTTGAATCCCCTCAGTGTCAACTCCGCGGACTTAACGCTGCCGCCGACGATCGGCCGGCCCTCCAACACCAGGCAGCGATAGCCGGCTTTTGCAAGGTAGGCGGCGGCAACCAGACTATTATGTCCAGCCCCTGCAACGACGATATCGAAGCGTTCAGCCATGGCAGATTGTTGCGATATCTCTCGTTTTTCGCTCACCCTGTTGTGTTACCGCTGATCGCTACGGTTTCCTCATATAGCGATCAAAATAAGCAATCGAGTCTTTGACGATTTGGAGCTGCACCGGGTCGGGCGCATACACACCCTTGTCGTTCCTCTTCACGAATATGAACCCATGCTCGTCGTGATCGTAGGATTTCCATTCCACGTCTTTCCCCGCCTCGCGCAGCAGCTCGTAGTTGAGCCGGAAAATCGCCTGATTGTGATCCCGCGCGCGGCCCTGCACCAGGATGGGCGTCTTGACTGCGTTGATGCGTTCCATCGCAACGGCCATGTCGACGCGCCCGCGCAATTCTTCCAACGCTTTTCGCTGCATCTCTTCGGTGTTGACCTTCATCGTTTCCGGAGGAGGAGGAGCGTTGGGATCGCGTGGCTGCGGCCTCCGCGCCAGGTAATCAATCGAGGCCGGCTCGCTCGCAATAGCGGCTCGCAACCCATCGTATTCCGAGGCGATCTTCATCAGCATCTCGCCCCCGTGACTTAGTCCGAGGTAGCCCACGCGGTTCGGGTCGACATACGGCAGAGTCTTCACAAACTTGATGATGGAAATCGCGTCCTCGTATTCGAACGGGCCGCGGTTGAAAATCTGCCGGCCTTCCTGTTTTCCCTCGACCAGCCGGATGCCGTAGCCTGTCTTCACTTCCGCGCGGTAACGCATCCAGGCCACCGCGTAGCCAGCTTTCAAAAACTGTTCGAGCGTCCAACTGCCATTCTGCGTCCATTCGCGGATCCACTGCGTGCCAAGTCCGCCGTTCATGTGCGCGAATAGAATAATGGGAAATGGGCCGTTGCCCGCCGGCTTGCGCAAGCCGATGGGAGCGTACAAGCCGTCAACCGTCTCGACGTAAATCAAGTGGAGAGGGATGTTGGAATCCCTCACCGGCTCGATCACTTCCGTGACCAGATTCTTGACCGGCTCGGTGAAGAAAATGTGCTCCGGGTCAACGCTGGCATTGGCAGGAGTTTCTTGGCCTTTGACGTTTATTCCCGCCAGAAGCATCAGAGCCAGAAGAATGACCCCTCGCATGCTGCCTCCATAAAATGTGCCCGGGTCATCCCTTCGCTTCCGGGTCATCCCTCACGCCAAATTGCGTCGCAGCGTTTCGCGATCGAGTTCCTTCTCCCACCGCGCCACCACGACCGTCGCCACTCCATTGCCGAGCATATTGACCGTCGCGCGGCACATGCTCATGAAGCGGTCGATTCCCAAAATCAGCGCCATCCCGGCCACCGGGATCGTGGGAATCACCATCATCGTGCCCACCAGCGCGATGAACGCTGCGCCTTGCACGCCGCTCGCTCCCTTCGAGGTCAGCACCGCCACTCCCAGGATCGTCAACTGCTGCATCAGCGTCAGGTGCGTATTGGTCGCTTGCGCCACAAACAGCGCCGCCAGCGTCATATACATGCTGGAGCCGTCGGTGTTGAACGTGTAGCCGGTGGGCACCACCAATCCCACCAGCGCCTTCGAGCAGCCCAGTTTTTCCATCTTGGCCATCAATGTCGGCAGCGCGGGTTCCGACGAGCTCACCGCCAGCACCAGGATAATTTCTTCCTTGATGTACCAGAGAAATCGGAAGATCCCGAATCCCGCCAGCCATGCGATCGCGCCCAGCACGACAACAACGAACAAAATGGCCGTCAGATAAAGCGTCAGGATGAGCTTGATCAGCGGACCCAGGGCGGCGATGCCGTACTTGCCAACCGTAAAAGCCATCGCGCCGAAAGCCCCGATGGGAGCGAATCGCATCAGGATCGTGACCACTCCGAACACCGCTTGCGTCAGGGCCTCGATGAAATCGATCAGCGGCTTGCAACGCGGCCCCACAAGCGACAACGCAAAACCGAACAGCACGGAAACGAGAATCACTTCCAGAATGTCGCCTTTGGCGAACGCGTCGACAATCGTGTTCGGAATGATGTGCATCAGGAATTCCGTCACGCTCAGCGTTTTCGCCTGGCCCGCATAATCGGCCACGGCTTTGGCGTCGAGACTCGCAGCATTAATGTTGAGCCCGCTGCCCGGACGCAGGACATTGCCGACCACCAGACCGATCACCAATGCCAGCGTGGACACGAATTCAAAATACAGAAGCGCCTTCCCGCCCACACGCCCGACCTTCTTCATGTCCTCCATTCCGGCGATTCCGGTCACCACGGTGCAGAAAATCACGAGAGTGATGATCATCGTGATCAGCCGGATGAAAGCGTCGCCGAGCGGCTTCATCGCCGTCGCCGCCGCCGGACGGAAATAGCCGAGGACGATCGCGATGGCCACAGCAATCAAAACCTGGCCGGACAGGCTTCTGTAGAAGGGCTGCTTGTTCGAATTAGACTTTGTCATCGGAGCGCTCTGCCTCGCGGGTTGCAGCGGATGGTTCCAACTTCAAGGGCCCTTCCCGGGAAAATCACGCCAGCCACTTTTCCGGCTCGCGAATCGCCTCGGCCAATTCGCTCAGAAATTCCGCGGCCTTCGCTCCGTCCACGACGCGATGATCGCTCGACAGCGTCATCGTCATCACTGGCCGGACGCCGGGCTTGCCATCGATCGCAACGACGCGATCGGAAATACTCCCCACCGCGAGAATCGCCGCTTGCGGCGGCGTGATGATAGCGCTGAAGGCGTCCACCTTATACATGCCGAGATTGCTGATGGTGAAGGTGCCGCCCGTGATGTCCGCCGGACGCAGCCGGCCTGCTTTCGCTCGTTCGGTCAGGTCGCGCCGCTGCCTGGAGATCTCGCCAAGCTGCGTCGTGTCCGCCTTGTGAATCACCGCGCCGACCACGCCATCCTTCACGGCCATGGCCACGCTGATGTTGATGTCGGGATTCGAGCGGATGGCATCGCCCGTCCAGCTCGCATTCATTCGCGGATGCTTCGCCAGGACTCGGGCCACCAGCGCAATCAGCAAATCGGTAATGGTAAGTCGCGCGCCGTGGCTCTTCTCAATTTCCGGACCGAGTTTCTTGCTCAAACCCGCAAGTTCGCTGGCGTCCACGTCACGCACCAGGAAAAAGTGCGGCACGCTCGTCCAGCTCTGCGTGGTGCGCTCCGCCATGAGCCGCGCAATTTGACTGAGCGGCTCGCCACCGGACGGAGCGGCTGCGCTTTTGCCGTCGGCAAAGGCCTGGACGTCTTCGGCGCTGATGGTCCCTTCGGGCCCTGTTCCCTTCAAGCGTGTGAAATCCACGCCCAGTTCTTTCGCCAGGCGCCGCGCCTTGGGCGAAATCTGCGGCGCCGCCGCAATCGTTGTTGCGGACGCCGGGCTCGCGGCCACGGCCGCGCGTTCTGTTACGCTCGGCGCGCGCGCCGCAGGCGCTGCCGTCGCCGCTTTCGCGGGAGGCTTTTCCCCGGGAGCGACGAGCCACGCAATCGTTTCTCCGACGGGTATGACCGCTCCTATATCCGCCGTCACGCCGGCAAGCACACCATCCCCCGGCGATTCGATTTCCACCACGGCTTTATCGGTTTCGATTTCGAGGAGCGGCTCGCCCTTGGTCACGCGCTCGCCTTCTTTTTTTCGCCAAGCCAGAAGTTTGCCGGTTTCTTGCGCCATTTCGAGCGCGGGCATCACGACGCTGATCGCCATAGTGTCTGTCAGTTCCTGAGGAGCGCTTCCTCAGTCTGAGGCTCCCACCCTTTCGGTCTTGGCGCTGGCTTCCACCATTTCGACGACATGCCGGCTTGGCGCGGCTTCGTTTTCGCGCGCCGTGGCGAGAGGGCCGTTCACCGTGAAATAGTGCGCTCCCGCCACCATCAGTTCTTCCGCCGGGAATCGCGTAATGACTTCGTGCCCGGTTTCCGTAACCACGATTTCTTCTTCAATCCGCGCCGCGCTCCAGCCGTCAGTCGAAGGCCAGAATGTTTCGAGCGCAAACACCATGCCGGGCTTGATCTCGTGCGAGTGTTCCAGCGAAACCAGCCGGCTGATTACCGGCTTTTCCCAGATCGCCAGCCCGATGCCGTGGCCGAATTGCAGCGCAAAAGCAGCCTCTTCATTTGGGAAACCAAACTCTTGTGCTTTCGGCCAGACCGAAGCGATTTCTCCCGTCGTGCGCCCCGGACGCACCAGCTGAATCGCCGCGTCCAGATATTCCCGGCAGCGTTTATAAGCGTCGATCATCGCGTGCGATGCATACCCGATGGTGAAGCATCGGTAGTAACACGTGCGGTACCCCATGTAGGAGTGAAGAATGTCGTAATAGACGGGATCGCCCGGCCGCAGCACGCGATCGGAAAACACATGGGGGTGCGGGTTGCACCGCTCGCCGGAAATGGCGTTCACCGCTTCCACATATTCCGATCCGAGGTCGTAGAGCACCTTGCTTGCGAGTCCCACCGCCTGGTTCTCGCTCATCCCCGGCTTCATCGCGCGGTACAGCTCGTCGTAAGCCGCGTCGACCATCATCGCCGAGTGATTCAGCAGCGAAATCTCGTCCTGCGTTTTGATAATGCGGGCATCCGACAGGAGTTGCTGACCGTCAACGACGGTGATTCCTTCTCTTTGCAAAGCAAAAAGGATCGGGGGCTCGACCACATCGATCCCCAGCGGCTCCTTGTGCAGACCGCGTTTCTCGAGTTCAATCTTTATTTTCCGCGCGACGTCTTCCGCGCGTCCCATCTCCGGCGACATGGCGCCGCGAAGAAGCGAAATTCCCGGACGCGAGCGTTCTCCCAGCCAGGGACAATTGAGCTGATGATGTTTCGCCGCCGATCCGAAATCCCACAGAATCGGCTCGTCGTTCTGTGGCAGCAGCGTGAACCGGCTGATCTTGTCTTGCGCCCAGCTGCCGATGTGCGTGGCCGTTATGTATCGCACATTGTTCATGTCAAAGCAGAGGAGGGCACCCATTTCCGACTTGGCGAGTAGCTGTTTCGCTCGGGCAAGCCGTTCTCGGCGCAGCCGGTCAAAATCGATGCGCGCCTCCCAGTCAACCGCCATCGTCCCATAAGTTTTCAGTCCCATGACGCGCCTCCCGTTCTGCTGCCTTTGGGGGTCGAGCTTTAGCTCCGACATAAGACTCGCCTCTCAAAGGGCTTTAGCCCCTGAGGAAACGGTCATAGCTTTCTCCCATTAGCCGCAACGCCTGATCGCATCGCGGTGCGAGTCTCTTCAGGCGGTGCAATCTTACTGTTTACCGCAAAGCGACCTTGCCGCTTCGGCCACCGATTGCTCCGATGGTACGGTCGCGTCCTCAAGCGGCGGCGAAAACGGAATCGGCACGTGCATCGCGCCCATGCGTTTCACCGGCGCTTCCAAGTTATAGAAAGCGCCTTCCGCAATCACGGCAGCGATCTCCCCGGTCACGCCGTAACGCCCGTATCCTTCGTCCACGACAATCACGCGCGATGTTTTCTTCGCCGATTCGACGAGCGTCTTCTCATCAAGCGGCCACGTCGTCCGCGGATCGATCACTTCGGCGCTTATTCCGGCTTTTTCCAGAAGCTCGGCCGCTCCCAGAGCCACCTGTACCATGCTGCTCGTCGCCACGATCGTGATGTCGCGCCCCGCGCGCTTCACGTCCGCCACTCCGAAGGGAATGGTGTACTCCTCGGCAGGCACCGGGCCTTTCAGCTTGTACATCATCTTGTCTTCGAAAAAGACCACTGGATTATCATCGCGGATCGCCGTCTTCAATAGTCCTTTCGTATCGTACGGCGTGGATGGCATGGCAACCTTGAGTCCCGGCACATGGCTCAACCACGCATGCAGCGACTGCGAATGCTGTGCGGCCGAACGGCGCGTGGCGCCCAGCGTCGTCCGCAGAACCATCGGAACTTTCCAAGTTCCGCCCGACATGTAATGCACCTTGGCCGCCTGGTTCACCAACTGATCCATCGTCAGCGTGAGGAAGTCGCCGAACATAATATCGACGACGGGCCGCAAGCCGGTCATTGCCGCGCCGACTCCCACGCCGGTGAAGCCCGCCTCGGAAATTGGCGTATCGATCACGCGTGTAGGGCCAAACTCCTCGACCAGCCCCGACAAGACTTTGAACGGCGTCCCCGCTTCGGCTACGTCTTCGCCGAAAATGCACACGCGCGGATCGCGCCGCATCTCTTCTGCCAGCGCTTCGCGCACCGCCTGCGCAAAGGTCAACTCGCGTTGGGCAGCTTCAGGCATACACGTCCTGGTCCACTTGGTCCAGAGTCGGATACGGCGCAGCGATCGCAAACTCCACCGCCGCCTTCATCTCCGCTCGCACTTCTTCCTGGATTTCCTTCAGCTTTCCCTCATCAGAAAACTTTTGCTCGACGAGCCATTGCGCAAAGTTCTTGATCGGATCCCTCTCCGTCTTCCACTCCTGCTCTTCCTGCTTCGAGCGGTAATACTCGCGGTTGATGTCGCCCACGTGGTGCCCGGTATAGCGGTAGGTGCTGCAAACGAGGAAGGCAGGCCCCCCGCCGCTGCGTGCGCGTTCAATCAGTTTCTTTGCGGTCGCGTACACCGCACGCACGTCTTGTCCATCCACGCTTTCCGACTGCAGACCGAAAGCCCTCCCCCGGCCAAGGAGGTCGCCCGCTGTCGTCTCCGAATAGTGCGTGTATTCGTTGTAGAGATTGTTTTCGCAAGCGTAAATCACCGGCAGCTTCCACAGCGACGCGAGATTCATCACTTCGTAAAGAACCCCCTGCCCCAGCGCCCCCTCCCCGAAGAAACACACCGTCACCTGCTTCGTGCCCAGGTATTTCGAGGAAAAAGCGGCCCCTGTTGCGATTCCCGCGCTGCCGCCGACGATCGCGTTCGCTCCCAGATTCCCCGTGGACGGATCGGCAATGTGCATCGATCCGCCCTTGCCCCGGCAATACCCCGCTTCTTTTCCAAGCAGCTCCGCGAACATGCGGTCCGGAGAAGCTCCTTTTGCAAGGCAATGCCCGTGCCCGCGATGTGTGCTCGTGATGTAGTCGTCCGGCTGAAGCGCTTCGCAAATTCCCACGGCCACGGCTTCCTCGCCCACATACAGATGCGCCAGACCCGGCATCAGTGCCCGCGTATATAGTTCATTGACCTGTTCTTCGAACAGCCGGATCATCACCATCCGCCGGTACATTCGAATCCAGCGTTCCACTTCCACCGCGGCGTTCGTCTTCGATTGATCTGTGGCAATGCTCATTTCTTTACTCCCGACATCCGTGCCAGTGCGTCGAACACCACGGCGAAATCTTTCTCCGCCATGCCCATTCCCCTGGCAGCCGTCAGAAATTCGTTGGTGACCGCCGTCGTCGGCATCGGCACCCCAAGCTGCCGGCCCAGCTCCAGCGCCAGCAGCATGTCCTTCTGCATCATGTTTACGTTGAACCAGGCTTCGTCCGGCATCTTGAGCACGAACGGGCCCCGATACTGAACCATCGGCGACGCGATCACGCTGTGCGTCAGCACGTCCACTGCGGTTTCCCGCGCGATGCCGCTTTTTTCCGCGAGCAGAACCCCCTCGGAAAACGCCAGCATCTGCACCGCAAGACTCAGGTTCGTCGCGATCTTCATCACCAGCGCGAGCCCGTTCTCGCCGACATAGGTGACCTTCGGCCCGATATCGTTGAGCAGCGCCTTCGCCTTTTCGAAAGTTTCCCGCCGCCCGCCCACCATCACGGACAGCTTCCCCTCCTGCAGCGTGATCACACTCCCGGAAACGGGCGCATCCACCATGTCCGCGCCCTTCTCCCGGACTTTAGCGGCAATCTCGCGGCTGTACGCCGGGCTGACCGTGCTCATGTCTATCAGAAGCTTCCCCTTCGTCAGCCCCGCCAAAAATCCATCCGGTCCGTTCGCAACCGCGCCTAGCGCCGTGGAATTGGTGACCATCGAAAATGTGACATCCGCCGCGGCCGCCACACCGCGCGGCGAATCGGCCCACTTCATCCCTTTCTTCACCAGCCATTCGGATTTCGAACGCGTCCGGTTGTATCCCGTAACGCTGTGGCCCTTGCCGAGCAGCCGGTTCACCATCTCGCTGCCCATCACACCTAGCCCGATGAATCCCAAATTGGCCATGAATCCTCGTCTCCGAGTTCCAAATTACGAGGCGGATTTCGAAAGCGCGGAACCTTGCCTGCTTGGCGCGTCCTTGTAATCGTCCCGCACTTGCCGCAGATGTGCTTTCATCGCCTCGCGCGCCGCGACAGCATCATGGCGCTCCACCGCCTCGAGGATTCTCTTGTGGTGATCCTGACCGCGCTCCGGGCCACCCTCGACCTGGAAGATCCGCAAACGCTGCTCGCGTAGCAATCCCACAATGGAATCAATCAACGACAAAATGATGGGATTCGCCGCCGCTTCCGCCAGCGCCAGGTGAAAATCAAGATCAGCTTCGATGAACGCGTCGGAATCCCGTCTCGCGTTGTCCATCACCCCAACCGCTTCGCGCATGGACGCCAAATCTGCTTCCTCGGCGCGCGCCGCCGCCAGCGCTGCGATCTCCGGTTCCAGAATCTCGCGAACCTCAGCCAGGAATGTCGACCCCTCCGGCTGCCCAATCTTGATCATCCGGTCCAGCGACTGCCGGATAGCATGCGACGTTCCGTCCGTGATGAACGTTCCGCGCCCAGGATACGCTTCCACAAACCCTTTTTCGCGGAGCGCTTTGACCGCCTCTCGGACTGCAGTCCGGCTGACGCCAAATTGTTGCGCCAATTCCCGCTCGGGTGGAAGTTGATCGCCGGGTTTCAGCACTCCCTTTCGAATGGATTCTTCAACTTGCTGAACGATTTGCTCGTAGAGGCGCGAAGAGCGCACGATTTTGTACATGGGATTCTCCTCAACCCAGAGACTTTATTCCCGACTGGCGCGTGCTTTCTTCCCTATAAACGTGCTCCTAAGCGCGCGCCTTTGACGGGGGATTCGTCAATTTCTGGTCGAGTTGTCGGGCCAACCTACCACACGCCCTTCCCAGCCGCAACACTTTCAGTGCGCTTCTTCAATCCACACAGTCTTAATGTTCGTGAATTCCCGGATTCCGTGCACCCCAAGCTCCCGGCCATGGCCAGACCACTTCACTCCCCCAAACGGGATACGAGGGTCAGAAGCCACCATTCGGTTGATGAAAACCATTCCCGATTCGAGATCGTTGATGAACCGTTCGCGCTCGGTCTGGTCGTTAGTCCATGCGCTGGCCCCCAAGCCGAATCGGCTGTCATTGGCGATTTGAATCGCGTGATCCAGATCACTCGCGCGGAACACGCTCGCCACCGGCCCGAATAGCTCTTCACAGTAGGCCGGCGAATCCTTTGGAATATTCGTCAAGACGGTAGGCGCGTAATAATTCCCTGGACGATCGAGCGGCTTTCCCCCCGTCAGGACCCGCGCTCCCGCCTTGACGGTCTTCTGAACATCGCGGTCGAGATCCGTCACCCCTTCCGCCGTCGCCAGCGGCCCCAGCTCCGTCTTCTCGTCGAACGGATCTCCCACCTTCAACGCTTCCATCTTGCTCACAAACTTGCGTTCGAACTCCTCTGCGATTTTCTCTGCGACGATAAACCGTTTCGCTGCAATGCAGGACTGCCCATTATTAAAAATCCGCGCCTTCACCGCGTTCGTGACCGCCGTCTCCAGATTCGCGCTCGGCATCACAATAAAAGGATCGCTTCCCCCTAGTTCCAGCACCACCTTCTTGATTCTTTTTGCCGCCGCCATCCCTACCTGGACTCCCGCTCCTTCGCTCCCCGTCAGCGTCGCCGCCGCAACCCGCGGATCATCCAGAATTTTCTCCACTTTTTGCGAGCCTATCAGCAGCGTCTGAAATGCTCCTTCGGGAAATCCCGCCTTGCGGAACACTTCCTCGATCATCAGCGCCGACTGCGGCACGATGGACGCGTGCTTCAGCAGCCCGACGTTGCCTGCCATCAATGCGGGCGCGGCAAATCGCAGCACCTGCCAGAAGGGAAAATTCCACGGCATCACCGCCAGTACCGCCCCCAGCGGTTGGTAGCGAATGAAACTGCGGCTCGCCGACGTCTCCACGACTTCATCGGCAAGAAACCGCTCCGCGTTCTCCGCATAGTACCGGCAAACCCACGCGCACTTCACGGCCTCATCCACCGCCGACCGGAACGTCTTCCCCATCTCCGTCGTCATCATTCGCGCATAATTTTCCTTCTCACTTTCCAGAATGGCCCCGGCCTTCAGCATCATCCGCGCGCGCTCCGCAAACGGCACTTTCCGGTACTCCGAAAATGTATCCGCCGCTCTTTGCAGCTTCACTTCAATCTGCGAATCGCTCAGCGGCTCAAAGGATTTGATGAGCTGTCCCGTTGCAGGATTTACCGTCGCAATCGCCATTGAATCTGTGCCTCCCGTTCCTGAATCAGGATTGTCGATACCGATGAAGCAGACCAGCCCGCCGAGTGGGCGTTGCGGTCACTTCAGGAAGTTTCACTATTCCCGAGTAGCTGAAGAAGAATTTGAATCCCCGGCCGCATAGCAGCAGTTATCGGTGCCACTCTACCATAATATATGTTCAAACGTTCTTGACATGGATTCATTATCCGGTGGTAGAGTTGTAGGACCAGACAGGACTTTTTTCCGTTCTGATGGTACCGCCTGCTTGGGGGTGTTAACTGCAAATCCTGCCGTCCACTTCTGTCCGTGCAGCGCGAATCTCTGTGCAACTCGTTCCGCTGATCGGGTCTCGCATTCCCAAGAGGCCAAAACGTTTGAACTAATCTTTCCGCACGACTAGCTCGATCATTCTGGTGAGGGGAGCCGTCATGACAACTGCGCGCAGAACGATGCCTCAAGTAGTAATTCTTGCTCTGGCCATACTACTGGCAATTGAATTTTCCGTGCCGCTCAGACTTTCAGCCCAGGTCGTGGGGGCAACCGTGTCGGGGACGGCTGTGGACGCATCCGGTGCCGTCGTCTCAGGTGCCAGCATTTCTCTCAAAAACACTGCAACTAGTAACACCACGAAGGCCGTCACCAACGGCGTAGGCTTTTACATCGCGCCGAATTTGCCGGCAGGAGACTACGAACTTGCTGCTTCTGCCACCGGGTTCGCCACCCAGGTGCGCAGCGGGATCACTTTGACAGTAGGGCAGCAGTTGTTGCTGAATCTGACTCTGAAGATCGGTAGCGCCACGGAATCAGTGACCGTAACCAGTGAGGCTCCGACCGTGAACCTGGTGAACTCCAATCTCGGCGGAGTCACTGATGCCAAGACAGTTGAGGAGCTTCCACTGAACGGCCGGTCGTGGACCGACCTGGCGGCTTTGGAGCCCGGCGTCCATTTCGTTCAGGACCAGCCACCCATCAATGCTCCCGACAGGGTGAAGCGCGGCCTGGGCCTGCAATTGACCGTTGCGGGTGGCCGCCCCCAGCAGAACAATTATCTTCTCGACGGCGTCAATATCAATGACTACGCGAATGCGGGCCCGGGGAGCATCCTGGGAGGAAATTTAGGTACCGACGCGGTTGCGGAGTTTTCCGTCGTCACCAGCAACTATTCAACTGAATACGGCCGCACCTCGGGCGGCGTCATCAGCGCGATTACTAAATCGGGCACAAATCAATTCCATGGAAATGCTTATGAGTTCGCGCGCAACAGCGCGTTCGATGCTCGGAATTTCTTTGACCCCGTGAATATTCCACCTTTCAGCCGCAACCAATACGGGGCATCCGTAGGTGGCCCCATCCAAAAGGACAAGACTTTCATCTTTGGCGACTACGAGGGTATTAAACAAACTTTGGGCCAGACTCTTACTGCTAATGTGCCTTCGCCGGCTGCGATTGCGGGAAACTTTTTGCCTGCCGGGGCGAAGCTGGACCCGGCGGCCGTTCGCTTCTTGAATGCATTTTTCCCTCTGCCCAACCCTGCTACCGTCAGCGGCGACACCGGGCAATTTATCTTGACGAGCACTCAAAAAACTCTCGAGAATTTTTTCATCGTCCGGGGCGATCACATCTTCTCGGAAAAAAACCGCATCTTCGCCACCTTCATGTTCGACAAGGCGTCGCAGAGCATTCCCGACGAATTCGGAAATAAGCTCTATCAAAACCCGACGCGCCGGGATGTCGTGGCCATCGAGCACAATCACATTTTCACCCCGCAGTTGCTCAATTCTTTCCGCGTGGGTCTCAACGTTGACAACGTGCAATCCCCTTCGGGCGCCACGGCCATCAACCCCAAGACGAAAGACACTTCCCTGGGTTTCATACCAGGTGAATCGGCAGGCGCGGTCAGCATTGGTCCACTGACAACCTTTTCGGGAGGCCTCATCACCGCGACTCCCTTCAAGTTCGATTACAGATCGTGGCAAGCGTATGACAACTTGTTCTACAACAAGGGCATTCACTCGATAAAATTCGGCGCCAACATCGAGTGGATCCAGGCCAATTCGTTTGCCCCGGACTCCCCCGGAGGGGCCTTCACGTACAACTCGTTGTCGGATTTCCTGACCAACGCCGCCCCAGCCTTGTTTAAGGCCGATAGCCCGGGCTCGGTGACTCCCCGCGGAGTCCGTCAGTGGATCTTCGGTGCATACTTCCAAGACGACGTTCACCTCCGTCCAAACCTGACCTTCAACTGGGGCGTGCGTTACGAGATGGCGAGCGTTATCTCCGAGGTTGATGGCAAGCTTTCGAATCTTCGTGTCTTGAACAGCGCACAACCTCAGCCGTTCCTGGGAAGCCCTTTCATGCAAAATCCCACGAAGTTGAATTTTGAGCCGCGGCTGGGATTTGCTTGGGACCCGTTCAAGGACGGCAAGACCTCCGTCCGCGGCGGTATCGGCATCTACGACCTGCTGCCCCTCCGGGTTGAAATGGCCCCCGGCGTGGACGGCGTTTTCCCGTTTCAACACACCCTCACCAACGTTGGCAACCTGCAAGCCAATGATTTCGTGCTTGGTTCTGCTACTCCGGCGGGAGCTTTCGCTGATCCTGCTGTCGCAGGCTCTCAAATTTACTACGTACTCCAATTCAATCCCCACCGCAATTACATTGCGCAATGGAATTTCAACATCCAGCGTCAGATTGCTTCGAACACGACGGCTATGATTGGTTATGTGGGTTCGCGTGGCGTCCACATGTGGATTCAGTCGGATGGCGCTAACATGGTTCTTCCCACCCAAACTCCCCAGGGGCTCCTGTGGCCCTGTTCACAGCCGTTCGTGCCGACCCCAAGTTTTCAGGGCGGTGTGGTCAACGTCTGCCCGGACGCTAGCGGAACCGGAACGCCGATTAACCCCTTCATGGGGCGCACTCAGATGGCGACCTTCAATGGTGATTACTTCTACGACGGCCTCCTGACACAAATTAAAAAGACAATGAGCCACGGCTTTCAGGTTGAAGGCTCCTATACCTGGGCCAAGAGTATCGACACCGGCTCTGGATCAGCCGCCTCCGATCAGTATCGGAATTCCATCTCCACGCTTCTCCCCTTTTGCAAACCATGCAGGCGCGGCCTCTCCGACACCGATATTCGCCACACTTTTACGGCCAACTACGTCTGGAACATCCCCACGCCGGCCTCTTTCGGAGCGCCTGCGAAGGCCATCCTCGGCAATTGGGAGACCGGGGGTATTTTGACGATGGAATCCGGCACGCCATTTACCGTCACCATTCCCGGAGACCCCCTCGGAATGAACAACGGCGACTCGTTTCAGTTCCCCGATCGGCTTTACGGTCCGGGCTGCTCCACGGGTGCAAATCCCGGAAACCCGAATCAATACGTCAAGTTCCAATGCTTCGCTCCCCCTCAATTCAGCACTCTAAAGGGCAATGAAGGGCGTAACACGCTGACTGGCCCGGGACTTGTGGATTTGGATGTTTCCTTGTCCAAGAGCATTCCCATCAAGAAAGTATCAGAATCTTCCAGGGCGCAGTTCCGAGTGGACTTTTTCAATATCATCAATCGTGCGAATTTCACCTCTCCCAATGACAATCGGGCCATCATGGACCCACTTGGAAACCCAATTCCCTTCGGGGGCGCGATTACTCTGACAAACACGACTTCGCGCCAGCTTCAATTTTCCGTGAAGTTCTCCTGGTAAGATTTCGCTTCCCCCGGGTTCACCCCGGGGAAGCTCAGACCATTGCGCGTAAGAGCGCGGTCGGAAAGAGAGAAGCTGCCAAAGATGGTTGAACGCCGCATCGGTCTGTTTCTGTCTCTGTTCCTCTTCACCTTCGGGCTCGTGAACTCCGTATTAGCCCAGGAACAGCGCGAACGCACGCTCGACGAGATAAAAACCGAAGCGATCAAGCGCGCCGAAAATGGCATGTACCCGCTCATCGGACTTGATCCCGCCGATGTCCGCGAAGCCTTCGCTTCCGTCAAGACTTCGGACAACGACGAATGGGCCGCGGCCTTCAGTGCGGTTGCCGACCGCTACATGGCACAGGCGAAATCTCTCGAAGCCTCCGATCCCGCAAAGGCCAGCGCAACCTACGTCCGCGCGTGGCACCTGTATTCTTTCGGCCGCTGGCCCGTCCCCGCCTCGCCGGGAAAGCAGCGCGCATACGCCAAAGCGCTCGAAGCGTTTCTCGCGCACGCTCGCTTCATGGACCCGCCGCTCGAAGTCGTTCACATTCCGTTCGAAGGCTCGGAAATCATCGGATATTTGCGCTTGCCGAAAAACGCCAAGGGCCCTGTTCCGGTTGTCCTGGCCATCAGCGGCCTCGACAGCCGCAAGGAAGATCTTTCCGAAAATTTCGGCGCCGTCCTGCCCTATGGAATCGGCTTCATCGGCGTGGACTCGCCCGGCACCGGCCAGGCGCCGATTAAAGCCAGCGAATCCGCCGAGCGCATGTTTTCGCGCGTCATTGACTACCTGCAAACCCGGCCCGAAGTGGACAAGACCAGAATCGGCGCTGATGGCCAAAGCTTCGGCGCGTACTGGGCGACAAAACTGGCCATCGTCGATCACTCGCGCCTGAAAGCCGTCGTCGCGCAGTCTCCCCCGGCGCACGCGACCTTCCAGAAAGATTTCGTGCTGAACAAAACGCTGGGAAATCGCGAATATTTGTTTGGTCTCGGTCCCGCTCTGATGTCAATTTATGATGGCGTCAAAACGGTGGACGACCTGGCGACGATGCTTCCAAAGATGTCTCTCGTTTCGCAGGGACTCCTCGGCAAACCAACCGCGCCCATGCTCATCATCGCCGGCGTCTTGGACACGCAGGTTCCCATTTCCGACGCCTATCTGATTCTCAACAGCGGTGATGTTCCGAAAGAGGCGTGGATCAATCCCCAGGGCGGCCACCTCGGTCGCCAGGTAAAGGTCTGGCCCGACCCCGTCATCTTCCGCCAAGTCATCATTCCCTATCTGGTCCGCACTCTAGAGGTTTCACCAACCAAGTAGGCCGCACGCACTATCCGCGAACCCGAATCGTTGCGCTTCCACCGCCCAAACGCACTCGCGTCTAGGCAGTCCCCGCCTTCGCCTGCGCTCGTTTGATCTCCTCGCTCAGCACAATCGCTTCCGCAATATCCCTCATTGACTTTCTTCTCTGTCGGCTTTGCCTCTGCAGCGTCAGGTAGGCTTCTTCTTCGCTCAGTTGCAAATCGCGCTGCAAAATCCCCTTGGCCCGCTCCACTGCTTTCCGCGTTCCCAGTTGTTCGGAGAGTTCCGAGTTCGCTCCCTCCAGCCGCGCCATTTCGATCTCCGCCCCCACTAGGAACCCGATCGTCGAGATCAGGCGAATTTCCCGCTGGCTGTACGTGTGCGGCTCCCGGTGCTGCAAATTGATCACGCCCACCAGTTTGTCCCGGCTCAGCACCGGCACGGACAGGAATGCCTCAAAGCGGTCCTCCGGCAATTCGTTGAACGATTGAAATCGCGGGTCCTTGAACGCATTGCGTCCCAGCGCCACTGGCCGTTTGTGTTCCGCCACCCACCCGGTAATTCCGCGCCCCACCTGCAGCTTCAGCCGGTCTACGACCTCCGCGTGTGGGTTCTTCGACGCCCGCAGCACCAGCTCGTTTTCTTCCAGCACGTACACGAAACAAGAATCAAACTTCGCCACCGCGGAGATGAACTCCACCACTCTTCCCAACACCTCGTGCAGTGGATCCGCCGCCGCGATCCGGCTCCCGATCTCATGCAGAAAATCCACTTCCCGGTTCTCGTTCATCAGTACACCGTTGCTCGTGCTCATAATTCCAACCTAGCCGCTCCCTCCACCTCTGTCCAATGCAACTTTCTCGTCTTCAATATCGTTTTTTCGCCCTCCCACGCCTCCCAAAAGATCGAGCGAGGACGAGCCTCCGGACTAGCGCCTTGACCCGTCCTCGCTCCCTTTGTCTTCCCGCTAATCGCTTCCCTTAACCGATGCCCCTCCTTGCTGCAGCTCCGGCCCTCGTGCGCGCATCACGTTCTTGGTCTTGCTCTCGTTGAACTTAATTACAAGCCCAAGTTTTGCCAGGCACATCGAATGGATCATCATTCCGCTTCCATCCGCCCGGATATCCAGTGGTTTCGGGTTCGGCGTGTCCGCTCCTCTCGACGCCATCGCCACCACGTTCGCAAACGGCCCGCCTTTCGTCGTGCTCCACACCATCACGCGCACGTGGCTGCTCCCCGCCTGAATCGAGCCGACCGACCGGATGTTTCCCATTGTCACGACGGAGAAGTTGTATTTCCCCGCGGGCAGCACCGTCTTTCCCAGCCGGGCCTCCACCGGCAGCATGATTTTTCCCTGGACCGTGTCTTGGCCAAAAGCTGGTATCGCGGTACCTCCGAACACCGCCAGCCCCAGCAAGACCACCGTCCCCACAAAACGCATTCGCAATGATTTCTTCTGTAGCCTGTTCATTTTCATTTCCTTCCTTCAAGTTGATTTTTGAGATGGGCGCACTGGCTCTGCCAGCAGCGCCGGCGTTTCCTTGTTTTTTCCGTGCAGGACCGCTTCGGTCCTCGAGCAGGACGGGGTGCCCGGGGGATTCATACGGGTAAGGCGGGAACTTCGCGGTTCTCGTTACACGTTGCTACACAGCAAACGCGTTCAATACATCCTCAAAATGTCAGACTCTCTCCTTCAAGTCCAACGCAAAGAATCTATCCCATCCATTCATCCCAGAAATCCTCGCCGCCAATGTAGCGCCGGGCTTTCCCCCGGTTCGTGGGGGTCCCGACGGTTGGCGTTTACCCCGACGACGTTGGTCGGGGTCGGGAAGCCCGGCATTCTCGCCTTGTTTGTAGCGGCGAGTTTCGCGTTTTTTGCGTCCCGGTTCTGACCGGGGACCTCGCCATCTTAATTCCTCAACGCCGTGCTAAACTCAATTTTCCCCACGCATGAAACGCGCAAGCGCCATCGGACTATCTCTAGCTGTTGCGGGAAGCGCTTTCCTGGCCTACAGGTTGTCGCACCCTCCGCAACCCTCCGGACGCTCAGCATCCCCGCAAACTACCGCCACGCAGTGCGATCAAAATCTCTGGCAATACGTCTACAATCCCGCTCGGCTCCAAATCTTGAACCCGTGCACGTCGGTCACCGGCACCGTGGACGAAGTCCGCCACGAAGCCGACGGCGACCTCCACGTCCGGTTTCGCCTCGACCAGCAGTTTGTATCGCTCCTAAACCAGAAAAACATTTCAAGTCAGCAAGGCGACTTGGTCCTCGAACCGATTTGCCAGCACAAGGTAACGCAGCCGGACGCTGTTC
Organism: Candidatus Acidiferrales bacterium; assembly: GCA_044447665.1. Lineage (GTDB taxonomy): Bacteria > Acidobacteriota > Terriglobia > Acidiferrales > UBA7541 > Acidiferrum. The sequence continues at coordinate 22,759 of JBIOGB010000015.1, read as the reverse complement.
AACCCTGCAGTGGATACACCGGCCCCTATTTTCAACCGCAGGTCGGCCAGCGCTATCTAGTCTGGGGCGCCTACGTCTACGACTCTGCCCACGGATGGAACGAGTTGCACCCCGTCACTTCCATGCAGCCCATCCAATGATCTTCGCGCAGTCCGCATGCCACTGGTCCCGCCGGAATCGCTCTCAGACTTGCAGATCGCCCCATGACGCCCCCGGCCATGTAGCGCAGGGGCTTTAGCCCCTGCATCTTCGTCTTTGGTGTCATCCCGAGCGAAGCCGAGGGATCGCGGCAGGACTTAAGCAGAGGCACGGTCGCCGGATTCATCTCGCCCTTCCTCCCGCCCGTCATTTGCGCCTTCTGCGTCCCGGTTGCCCCTACCGGGAGTCCCGACAGTTGGCCTTTATCCCGACAACGTTGGTCGGGGTCGGGAAGCCCGGCATCTTCACCTTGTTTGTAGCGGCGAGTTTATCTCGCCATCTTAATTCCTTCGCCCTTCGCGTAGCGAAGAGTGGGAACTCTTCCGATTCACTTTCTTTTCATAAAGCTGCTTACATAGAGCGCGACCGCGCGCTTCTATAAACTTGCTTCCACAATTTATTCCAGATGCCATATGCCACTTCGTCAGGCAGGCGATAGCCAAGCTGGTGCGCGAGCATCAGGATTTGCCCGCGATGATGCGCTTCGTGCGAGAACATGTACGCGAACATGGTCGCGTCAGCGGGCCACGTCGGCGTCCAGCTGCCGCGCAAGAATTTCGTGACGCGTCGTTTCGGATCGCCGGACAAAGCGTCCGCCAGCATTCGCAGGCACTGTGTTCCGCTTTTCCTGTGCGCAGCGGAAGCCTGCTTGATCGTGCAGCGGGCGGGGTCGAGCGGCGCAGGGCACTTCAGATGCGGCGCCGAGTTCTTGAGCCACACCAGGCGGCTGTTGTGCAGGTGCGCGAAGATCGCGGCGATGGTGCGTCCGTTCCCTTTTTTCCCGGGCGGCCCCGCCCTCCACGCGCGCGGATCGAGGCGCGAAAGGAGAAGCTGGTTCATCGCGTCGTTGATCTCATAGGTCTGCATCAGAGCATCGCCAAGATTCCGGCGGACGGGACTTTGCTTTCGGACCATTCGTTCTCTCCTCTGGAAATAATATGCTTATTGGGCATCCCTAGCACGGGCCGCCGCGTGCCGCATGCGCCGATGGCGTTTACCTAGACCCGGTCGGGCCACCTGGAGTTTTGACTTTGCTTTTTGCTTATTCGTCTCGCTGCTGCCTGCACCGTTTACCCCGCCCCATTGCCGTTCACTCCTCAATTTTCCCCATTCCATGCTTATTACTTAACCAATCCGTACTGGCATGCTATTCTTTCCCGTGTCTGCCAAGTTCCAGCCTCGACCTGAACCCCGAGCAGCGCTCTCGGCGCCCGTCCATCGCCCCCACGTTCCCCCCATCCGCCGGACTATTTGCAAACTAGTTACCCCTGCACTCTTCAACGGCAATTTCTATCCCTTTTCTTTTCAATACATTCGCCGGCCATTGTTCCCGTCGCGGCTCAACGGGAAGCCTCGGAGTTGTTTTTTCCGGCAGCAACGACGGAATGCTGCGCGCGTTGGCCAGCGGCACTGGCAAAGTCCTGTGGGAATACAACATGTTGGACAACGTTAAGACCGTGAATGGGGTCGCCGCGAAGGGAGGTTCCATGGGCGCTCCGGGGCCGACCGTGGCCGGCGGGATGCTCTTTGCAAGTTCAGGCTACGTCTTCGGCGCCCGCGGCCGGCCCGGAAATGCGCTGTTGGTTTTCTCACTGCCATAAGCGCCGCGCCGCAACATTGCAAAATGAAACGGCGAAGGAGAAAAAGTTCGGTCGGCTGGAAATTCCAATTTCGAGATTCCGCTTCGAGTTCCTCACGCAGGACCGGAGAGATTATTCGATCCTCGTATTAAAACTGAAAAGCATCTGCCAGCGGGCTTCTCGATTCACCCACATGCGGGTATTGAAGTACGGTTTGGCGCCGGGCCGCTGTTCGCGGGCGATCATCATCACCGTTTCGCCGAAATCGAACATGCGTGCGGAAATCAATGCGGACGGAACCGGCTTGTCTCCCGTCAATTTTTGTTTGTTGATTTGGGCGATGCGGTCCGATTTGTTGAGAGGCCTGTCGTGGTGAGTATCGGTGGCCGTAAATTCGTCGGCGATGAGCGGAACGTAAGCGTCGTTGTCATTATTGGCCATGGCTTTCATCACGCCTTGCCAGGAAACGATTGCTTCTTTTTCGGATTGCGTCTCCGGCTGATAAGGAATGCTTCTGCACGGATTTTCGCAGTTCGCCGATCCAGAGCCACCGGTAGAAGCCGGTTCGGATTTCACAGCAAGAGTGACTTCCTGATAAAGCACCGCTCGCCAGCCGGCGGGGCGCTTCGCCCAAACGCGCATGACTTGTACTCGTCCGCGATTTACCCTGACCACGGCGGAGCGGCCATACATGCGCATTTCGGCATTAACATTGGCGTTCGCGGGCGTGGGCATGTTTTGCAGGACCTGGGCGCGCCTCTCACTCTTGCCGCTCGAATCGATCCAGGTGAAAGCCGGGTCGAGGAGATGCTCCATTGCATTCTTGTCCATTTTTCCAATGGCTTGAAGCAAGGCTTTGTCGGCTTCAAGGACAGCCGGTTCGTCGCCGGAAGCGCTGGCTGGTCTTGCGGCCGAGAGGAAGACGGCGGCGAAGGAGATTGCAACAACGAACGCACACGCAAAGAAATTTCTCAATTTAGTTTCCCTGGTTTCAGCGGTCTGACGGCGCAAAGTTAGTCCGCTTGTGCGGGAGCTGCCTGGACCGTCGTCTGATAACTGATGGACAACACCCATTTGCCATCGCGTTTTATCCAGACGCGGCTCACGTGAATCGGCTTGCCGTGAAAGGGCTGGTGCAGACCGGTCATTACCACGGTGTCTGGGAAATCAAACATGAGCGCGGACACCAGCGGCGCTGGCGCCGAGCCGGCTGCTGCTTGTTTTTGCTTGTCGAGCACGGCCATCCGGCCCTCCTTATTCACCGGATGGTCATTGTTGGAACTCACCAGAATGAATTCTTCGGCGACGTGAGGAGCCCAACCTGCGGAATCGTGGTTGGTTACCGCTGTCTCCAGCTCCTGCCAAGAGGAGATGACTCCCTGCTCGACTTCATTTTGCGGATGGTACGGCAACTTCTTGCATGGATTCTCGCAGTCCTTTACGCCGGGTCCCCCGGCAGCGGGCGGCACCGCAAGCTGGACAACTTCGTGATAAACCAGCGCGCGCCATCCCGAAGGGCGCTTCACCCAGACGCGCAGGACGTAGGCCTTGCCGCTGCTCGCTTGAACGGTTCCGACATCACCGTAGGTGCGCTCTTTCGCTGTAGAGTCGTATCCTGCGACGGGGGTGGGCAGGTTCCCGAGAATCTCCGCTTTGGTTTGCGTTTTCCCGTCAGAATCCGTCCACGCAAAATCCGCGTCGAGCAGTTTGCCGAGTGAAACGCTATCAGATTTCGAGATGGCCTGGACGAAAGAGTGGTCGGCTTGAAGCACCGCATCGTCATCGACCGCAGCTGCAACCTGATTCCCAGTCAGCGCAGCAAAAATGCCAAACAAAATCCCAAGAGCAAGGGCGTATGTAGCGTAGCGTTTCGTCATCTTTCTGTTCCTCTCTCGGATTTGGGTGTTTGGCGATAAGTAGTACAGACAACTCCATCCAGATAGGCATAGTGGCTGTACCACCCCATCTTCGGAGCTGTCAAGCGATTCATTGGTCTGGCGAATGCAACTCAAGGGAACGCTTGGTCTCAATATATACGCCGCCTGCGAGATCCGCAAAACTTGTGGAATCGCTCCTTGCGTTATCTGGCCTACCTTGCCTGCCTAATTCGTAGAAACATTTGGACCAACTGAATCGTCTATGATCAATGGGATCGCCAATTCGCGTGCTCTTGGCGACCCGGGGTGCTTGCTCATGCGTAATCTCGTTTCTGACCTGCGTCACGGTTTCCGCATCCTCCTTCGCAACCCTGGCTTCTCCGCGACCGCCGTCCTCCTCCTCGCTCTAGGCATTGGCGCCAACACAGCGATTTTCTCCGTGGTCAACGCCGTCCTCCTCCGGCCGCTTCCTTACCAAGATGCGACCCGAATCATGCAGATTTGGCACGTTCCTCCCGCAAAAAGCTTCCCTGGAATGACGCTATTCACCGTCTCCCCGGCGAATTACCTCGACTGGCAGAGCCAGAACCATGCCTTTGAAGAGATGGCCGCGTACGGCGGCGCCAGTTTCAATGTTGGAGGCAAGGAACGGCCTGAAGCGATTCAGGGCGCGCCGGTCGCGTCCGGCTTCTTCTCGATTCTCCGTGTTCATCCGTTCCTCGGCCGGACGTTCTTGCCGGAAGAAGATCGTCCTGGCCAGGGCCACGTTGTCGTCCTCGGCCACGCGCTTTGGCGCGATCACTTCGGCGCCGATCCTGGCATCGTTGGCCGGAACATTGTTCTCGATGGCGAGACCTACAGCGTCATCGGTGTCATGCCTCCAAAATTCAAGTTTCCGGACTGGGCCCAGCTTTGGGTTCCCCTCGCCTGGACCAACGAGAAGCGCGCCGTACGCGGCAATCACAACTATTTGGTCATAGGCCGCTTGAGACCAGGCGTGGATATCCACGCAGCTAAAGCCGAACTCAGCGCCATCTCTTCCCGCCTCGAACAACTGTATCCCGAGGACGACAAAGGGTGGGGTGCCACGATCGTTCCTTTGCGGGAGCAGATCGTTGGCGATGTTCGCCCGGCGCTGCTGGTTTTGCTCGGCGCCGTGGCATTTGTCCTTTTGATCGCCTGCGCCAACGTCGCCAATCTTGTCCTCGGCAAAATCCTCGCGCGAAAAAAAGAAATCGCGATTCGCACGGCGCTGGGAGCGAGCCGCCTAGCAATCCTGCGCCAGATCCTGGCGGAGACGGTGCTCCTCTCCCTCGCCGGCGGCGCTCTCGGACTCTTCCTTGCGCGTTTTGGTACGACCCTGATCGTGAAATTCCTTGCTGACCGGCTCCCACCTTCCACGGAAATCACTCTCGATGCTCCTGTACTGGCCTTCACCGCTTTCCTCGCCCTCTTCGCCGGCATCCTCGCTGGCCTCTTCCCTGCGCTGCGGTTCACGAGAACTGATGTCAACGAAGCTCTAAAACAAGGCCAGAACCGTGGCAGCTCTGATTTCGGCGGAAGCAAGACCCGCGGTCTGCTGGTGGTTTCGGAAGTCGCCCTCTCATTGGTTCTGTTGACCGGTGCCGGGCTCATGGTCCGCACTTTGTGGCAGCTCAGCAGCGTCCAACCAGGCTTCGATCCCAATAACGTGCTGACGATGACGATCTCGATTCCTCAAACCAAATTCGCGGTGCCAGCGGCGCAGATCAGCTTTTTCGAGCGGGTACTCCAGCAGGTTCGTGCGACCCCGGGTGTCGGGCCGGCTGGCGTAATCGATGATCTGCCGCTGGACAACGGCGGTTCGCACCAGCCCGTCGCTATCGAAGGCCAGCCAGCCGTCCCCATGGCGGACCAGCCCGAGGTGGACGTCCGCGTCATCAGCCCGGGCTACCTTCGCGCCATGCGCGTCCCGCTCTTGCGCGGCCGCGACCTGACCGATTCCGACGTGGCGGGCAGAACCCCCGTGGTGCTTATTAGCGAGTCTATGGCCAGCCGCTTTTGGCCTAACGAAGACCCCCTCGGCAAGCATCTCAGACTGACTTTTTTCCCGGATGCGGCTCGGGAAGTCGTCGGAATCGTGGGGGATGTAAAATTGGACTCTCTGGACGAAACTCGGCCCGTGGCAACCGTCTACTGGCCGCTGGATCAAATTTCTGCGCCTCCTTCGGAAGCCTGGCGCTCGTTCGGGATGAGCCTTGTCATCCGCACCCGTACTGATCCTATGAGCTCCGTTGCAGCGGTGACCAGCGCTGTGCACCAAGTGGACCCTGAAGCGCCCGTCGTCGACGTCATCGGCATGAATGAATTGATTTCCAATTCCTTGTCACCGCAGCGCTCCAATATGCTTCTGCTGGCCGCATTCGCAGGGCTCGCGCTGGTGCTCACCGCAGTCGGCATCTATAGCGTTCTCTCCTATACCGTTCGCCGCCGCGTTCGCGAGATCGGCATTCGCATGGCGCTGGGCGCGACCCCTTCAGACGTGCTGAGGATGGTCGTGGGCGATGGCATGAAGCCAATCCTTCTCGGCGTTGTCATCGGCCTCGCCGCCGCGCTGGCGCTGGGACGCGTCGTTTCTTCTCTCCTCTACGGCGTACGCGCAACCGATCCGCTGACCTTCGCGATGGTCGCACTTCTTCTTGTTGCGGTCGGCCTTCTCGCCACTGTCGTGCCGGCTTACCGCGCTACTCGCGTCGAACCCATCCGCACTCTCCGAGAGGAGTGAAGCGCAAAACCGTCATTGATGACTCCTGGCAAATGTGGGGGAGGATGCGCCACTTGACTGCTGCCTCGACCTAACGTCGAACTACTCGAGTTGCGGGACTCTTGGTTTCGGGGCCCCGAGGACTCCAGTCCGCGGGCGAAAAGGCAGTACACCACTTGATTCTTTCAGTCTTGAACAGTGTAGATTCTCACCTCGGCGCTCTGTCCTCCGCTAGCCGGGACCGCCAGGAAAAAGCGGTTGAAGCCCTTCCCCTGCCTTCCAAAATACCCGGCGGTGCGTCCGCCCAACGCAGTGGGAACCTTGGAGAGGAGCCCGTAGTGGTCAGGATCGTTCATTTGAAAGACGTAGATAAGACCCTCTCCTCCCGGCACGTAAACACGCTTGTGTTCGGCATCGTAGTACAGATCATCGGTGTCCTCAGCGCTGGGCAGCGCGGTAATCAAGTGACCCGAAGCAGTATCAAACACGGCGAGACGAGCGGGTTCGCGTACGCCAACGAATAGCCGGTGATCGGCCTCGTCGAGCGCCATGGGAAAATTCAACCCGAGGCCTGCCAAGGGCCATCGCGTGATCGCCTTAGTGACGCGATTGATCACCGCGATCTGTTTCAAGTCGGGGATGTTCACATAAATATTGGGTCCTTCCTTTTCCAGTTGGAAGGATTCCGGTTCGCCGCCGAGTTTGTATTCTTCATCGAGACGCTGATTGGTCATGGCATCGACGGAGGCGATGGCCCCGGTTTTTTCGTCATCGCCGCAGCCGACGTAAACGCGCTTGGTCGCGGCGTCATAGCGCAAGTTATCGGCGCCACCCTGAAAATCGATGGTGGTGATGAGATTAAACGAGTCTCCGTCGTAGATGTAGAGCTTGCCCTTGGCGCTGGCCACAAAAAGCTTGTGGGCCTCAGGCGAGTAGGCCACACCCTGGGGATTCGGCACTCCGGTGATGGTGTGTTCCACAGTGCCCCCGAAGATGCTGATTACCTCGACTGTGTTATTGCCGAGCGCGGAAACAAATACCTGGCCCTGACCGGAAGCAAAATGATCGAAACGCCCCTTTACACCATCCATGGGAATGGCACCTGACAGGACGAGCGGTCTTTGGCGCTCCGTGGCCGCGGCCTTTGGAACGGACGAATTCTCTTGCGGGCCCGCCAACGCCGCAAGAGTGACAATCAACGTGAGTGCGAGGTAAATGCCAAACACTTTTTTCATGCGGATCCCCTCGTTAGCTTTTCTAAAATCCGCCGGAAAACCCAACGGCAACTCACGGCGTGCGGCAACTATAATGCAACTCACTTGACGTCCGCAAACGCACGGTGGTAGATGCACGATACCGGATGAGACGCAGCAGAAGACTTTCGATATTTTCATGGATTATTTCGACAAGCACCTGAAGCATTCACGCTAGGTGGCAAGGCTGCAATGCCGGCTACGGTTTTCGATACGCCCGCGCGCAACATGCCCAGGAGTGTCTCGGCGAGGCCCGGAATCAGGGCGCTTGAGGGGTCGCGTTCTGGGGTGCGGCAGCGACGGGGGGATGGCCGGGAGGCAGATTCTGCGAATTTGCCGCGGTTCGGCCGTGGAGATTATCCAGCATCCGGAAAACGGACGGGTCTGCGCCGGTGGTCCCCTTCTGTGATGGAGTTTGAGAGCCATCGAGAGGGGGATGGGCAAAATTGCCACCACCGGGGTTCGACTCGACGACAAACCACGCACCGTCACGTTTTTCCAGAGCATAGGTAAGCTGCATGGCCCCGGGACCGTTCTTGGCATGAAATTCGACTTGTGCCCGGGCATGAGCACCATCAATGGTGATCTGCTTCACTTCCGTATCGAACGATTGAAGATTCAGGTTTCCATTGTGAGCGATGCGCGCCTGAATGACGGTGCGGATGGCGTCATTGGGGTCGGCGTTTGCCGAGGGAGCGGCCGGAGCGCCGGAGACGGAGGCGCCCTGCTGCTTGCAACCCAGGAGAATGACGGCCGAGACCAGGAAAATGGTGGATATTTTTTTGCTCACGATGACCTCACTGCACTTCGGCACGGCGGAACCCGTGTCCTGACAAGCGATATTCATGAGATGCGTGTCAGACTTCGACAAGCTCTTTCTTGAATGAGGAGGCTTCCCTGACCTCCTTGCCGGCCTCCAAAGTCATGTCGCGGCTTCCGAGCCCGACGCCGATCTTTTGCAAGAAGGCTGTGGGAGGCTCGCCCCCGGCAAAGATCCAGACAGCATCGTTGGGAAATTCCTGCAATTTGCCGTTCACATCGAGGACGACGGAATTCTGTTTGAACTCAACCGGGGCCGAGTTGAAGACCACCTTAACTTTCCCCTTGCGCATGCACTCTTCGATGCGCAGTGCGTTCCGCTCTTTCAGGCGGCTGAACGCTTCTTTGCGATACGACAGCGTGACATTGTTTCCGACCTGGTGGGCAAGGCCCATGGCAGCCTCGATGGCACTATCACCTCCGCCCACGACGAGGATTTTCTTGTTTATGTAGTGATCGGCTTCAATCAAACGGTACATGACCTTCGGAAGCTCCTCTCCTTTGACGCCGAGTTTCCGGGGACTGCCGCCCTTGCCGATAGCCAGGATCACGGCGTGCGAACGATATTGGTTCTTGGCGGTGACGAGGGTGAAGATGCCGTCCTCTCCCTTCTTGATGTCCTCCACTTTTTCACCGCGACGAAAATTGAAATCGACCCGCTGCAAAACCTTGTTCCAGAAGGCAAGGAGCTCTTCCTTGGAAAGTTCCATCTTCTTGAATTTTCCATGCAGGGGAAATTCCACGGGACTCGTCATGACCAGCTTTTGGCGAGGATACTTCGCCACCGTGCCCCCCATCTCACCCTCGTCCACGGTAAGGTAAGTAAGTTTCTTTTCGATGGCGCGCAGCGAAGCACTGATCCCCGCGGGACCAGCTCCGACGATCAGGACATCAACAACGTCCGGGATGGATCTGCGAGCCCCCATCGCGTTGACCCGGTTCGTGATGTTATCGATGCAGTCTCGCCCCTGGTTGATGGCATTTTTGATTAGAGCCAAGCCACCGAGTTCCCCGATAATAAACATGTTCTTTATTGTCGTCTCATACTCGGGTGTAAGGCTCGGCATGTTAGCGCCCATGCTGGGGCTGGCCATAACCATGGTTATGGCGCCGACAGGACAAGCCTCGGCGCAGAGACTGTGGCCGATGCACTTATATCCGTTGACGATGACCGCCTTGCCACCTAACATTGCGAGGACGTCCCCCTCCGGACAAACGTGGGTACACGCTGCGCAGCCGATGCAGTTCGTGACGTCGATGTGGGGGTGCTGGGCCTGGGGCCCATCCGAACGCAACTTCCCCTTTTCCGCAGCCTCGCGCGATTTCGCCTCAATTTTCTTGTGCTTCTTGAATTCAAGAAGCACGAAGAGCAGGAGAACGACCGCCGCAATGACGAAGGCAAGAGTGTTGTCCATAAACTCAGCGCGCCCTAAAGACCGTAACCCATATACAGCGCGATGCCAATGTGAAGAATAGCCAGAATTGCGAAGGCATAGCTAAACGGGCGGTGCACGACGTGCCAAAGCTGAAACACCTGTTGCGTGCGCCTGAGGAAGAGGATGTGCTTGGACAGAGTGGCCTGATTTTGTGCGACGCGAATGGCACGCTCGAGCTTCCGGTCACGCGTCGGGAGCAAGCCGCAGAAAGAGAACAGCCAGGGACCGAATCCCGCCTCTTGCAGGCGCACGAGAGAAGCCTTGAAGGGGCGTTTGAAGTCGATCAAGAACATGGAGAGGAGAGACCCGACCATGGGTGTCTTGGCAACCTCGTCCGCGGTCGGCAACTGGTATAGCGCCTCCACGCAAAAGCCAAAGGCCGCTCTTTGTTCGGCGAGCTCTTTTTGGAGCGCCTCTTCTCTCTCCTGTACCTCTTTCATGGAGAGTTCCGCTGCGCTGAGGCCGCGTGGAATCTGAGCATAGAGATAGCGGCCGACAAAACCGCTGAGCGTGACTACCAGCATGCTCCAGAACGCCATCCCGGCGATGTTGCCGAACTTGAAAGACGAGTGAAATGCGACGATGATCGGGGCCGTGGCACCAAGGACCACGTGAAAATCGAGCCAGTGGCGGGAATTTCCCTGCCGACCCAGCCATCCCCAGCGCTTGCGCAGGGGGTAGAGATAGATGAGGAAGAAGAGAAGCACTCCGAACATGCCGAGTTTGATGCCAATCGTTCCGCTGGGCCGAAGGATTTCGTGCTTTGGCGAGAAGGGCCGCTGCAGAGCGCTAAGCGTGTAGTAGTCAAAGCCGTAGCCGGCGATAACAAGAACGACGGCAGCGGCGAGCAGCCATGCGAGACGCACGCGTAGGCGATGCCCTCTCTCGGGGTCTTCACGTGTCAGTACGGCAGTGCGAAGGCTGGCAGATGTGCTCATTGTTTTGCTATTTGCTCCTGTGTTTCGACGGAGAATCTTCTGTAATCAGAAAACTCATGGGTGTTGCGCCAATGCTGATGCCTTGATTGCACTTCGACGACAGCCTGGGCGGGAAGCCAGAAGGCTTCCTGGGAGCCGTGAAAAGTCACCGGCGAGAAGCGCACCTCGGAACGCAGGGCGAGCAACCCGACGTCTTCCATACCGGATTCCACATTGCCGGTAATTTTGGCGATTGCTCCGGATTGCGCGTCGATCCACGCTGATCCGGAAAGCTCCAAGGGGTACTCGCGGCCGCGCACAGCAAGAGCTGCGGGAGAGCGCATACCAACGATGTGGCGAAAGTCCACTTTCGTGAAGGTCTTGCCGTCCAGCGCATCCTCGCCAGCGAGCACAAAATGAAAGCCGGGGGCGTAGTAGGGATGGAAGACGAGGAAGAGTGTGGAAAAACCGTTGCTGATAAGCAAGGGCTTGGGCTGCTTTTTCGGCTGTTTGGCGTCTTCCGGAGCGATGCGGGATTCGACGAGGTTGAATTCGCCTCCGCCGGTGGAGAGCATAATCAGATAGTCAAAAGTGGATTCTGCCTTCTCCTCTGTTTTGCCTTTTTCATTGAGCTTCTCCTGCAGAACGCGCTCCCGGCAATTGACGTCCGAAATCACGTCAAGAAACTTAGCAACATGATTCCCGGCGCGCTCCACCAGAATCGCGAGGGGATCCGTAATGCTTTGCGTCTGCGGTGCGCGTGCAGAGACGGTGAACGGAACGAGGAGAAAAAGCGCGGAGGCAGACGCCAAGCGAAGTGGCGAGATTCGGGTCACTTGCGCCTCCATTTGTTATCGAAGCGGTAGCCGAGGGTGACGGTCCACTGATTGTAATTCTGCACTTGCCCGCGATAGAAAGTTACGCCTCCTTGAAGGAAGAAAAGAGAACCCAAGGAGGTATCCATGTTCGTGGTCAGGAATTTTGCGCTCTGATTGCCCGCCAAAGAAGAGGTGAAAACCTGGTCGCCTGCGAGGAGCTCGAAGTGGAAGTCTTCTCCCAAACTGCGAGAAAGCGAGACGGCGCGGTAAGTCCCCGAGCCAAAAGAACTGGTGAAGCGCGAATAGTGAGCGTCGGCGCGGAGGTGCAGCTTCGGCACATTCATAAAGGTTATGCCGTACATCTGGTTGAGCGAAGTCTTGGCGTCTCCGGTACGGCTGCTGCGGCCGAGATCGGTGTAGAGAGCGATGTTTTTCACAACTTCAACGCGGACACCGCCACTAAACCCCTGAAAAAGATACTTGTCCAGGAGCCCGGTGCCGACAAGCTGGGGATCGAAGGTGGGAATGTCGCGAAAATAGGTGTGGTTCAAGCTGAACTCCACTCGCGAAACGGGCTGGAGCCGCACGCTGAGAAAACTGCGGCTGATTCCGGCACCGGGAGAAGCTACGGCTGGATTTGGACCGGGCTGATCCGCCTGCAAAGCGTGGAAGATGGAAAAAGTCCGGCTATAGGAAATGGAATTCTCGAAAAAGGCGAATGGCCGATTATCCTGGTAACTCGATTGAGTAGTTCCCGTTGGCGTGGTTGTGGAAAATGGAATGGTTGCGAAGCTCTTACCGAAGCCGATGGTGCTGGAATAGTGAAGCTGGTCGTAGCTACCGCCTTCGGCGTTGAAGAAGGCGCCGCCGATGTGCCGACTCGGGTTGTAATTCCAGGAGGTGGGATCGGGCGTAGAGCCGCCGAAGAGGCCCAGGGTGGTGCCGTGCCCGGTACGTGAGGCAAAATAACCGCCGTCCAATGTATCGAGGCTCGAGGCCCACGGGAGATAGAGGCGTCCCGCGCCGATGAGCCAGCGCGAGTTGGGATTTTCGTAGGTGAGGTTGAGATGATAGGTGCGATTGAGCAGGTCTTGTAAGGTAGGCTGGGAAGCAGTAGCACTCGAGGTGAGTCTCCCCCGCCAATAGCCCCGGAAATTCCAGTAAGTGCCTCCGATGCGGGTGAAATCGGCCATGATTACGCCGCCAACGCTGGAGGAAGACATCTGTGAGGCATCGTTGCTTTTCGTGCCGGTATAGTCGAACCCGAAGCGCCCCGCTGCCCGATTGACGGAGGGCATCGGCGGCCTGGGAACATACGCGTGCGCTTCCTCGTCGAGGGCATCGCCACCCTCGCTGAAGCTGATCACCGCGGGATATTTGCGAGTTGCGCCCAGTGCATGCTGCTGAACGAGCGCCTGGATGTCCTCGGAAGTAAGATAGGCGAGATCACCGGGCACGATGTCGCGTTTCGGAAGGCGAATCTCGGTGACCGCGGAAGTTTCCGCCACCGCGACGACGACAAGCTCCGCGGCGGGCCCGGAGACTCCCTCCGCGTTGGCAGCAACCTGGGTTGCGGGCTTATCATTCTTTACGAGCAGCTTCATGCCCTCGGCAAGCCCTGCGCTTCGTCCACCGTCGAGATATGCGGTTTCCTGCTCGACATACTTGACATGAAATTCTGTACGCATGCCTGGATTTGCGACGACAGCGAGTGCGTTCATCTCGCCAGCAGAAATTTGCGCGCCGGCAGCGGAAGGCGACGACGCTTCAGGAGTTGCATTTGAGGGAGCCGGTGGCGCGGAATTATCAGCCGGCTGAGCTTCCGTTGCAGCTGCCGAAGGTAAGCTCTCCGCCAAAGAACTGCTGGCGACGGACTGCGGCGCTTCTGCGGCACGCGAGACCGAGGTCGCTTCAGCGGGTGTAGCAACGGCTGACGAGGTCTCTTCCTTTGGCGCGGAATTGGAAGAGGCTGAAGACGTTTCTGAAGGAGAGATAGCCACGGTGGGCTGCGGAAAAGAATTGGAGACCACTCCTGGGCGAGCGGCGGATTGCGCATCTGACGGAGATTGCGCCCCGGCGGCTGTTTCAAAGGAAGGGTTCACCGTCGCCGACGTGTCCGCGGGAATGGCCGTGCTCGGGAGCCCTGTTGCGGGAGAGTTCTGATCCGTGGCTGGGAGGGAGGCAGCCGCCGCAGCGTCCGTTGGCTCCGCCCCACTTTGCGGTGAAGGGTTCTGACTGGGATCTGTGGATTGTGCAGTCTGTGACGCGGCATTATCCGGCGGCAAGGGCTGGCCGTTGCTATTTCTTGGATTGCCGTAGACGACGGGTTTGCCCCGGCCGCGCCTGAAGATTCCCGCGACGGCGCCGGCGACGCTGGTCGAAGCAGAACCGCGTGCCGCCGGTGCAGCGCTTCGTTTGCCGATGTTTTCAGCGGTACTGGCGGGTGCAGCGGTGGAAGCGCCCTGTAAAGCCGGCCCGATACGGAGCACGACCGAATTTTCTTCAATGGAAAGAACGTATTGTTCGGTGCGATCCAATTCGACGACGACGCGGGTCAGCGGGGGATTTTCCGACTGCATCCAGAGACGCACGGCGTGTACGCCAACACGATTGACGGGTATGCGGCGTGGAAGCGCGCGGTAGACCGCCCCGGGCAAATCGAGAATCAGAGAGTCCGGATAGGTGGCGACGACTTTGGCTTCAGGTATGGATCCGGTCGTGCCGAGTTCCACGCGGACTTCTGCGTCCTGCGGGCCGGAGATGTTCACTCCGGAGATTTCCGCAGGCGCATCTGCCGGGGACTGCGCCGCAGCGGCAGGGACAAGCAAAAGAAAAACCGCAACGTATTTCACTGGCATCATTCTGTAAGCTCATATTCTCCGGGCCGCGACGCAGGACTGAGGTCTGCATCGAATGTTCCAGCCGCCGATGGTTAGCGTTCGCTTGATGCGGAACTGATTCAGAATAAACGCTAGTTATGCAGTTCCTTGTTAAGCGTGCTATCGGTTCGTTCACCCCCTGGAGCGTCGCGCATGCCAGGGAACAACCGCACCGATGATCATCCACCTCCGTTCTTGTGGCACTGGTAGCAGTTGATGCTGTTGTAGACGTAGCCCCCCACCCCTGAGTGGTGGGAATCTGTTGTGGCCTTGGGGTGACACGATCCATTTGTGCAGGAGAAGATCGTGTAATCGTTTGGATTCGTGTGGCAGGTGGCGCACACACCGGCGGCGTTACCGTGATTAACGCTCCACCAAGTGTGGCTGAACGTCGCCCCGGTCCATGCAGTCGTGTTGTGACAAGTCGTGCAAGTAGTCGTGAAAACGGTTGGCGCGGCCTTATGAATCGGATTCGTAGTAGCAGCATAATCCGCGGCATGGCAGCCGTAACAATCCGTCGGGAGGGTGGTGTAGTTGTTGTTCACGTGGCAACTGGCGCAGGCCACTTTCGTGTGAAAGCCCGTCAGCGGGAAGGCTGTCGTGCTGTGATCGAATTTGCCGTCGGTCCACACAATCGTGTCGTGGCATAACTGGCAGTTCGTCGGGAAGCCAACCTGGATGTGGTTGATCGGAGTCGTCGCCGTGTTGTAGGCGTTCAAATGGCATGACACACAAGTGGTGTTGGCGCTCGTCAAACTGTAATTGTTGTTGATATGGCAGTCCGCGCAGGCGCGAGGGGGTACAGCGTGTGAGTTCGTCAGAGCGAATCCGGTAGAAGTGTGATCGAATTTGCCGTCGGTCCAGAGGACAGTGTCGTGGCAGCTTTCACACGCAGTTGGAAATCCCAATTGAACATGGTTCACCGGCGAGGTCGCGGTGTTGTAATCCTTCAGGTGACACGAAGCGCAGGCGGTGGTCGTCAGGCTGTAATTATTGTTGATGTGGCAATCGAGACAAACACGCGGCGGATCGGCATGCGCATTCGTCAGCGGGAAGCCAACTGAGTTGTGGTTAAAAGTTGCCGGTTGCCAAGCGATCGTGGTGTGGCACTGCTGACAGGTCTGTGAGAAGCCTCCGGCGACGTGATTCGGGTTCGTCGCGGTTTGAAAATTCTTCAAGTGGCAAGAGACGCATGTCGTGCTGGTCAAGTTGTAGTTGTTGTTGATGTGGCAATCGAGACAGACGCGCGGCGGGTCGGCATGCGCATTCGTCAGCGGGAAACCAACCGAGTTGTGGTCAAAGGTTGCCGGCTGCCAAGCAACGGTGGTGTGGCACTGCTGACAATTCTGTGAGAAGCCTCCGGCGACGTGATTCGGACTTGTCGCGGTTTGAAAATTCTTCAAGTGACAAGAGGCGCAGGCGATGCTGGTCAAGCTATAGTTGTTGTTGACATGACAATCTAGACAAACACGCGGCGGATCGGCGTGCGCATTGGTCAGCGGAAAGCCAAAGCTCGCGTGATCGAACTTTGCGTTCGCCCAACTATTTGTATTGTGGCACTGCTCGCAACTGACCGAGAAGCCCGCGGTCACGTGGTTTGGGCTGGAGGTGCCTTTGTAGTCCGTGGCATGACAGGAATAGCACTGGGTAGAGAGCCCCTGAAATTGCCCTGTGGCAGCGCCCGTGTGACAAGCTTCACACTCTACCGCCGCATGCGCCCCGATGAGCGGGAAGCGATTTTGATGGTCACGAATCGCAGTTACCGAAACCTTCCAGCCTTTGACGGTGTGACATGACTCGCAATTCGCGCCGAACTGGCCGCGGTGAATGTCGGCATGGCAATCCGAACATTTTTGTCCGACGTTCGTAAAAACGAGTTTCACATGGCATTGGGTGCATTGCACTTTTTCGTGCATGCCACGCAGAGGGTAGCTAGTTTTGTCGTGGTCAAATTCCGGGATGCTGCGGATGGGCTTCCAACTCAGCGAGGTGTGGCAATTTTCGCAGGGAATATTGAGAGCGCCATGAGGATTGCGAGTGACCGGCTTTTGCGCAGGACGCTGCGGCCCTTGAGCGAAGGCCTGGAGGGCAGTCAAAAAAACGAGTATACCTATCAATCTACGACCGAGCACGGCACCACGTCCCTCGGCAGCCCGATTCCGTCGGCCGGGTTTTGACTGGGTTGGATGCAGAATAGCGATGAAGGTTGGCTGGAACAACTGTACTCCGGGACAGTTTCCGGGCATCTGTTCGTACAGGGCAGGAGAAAAGCGCGCGGAATTTCGCTGGCGGGAGTAATTTTGGAGCGCGCCAAGTCACCCAGCAAAACTTGTTTTAACTTCAGACTAGTTTTGTCCGTGACAGGCTTTGCACTCTCGCGGCGTGGGTTTGTAGAAGAGCACAGCCTTCCCGTCCACCTGGCGAGTAACTTTGTGACATTCATCACAAGCAACATTCCTGTGAGCACCCTCGAGAGAAAAAGGAGTGCGCTTGTCGTGGTCAAAGTGCGACGGCTTCCAGCGTGCAGCGTCATGGCAACCAGAACAGTCGGCGGCGTCCTTCCGAATGGCAAATTGGCCGGCGTGTGGATCGCTGTGACATCCGGAGCAGTTTTTCGGTGCGGCGCGGAAATCAACATTTTTCAGGCTGGTTTCCAGCGCCGGGGGACGATGGCAGTCGCCGCAGGCTACGCCGCGGTGAGCTCCGAGGAGAGGAAATTCTGTTTTCGAATGATCAAAGCGGTTAAGTTCCTTCCATCTTGCGGTCGTATGGCAAGCTTCGCAGCCCGCAAGCGTTCCGTCCGGACGCTTCGCTTCCATGCGTTCTCGGAATTGACCGTTATGCGGATCCATGTGACAACCGGTGCAGGAACGATCTTCAAAGCGGTATTTCACCGGGACCGGCGATCCCACGGGGACGGGTTTGTGACAATCGGTGCATAACACCGCAATGTGGGCGCCGGTCAGAGGAAAGCGAGTGTCCTTGTGGCGGGCTAACGCAAAACGCGCGGGCTTGAAGCTCTGCAAATTGTGACAAGATTCGCAACGGTTCTGGTGAGGAGGACCGGCGAACTGGGCTTTGTGAATATCCTCGTGGCAGTCCTTGCATTGTGTCTGAGTGATCTTGAAAAGAGTGTCTTCGCCTTTCGGACCCTTTGGCAAGTGACACTTATCGCAAGCCACGGGCACGTGGCGGCCTTCGAGCGGATATTTTGTCGCTGCATGGTCCTTGACGGTGAAGGTTGAAGGTTTCCAGCCATCCACGGAATGACAAGCGGCGCATTCTCCGCCATCGGCACGAGCACGGAATTGACCCTTGTGCGCATCTTTGTGGCAATCCATGCACTTCGCAAACGGGACAGGCGTCTTGAAGTCGCCGTGGGTATGGCAGTCGCTGCACGCGACAGTCTGGTGTTTGCCAAGGAGGGGAAATTTTGTCTTGGAGTGATCAAATCCCTGCAACTGAGCGATCTGATTCCATTTTGCGGTGTTATGGCATGACTCACACGGCGCGGTGAAACTGCCTTTGTGAGGATCCGCGTGGCACGCGGTACATTTGGTGAAGGAGAGGCCACTGTACTTCACGTAAGGTTTCGCATCGGCGATCGAAGGATGACACTTCGCGCAGGGGGTTTTTTCGTGAGCTCCGGTGAGGGGATATTTAGTTTTTGCATGATTAAAGAGTGAAGCGGGCTTCCAGGCGTCCGCGGTGTGGCAGCGGGCGCAATCCTTGCCTAGTTGGCCGCGGTGTTCATCCTGATGGCAGCTGACGCAGTCGCGTGAGAGTCCGAGATACGTTCGATTGAGGTCTTTGAGGAGGATGCCGCCGCGAGCCGCGGGCGGAATGAATTCTGATTTGTGGCAACTCGCGCAGGCCACTCCGGCATGCTTTCCCGTGAGTGAGAAGCCAGTCTTGCCATGGTCCATTGCTTCGCGGCTGGGTTCCCAGTGAACCAGCGGGAAATCCGCACCGTTGTGATCGGAATGGCAGGTCGCGCAAACGTTGCTGGAGGCATTGGCGCTCACCCACACGGCGTGCATCCCGCGGCGCTGCGTCACGCGTTCGCGGATCTCCGTGTGGCACTCAAGACATTTTAATTGCGCTGCACCATGGCCGAGGTCGTGGCACTTTGTGCAGTTGGTGGGACCGGAAAGCGATTGATGAACCTTCGACAACGGCCCGGGAGAAATTTGCGCCTGAGCGGGAGATCCGATGAGGCCGGCAAGCAAGCAAAAGAGAGCGCCGAGAGGAACGATGAACGAAGCACGCCGCGCGCCGGAAATTCTTGATGTCAATTTGCGAAGCCTGCCATGTCTTCCGATGCGGTCCAAGAGACGCAACATGTTTGCAGCAGTCACTGGGCAGGTGAAGGCATGCTAACATGCAGATGAGAAGTGTTTCGATGAATCTGGGCAGTGTTCCCAAACGAGCAAGGAGATAATCACATTTTTTTGGGAAGCGCTTCCAGCTTTCAGCGGCCTGGAGGGTTGAGAAACGCGCAGGGTGGTTCAGTCCCGGGGCTGATTTGCGAAGTTTACGCGTTGACGGCGAAAAACCCAGAGGTAGAATTTTTCAAAGTGCAGTAAAATTCATAGGTAGCAGATGTCGGGGCGTAGCGCAGCCTGGTAGCGCGCCTGCCTTGGGCGCACGATATGGCATTCTAAGCATCCCATCTCCTACATTGGTTTCTATTGTTTTCAACAAACTGGGGAATCTGCTTCTCGTTCAGAGCTAACTCTAATGGCCTCAGTCTCGCTCATAAATGCACGGTTCGAGCACGGCCGCGCACCTGCTTTCGCGGAGCATTGCGACGGCCTGTTGAACAACTTGTCTTCTGACAGGCCGAGCCGTTTCCGAACTCTGCGCTAGTAGTTCTGGCGAACAAATATCATATTGAACCGTGACTATAAGTCTCACCTGAGTGCACTGATTTTTTGGGGCGGTTTTGTCGGGAAGGGCTGCTATCGCAGACGAGCCAGGCGAACAGAGCCCTCTATGCAAATTTTGCAAACGTCTTATTTGCAGTGTCTTACGGTAAGTTGTTGATTCCACGGACCCCGAAAAAACCGGCATAACAAAGAAAAGCGATCCTGACGATTCCAGACGTATCATTAAAATAGATAGTTGGTTTGGTTGAGATAAGGCGGAACGCCACACTTTAGCATGACGTATGACTATGCCCTCCCTTTCTTTTCAATTCCTTAGAAGGCCAAGTTGCGCCGCAAAACTCCTTTGTTTCCTTATCGCTGGCGGATTCGAATCCCATCGGCTCCACCAACTTACTTTTTTCTTTTCAGTCCGATAGCAAACACCAAGGGACGCTAAGGGGCACGAAGCCAATCTCGAACGTTTCGACCCACTAAAGGCTCGAGTAGACGCGGACTACATCCGAGTGGCCTGTCATCCGCCCGCAATCTGCGCCGAGCGACAATCGAGCAACTTGCTAGAACGGGACCTCTGGGGAGTCAGGTGTTAGATTTCAACAAGTAGTGCTTCTAGTTCGGCTGCGCACTGTTGCGAGCACGGTGCTGAAGGATTCATTTCTAAAATTTCCTGCATAAATAGTCGCTTGCGAACTTTCCTCGATTCGGAATTCTGAAGACTCGTTCAGCAAGAGGAAATCTCCCGGTACCCCGTTTCTGGGGAGTCTGACACTTGAGGGCACTTCTAGGTGTGGCCGATCACACATTGGCAAACCAGTTCAGCGGTGAGGCGCTTGGCCGTGCAACCGCCGCGTACCATACCTGGCACCTGGTCACACTGCTCCCGAGCAAGACAAAGCGCAAAGTATTCCCTTGAGAAGCCGCTTATTTACGAGCCGCTACTCGCTCGTGCTCCGCAAGATAAGTGTGCGCATGTGCCAGTTGCACGAGCTCCGGATCCGCATCCTTCCACGCCGCCACAAACTCCGCATACTCCACCGCAGCTGCTCTAGCATCGCCGGCTTGCTCGCTGCTCATCGCGATGCCATACAGGGGAAAGCCGGATCGCGGTCGCTGCACCAGTGCCTTTTTGTAAGCCGCCTTGGCATCTGTCCAGTCCGCCGCAGCCATCAGCGCAGCCGCTTCTGTCTCGCCAACCGGCCGAATGTAACTGGGAGGTTCGTGATAACCCAGCGCCTTTTCCTCCTGCGCTGCCTGCGCAAACAGATTTTTTGCGTCCTCGGCCCGCTTCTTTGCCAGCAGCAGCCCGGCTCGCAGCTCCAGCGACATAATCGACAAGTTGCTTACCAGCGGCTTCGGCAGTGCATCCGGCATCAGCTGCAGCTTGGGCACGTTCTCAGCCGCCGTATCTCTCTCTTTGGTCTGTACCGTTTCCTCGTTCTTCAACCGCTGCGAAGTCCGCCACAGCTCTGCATCCAGCCGCATTGACGACTCCTCCGCCTTTGCCAGATCGTGCGCGTCGAGCGCCCGCATACCGGTAGCAAAGTCAGTCAGCTGCTCCGCCAGAAACCTGAGATTCGGCAGCCCGGCCGGAGGCTCGCTCGCCTTCAGCAGCTCCAGAGCTTGCGCCCAATCCGCCGTCCGCAGCGCCACCGGCAGCCGTGGGTCGAGCCGCGAAATAGCATCCCTCGGCGACCACGGATATAGCGTGTCCTCTAGCTGCCCGCGCGCACCCGTCAGCTTGCCAGAGAGCGCAGTCGCTTCCTTCAGATGGCCCTCCTCCATCAGGTTCGCAATCGCATACATCAAGTTGTGGACGTAGTTCCAATCGTCATCCGGCTGCACATGCTGCGCCTGCATGTAGTGCTCATCCGCTTCCATTGACGCCGCAAACGACTTTTGCGCCCGCGCGTAGTCGCCCATACGGTAGAAGATGTGCCCCGGCATGTGAACCATATGTCCCGAGGTCGGCGCCAGGCTCCCCAGTATTTCCGCGCTCCGCAGCCCCTGTTCGGGGTGTGGGCTCGCCTCCACCGCATGGATCCAGTAGTGGTTTGCTGCCGAGTTGTCCGACTCGTCCTTCAGGACGCTTTGCAGAATCGCCAAGGCTTCCTTCTGCCCGGCGCGCGGCTCGCCCGCATCTTCGTAGCCATCAGCCAGCGCCTCTGCCAGAAAGATACGCACCTGCGTATCCTTTGGGTTGTGCTTTGCCAGCTTGCGCCACAGTTGTAATTCCTTCGAATAATCCGGCTTGTCTTCCGTGGTCTTCAAAGCCGCCTCATGCGCGGCGCTCGCTTCAATGTAGAGGCGTTCCACCCCGCTCACGTGGCCCTTCAAGCTTACAGCTTTGGCGAGCGCTTGATTAGCGTAATGCTTGGCCGTGCTGTGGCGAGACGTCTCCGCCTGGTAGAGCCCCCAGTAGCACATCGCGCACTGCGGATCGACCCGGACACCCTGCTCAAACGCCCGCGCCGACTCGTAATCCCAAAAGTCGTGGAACAGGTTCAGCCCCTGGTTGAACCACATCTGCGCTTCGGGTGTCGCGGTAATCTGGATGTGCACGTTCCCAATTCCGCTCAGCTTCTGCGGCGGCGGCAGTTTGTCGGGAGGCATCTCATCCTGCGTACCCATGGAATGGCAGTTCATGGCGGTCTGAGCCGCTGCCCGCTGCGTCTGGCCAATCATCAGACAAGTGGTCATCAAACCGAAACCTGCCATCTTCCGCGAAAACAATGGAGCACTCGACACAATCCTCCCCAAAATCTCCTCCTGTATATGAATGGCACGAGGCCCGATAGCTAATAAAACTCTAGCCGTAACTCAGTTCGTTCGAGGGTCACCTTAACACGGCGGTTGGGACGATGCCTGCATATCGGCATTCTTCAGTTTTTTAGACGATTCTTGAATTATATGCCCCTGATTTTTTCCTCTCCCCTTTGTTCCTTTTCGGCTAGTTTTTGGTGTTCACACCAAACCCTTATTTTTCCCTAACCATTCTGTGTACCGCGCTTAACCGGGCCAATATTTCAGTGGATTGATCCCCTTTACGCGACGATACACCCGGAATGTGGCGGGCGCGAACGCGGGGGTCATCGTCACGGGATTATCAGAAAGACTATTTAGCATAATCAAGAGGCAACGTGGTGGTGTACTTGATCGTCTCCATCGCAAAGCTTGAGGTCACATCGTATAACTCGGCGGCCTTAATGAGCCGCCTGTATACGTCGTCATAGGCTGCGATGTTGGGAACGACAACGCGCAACAAGTAGTCGACACGGCCGCTCATGCGGTAGAACTCGACAACTTCTGGGATCTGCGCGGCCGCGCGGCAGAATTTGTTTGCCCATTTCATGGAG
>JBIOGB010000014.1:0-80941 GCA_044447665.1 Candidatus Acidiferrales bacterium | reverse complement strand
GCGGCACCTGAAGAGGGCGATCGAGCGGCACGTGGTGTACCCGTTGGCGAACCTGCTGGCGACGGAGCAGGTGCATCTGGGGGATCTGGTTTGCATTGACTGGAACAAGGCACAGGACCGCTTGACCTTCGTCCGCGAAGGCGAAAACCTTGCTCTGCCTGCCCGGCGTCCCGAGCCAATCGCGAACGTGCGCGCCGCGCAAGCGCGCAGCGGCAAGTCGGTTGACGCTCCTGCGGCGACACCATCGCCCGAGCCAACACCACGAATGGCCCGTTAATTTTCTTGAGCGCCGAATCGGCCTGAAACGTTCGACTTCTCTCTCCGATTGAGCCCGGGTGGAAAGCCACCCGGGCTTTTTCTTTTCTCTTCGTGCCGTTGTAAAGTAACCCTGAAGAGCGGGAATTCCATTTCCTCCTTTTCAGTGGCCGACCGTTGGAACGAATTCGAAACACGACACTTTGCCCTGCGTCGAGTTAGCGCCGGAGAGATCCTGATGCCAGTCTTGGGACAAAAAATCAATTTCCAACAGTATGGCAAGCGTGAGCGTTCACGACGGACCTTTCGCGTTTTCGTTCGGGGCGCTGCCTTGCTCGGAATTCTCGGTCTCGCGATTATTCCGGCTGCGAGGGCGCAGCGCACGAAACTGAAGCCCGGCTGGAACATGTTTTCGCCGCAACAGGATGTGGAGCTCGGAAAGAGAGCCGCGCTTGACGCGGCGAAACAATTGCCGCTGTGCAACGCTCCGAAAGTGGACGCGTACCTTACACAGCTCGGGCTCAAGCTTGTCGCCAAGCTTCCCACGGGCGGGGTGCAATATCCGTTCGAATTCCACTGTGTAAATGACAAGGCCATCAACGCGTTCGCTCTGCCGGGTGGGTACGTTTTCATAAACCGCGGAGCGATCGAGGCCGCCGACAACGAAGCGCAGCTGGCCGGCGTGATGGCGCACGAAATTTCTCATGTCGCTTTGCGCCACGGAACCAATCAAGCCACGAAGGCGCAGGCGACGGAGGGCATTTTTGGGATTGTCGGCGGCATTTTCGGGGACACTGCCGGGGGCGCATTGATGACCCAGCTCGGCGCGTTTGCCGCGGGTGGGGTGCTGCTCCGCTATTCGCGCACCGCAGAATCTCAAGCCGACATCATGGGCACGCAGGTTCTCTACGATACGGGATACGATCCGCGCGCGATGGCGCAGTTTTTTGAAAAACTGGAAGCGGAGACGAAAGGCAAGACGCCGCCGGAGTTTTTCTCGAACCACCCGAGCCCGGAGCACCGCGTTGAGCGCGTGGATGAGGAAGTCGACAAGCTCGGCGGAACACCGGCGAATGGGAAGAGAGACTCGGTGGAGTTCGAAGCCATCAAGCGTGAAGTTTTGGCGCTGCCGGCGGTGAAAAAGGACGCTTCGCCCGCTGTTTCCGGCGCATCTGGCAGCACAGGATCGCCCGCCGCCCCCTCCGGCACCTTTGTTGCCTATCAGGCCAGCTCCTACACGTTCAAGTACCCCGACAATTGGAGGAAATACGGCGACGGCGATAATGTCTCGTTCGCGCCGGAGGGTGGCGTGGTGCAAACAAACAACACCCAGAGCGCGCTGGCGTATGGAATGACGATCAGCGTGACGCAAATGCAAGGGGATGCCAATACTTCGGACGCGCTCGAGGCGGCCACGCAACAGTTCTTCACCGAATTACAGAAGACAAATCCCAACATGCGCGTTGCGCAGCAATCTGCGCGCGAGCACCTGAACGGGCAGCCGGGCCTCGCCACTTACTTCAGCAATGATTCGCCCGTGGGTGGGCAGGAGACAGACTGGGTGGTCACTGTACTGCGGCCAGGGGGATTGCTCTCCTTCGTTTGCGTCGCTCCCCAGAATGCTTTCTCGAATTACAAGAAGACGTTTGCTTCCATTTTCGATACCGTAAGATTTCCCAACTAGCGTGGAAAGAAATCAGGAATAACCCCGAGGCAATTTGCGCGGGAGACGAAACTACTTGACGGAACTGATTTCGGCCTGGGTGGAGCGCAACGTGTCGTAATTACCAGCCGCGCGTTCCACGCGAAATCTCTGCGCCCGGAGGGAATCTGTTTTGCCGGACCGGGCCTAATCTGCAGCGCTGCCCCTGATAGACGGGTTCCAGCGCAACACCGGTTTGCGCGCGGCGGCGACTTCGTCCAAACGGCTCACGCGCGTCGAATGGGGCGCCGTCTTCACCACTTCCGGATGCGTTGCGGCTTCCTGGGCAATCGCTTTCATCGCATCAATGAACAAATCGCATTCTTCTTTTGATTCGGACTCCGTGGGCTCGATCATCAGCGCACCCGGCACGATCAGCGGAAACGCCGTCGTGTAGGGATGAAATCCGTAGTCAATGAGGCGCTTGGCGATATCCATGGTGTTCACGCCATTTCGTTTCTGAATCGCGTCGCTGAACACCACCTCGTGCATCGAGGGGAGGGAATAGGGCAGCTCATAAACGCCTTCGAGATGTTTGCGGATGTAATTCGCATTGAGCACGGCGTCTTCCGTTGCCTGGCGCACTCCGGGGCCATACGCGAGAATGTAGGCAAGAGCGCGCACCAGCACCCCGAAATTGCCGGCGAAAGCCTTCACCCTGCCGATCGAGTTAGGCCGCACCTGTTCCAGCGCCAGCCGCCCTCCTTCTTTTTCCACGAGGATCGGCACCGGGCGGAAGGGCTCCAGAGTTTTTTTCATGGCCACCGGACCTGCGCCCGGGCCGCCTCCGCCATGCGGCGTTGAAAATGTTTTATGCAGGTTCAGGTGCATTACGTCCACGCCAAGATCGCCGGGCCGGGTCACCCCGGTCAGCGCGTTCATGTTCGCGCCGTCCATGTACAACAGCGAGCCCTTGGCGTGCAGGATCTCCGCGATCTCCGGAATGCGCTGCTCAAAAATGCCGAGCGTTGAGGGATTCGTGATCATTAACGCGGCGACGTCGGGCGTCACCAGCTCGCGGAGTTTCTCCACGTCGATTTGGCCGTGAGATTCGGACTTGATGTTCTCCACTTGGTATCCGGCAATAACCGCGGTCGCGGGATTCGTGCCATGTGCCGAGTCGGGGATCAGCACCTTCTTGCGCGGATTTCCTTGTTTTTCTAAATATGCGCGAATCAGCAGCAGCCCCGTTAATTCGCCCTGCGCACCGGCGGCGGGCTGCAGCGTGATGGCGTCCATCCCGGTGATTTCGAGCAAGCATTGTTCGAGCAAGCGGAGAATTTTCAGGCAGCCCTGGGACAACTCCTGCGGCTGGTAGGGATGCTCAGTTGCGAGGCCATCGAGCCGGGCCACAAATTCGTTGACGCGCGGGTTGTACTTCATGGTGCAGGAGCCCAGCGGGTACATGCCAAGATCAATCGCATAGTTCCAAGTGGAGAGCCTGGTGAAGTGCCGCAGCACTTCAATTTCGCTCACCTCGGGAAAACCTTCGACGCCTTCGCGACGATGATTTGTGCCCAGCGCTTTTGCGGGATCGATCGCAGGCACGTCGAGCGGGGGCAGTTCAAAAGCGCGCTTGCCCGGCGAGGACTTTTCGAAGATCAGCCCTTCGCTCTGGCTAGTGTGTCGCAGCGCTTTCTTGATTTTTTCGCTCATATTCTCAGTTCACACCGCAGGGCCGTGAACTATCGCGCGCCTGCGAAAAACTTTTCATCTCACGACAGGCTGATCGAGGGCCTGCTTCAGGGCGCGCGCAAATCGTTCGATCTCAGCACGAGTAGTCGTTTCCGTGACGCAGACCAGCGCGTGCTTTGTGAGTTCCGGGTACGTCGTGCCCAGTACAAATGGCCCGACAATCTTGTCGCGCAGCAGATGGGCGTTGAGCAGTTTCACGGAACGCGGCAACTCGACAGTGAACTCGTTGAAGAAGGGAGCTTCGAATGCCCGGCGCACGCCGGGAATTTTCAAGAGCTCGGCGAGCGCAAAGTGGGCCTTGGAAATATTTTGCTGCGCCATCTCGCGCAGCCCTTCTTTGCCGAGCAGGGTCAAGTGCACGGTCGCGGCCAGCGCGCACAACGCCTGATTCGTGCAGATGTTCGACGTGGCCTTTTCGCGCCGGATGTGCTGTTCGCGGGTCGCGAGCGTCAGCACAAAGCCGCGGCGGCCTTCCGTGTCCGTGGTTTGTCCGGCAAGGCGGCCGGGCATTTGGCGGACGTATTTATCGCGCGAAGCGATCACCCCTGCGAAAGGCCCTCCATAACTGGGCGCGAGACCAAAACTCTGCGCCTCCATGGCGACGATGTCTGCTTCGGCCGGAGGCCGCACTGCGCCGAGCGACACCGCTTCAGCGACAGCAACAACCAGCATTGCACCCGCTCCATGGGCAATGTCCGCAAGCGCCGCCACCGGCTCAATCACTCCAAAAAAATTCGGCGACTGCGCAACCACGGCTGCAACATCCTCTTTCAGCGCCGCGCGCAGAGCCTTCGTATCGAGCCTGCCATCCGCGGCGTATGGGACCTCTTCCACGAGCAAGCCGGAATTCTTCGCATAAGTTTTCAGCACGTCGCGATATTCCGGATGGACCGAGCGCGCCACCAGCACGCGACGCCGGCCCGTCAACCGCTCCGCCATCAGCACAGCCTCGGTCGTGGCCGTCGAGCCGTCGTACATGGATGCATTGGCTACTTCCTGACCCGTGAGCTGGCACATCAGTGTCTGAAATTCGAAAATCGCCTGCAGCGTGCCCTGTGAAATTTCCGCCTGATACGGCGTGTAGGAGGTAAGAAATTCTCCGCGCTGGAGAATCGCGTCCGTGACCACCGAGCGCAAGTGGTTGTAGACTCCTGCGCCCAGAAAACTCGTGTAGCCCAAGGAGTTTTCCGCCGCTCGGTCCTTAAAATACTGGATGACTTCCGCTTCGGAGAGAGGCCCCGGCAATTTCAGCGCCTGACGCAGGCGATACCGATCCGGGATGCTGGAGAAAAGCTCTTCGATCGATTTCGCGCCGATGGCAGCGAGCATTTCCTGCCGCTCGACTGGGCTCTTCGGGAGGTAGCGCATCAGGCGAAAGCTTCCTTGCTTTTGTCCGCGATGTACGCCTCGTACGCTGCTGCGTTCATCAGGCCGGCGGGTTCCGCGGGACTCGCAACGCGAATCCTGATCAGCCACGCTGCGCCGTGCGGATCGGTGTTGATCTTTTCGGGCGCGTCTTGCAACGCGGCATTCACTTCGATCACTTCACCGGCTACCGGGGAATAGATTTCGCTCACGGCTTTTACCGACTCCACCGTGCCGAACGATTTACCCGCGACGGTCTTCGATCCCACCTTCGGCAATTCCACGAAAACCACGTCACCCAATTCATGCTGCGCGTAGTCCGTGATTCCGATCGTTGCAACGTCACCCTTTAAGTCGATCCATTCGTGTTCTTTCGTGTAGCGATACTGCGCCGGAAACGCCATCAGACCACTCCTTTGCCCTTCGCGTCAGACTGTCTTCGCCGTTTGTGGTGCCGCGGCCTTCTTTGGCCGCTTGTAGAACGGTGTTGGAACCACTTGCGCTTTACATTTCTGCGCACGAATCTCAACGTACAGCACTGTGCCGGCCGCCGCCAGCGCCGGCGGTACATAAGCCAGCGCAATGTTTTTGCCCAAGGTCGGCGAAGGGGAGCCGCTTGTGACCACTCCCACCGCCTCGCCCGCTTGGTCACAAACGCGATATTCGTCGCGCGCGATGCCTCGGTCGATCATCTCCAGCCCGGCCAGCGTGCGCGTCAATCCTGCGGCCCTGGCGCGTTCCAGCGCCGCCCTGCCGACAAAATCGCCTTTTTCCATTTTGCAGTAGCGGTCGAGGCCGGCTTCCCAGACGTTGATCTTCTCGCTGATTTCGTGGCCGTAGAGCGCCATCTTTGCTTCCAGCCGCAGTGTGTTTCGCGCTCCCAGGCCGCAAGGCAGGATGCCAAATTCGCGCCCGGCTTCCATAACTCTTGTCCAAACCTCTTCGCTCGTGGCTCGGTCGGCCGGTACGTAAATTTCAAATCCATCTTCGCCGGTGTATCCCGTTCGAGCGATCAGGATATTCTTCAGGCCGCAAACCGGTCCGTGCGTGAACCAATAGTTCTTGATCACGTTGAGATTCGCATCCGTAAGCTTTTGCAACACATCCACCGCCCGCGGCCCCTGAATCGCCAGCTGTGTGTACGCGTCGCTCAGGTCCTCGACCACGCAGTCGAAACTCTTTGTGTTCTCGCGCACCCAGTGAATATCTTTTTCGCGCGTGCCCGCGTTGATCACCAGCAAGTAATCCTCTTCGCCAAGCCGGTGCACGATCACGTCATCTACGAACGTGCCTTGGGGATAAAGCATCGCGGAATAGTGGGCCTGACCGATCTCCAGCCGGGAAGCGTCGTTCATGCTGAGATGCTGCACCGCTGCGAGCGCCCCGCCCGGCTTTCGCCCCGTGCGAATGTGGATGTCCCCCATGTGGCTCACGTCGAAGACACCCACGCTGTTGCGAACCGCTTTGTGTTCCGCGATCAGCCCGCCGCTCGATGGATATTCAACCGGCATGTCCCAGCCGCCGAAATTCACCATCTTTGCGCCTAAGCGGCGGTGCATAGCGTTCAGAGGCGTTTTACGAAGTTCGGTGGTGGCGGGAGATGTGACGGATTCCATTCCACATGCTCAGGCAGAAAGCGATACTAGCATGCACCCCGGAATGCGTCAAAGAAAGGCAGACAGTTGCGATTGTCGCACGCAAAATGACGCCACGGCGCATGAGTGAATAGATCGCGACTCCCGGCCACGATTGCCTTGCCGCGTAATCCACTACTCAGGTAGAGTTTTTGTGGAGGTTGCCATGCAAGGTCCGGTTGTCTGTATGTCGTGCGATAAAACGGAAGCCTATTGCACTTGCGAAAAGTACTGCACAATTTGCAAGGGACAGCACGCCGTGAAGCTCTGCGTGGATGGCCTGTACTATTGTCCCGATTGCCGGGAAGCGTGCGAAGTCGCCCTTGCGGACAGCCGTGGCCACTGACGCACAGCGCATTCAGCTGAAGATGGATGCTGACGCGCGGCTTGCCGCAGCGGCCGGAGGAGTAGCGCGCTGTTTCGGCGATGCTGCCGGACTGAAAGACGCATCTCTATCCCAGCTGCAATCCACTGTAATAGCTGCCTGCCGCGAGGAGTTCCGCCACTTGGACGCAGCTCATCCCCATCTTGAAGTGACTCTCACCCGTTTCACCGACCGGATTGAAGTGACGCTGGCGCACGAAGGAGAGAGTTTGCCGCCCCTGGGCCTGGATGCAGTTGTGGGATTCGCGGCGCAGATGGGACAGAATTCAGGCGGCCCGCGCGCGCTCGAGGGCGTCGACCGGGTTCAGTTCGAAACGCACGGGCGTTGCGCGATCATGCGCCTTACCAAATTCCTTCACTCGCCCGCTTCCGCCGCTTAGCAGGGCAATCCCATCCGCTACATCTTGAGCGCAAACGTATTCCGTCTGATCAACGACGTCATCTGCTCGTCGCTCAGCGACATCCGAAGCATGGCGCGGTCACCGGCCGGTGATATCTGCGCCCGGTCCAGCAGCTGCGCTAACTCGGGATTGTCCTGGCTCGCCTGGTATCTTTTGTAGAGCAATCCCGCCTGGAGGAGCTGCGACAGCGTATTGGCGTCTTCCGTTGAACCGCATACCGCCTGGAATTTGCCGTCCACGCTTCCGCTTGCGTCCACGGTGATAAGCAAATTTTTCATGCGATTGACGATCTTCGCAGCTTCCGGAAATTGCCCGACTTCCGGCGCCAGTTGCTGCATCGCCAGCCGGGTGTAAGCAGGGTTCAGCACGGCCCACACGACGCCGCTGCCATTCACTTCGTTGATCAGCGGATAGAAAGTGTCGTTGCGGAGCAGCCCCTCTTCACTGCCGAAACGCACTTCGATCATTTTTTCAAGCACCGAGCGGTGTCCAAATACCGCCGTGCTGGAATCGATGAAAAAGAAAAATAAATCGCTGGGTCCGCTGCCGGTCCCAAACGCGTACATCGTGTAGCCGCGCGATTTGAAGGTCGGCAGCTTCTGCTTTTTGAAATAAGCCTCCGTCGAGCCGGGGTTGTAATTGCCCAGCGCGATTCCCGCGATTTGCTCGCCGGTAGGCACCGCACTGGACCCCGTGCCTTCGGTCTTTGCGGTCACTCCTTCGGCGACCAGCCCCCAGGCCACCTCTTCCACCTGGGTATTCGGATCGACTCCCGCGGACGCCAGAAACTTTTCAAATTGCCGGAAGCGTTCGGGCAGTATCTGTTCCTGCAATTGCGGGAACCACTTCATCGTGCGCGCTTTTTTGAGATCGGCGTATGCGAATTCACCAACGTCTTTCGGGAAAAGCGCGATCATGTCCGCGCCCAGCCGGCCCGCGCGCGCTGGGCGTGGCAACGCTAATGCCAGCGCGAGCAAGATTCCCGCGGCTGCGGTTCTCATGAGTGGCGTTTTCGGTTTCATCGGAAACTCCTTCGATCCGCTGGAAGAAATTCTAATTTTGTGCCGTGCTGGCGCGGGCCGCACCATCCAGCCGCCCGCGTAGCGCCTCAACCTTCTGGCGCATCGCCTGCACGAAAGTTTTGTCGGTGATGCCGTCGAGATTAATCTCGACGTTCGCCAGGGCGCCCTTTGCCCCGGCTGCGGCCATCAACCGAGCTACCTGCAAGTCTGAACGCATGGATGCCGCGGCGATAGCTTCCAGTTGTCCCAGGCGTTCGAAAAGGGCAACTGTCCTCTCCGCCACTTCGAGCGGGACTTTCGCCGCGCCGCGCGTGGCTTGCTGAATGGCTTCCTCGCGCTGCCGCGTCTCTGTGGCGCTGCCCTGCGGCAACTTGAATGCGGCCATCACCGCATCGTACGACTCGGCATCGCGGTCGATTGCGTTCGCCAGGTCGTCGGCCATTTGCCGGAGTTCATCGAGCGCTTCCGAAAGTTTATGGACGTGCGCCGTCTGCGATTTCTTCTTGCGCGAAAGTCCGGCCACCATCTGTCCCAGCGAGGCTGCCAGTGCGCCCGCGAACGCGGAAACGCTGCCGCCTCCCGGCGTTGGCGTGGGCGCAGCCACGGCGTCGAGGAACGGCCTCGCCAGCCGCGCGAGCTTGCCGTCTTTTCCAGTGGTTTCGAACGGCGCTCCGCTCAGAGCAGCTTCCAGCTTGTTTTCGAACACCTGTTCCGGGGAAAAATTCTCCAATTGCAGAAAAAAGTCCGCCGCCATCTCGATTGCTTTCTTCGGCACCAGCCCGACAATTTCGCTGCCTACCGGCATCACTCCGTAACGCTCCGCTTCGCGCTTCACCATCTCGTAGACGCGGTGCATGGGGGTCTGTTCAAAATCGGTGAGATTGATGGAAACCTGCGCGAGGTTCCTGGCCTTCAGCTCCACGCCCATGGATTTCACGTAGCGAAGTCCGCCGGAAGAAAACCGGATGGCTTTGGCGATCTTGTTGGCGATCGAAACATCGGAAGTATTGAGGTTCACGTTGTAGGCGATCAGGAATTTCCGCGCCCCCACCACCGTCACGCCTGCCGTGGGGTGCAGTTTTGGCTCGCCCACGTCCGGCTGGCGGTCGTGATTGTGCTTCATCTCCTCGCGCAAGCCTTCGAACTGGCCGCGCCGGATGTTTTCGAGGTTCACACGATCGGGGCGAGTCGCCGCCGCTTCGTAGAAAAACACGGGGATGCGATAGCGCTTCCAAAGTTCTTCGCCCACGCGCCGCGCCAGCGCGACGCAATCTTCGATGGTCACGCCCTCGATCGGAATGAACGGCACCACATCGGTCGCGCCCACGCGCGGGTGCGCCCCCCTGTGCTTCGTCATGTCAATGAGTTCCATCGCCTTGCCGGCGCCGAGAATCGCCGCTTCCGCCACGGCGTCCGGTTCGCCCGCCAGTGTGATGACGCAGCGGTTGTGATCGGCGTCCATCTCGCGGTCGAGCACGTAGACTCCGGGCACGGCGCTCATCGTTGCCACCAGAGCGTCCACTTTCGCTGCGTCACGCCCCTCGGAAAAATTCGGCACGCATTCAATCAGTCGTTTCATCTGCGTATGGTTTCTCTGTCTCCGCAGGCGCCCGATCTGCCGGGCCCTTCGCGATGTGACTCAAAAATGCTGCTCTTGAATGATCTTGCCCTGCTTCATCGTTGTCCAGCAGGTATTCACACCAAAATAATAGGGAATTTCGCGGTAGTCCGCCACGTCGAAGACCGCCAGATCCGCCTGCTTGCCAACTTCAAGCGACCCGATTCGCTTCTCTCGCCGCAGTGCGTAGGCTCCGTTGATTGTCGCTGCGGTAATCGCTTCCGCAGGCGTCATACGAAGCTGCGTGCAAGCCAGCGAAAGAATCATCGGCATGCTCACCGTCGGGCTCGTGCCCGGATTGTAGTCTGTCGCCAGTGCGACGATTGCTCCCGCTTCGATCAACTCACGCGCGGGAGCGTACCTCTTCAAGCCCAGATGAAAATCACATCCGGGTAGGAGCGTCGCAACCGTCTTCGATTTCGCCAGCGCGCGCATGTCCGCGCGATTCACTTGCTCCAGATGGTCGCAACTTGCCGCCCCGAGTTGCACCGCGAGTTGCGTTGCGCCCGTCCGCGCGAGCTGCTCGGCGTGCAGCCGTGGTGATAGTCCATACTTCTTGCCTTGTTCGAGAATTTGCTTCGCTTGCTCCCGCGTGAACGCACCGCGATCGCAGAACACATCGCAGAATTCCGCCAGCTTCTTGCTCGCCACTTCAGGAATCAGTTTTTCGAGCAAGAGGGAAATGTACTTCGCCGCGCCACTTGCTCTGCCGCGATACTCGGCAGGAACGGCATGCGCTCCGAGAAAGGTGGAAACGATTTCCAGCGGCTGCTCCGCGCTCAGCTCCCGATGCAGCCCAAGAATCTTCAACTCGCTCGCGACATCCAGACCATATCCGCTTTTTGCCTCGATCGTGGTCGTGCCGTATGCCGCGAATTGTTTCAAGGCGTGGTGCGCCCGCTGCTTCAGCGCAGCCGATGTGGCGGCGCGCAATCTCTTCGCCGAATTCAGGATTCCTCCGCCTTTGCGCGCGATCTCTTCATACGACGCGCCGGCAATTTTCAGCTCGTACTCTTCGGCGCGGCTCGCCGCATGAATCAGATGCGTATGCGAATCCACGAACCCCGGCAAAACGACGCGGCCGCCCACGTCGAATTTTTCCGCATCGCGAGATTCGGGCAGAGCTTCCACTTGCGCGCTCGTGCCGACTGCGGCAATCAACCCATCGCGCACCAGCAACGCGCCATCCTTGATAATTCCCAGGTTGGAAAACGCTGTGCCGCGCCGCGGACCGCGCCCACGCAAGGTCAGCAGTTGCGATGCACCGGCAATGAGAAGGATTGAGGGCACTCGAGTGGGTTGGCGATCGCTCACAACATCGGGATCTTCACGCCGGTCTTTTTCGCGAACGCCACGGCTTCGGGATAGCCTGCGTCCACATGACGCGCCACGCCCATCCCCGGATCGTTCGTCAAGACTCTCTCGATGCGGATTGCCATTTCCTTCGTTCCGTCGGCGACCGTCACCTGACCGGCGTGTTGCGAATAACCAATCCCGACTCCGCCGCCATTGTGAATCGAGACCCACGAAGCGCCGCTGGCCGTGTTCACGAGCGCGTTCAGCAGCGGCCAATCGGCGATGGCGTCCGATCCGTCCAGCATCGATTCCGTCTCGCGAAAGGGCGACGCCACGGAGCCGCAATCCAGGTGGTCGCGGCCGATCACGATGGGTGCCTTTAGCTCGCCGCGTGCGACTAAGTCATTCAGGCGCAATCCGAATTTGTCCCGCTCGCCATACCCGAGCCAGCAAATCCGCGACGGCAGCCCCTGAAACTTCACATGCCTCTGCGCCAGTTTGATCCAGCGTGTGAGGTGCTCATCCTGGGGAAACATCTCCAGCACCAGTTGATCCGT
Organism: Candidatus Acidiferrales bacterium; assembly: GCA_044447665.1. Lineage (GTDB taxonomy): Bacteria > Acidobacteriota > Terriglobia > Acidiferrales > UBA7541 > Acidiferrum. The sequence goes on along the minus strand of JBIOGB010000014.1, from coordinate 69,012 downwards.
CCGCGCGATGTCCGATGCCTCTCCGGAGAGCGCGGCCCAGCGAAACGGGCCTTTTCCTTCGCAAAAAAGAGGCCGGATATACGCAGGCACGAACCCCGGAAAATCGTAAGCGTTCTTCACTCCCTGTTCGAACGCAAACGTTCGAATGTTATTTCCATAATCGAATGTCACCGAGCCCAGCTTCTGCAAATCCAGCATTCCGCGCACGTGCTGCGCTATCGCCGCCAGCGCGTGCTTCTTGTACTCCTCCGGATTTTTCTGCCGCAGCTCCAGCGCCGCTTCGAGCGTCATTCCGTTTGGAACGTAGCCGCCGATGGGGTCGTGCGCGCTCGTTTGATCCGTCAGCAAATCCGGCACCACGCCGCGCCGCGCCAATTCCGGAATTACGTCCGCGCAATTGCCAACCAGACCGACCGAGGTCGCTTCGCCCTTGCGCACCGCGTTCTTCAAAATCCGCAGCGCCTCATCCAGCGAATTCACCATCACGTCGCAATAACCGGCCTTGACGCGGCGTTTGATGCGCTCCGGGTCCACATCGATCCCCAAAAACGCAGCGCCATTCATCGTCGCCGCCAGCGGCTGAGCGCCGCCCATCCCGCCCATGCCGCCGCTCGCCACAAGTTTTCCCCCCAGGTTGCCGCCAAAATGTTTTTTCGCCGCCGCCGCGAACGTCTCGTAAGTACCCTGCAAAATCCCTTGCGTGCCGATGTAAATCCAGCTTCCCGCCGTCATCTGTCCGTACATCATCAAGCCCGCGCGGTCCAATTCGTGGAAGCGGTCCCAGTTGTTCCAGTGGCCTACAAGATTCGAATTGCACAGCAGAACCCGCGGCGCGTATTCATGCGTCCGGAAAACCGCCACCGGCTTGCCCGATTGAACCAGCAGCGTCTCGTCCGCCTCGAGAGCCCGCAGCGACCTCACAATCGCATGAAAACATTCCCAATTCCGCGCCGCTTTGCCCGTCCCGCCGTAAACCACCAAATCCTCGGGCTTTTCGGCCACCTCTGGGTCGAGATTGTTCATCAACATGCGCAGCGCCGCTTCCTGCTGCCAGCCCTTGCAGGAAATCTGCGTCCCCCGCGCCGCGCGAAACGGCCCTTTCGATAAACTCGTCTCGCTCACGGTTCCGGAAGTGATTGCGCTCATGCGAATAGCTCCGCGGCTCATCTTAGCGCACGCTACTTCCTTTTGCATTAGCCCACATTTCCCCCGGAAGTCGCCCTTTGCCCCCTCTCGTTTTGCCTCGTTCCGCAGCAGGTCAGTTTCCAATCAGCGCGTTTATCAGGCATGTGGATTACTTCCGGTGTGCCATCCGCCCCCAGCAGGCTCACTTCCGCATGTTTTCGTCTAGAAAGGCAAACACGTCGGGCTCCCAAATGTTCACGCCGAGATGGAGGAAGTCGTGCCCATCGTCCACCGTGTGGCCGATGGGCGGATAGATCTTCAAGCGATGCGGCTTACCGATCTGCTCGCGGCGGGCGTCCAGCACCTTGCCGGACGAGAGGGAGTAATCGTTCTCGGCGTGAATGAAGAAGACCGGCGCCGCGATGTGGTCAATGGCGGCCAGGAGCCGCGTTCGCAACTCCGGAGAGCGATCAAAGCTATAGCCGGCTCCGGAGAAGACTACGACCGCTCGCAGGTTCGGTTCACGTTCGGCCAATAGCACCGTGAGCGAACCTCCAAACGAGTCCCCGATCGCGGCGACATTCCGCGCATCGACGTAAGGGAGCGCCCGCAGGAATTTGAGTCCGGACAGGGCGTCGTCCATTTCCCTGTTTTCCAGCAACTGCAACTGCAGAGCGTTACGCGCCTCTTGCCCGTGTGCGGCGGATTCGCTGTTCATCAGGTCAACGGCGTTAGCGCCCTGGTCTGTGGAAAGCCCGACGCCGCGTCTAAACAAGTATAGGAATACATAGCCATGGTGAGCGAATACCGGTCCGAGTTTCTCGGCATTTCGCTCGTACGGTCCGAGGCGTTCCAGATCTTCACGGGTACGGCCGCTGCCGTGATTCAGCAGGATGGCGGGGAACGGTCCGCGGCCCTGCGGGTGCCACAGCATCGTGTGCAGGGTAGCCGACCCACTGTGGACGACTACGGTTTCTGGCCCGCCAGACGTCTGGCCCCAGGCCGTCGCGACTGTGAGTGTTAGAACGAGCGGCACCAGGACGAACGCGTACAGCTTTGTCATTTGGCACTCCCCGATCACTGGATAGCACGGATGCGACCGACTCTGTCGGAAATGGGCCCAGTATATCTGAAGTTGAGACCGCAGTCGGTGCCTCTCGCCTTCTCGCACCGCGACCCCAGCCTCATTGCGCCGCGCTAGAGGCTAGGGTAGAGTCAGAATTCTCCATGAACTACGGCACACTTCCCTCGAGATTTCTCAACGCGGTCGATTCGCTGCCGAATCTCCGCGCACAGATGTCGCGAGGATCCGGCGGATGGACTTCCATCTCTTCCGCAGAATTCCTCCGCCGCGTCGCCGGCCTTTCCACTTCTCTCGTCGAGCTGGGCGTCAAGCCTGGGGACCGTGTCTGTCTTTTCGCTTCCAATCGGCCCGAATGGCATACCGCAGACTTTGCGATTACTGGCGCAGGCGGCGTCACGGTTCCCATCTATTTCAACGAATCCCCCGACCGCATGACCTACATCCTTAATCACTCGGGAGCCAAAGTTATTTTTGTTGCCGGTGCCGCGCAATTGCAGAAGCTCCTCGCCATCCGCTCGCGCGTCCCCGAACTGGAGCACGTCATCGTTGCCGACGGCGCCGAACTCCCCGCCGAATGTCTCCGCTACGAAACTCTCATTGCTTCCGCTGGCGGCGCGGAAGTTTCCTCCTATCGCATGCGAGCGTCCCAGGTCTTGCCCGGACAGCTTGCTTCGATCATTTACACCTCCGGCACCACCGGAGAACCCAAGGGTGTGATGCTCACCCACTCCAATTTCTGCTCCAACGTGACCGACTCCCACGAAGAAACCGCATTCGAGTCCGGCGTGGATATCGGACTTTCCTTCTTGCCGCTGTCGCATGTATACGGCCGCACATTGGACTACGTCTACATCTTTTTCGGGGTCACCGTCGCCTACGTCGAAGTCGTGGATTTGGTGGCGCAAGCGCTCCTCGAACTCCACCCCACGGTCATGGGCGCTGTGCCGCGAGTTTTTGAAAAGATTTATGTGCGCATCATGGAGCAGGGCAGCCAGAACACAGGCATCAAGCGGAAGATATTTGATTGGGCCATGGAAGTCGCCAAGCGCTCCTGGTCGTGGCGCTCGGGAGAGAGCAACGTTACCCTCGGCGTGAAGCTGCAATGGGTCATTGCCGACAAGCTGGTTTATTCGAGAATTCGCGCGGGGACCGGCGGACGTTTGCGCATCGTCTTTTCCGGGGGCGCGCCGCTATCGAAGGACCTTGCCGAGTTTTTCTGGGCCGTTGGCGTTCCCATCTATCAGGGTTACGGTTTGACGGAAACCTCGCCCGTCCTGACGACCAATTATCCGGCAAACCGCACCGGCAGCGCGGGGCATCCGATTCGCAATGTTGAGCTTCGCATCGCCGACGACGGCGAGATTCTCGCCAAAGGTCCCTGCATCATGCAGGGCTATTACAAGAGTTCCGATGCCACTCGGGAAGTCTTAACCGAAGATGGCTGGTTCCGCACCGGCGACATCGGCTACCTCGACAAGGACAACTATCTTTTCATCACCGACCGCAAGAAAGATTTAATCAAAACTGCCGCGGGTAAGTTCGTGGCTCCTCAGCCGATTGAAAATGCTCTGAAGACCAGCCCGTTCCTCTTGAATGCCGCAGTGATCGGCGACCGCCGCAAATTTATCGTTGCGCTGCTCGTTCCCAACGCCACCACCGTTTCCGCCAAAGCCGCGGAGCAGGGAATCAAATTCGCTTCGAGCGCCGAGATGGTTGCGCATCCCTGGGTTCGCGCGCTCATTGAAAGCGAAGTGAAGCGCCTGACTGCCAACCTCGCGCAGTACGAAACCATCAAGCGCTTCGCGCTGCTTCCCGAGGATTTCACCTTTGACAACGGCGCACTCACCTATACCCTCAAGCTCAAGCGCCGCGTCGTCGAACAAAAACATCGCGACGTGATCGAGCAGCTCTACGCCGAATTCGCCGAGCCGCGCCCCCTCTTTCAGGATTAGCTCGCTCGAAAGCGAAGTTAGCTGTCCATCTGTGCTTGCAGGATCTCTCCCGGCAAGCGAATCATTGTGAACTTGCGTGAAGTCTCGCTGCGGCCGATGTTTTCTTGTTTCGGAATCTGCGTTTCCGCGGGGCCATCCTCGGTCCGCATCCTCTCCATGCGAATTCCGAGCGTGCGCTCCAACTGGAACAGCTCCGATCGCTGCTCTTTCACGAACAGTGTGGATGCGACGCCGTGTCCGCCTGCGCGTCCAGTCCGGCCAACCCGGTGGATGAAGTTCTCCGCGATCTCGGGCATGTCGTAGTTGATGACGTGGGCGATGTTCTGAACGTGAATGCCCCGGGAAGCGAGGTCCGTCGCAACGAGCACACGGTAACGCCCTTGTTGAAATCCGGCCAAAGCCGCCGTTCGCTGCGACTGTGAACGGCCGCCGTGGATCGTGGCCGCATTGAATCCTTTGCGGCTCAGGCTCTGCGCCAGCCGCTCTGCGCCGCGCTTGGTGCGTGCAAAGACGAGGCATAGGCCTGTTTCCTTTGCGAGCAATCGGTACAGCACTTCCAGCTTGCGATCTAACGCAACTTCAAATGCCTGCACCCGCACATTCTCCGAAGGTTTCAGCGTGGACCCAAACGCCAGCCGCACCGGGTTTCTCAGGTAGTCCGTCACCAGGTGCGCAACCGAGGCTTCCATGGTTGCGGAAAAGCACATCGTTTGGCGCTCTTTGGGCAGCACCGCCGCGATTCTGCGGATTGCGGGAAGAAATCCCATGTCCAGCATGCGGTCCGCTTCATCAAGAACGAGCATCCGAAGCGCCCGGAAATTCACGAGTTTGCGATCGAGGAAATCTTCCAGCCGCCCTGGCGTCGCAACCACCAGGCGAGCGCCTTTGCGCAGTGCGCTAAGTTGCGCTCCTTCGGACAATCCGCCGACCACCAGCGCCGCTGGTGACAGTTGCCTGCCGCGCAACGCGTTGAATTGCTCCACCACCTGCATGGCCAGTTCGCGTGTGGGAACAAGCACCAGCCCTGCGATTCCCGGCGTGTTTTGCTTGAGCAGATGCTCGATGATTGGAATCAGGAACGCCAGCGTCTTGCCGGTCCCCGTCTGCGCGGTCGCGAGCACATCTTTGCCTTCGAGCGCTCGCGGGATTGCCGCGGCCTGCACGGGAGTCGGTGTCGTAAAACGCGCTGACGACAGTCGCTCCTTCGTGTAATCCGAAATGGGTAGTTCTGAAAATTGGTCGCTGGAACGTCTGGAAACGGGTTCCGAAGGACGATCTGCGATGGTTTCTGAAAAATTCTGCATTAGTCTTAAATTCTTTCTTGCTGGCTGAAGCTGCCGCGGCGCGCACACGAGTTTTCGGGCGGGCACGGCAACTTGCATTGCCAGCCTTGTTTTAGATTACGCTGAAAACGAACGGAGGAAACTGAAGGCGGGTATTCTCAGATCAACTGCCTACCGGAGGGACCGCACAACACAACCGAGCTATTAAGCGCAAAAAAACTATACCACAGTTCGACTCTGCGTGCTCTTGATTTTGCGGACGATGTTCCTGCTGGTGTCCTCTTATGGCATTTGGCGCCGGCGCCTCCCAGGACTACAATTAGGTGGGAGTATTTCTATGGCAGACGAACTGGTCATTGCAGGTCGCGCTTTCAAATCCCGGTTGATTGTCGGCACCGGCAAATATCGCAGCTTCCCGGAAATGGCCCGGGCTCATGCCGCTTCAGGCGCAGAAATGGTCACCGTCGCCGTCCGCCGCGTGAATCTGACCGACCGCACCAAGGAATCCCTGCTCGACTTCATCGACCGCGAGAAATTCTTCATCCTTCCGAATACGGCCGGTTGCTACACAGCGGACGAAGCCGTCCGCACCGCTCGGCTCGGCCGCGAGGTCGGCCTGTCGAACTGGGTCAAGCTCGAAGTCATCGGCGACCAGCAAACTTTATTCCCCGACACTGCCGAGCTCATCGAAGCCACCCGCGTGCTTGTCAAAGAAGGCTTCGTCGTTCTCCCCTACACCAACGATGATCTCATTGCCGCCCGCAAGCTCATCGCCGCTGGCGCCGCCGCCATCATGCCGCTTGCCGCGCCCATCGGCTCAGGCCTCGGCGTGCAAAATCCCGCGAACCTTCGAATCCTCCGCGAGCGCATTACCGAGGTCCCCATGATCGTTGACGCCGGCGTGGGCACGGCTTCGGACGCTGCCGAGGCCATGGAGCTTGGCGCTGACGGCGTCCTCATGAACACTGCCATCGCCGAAGCGCAGGATGCGGTCCTCATGGCGGAAGCCATGCGCGACGCCGTCACTGCCGGCCGCAAAGCCTGGCTCGCCGGCCGCATGCCCAAGCGCCTCTACGCCGCCGCCTCCAGTCCGCTCTCCGGCGTCGTTCGCTGATCACTCTGGACTAGCGGCTTGCTTCACGCTTGCGCCGCTTTTCTCGCCTGCGCATCGTCGTAGCTCTCCCCGTAAATCGACGGCACTTTCGCGCCCATCGAACGCAAGTACGCCGAAAGCTGGCCCCGGTGATGGATGGTGTGGTGCAGCCCCATCACCACGAAGGTCACTGCGGGCCGCTGGAACATCCCGCGAAAATCCACAATCTTCACCAACTGCTCTCCCGTTAATTTTGTCAGCGCTTCAAAATTCTTTGCGAAGCGATCCTCATACCATGTCGCGATCTCCGCGGGAGTTTTCACGATATCCGGAATCGCCCCTGCGCTGGCTTCGAACACGCCGTTGACCACCCCTTCGAGAAAGCGGTTGTCCGCCGCCGCAATGTGCTTCGCCAGCTCGATGGCGCTCTTCGACACCGGATCCGGCCGGTACTCGCACCTGTTCGCCGGCACCGCCTCGATGATTTTCTTTGTGATCCTGCTCTCGTTTTTCAGCGTCCCCAGATAAAGATTGTGCAGCAAGGACACCGCTTGTTCGCCCGTCAGCTCTGCCATTTCTTAGTCCTCCTTTGGAATTTCAACGCGCTTCTTGAGTCGTCTCTTCCGCTATTCACCACTCCAATGGATGCGGAATTCCTCCGGCAGTTACCTCGAATATCTTTCTTCTGCCGCCAAAGGCGCTTACATCATCTTGCCGCCATGACGCCCTGCGGCTTCAAACAGCGAAAGCAGATTGGAAATTCCGAAGAGCTCCCGAATCTGCTTGTTCGCGTTAATCAGCTCGAGCGAGCAGCGACGCGTTCTTGCCGAAACGAACAGTCCCACGATCGTCCCGAGACCGGAACTGTCCATCAACGGCACTTCTTTCAAGTCCAGGATGATCCGCTTCTGGTTTGGAATCATCTCCCGGACTTCGCTTTTCAAAAGCGGCGCATTCTCCGCCGTCAATTTTCCGTGGCACTCCACCACGGTTGCGCCTTCCTGCGCATAACTATTCACTCGGAATCCGCGTGCCGAACGGTATGCCAAGTCCTTGGTCACTTCAGCTCCTCTTCAAAATGGCAATGCAGAAAGATCGACGTTGCCTCCGGAGAAAAGGACACCAAGACTTGGAGCGCCACCATCACCCCGCTTTGGAAGCTCAAGGCTCGCGACCGTGCCAGCCCGCAGCAGAGGCGCAAGAGCGACCGCCGAGGATGGCTCGATGATGATTTTCATGCGCTCCCAGACGAGCCGCGTTGTAGCAATAATCTCTTCCTCGCTGACGAGTAAAACGCGATCGACGTGGCGCCGTAGAATCGCAAAGGTTCGCGGGGCAAGCGAAGATCGCAGTCCGTCGGCGATGGTGTCGGAGCTCTCGAGCGCTTGCAATATGCCGGTCGCGAGCGAGCGCGCCGTGTCGTCGGCGCGCTCGGGCTCGCAACCGAAAATTCGCACGCCCGCGCGGATGCCTTTTGCGCCGAGGCAAGTCCCGCTCAGCAGCCCGCCGCCGCTCACCGGCGCGAAGACAGCGTCGAGGCCGGGAATCTCTTCGAGTAATTCTTTCGCAGCGGTGGCCTGCCCGGCGATGATGCGGTCGTCGTCGTAGGGATGGATCATCACCGCGCCGGTTTCTTTCTGTATCCGTGCGGAAGCTTCGGCGCGCGCCGAGACTTTCGGTTCGCAAAAAGCGATGCGTCCGCCGTATGCTTCGACGGCGCGGCATTTTGCCGCCGGCGCATTTTTCGGCATGACAATCCACGCCGGCACGCCCCTCCAGGAAGCGGCGCAAGCCACCGCCGCGCCGTGATTGCCGCTCGAGTGGGTGACAATTCCTCGCCGCGCTTCTTCCTCGCGCAGCGAAAAAATCGCGTTTGTCGCGCCGCGAATCTTGAACGAACCCGTCTTTTGCAGGTTCTCACACTTGAAAAAAAGCCGCGCTCCCGTCATTCGATCCATCGTCGCGGACGTGAGGACCGGCGTTCGATGAATGTGTGGCGCAATACGCGCGTGGGCTTCGGTGATGGCGCGCCAGTCGGGCTGCTGCGTTGTCGGAGGTTCCGCTTGTGGAGTGGCGCTCATTTTCGCGTCCGATTCCCGTAATTGTACCGCAAACCACGGCGGCGAAAGTTTCTTCGTGGGCGAAACTCAGGAGAAGAGAACTGCGCAATTACGCCGCTTTTTTGAGGTATTTAGTTCTTGACCCGGCCCGTGAGTCTGCTAGGCTTGTGGGTAACCCTTCCGCAGAGTTGAGAGAACCGCGTACTGCCCTTCCTCGCGCGAAGGAGGACTATCATCATGGCGGCTTCCGATAGACGTCAACTGACACGATACAGTGTTCGCAGCCCGCTCCGCTTTCGCGCCGTCGGGCTGGCTTCCGACAAATCCGAGCATTTCACCGAAGCCCTGAACGTCTCGCGAGGTGGTTTTTTCTTCGCGACCTCGGCCCCGCTGCAGGTGGGCGCTTCCATCGAGGCGACACTGCGCATGCCGGCTGAGGTGACGGGAAACAAATCGGAAGAGGCGCGTTGCACCGCTCGCGTCGTGCATGTGCGCAATGAGCCCTACGGCGACGGCCGTATTGGTTTCGGCGCGGAAATCGAAAAGTACCAGCCCGCCCCCGCCTAAGATTACGAGTCAGCCGAAGGATTGCGCTGGGTTCCCGCCCGGCGAGGTTTACATTTTTGCGGCGGGCACGGCGACGGTTATCTTTGCACTCCCGACATTCTCAAACTTGTCGTACACGCGCACAGCAATCGTGTGTTCCCCTGCTGAGAGCCGCTCGAGCAGGATCTGATAGTGTTCTTCCGGGGCATCGCTGATTCCCATTGTCGGAGCGAGCAGGATCCATTCGCCGCCGTCCCCGCTGTATTGCGCGCGCTCGATGCTGCTGGCGGCGTCTCTCGCAGTGAATTGCACAGTGACGTCGTCCCTCGGGCCGCGGCCTTGATCCATAGGGCGGCCATTCGCTGTCGCTCTCAAGTTTTCAATCACGGGAGGGGTGTTGTCCACCTCGAAGCGCTCGCTCTCGCGCTCCGTCTTGAGGGCTACCGCGGGCGGATTGGAAGGCGCGTCCGTAGCGGCGATTTTCAAATAATAAGCGCCGTCGGGCAACGTGGTCGTATCCCAGGAGTAGAATTTCTGGTCGAGATTGTCCTTCAGCAATTTCCATTCGCGTTCCGTTTCGCCTCGATAGTAGATGCCGTACCGCAGTTCGTCATCGTTTTCGTCGTGCGCGCTCCACAAAACGGACTGGTAGCCTTTTTGCACGAATCCCTGCGGAGGATTTTCGAACTTCGCCGGGGAAATGCTTTGCGTGATGGTGATTCCCAGTGTGCTCGGCGCGGGCGGCATCTTCAGGTTGACGGACTGTTGCTGGCCCGAGGGAGTTAGCGTGACGCTCTGCGCGCGCACGCCGGGATCCTGCAGGACAATGGCGTCGATGACAGGCGCGACATTGCGCGGAAGATAAGCGACGCTGACCCAATCAATGCCGTCGCCGGGACGCCCGTCGTGGATGACGGCCTTCCATTGAAGGAATCGTGCCGGTGGCGCTTCCAAGGCGGTTCCGCTCTTCGCATGCGGCCCATACCAGCGGGACCATTCTTTGCCAGGATCTTCCGTGTTTCCCGAGCGCACGAAAAATTCCGTGCGCGGCTCGCTCGTATTCGCTGCGGCTTTTCCTGAAGCCGCCGCCGGAGGCCCCCACCATTCGATCCGGCCCCACTGCGAAAAAAGCTGCGCATCAAACGAACGGGATTCGTAGCTGCCTTCGGATTCGTATTCGGGACCAACGGAAAAAACCTTGCCGGGATTTGCTGTGCAAAGGAAAACTTTGCCTGCTGCGTTGCGCGCGATTCCGGTGATCTGCGCCGACCCGGCCTTTGCAAGCTGCGCGTAAACGCCGCGGCCATCAATGGCCAGGAGTGAGCCGTTGTTTCCCGTGCCCGCGAGGAGCCGCCCGTCCTGGCCGAAACCCAGCGAATAGACCAGGTCTTCGCGCGAGGACCACAGCTCTTCCGGCGCGCCTTCCGGGGAGATGCGGTAGATGCTGCTCGTGAGCAGCGGCGGAAAAGGCATGAAGGGAGTTTGCGCTTGCCCCTGGCCGGAGCCGATTACGCCCCCGCCGGTGATTGTTGTCATTCCTTGCGCGTTGGTGATCACCGTGGCCGGCGCTTGCGTCAAGCTGCTCCGCGGCTTGTCGCCGATGGCAGCGGCGTAGATGGCTCCGTCGGGCGCGATAACCAGCGACGTCACTTCGCGCTTGGCGGTTTCATACAGTACGAAGCCTTCGGTGGCCGGTCCGTTCGCCTCCTTCGCGTCTTTGTGCGCAGTTTTCTCGCTCGGCCGGGAGACGCGCAGGACTCGGCCGCTCGGTTCGGTGCCGGCGATAAGGTTGCCTCTCGCGTCGAAAGCAAGGACCCGGATGTGCGCTTCGTCGCTAGAGTAGAACAGTCCGCCCTTCCCATCGGGCGTGACGGCGAAGATTTGCCCTTTGTCGCCCGTGGCGACGTAGAGCGTTCCGTCGCTCGCGAAGACGAGATCCCAGATGTATTTCGTCTTGGGATCGAAGAAAACTGTTTTTTCGCCGGAAGCAGAGATACGGTAGACTTTGCCGTCCGGAGACGTGCCCACGTACAGCGTGCCTTTGGCGTCGAAAGCGATCGCTTGCGCAGAAAGATCGCTCGACTCAAAAACTGTGGCGGGCTTGCCGCTGGCGTCGAAGCGGAAAACTTTGGCAGGGGCCCCCCCCGCTGCGTAGAGCGTGCCTCTGGGGTCGATGCGGAGCGCCCAAAGATAAGAAGCGTCGGCGTCGGCGAGAAGCGTGAATTTCGGGGCTAGTTCCAGCCGGCCGTCGCTGCGCACCGCCACGCCGCGCGCATTCCCCTTGAGGAATTCATCGTATGTGGACTGGCGCCAGCGGCGAGTATGTTCCCCGCGTGCCGTGGTGGAGCACGTGGCGGCCAGCAGGGCTAGCACTACGAACCAGATGTGTCTCAATGAGCGCGAGTGCGGGAATTTAACCATGTTCACCGTACCGCCAGATTTAGAGAAATCACGCCGGTAACCGGCCCGCCGAGGGCGATGGACGCCTCACTCGCCAGCGATTCGCGTAGGATCTGCACGCTGCCAGGAGTGGGCCGCCCGTCCACGATGTTGATTTGCGACAGCGGAACGTTGGGCAGCTCCTTGTCGTCCCACAGCATTGTGGGAGATGGAACAAAGAGTCCCACGTAAAGGCGGTCATTGCGTCGCTCTCGATTGAGGAGCGCGATGAGCTGGTCGAGTCCTGTAGGCCCGCCGGGCCCTCCGGCTCCTGAGAAAACGAATCCCCGCGAAGCACGGTTGAGCCAATCGGCGTCGCTGACGAGCACGCGCAACGCGGTGCCGCGAGTAACCTGCTCCGGCACGCGCACCGTCGTTTCTTCCACGCGCGCCGCGCCTCGGTAAGGACGCAGCAAGACGCGCACGCGGAGAGTCTCGCCCGGGGCGGCTTCGCCTTTTTCCAGCCAGGCGCTTTCGATATTGAACGACCGATGACCCGGCACGCTCTCGACGCGGAGGGAGATGCGATCCACTGCGGCGGCTTCGTAGTTGTTGTTGAACAAACGCGTGAACACGTTTTGCATCGCGAACGCAATCGACAGCCCGTCAGGGTTCAGCGAGTCGCCGGGCGCAAACGTGTTTTCGATTTGCACCGCGGGGTGTCCCTGCAAACGGATTTCACCCAAAAGATGGAGCGTCGTGCCTTCGCCGTACAAAGAGTTTTGCGTAAGCCCGTTAAAAGTAGTGAGGGCGACAAGCAGCGGGGTGAGCTTCGGATGATTCACCAGCTCGAAATGCAGTTTTTTCTCCGCGCTGCCAACCGCCAGTGTGATGTCGAGAGGAATCATCGCGGGCGGAGCTCCGAGTTTTCCAGTCACCGCAGTCAAATGATCGCTCGTAATCGTTCCGATCGACCCGCCAACGTTCACTATTTTCGTGGACGCGAGATCGGAGGAAAGCGTAGTAAGCACGCGACTCCGTGCCATGGGTAACTGCACGTCTCCCAGGCTCAAGAACGGGTGGCCGCAGAGATAGACTCGGTCGGCCTGGACGGCCGTAACCGTGCACGCGGAGCTGATCGAAGCGTCGCCCTGCACGAGCACCATCCCCGCCATGTCTCCGGGAACCAGATGCGCATCCTCAGGCCGCGGCGCGGCAGTGCCGCCTTGCGCCGCCACGAAGCCGTAGTTCTGAATTTGAGGTGCAAACTGCTGCAAAGTTGTGGTCTGGAAGCCAGAGAAAACCAGCGGCGTCTCGATCGGTTCCAGAGCCGAGCCCGATGGCAGTCCCGTCCGCGAAGCCGCCTCCACCGGAATGGCCAGTTGCTGCGCCGCGCCCGGCTGCGACGCTGCCCCTTGTGCCGGTGGATAAAGCACATCCTCTATCGGTGTCACGCCCGCGATCGGCTCTTTCGTGAAAATGCCCAGCTTCAGCGACAGGGCCCCCGCGAGTTTTCCTTCCAAGTAAACCGGGCTGCCGCTCATGCCCGCGACAACGCCGGTGTGCTCGACTTTGGGCCCCTTGAGCAGCACCAGGATAATGGCTTGCTTCGGGCCCATGAAGTTGGGCATCACCCCGATGACTTCGAGGTCAAACTTCTCAATCTGGTCGCCCGCAAATATGGTGTAGGCGTAACCCTGCATGCCGGGCCGAACTTGCTCCAGTGGGAGAATTTCATTGGACTGGGCGGCAAAGGAGCAAACCGCCCCCAGAAACAACGCGGCCACGAACCCAAGGATCGCCAAGGGGAGGACCCGGGAGAGATTTCGAGAGACCGATAGATGACGCCGAACCAGGAGCATGAATGGGCAATCATACGCGGCAGGGTACGGGGAAGCAATCAAACCACCGAAAAGCAAAAGCTAGCCCAATCGAGCTAGGCGTCCTAGGACCAGCTATCTCGAGAACAAGGCAAAAGAGGGGAAATCACAATGCCCGACCAGAAAAAGAGCAGAATACTATTCCGCCGGCCGCGAGCTAGTCCATGTGGTGATGCATGGCGAAAATCTTGTCCAGCGAATCTTCGTAAGGATAGACGTGAACCATCCATCCAAAAATGACCGGTCGGAACCTGCCACCGGCCGCATCGCAAGCGTCTTCCGTCGCGATCGAGCCCCGCAACCCGTACTTTGTCCAGTCCGCGTTGCGCAACCGCTCCTTCGGCGGCATGCACAGGTTGGTGTGCAGGTGCCACATCGCCACGCTCAGGGGCACGCGCGCGTTGAGCTGCTCTTCGGTCGCGCGCTTGGGCATGGTGTACATCGCGCCCGCCAATTCGTAGCCCGTGGCTGTTTTCTTGTAGAGCAGGGAAGTCGGCCGGGCGAGATCGAAAGTGAATGCTTCCAGGAAGCCATTTCGATAGCTAGTGAAGTGATACTCGGGCAAGGGCACATTCGGCAGAAAAATCTTGAAGCCGTCATCCAGCGCCGCATGGTAATCCTTGTATTTCTCGATCCCCGCGCGGAGCTGCGCGACAATTTCCTCCGCGCGCCGAACGTCTTCGGGCGTTTGCGCACGCATCGCCGTCATCGTCATGTGCAGGTTGTGCGTGTCATGATGCCCCGGCGTCATCTCGTGCACGGCGTCTTTCTCGCTGACTTTTTCGTCGCTCATGTCCATGCCGGGCATTTCCTGAGGCGGCTGCGCAGGGGCTTCCTGCGCCCCAGGATTCTGCTGGATAGTGACGCGATGTCCAGGCATCGCGGCCAGCAAAACCGTCATGACGAATACGGCCGCGAGAACGAGGCCGGCTTTGGCTGCAAGATGAAGCAGCGTGCTGCGAGCGCTCATGCGAACTCTCCTGCAACAATGATACGCACTAGGGTGGATAGGGATTTCAGCTGCGGAGTTGCCGTGTTCTCCCGGAAAACCTGACCCCCAGGACAGGTTTCGCCATTCGCTGTCAGGAGTAGCAGCGAAGCGGCGTGCTAAAATTACGGCGTGAAAAAACAAACCATTCAGCCGGCGACGTTTTTGACGGGCGGCGTTGACCTGCCCGGTGACAAGTCCATCTCGCACCGCTACGCCATGCTGGCCGCTCTCGCGGAAGGCACCAGCGAACTCCGCCATTTTTCCGCCGCCGCCGACTGTCACAGCACGCTCGCTTGCATGCGCGCATTGGGCGCCGAATTCAAAACAGAAAAAGACACGGTACGCATCACGGGAACGGGACTGCGCGGATTGCACGAGAGCCGCCGGGCCCTCGACGCCGGAAATTCCGGCACGACGATGCGACTCCTCGCGGGCATTCTCGCGGGCCAGCAGTTCACTTCGAAACTTACCGGCGATGCATCTCTCCAGAAGCGGCCTATGAAACGCGTGGTTGGTCCGCTGCGGGAGATGGGCGCGGACATTCGCGCCCGCGACGACAATTTTGCCCCCCTGGAGATTCACGGCACGCGCCTGCGGGCCATCGACTACAAAATGCCGATGGCGAGCGCCCAGGTGAAGTCCGCGGTGCTCCTGGCGGGATTGTTTGCGGAAGGCGTCACGTCGGTCACGGAGCCCGCGCGAACGCGCGATCACACCGAGCTCGCGCTCGAGGAATTCGGCGTCACCGTCCAGAAAAACGGGCGTACTATCAGTGTCCACGGTCCTGCAGGCTCGCACGGCGCCGGAAAACTTCGCGCGCGGTCTCTGGACGTTCCCGGAGATTTATCCTCCGCCGTATTTTTCATCGCGGCCGCATCGCTTCTGCCAGAATCAAACATCCTGATTCACAACGTGGGTTTGAATCCCACGCGAACCGCGATCCTGGACGTCTTCGCGGCGATGGGCGCCTCGATCAGCATGGTTTCCTTGAAAAGCTCGCACGGCGAAATCATCGGCGATCTTTCCGTGAAAGGCGCGAAGCTGAAGGGCGGCGTAATCGAAGGCGGGCAAATTCCTTTGGTGATCGACGAATTGCCCATGCTGGCCGCCTTGGGGCCCTTCACCGAAGTGGGAATCGAGATTCGCGAAGCAGCGGAGCTGCGCGTGAAAGAGACCGACCGGATCGCCGCACTCGCGGAAAATTTGCGCCGCATGGGCGCCAAAGTGGAAGAGCGGCCGGACGGTTTGCGCGTCGAAGGACGTAAGTTCGGGAAACTGCACGGAGCGGAAATCAACCCGCATGGCGATCACCGCATCGCCATGGCATTCGCTGTCGCAGCCTTGGCCGCCGAAGGTTCCACGGTAATCCGTGACGCGGAGTGCGCCGCAGTGTCCTTTCCCGCTTTCTATGAAGAGCTGAATCGCTTGGCCGAACGCTAAACGGACAGAGGGCGCGTGCCGAAGAAAAACTAATAGTGCCGGGTTATTTCCGTCAGGCTAGTGCTCTTCGGCTGGCGGAATATCCTGCGGGGGCTTCGGCAGCGGAGGCGGAGTCATGCCACTGGTCTTGTGAATGGCAATGGAACCGTAACTCGTCTTGAGAGTGATCTTGGGGCCGCGACCGCTCCCGTACTTTCCTTCCAAATGCGTATTGCCCGTATCTGCGCCCGTCAACTTCAGCGAGGCATTCGCGAATTCGGAATCGATGTTCCCCGAGCGGCTATCCGCCACGATGTCGAAACTCGATGATCCGGGCAGCGTGAGATCAATCGCGGCGGAGGCATTGGTGATGTCAATGTCTTCTTTCGGCGGAGAAGAATATCGCACGGAAACATTTCCGTTGCGGTTGTCAATTTTCACCTTGCCGCCCGCGTTTTCAACGCTGACATCGTAAGAATTCGTCCGCAGGGTAAGGTTTCCGGGAGCATCGGCGATTTCCAGGTTGCCCGAGCCGGTTTCCATGTGGCCGGAGAGCTGCGTCAAAGTCAAATCGGTGCGCTGCGAGATGAAGCGGACGCCTTTGTTGATCTTGTCCGCGCGAATCGGTCCGTAGAATTCGCCGTCAATGGTCAAGCTCCCGCCAGCGCTCACGACGTTAATTTCACCGCCCTTGCCGGAAATCTTGACGTTGCCTTTCGTGTCGGAAACTTTTACGTCCCCCTTGCGCATATCGATGTTGACGTCGTCGGCGGTATCACGTACCTCGACGTCGCCATTCAGGCTTGTCACCGAAACCCCCGTCGTCATGTTGGAAACCGTCACATCGCCTTTTTCGTCTCGAATCGTTAACGCGGCCTTCTTTGGCACAGAGATGTCGAGATCCACCGCCACGCGCGAGGATGCGGTCTCGAAACCCGGCGTGACGATTTCAAACGCGTCGCCGTTCTGCACGATCTGCACTTTGGCGCCTTCCGCGATGCGCGAGGCGTCGTTTTCGCTCCAGGCGCTCACGGTTTTCTTTCCCGAGATTCGAATCTCGGCCTCGTCCGAAGCGCGCACGCTGATGTCGCCTCGCCCGTTGCGGATGCTTATCCGGGCATTCGGCGGAACAGTTTTCGGCGCTACGTCGAGGTCGAAGTCGTGCGAATCACCCGAAAAATCGCCGAAGTCAATGTTTAGTTTCTGTTTGCCGATGTCGATGGCGATGACGATGCCGAGAAACGTCAGCAGTCCCAGAACAAGAAAAATCTCCCCGGCCGTGATGCGCGATGCGCCGGGGTCACCCGAACGCGGCCCCCCCGTCCGTTCGTATAGCTTGATGGCCCCCCAGAAAATGAGCAGCAGCGGCCACCAGTGATAGAGAACGGTATCAATTTCCAAACCGCGGTAGTTGTGCAGCAAGAGCAGGGCGCCGATGGAGATCAGCACCAGTCCGCTGAAGATTGAGCCGCGTGGCCTGCCGCCGTTGGCCATGAGCGTTCAGCCACCCTGCCCTGGGAGAGTTCCAGTGCCCGCTCCGGACGCCTGTGGTGGCGTGGACGCGGGTGGCGGCGGAGGGGCAGCGCTCGAAAAAACGTGGCCTTCCATCGGAGCCAGCGCAGCAGTGAGGCTTACGACCCCAATCACGATTATGATGACAGGATAAGTGTTCGAGAAATCGAAATTGCCACCCTCAACCTCGCTCAGCAAAAAAAGTATGCCGATGGTAATGAGAATGGCGGGGCCCATCAGACTGCGAATCGTGCAGCGGCGGCAGGAACAACGGACGCGGTCACTCATCAAATCTTTTCTCCAGAAAAATTCACCAGCTCCGGACCTCGAACAAGGCGCATTCTACGATCGTCCGCTGAGCCGGTTCCGGAACATCAGGCCGCCGGCGATGATCAGAATCAGAGGCCAAAACCGCACCAGTCTATAAAACGGAAACCAGTTGAAATTGTTCAAAAGAAAAATCGCGCCCAGCACGATCAAGATGATGGGACCGATGGGACGATTCTTGCTCCAGGATTCCAGCGGATCCGCGGGAGTTTCGCCCCGCTGCTTCGATTGAGCAGTGCGCATGGCATCGATGGCCATATAGAAAATGAAACCCGCGAGCAAAAGTGAGAGCGCGACCTCGGGTCCTTCGCCGATATCGCTGCTGAGGCCCACAATCATGGCCGCAAAAACGACGATCTGAATCAAGGCTTTGTTGTATTCTCCGTTGTAGACCGCTCCCATGCCGGGAAAGAAACCCAGGACGAATGCGACGCCAGGGCTGCCGGCAGACGGCGCGCGAGGCGCCGGGGCACTTACGGCACCCGGTGCGAAGGCCGCGGCTTGCGGCGCAGCGGGCGCCGGTGCGGTATGACCGAGAACTGCGGCAAGACAGTCTTCGCAGTAAAATACATCGTGTACGGGCCGCACGCAGACGGCGCACAGGGCTTTGCCGCAGTTGCGGCAGTAACCTGTGGCGTCAACCTCCGAATGGACCGCACACTTCATTGCATTCTCCCCGGCGCAAGGATGGGCAGCTCGGCCGCCAGCACTTCCAATTCATGACCGATTCCGTTGGCGCGGTTCTGTTGCCTCGGGGAAGCAGGCCGCGTGCCGTCGGTGCGCCCCGGCTGCTTGTCCGGAGAGGATTCGGGAAGCGTGCCTTCCGGCGTCGCCGGAATTTCACTCTCCTGGTGGAGGCGGGACTGAATCTCATAGACGACGCGCAAGTCGCTCACAAATTTGGAGCCGCGCGCGAAAACAAGATGCGCCTGGCGGTCCGCATTGCGATAAACGTTTACGGGCGACAAATCGGCCACCTTCGGCTTGCGCCAGGAAAAGCCCGAAGCGGTCAACAAAACCATGAGCGTCGCAGTGACGGACACCGCGCCGTACGCAAACCGCGGCGACGCGATCACGCGTACCCAGCCCAGCACAGCGCGCCAGCCGCTGACGGAATCGCGCGGCCCAAGTGTTTTGTCAAGAATCGAATAGACGAGCCGCGGAGGCGTTTCGAGTTCTTCCATCCCGTGAAGGTTGGTGAGGAGATGCGAAACGCTCGCAACCAGCGGCGTGCACCGCTCGCATCCGTTGACATGAGCGTCGAAAGAGTTCTGTTCGGCTTGGTTCAGCAAGCCTTCCAGGTAATCGCTCAGCCGCAGTTCAGTTTGTTCGCAGGTCCAGGTCATTCGATACTCCGCGCTCGCTCCGAGACTTCCGGAGCACGCGAACTAATCCGTTCACTCTCGTAGAATCTCACGATGGGCGCACTCCCATCTGCTGCAGGACACGCGCCAGTTCGATCCTTCCGCGGTTGATTCTCGACTTCACGGTTCCTTCGGGCACCGACAACACTCGTTGAATTTCACCATATTCCAATTGCTGCAAATCGCGCAAGATCACCGCCTCGCGCAGCTCGGGCGAAAGCTTCGTCAGCGCCGTTTGCACTTGGCCGCTGAGCTCCCCGAGCAGCGCCTGCTCGTCCGGACGCTGTCCCGCGGATTCCTTGTTTTCCACAACCGGCA
Source organism: Candidatus Acidiferrales bacterium (assembly GCA_044447665.1). Classification (GTDB taxonomy): domain Bacteria; phylum Acidobacteriota; class Terriglobia; order Acidiferrales; family UBA7541; genus Acidiferrum. Next base: position 49,679 of record JBIOGB010000014.1, on the reverse strand, counting down.
TGGCATCATCCAGCGAATCGGTGATGCGGTCCCTCTTCGTCCTGCGGTAATGATCGATCAACAGATTCCGCGTCACGCTTGTCATCCAGGTGGCAAAGCCGCCATGCGCCGACCGGTAACTCCCAAGGGTACGGTACACCCGCAGGAAGACGTCCTGCGAGAGGTCTTCCGCATCCGTTCCATTGCCAGTAAACCGATAGCAAATGTTGAAGATGCGGCGCGTGTGACGGCGCACAAGCTCCTCCCAGGCCGAACCGTCGCCCTGGAGGCATTGCTGGACCAGTTGAGCGTCCTGCTCCAACGTATCATCAGCCTCAAATCCCGCTACGCTCTCGGCCTGCCAACTATGGAACGAAAACTGCGGGCGAAAAGTTCCCTGGCGACCCCGGCCAGAAGGCCGACCGTAGTGACGGCATCTTACTCATACCCTGACCCTTAGACAAGACCAGTTGAGACAATATCTTGCCCATGAGCTTGACGCTGGTGCGCCTGGCCAGTAGGCTCGACACCTCATGCATGCTTCGTCGAGGAAGCTCCTTGTTGTCCTGGTCGGGCTCGTGGCGCTGGGCTTTATTGTTTACCACGCCGGCGGGATGTTCCATCTCGGAGATTTCAGCGGAGCCAAGCTACTTCATGCCGTGCGCGGTGCGCGCGTCTCCTACCTGCTTCTCTCCATATTCGCGATCTACGGTTGTTACGCGCTACGCGCGCTGCGTTGGCGGGAATTCCAAAAACACGTGGGCGAAGCTCATTTTTGGAATATTTATCAAATGACGCTCGCGGGATTCGCCGCGGTGTTTTTGCTCGGCCGAGCGGGAGAACCGGTGCGGCCCTTGCTCCTCGCGCGCAAAGGAAAACTCCCCGTCGCGGATACATTTGGAATTTACGTCCTTGAGCGTTTGTTCGATACCGCAAGCACAGCGGTCATTGCGGCGATCGGTCTGCTCGTATTCACTGCGCATGCTCATAACGGAGAAGCGGCCAGCACGCTGGAAACGGCCGCGAAGACTGGGGGATCGCTTCTTGCAGCAGGAGTATTCGGGGCCGCCGTACTCTTGGTGTACGTCCGGCTGCACGGCTCGGCCATGTTGGAGCGGCGGCTGAAGGGTAGGCTGACGGCGCACGGATGGCGCAGCAGCGTGGCAAAAATTATTTTGGGATTCATCCGTGGAGTGCAGACGATCCGGACGATTCGTGATCTTGCGGCGGCTGTTATCTATTCGGCGATTCATTGGGCTCTGGTGCTCGCAATATATTTCCTGGTGACGCAAAGTTTTGGCGGAAAACTCGAGCAACTGAGTCTCGGCGACGTGATGCTTGTACTAGCGTTCACGCTGGCCGGATCGGTGGTGCAGTTGCCCGCCGTGGGGGGTGGTTCACAAGCCCTGGCAATCTTTGCATTTACAAACGTTTTTGGGGTAGAAAGTGAGCCGGCAGTAGCGGCGGCGATGGTGATATGGCTCATATCGTTTGCCTTTTGCAGCCTTGCAGGCGTGCCGATTTTGATTCGCGAAGGATTCTCGCTCGGGCAGTTGAAGGAACTAGCCGAGCACGAGAAAGAAGTTCTTGAGAAAGAAGCGACCGCCGGCTCTGGAACTGCCACGCGGCTGGGAGAGTAACCCGAGTGAAATGTCCTTTCTGCGCGCATATTGACGATAAAGTGATCGATTCCCGCGAAGGCCGCGGCGGCGACACCATCCGGCGGCGGCGCGAATGCCTTAAGTGCGCGCGGCGATTTACCACGTACGAGCGCATTGACGAAATTCCGTACATGGTGATCAAGAAGGACGGGCGACGCGAGCGCTTCGAGCGGCAGAAAATTTTGCAGGGGCTGCTCAAGGCGTGCGAGAAGCGTCCCGTGGCGACGCCGAAGCTCGAAGCCATCGTGGACGAGATCGAAGGAGTGGTGCATGAGGCCACGGAACGCGAGCTGACCACCACGGAAATCGGTGAGTTGATCATGCACCGGCTGAAAAAACTGGACAAAGTTGCGTATGTGCGGTTTGCGTCGGTGTACATGGATTTCAAGGACGTGCAGGAATTCATGTCCGAGCTGAAAAATCTTTTGAAAGATCGCGCGAAGAAGTGAGCCCTTGTTGAACTTGGCCGGTGTGCAGAGGAAAGAGGGATTATCTCCGCGACACAGAACACGCTGAGCGAGGGGATGGCGAAGAATAGAGCAAGGTTTCTGGTTAGAAACACGAATACTCCCCCTTCCCTCCATGAAAAACGCACCCCCTCGAATTCTCTCGGGGCAAGCGTGTGGCAAGCAAAGGACTTGGTGCGCACCCCTCGCTCCGGCTCGGGGCAAGAAAAAGCGCAATTCGTGCGTTCTTTTTGCGCTGGCGGAGCGCACAGCGGAGACAGGCCGTGACCAGTGATTGGTGACCCCTCGACTCCGCTCGGGACAAGCTGGTGACTCGTGAAACCTGAAGAATGAAAACCAGAGCCTCCAACTGGGTCGAACCTCTCCGGCAAGGCCGGAGTCACGATTCCGGGGAAGGCTGGAATCTTCGAGCAGCTGCCGAGAGAAGGGGAAGGGCCCTCGATGAAGATGGGGGAGGGGGGGTGTACTCGTCCGTTGGGAAGGAAAGCGTCCGCAAGGACAAGAAAATAAAGGGGATATGTAGCGTTCCGTGGGACGACGACGGAGACGAATGGCCGACGAGTGATTGAAAAGAAAAGGGATACAAGTGTCCGTTGGAGTCCTTAGCGTAACTAGTTTGCAAACAGTCTGGCCAGTGGTCGGTGTGGAAACGCGGGGAGCCCGCCCCGATCGGACTCCCCGAGGGGCTCGGGGCAGGCGGGACTCGCACACCTCGTCGGGTGCTCGCCACGGCGGGCAAGCGGCGGGAGCAAACGGCGGCAGGTCGGGGCGAATGTCGAGGATGGGTCGAGGTAACACGCGGAATGGTGGCATGCGGGTGACGATAACCTAAGGGTTATTCAGGGAACGGTTGAATTAGCGTGTTGAATGGCGATTCCTGGGGCTAAAACGGGACGATTGAGGATGTCTAAATGTCAGATGATCTTGTGCGCGGAGCTAAGGGGCAGGTCAACAGCAACCAAGTCTACTCGGTCGCACCTCGCCTGACGCGGTGTAAAAAGGAGCCGACGCCGCCATCTAATCAGGCTTTTGCGCGCGTGCGTCACGACAGGCCGTGATATTGGTCACAGACGCCACAATAGAAGCGAGATAATGTGTTGGAGAATTTCTGTAACCCTCGATAGGAAGGAAGGGGCCATGAACCGATCAACTAGCAGAAGGGTTTGGACAACGCTGGCGATTGCGGGTGTGCTTGTGGGTGTGAACCTCGCTTATGGCCAGCAACAGCAACGAGGAGAGACCAGTTACTCCCCGGTGGACATCAAAGAGAAGTTCGCGTCGATCATGGCGCGAATGACGGCGGCCAAGCCGGGGATTGAAAAGGAGCATACGGCGCTTCTCAATGAGCGCTACGACCTTAGCAGCCGGCCCGCCCAGGGCGTTACGATGTCGCGCGGAAAACCGGTGCAAGAAGGAGTTCGCGTCAAGCTGCCCGCAGGGACGACCTGGGAGAAGCTGGCAGCCATGAGCCCCGAGGAAGTTCGTGACAAGAATCTGTTCCCAAAGGGATTTTACCCGCTGCCTCATCCCAACCATCCCGAAGGCGGAATGCTTTTCCCCAAATCCACCATAGACGAAATCAAAACGCAGACGGGGAGAGACCTCGCGCGTTTTGACCTGGATTTCGATATACCGGATGCGTTCCTGCCCGAGTTTCCGCCTGCCATCTACCTGACCACGCGTCCAGACCTGGGCGATGTTTCCCAGGGCAAACTCGTGACCTCCGCCAATTATTACGAGCTGTTCAACGGCATTCTCAACCCTAAGCAGTTGGAGGGGCTGCGTCTGTTGGTGACACCCTTCCCGCAACAGCAGTTCAACGCGACGGAGGACCGCCGATCAGAGAAAGCAAGCCTCGGCGTGGCCTGTTTCGATTGCCACGTGAACGGCCACACAAACGGCGCGACACATCTCGTGGGCGATATCCGCCCGCAGGAATTCCGCCATCGCATTGAGACTCCTTCGCTTCGCGGCGTAAATATTCAACGGCTGTTCGGTTCGCAGCGCGCGTTGAAAACGGTTGAGGACTTTACCGAATTCGAGCAGCGCGCGGCTTATTTCGACGGCGACCCGGTGACCGCGACCAAGAAGGGCGTCAACATTCTCGAACGCGGCAGCCAGGTTCACGACATGGCTGAACTCCAGGAACTCTTGGACTTTCCTCCCGCGCCCAAGCTGGATCTTTACGGGAAGCTGGACCCGGCGAAAGCGACTCCCGCGGAGCTCCGCGGCCAGGAAATCTTTTTTAACAAGGGGAAATGCGCGAGCTGCCATGTTGCCCCTTATTACACTGATAACCTGATGTATAACCTACGCGCAGAACGCTTCTACAAGCCCGTGATGATCAACGGCGAGATGGCCAGCGCCGACGGGCCCATCAAGACGTTTCCCCTGCGGGGTATCAAGGACTCGCCCCCGTACCTGCACGATGGGCGCCTGCTTACCCTCGGGGATACCGTCGAGTTTTTCAATTTGATCCTGAGCACGCATCTGACGGAGCAAGAAAAGCAGGATTTGGTGGCGTTCCTGCGGACCTTATAAGAGCCGGCCTGCTTTGGGGGCAGGCTTGGTGGCCAAGCAAGATCGGCGTGCCCGTCCGGGCGTGCGTCCCGATCGGACTCCCCGAGAGACTCGGGGCAGGCGGGACTCACCCGCCACGGCGGGGAGGCGGAATGTCGGGCGGAGGAGTGAGGGTCGAGGGGCACGCGGCTTTATCGCAGGAGAAATGGCGCAGTAGAGCCTGGGTGTGCAATGATCTGCACAGTCAGCCAACTCGCCCGCTGAGCGGACTCGCTGGTACGAGCAGCATCGGCGGAAAGACAACGATGGAGCCGACGGTAATGCGGGAGCAGATTCGCGAAGCTCGACCTGGCGTGCGACGAGCCGATCCGGCGGTCGATGGGGTTTCACGGCGGATTCTGTGCGTCTTTCCGCGCTACATCAAGTCTTTCGGCACCTTTGACAATGCGTATCCACTGCTGGGAGTAAAGGCGTTCATGCCTCCGCAGGGGCTGCTGGTGATTGCCGCCTATCTCCCTAAGCATTGGGAGGTACGGTTCATTGATGAGAACGTGCGGCCGGCGGCGGAGAGGGATTTCCGCTGGGCCGACGCGGTGCTGGTGAGCGGAATGCACATCCAGCGGCAGCGGATCAATGACATCAACCGGCGAGCGCACGCACTGGGCAAAGTGACGGCGCTGGGTGGGCCTTCAGTGTCGGGCTGCCCGGACTATTATCCCGAATTCGACTACCTGCATCTCGGCGAGCTGGGCGATGCGACAGACGCGCTGATTGCGGCGCTAGCGCGCAGCCTGGAGAGGCCGACCGCGCAGCAGCGCTTGACGACCGGGGAACGATTGGCGATGGCCGAGTTTCCAACCCCTGCGTACAAGCTGGCGGCGATGTCTCAGTATTTCCTGGCCAACGTGCAGTTTTCCAGCGGATGCCCGTACCGGTGCGAGTTCTGCGATATCCCGGAGCTGTACGGGCAGAATCCGCGGCTGAAGACGCCGCAGCAGCTGCTGGCTGAACTGGACGCAATTGTCGAGGGCGGCTGCGTGGGCGCGGTTTATTTCGTGGACGACAACTTTGTGGGGAATCGCAAAGCGGCGAAAGAATTGCTGCCGCACCTGATCGAGTGGCAGAAGCGCAACCACTATCCGGTGGAATTTGCCTGCGAGGCTACCCTGAATATTACGAAGTCGCTTGACCTGCTGAAGATGATGCGCGAGGCGTCGTTCTGGACGATCTTCTGCGGCATAGAAACGCCGGACCCGGTGGCCCTGAAGGCGATGGCCAAGGAGCACAACAATCAGACGCCGGTGCTGGAGGCGGTGAAGACCCTGAATAGCTATGGGATCGAGGTGGTGTCAGGGATCATCATGGGCCTGGACACGGACACCTACGACACACCGGATCGCATCCTTGAATTTGTGGAGGCATCGAAGATTCCGGTGCTGACGATCAATCTGCTGGAGGCTTTGCCGCGCACGCCGTTGCACCGGCGGCTGCAGGCCGAGGGAAGACTGATCGAGGAAGAAGGACGCGAGTCGAACGTGGACTTCAAGCTGCCATATGATGACGTAATCGCGATGTGGCGGCGGACCTTCCGCAAAGCGTTTGCGCCCGAGGCCATCTACCGGCGGTTCGAATACAACCAGGAGCATACTTATCCGCACCGGATTGAGATTCCGCCGACGGGCAAGCTGAGCGTGCGCAATGTGTGGAGGGGACTGAGCACCCTAGCCAAGCTGGTGGTGAAGGTGGGCATACAGAGCGACTACCGCGCCATATTCTGGCGGATGGCGAAGCCGGCGCTGAAAAGCGGCGATATCGAGACGGTGATCCACGTGAGCCTGGTGGCGCACCACATGATTTCGTTTGCTCGCGAGGCCGATGCGGGGGTCCAGAACGCTTCATTCTATTCGCCGAAGCTGGAGCAGACGGCGTAGGGGACTCGCCGACACGGTAGTGGCCCGCCGTTCGGCCAAAAAGCGGAGCTAGGCCCACCTTGTGGCTTGTCATGGGGAGAGGCCCTTTCTCCTCACCCTCTGAGACAACTCGCAGGCCTAGTGTGCGCCCGCGTCAATGGGAGCCGCACTCTAGTGTCATTTCTGAGATCTCGAGAACCACTGGCTCTATGCAAGTCGCTGTTGGTGACAGCCTTTTTAAGCATCCAGCGGGATAGCTCCCGACGAACGAGTGTTGGGGGACCGGTCACTCCCATTCGGTGAGAAATCGGCTACACGTAGAGGGGGCCGGCGGCACAGCGGAGTCGCCGCCTGCCGCGGATTATTCCTGGATTACGGCAGGGGAATAATCCACTTGGACGTATAACGCGCAAACCGGACATGCGGCGGCTGCACTGTGCCCGGGCTGAACGGCTGGCGCTTGTTGTTACATCAAACAAAGAGCACAGCCAGGAATGGCTGTGCCACTAAGCTTCATGGGGAATTCACGGTCGGTAGCTCGGGGGCGGCTTGACCGTCTTTGCGCGGGTCGGAGGCGCCGTAGTTTACGCCGGCGGCAAAGTCTCGCAATACCGCCTGGCCGCCGCCCATTTGGCTGGAGAAGGCTCCTCGCAGGTCGATGATGTGGCCCTTGGCGGCCAATTCATTGCGGACATTTTGCGCAAAGCGGTTCTCCATCGAGACGTCGCAGCCGCCGAACGTATGCTTGCTGAATCGTGACGCCTCCAGGGCCGCCTGAATATTCATTTTGAAGTCCACGATATTGGCAACGAACTGCGCATGCGCTTGCGACTGGTTCCACCCGCCCATGATGCCGAAGGCGACGCGCGTATCGCCCTTCTGGGCAAACGCAGGAATGATGGTGTGCAGTGGGCGTTTGCGGCCCGCGAGGGCGTTCGGCGATGCAGGATCAAGGCCGAAGAGTGCGCCGCGGTTCTGGAGCACGAATCCCGTACCGGCGGCGACGATACCCGAACCGAATGAGTCGTAGTTGCTCTGGATGAGCGAGACCATGTTGCCTTCGCGATCCACCACGCTGAGGTAGGTGGTGTCGCTGCCCATGGGTAATTCTCCCGCGTGGGCGTTGCAGTTGGCGTGGTCGGGATCGATCTGCTTCGCTCTTTGAGCAGCCCATTCTTTCGAGAGCAATTGCGCTACCGGCAATTTCTGTTTTCGCGGATCGCCAATGTAGCGCAGCAGGTCGGCGTACGCCAGCTTCTTCGCTTCGATCATGGCGTGCAGCGCTTTCGTCGAGCCGTAGCCCCAATCCTTCTGTCCCAAGGGAAACGTTTCCATGATGTTCAGCATTTCGAGCGCGGCGAGGCCTTGCACGTTGGGAGGGAGTTCATAGACCGTCCAATCGCGATAGGTCGTGGAGATAGGCTCGACCCACTCGCTGGAATACTCGGCGAGGTCCTCCGCGTTCATCGTGCCGCCATGGCGTTTCATGGTGTCGAGAATCTTGCCGGTGATTTCGCCCTTGTAGTAGGCGTCGCGGCCATGCTCGGCAATCTGGCGCAAGGACGCAGCCAGATCCGGATTTCGGAAAAGTTCTCCCGTGCGCGGGGCGCGATCGGAAATGAGATACGTCGCGGCGGCCGATTCGTCGCTACGCAGGCGATCCACTTCCGGGGCCCAATAGGCGGCGACAAATTCCGTGACCGGATATCCGTCCTGCGCGGTGCGAATGGCTGCCGCGAGATCCTCAGCCAATTTTTTCCGGCCAAACTTATCCGCCAGCTTCTGCCATCCGTCCACCGCTCCCGGGACGGTGATTGCATTCACTCCTTGCTGGGGCATTTCGCGTAAGCCCTGTTTGCGCAAGTACTCGATAGTCAGCCCTTTCGGCGCCCATCCGCTGGCATTCAATCCGTAAAGCTTATTGGCTTTCGCATCGTAGACAATCGCGAAAAGATCGCCGCCGATGCCGTTCATCATGGGCGAAACCACGCCCATCATGGCGTTTGTCGCGATGGCCGCATCCACGGCATTGCCGCCGTGCTCGAGAATGCGCACTCCAGCCTGTGCCGCCAGCGGCGATTCCGCCGCCACGATGCCGCCGCGCGAAATGACCATCGAGCGGGCCTGGCCGCGGTCCTGCGCATCCGCTTTTGGCGTTGTGGTCATCCAGGTCATGATGGCGAGTGGCAAGAAAATGCGCAGCGCCTTCGAGATTCGCATGGTCGTGTGTCGCTCCTTGATTGCAACTCTATTGTCGAGTTTTTCAAACGATTTATCTCTCGCAAAATTGCATTTTCCTTCACGCACTTTACTCTGACCTCCGGCCCCTCGCAAGCGCACTTGCCGGACGGCTGCGAAAGACACAGCCGCCCGCAGGAACGATTGGCAATTACCGCCGGACACCCTAGAATTCAAAAGAAGCCTGCTGCGCGGAGAAACTCACGTTGTCCAAAGAACGCACATCGGCGGCGCAAGCGGCCGCGTCCGACGCGCAGTCGGGCGCGCAGCTCAACGCGCAAATCGACGCGCTATTGGCCGGGCGCCACGCTGATCCCTTCGCCCTTCTCGGGCCGCATCCTGTTTCGGGCGGTTGGGCGGTGCGCTTCTTTCTTCCGTGGGCCGCCGAAGCCTCTATTTCGCTGAAAGGCGTAGCGAAGGTCACGGACGCGGTCAAGCTGCGGGCGGAAGGTTTTTTCGAAGCAACGTGGCCTTCGACGCAAACTACGGCCCCTGCGCCGGGGAGTTACAAAATTCAGGGCCGCACACAGCACGGCGAACCCTTTGAAATTTACGACGCGTACGCGTTTCCTTATTTGCTGACCGAATTTGATCTTCACCTGATGGGCGAAGGCCGCCACTACGACACTTACGAGAAACTCGGCGCTCACGTGAAAACGATCGAAGGCGTCGCAGGCGTCCACTTCGCCGTTTGGGCTCCCAGCGCCAAGCGCGTGAGCATGGTCGGCGATTTCAATCGTTGGGATGGCCGCGTCCATCCCATGCGCTCCCGCGGTTCTTCCGGCATTTGGGAAATGTTTTTGCCTGACCTGGGCGAAGGCGCCATCTACAAATACGAAATCATCGGCCCCGACAGCCAGATACTTCCGCTCAAGGCCGACCCCTACGCCTTCCGGTCGGAGCTGCGCCCCAATACGGGCTCCGTCGTCGCGAATCTTGAGAATTATCAATGGAACGACGCCGCGTGGATAAAGAATCGCAGAGAAAAAAATTGGTTCGAATCGCCCATTACCATTTACGAAATTCATCTGGGATCGTGGCGGCGCATGCCTGAAGATTCGAACCGCTGGCTCACGTACCGCGAACTGGGCGACCAGCTCATCCCCTACGTAAAAGATCTCGGCTATACGCACATCGAACTCCTTCCCATCATGGAGCACCCGTACGATGGCTCGTGGGGTTACCAAACTCTCGGCTATTTCGCGGCGACCAGCCGCTACGGTTCTCCCACGGAATTCATGGAATTCGTGGATCGCTGCCATCGCGCGGGGATCGGCGTGTTTCTGGATTGGACACCCGCGCATTTCCCCCGCGATGCTCATGGCCTGGCGCAATTTGACGGCACGCATCTTTACGAGCATTCCGATCCGCGCCAGGGAGCGCATCCCGATTGGGGCACGCTGGTCTACAACTACGGCCGCAATGAAGTGCAAAACTATCTCATCTCGAACGCCCTTTTCTGGCTCGACAAGTACCACATTGACGGCCTCCGCGTGGATGCCGTTGCTTCCATGCTCTACCTTGACTACTCCCGGAAGCCAGGGGAATGGATTCCCAACGAATTTGGCGGGCGCGAAAATCTTGCCGCGATTGTGTTTCTGAAGCGCATGAACGAAGTTACTCACCGTCATTTCCCCGGCATTCTTACTGTTGCCGAGGAATCCACTTCCTGGCCCAGCGTTTCCCGGCCCACGTATCTTGGCGGGCTGGGATTCAGCTTCAAATGGAACATGGGGTGGATGCACGACACGCTGAAATATTTCTCCTCCGATCCCGTCTACCGCAAGTACGAGCACAACAAACTCACTTTTTCGTTCCTCTATGCGTTCAGTGAAAATTTCCTGCTTCCTTTCTCCCATGACGAAGTCGTCCACGGAAAAAATTCGCTGCTACACAAAATGCCGGGCGACCTCTGGCAGCAATTCGCCAATCTCCGTCTCCTTTTCGGCTATCTGTACGCGCACCCGGGCAAGAAACTTCTCTTCATGGGGCAGGATTTCGCGCAGCGCCGGGAATGGAGCGAAGCGCGGAGCCTCGATTGGCATCTGCTAGAGCACGATTCCCACCGCGGCATCCAGAGGCTCATTGCCGATCTCAACAAACTTTACGCATCGCAAACGGCGCTGCACGAGGTGGATTTTAATTGGCAGGGATTCGAATGGCTCGACGCCAACGACGCCGACAACAGCGTCTTGTCCTTCCTGCGTCGCGGAAAAGATCCTGCAAACTTGCTCGCGGTGGTTGTGAATGGCACGCCGGTCGTCCGCGAAGCCTACCGCATCGGAGTGCCTCAGCCCGGCTTTTACGGTGAAATCCTGAACACCGACGCTGGCATTTACGGCGGCTCCAATGTCGGGAACCTCGGCGGCGTCGCCGCCGAACCCATCCACCACATGGGGCAGCCCTATTCGATCACTCTGACCTTGCCGCCGCTTGCGGTCCTCTTCCTCAAGCACCAAAGTATGTAGTTTCGCGGTCGCCTCAGGGGATAGAGGGACCCTGCCGAGGGATTACGGCTGATTTCAGGCCAGATCTCCGGGCGACAAGCCCTTCGCAGGGAGCCTCCCGTCTATCCTCCTGTCCTTCATGCTATCCAGCGTCGCCAATGATGAGGGAGACCTGTACTCCGTACTAGAAGGGCTGGGACTCTACCAAATGTGTAGTTTGCGCTTATCACCGGGGCTCGAATACGGCGGTCGAAGGGCAAGTATTATACTTCCTAGAATCAAGAAGTTAAGTAAAAACTGGGAGGGAATTAGGCGGAGTACAGCAATCGTAGTACTAGGAAAGACGTCCCTCCACTGACCTGTACCAACACCTACTGACGTCCTATCCCGAACTGAGAAACCTGGCCTACGTCAAATTGGCACCCCTGCTCCATAGCTTCTAATACTTGCCAACCATAAACTTGGCCTGCGCTTGAGTTCACTGTTCTTCGTCCCCGGGAAAAGTCCCCGGAGTTCTAAGGAGAAATCAAAGCAATGCGTAACCGGCAAAAGGGCTTCTCGCTGATCGAGCTTCTCGTCGTTGTGGCCATCATTCTCATTATTGCGGCCATCGCCATTCCCAATCTTCTTGGTTCGAAAATGTCTGCCAATGAAGCTTCTGCAGTGGGATCCCTCCGCACCTACACCACTGCGATGCTTGCGTACGCCTCGCAATGTGAGGACATCGGATTTCCCAATGACTTGACTGGCCTTGGCCCCGGCGCCGGAGACTGCACGGGGATGGGTATCGTGGACGAAGTCCTCGGTGGCTCGGTCACTCCCTCCAAGAATGGCTACACATTTACGTACGTGGTGGTGCCAGGTGTTGCCACCAACGACGGTTACACGTTGAATGCCGACCCGCAATCGCGCGGCACGACCGGACGGCGCAGTTTTTATACGGACCAGGCTGGGGTGATTTACTACAACCAGTCTGCTCCTGCGAGCCCGACAGACCCGGCACTCCAGTAGAATCGGGTGAGCGAAGAACGATTGTCGTTTGCGAGATCACTTCGGAGAGCCGATTCGCACTTGCTTGAGATACCGCAGGTAGTAGGATAGAAACGGGCCGGCCCTTGGAGAATTATCGAGGGCCTCTTACCCGGAATGCGGCCAGGGTGAAAGCAATGGTAGAGACGACGCCAAAGAAAACGCGACGTCATCCACGAGTCAAATCACCGAAGGGTCTTTTTGTCGCATGGGAAACTGGCACTCGGCGTTCCGTCTCGCGATTGGAAACCCTGAGCCTCGGAGGGGTTTTCATCCATACACCGGAGCCACCCCCCATCGGAAGCACAATCAACATACTGCTCGATATGCAAAATGGGGATGTGCGCGCCCGCGCTGTCGTCCGCCGGGTCGCGCCCAGCAAGGGCATGGGAATTGAATTTATCTCGATGACGCCAGAAGATCGTGCCCGCCTCAATAAGCAACTTCAGCAATTGATGAGCGTCTGACCGCCGGCCCTTGTTTTTCCACGCTCCCTGTGTCGAAACGAACTCAGCGCCTGATTCCTTATCCTTCGATTAAATCCATTCTTGCCATTACTTCGGCGAAATTGGTTCAATCGTGCGGAGCTGAATTGTATTGGTTTTAGAATCAAGCGTTCCGGTGACTCTTACTTTGACGCCTGCGCTTTTCTCCGCCAATTCCTGATTATCCAGTTTGTAGACCTTATGCTTGTTCTGCAGCACAAATCTTCCGCCCCTTTCTCTTACACAATAGCGAGCGCAGTCGGCGGAGGTCTTCCCGGCGGATCCCATATCAATCATTTCCTTGTGCGACTGGTTGAGGGAATGGACGCCCAGCGCGCACTGCGAGTCCGCGATTTCACCTTCGAAAGTTCTTTCGCCCGCGCCGCGGCTCAGCGGAATACTCATTATCCAGCATGCCAAGAACGCAGCTCCTAGGAATAATTGTGGCAGCTTTCTCATTTTCGCTTTCCTCTCGATCTCGATACTTAGCAATATCCCCTTGGGTTCGAATCACGGCTCGACGACAAATTTCATGTTCATTTGTTCATGGTCCGGACTGCAAATCACCGTGCAGATGACAAGGTAATCTCCTGTGTCAGAGGGAGCGGTCAGAGTGAACTCTTGCGTACCCGGTTTAAGCAGCAGGTCCCATCCCGGCACTGGCTGCCGATCTCTGGCCCGCAGCAATGAAAATCCGTGAATCGAGCCATCTCTGTTGTGATTTTGCGCTTTCTTCGCGGTGATACGCAGCAGTACCGCTTCCCCTGGTTTGACGGTGATCATGGGTTGCTTCAGCCCAGTCATCTTGTAGCGGCTGTCATGATCCGCCAGAATTTCAATCACTCGGGGCTGCGATTGGGCAAGCAGGAACCCACTATCGCAACAAAGAACCAGGGCCAGAAACGCAAAAAGTCGTCGCCAAATAAACCTCCCTTGATTTCCGTTTTTTCGCATGGTTATTGGGTCATGTAGTGAAGTATCAGCCGCATATCCTCATCGGTGATCATGGCGCGAACTCTCATGTGGCGCACAATCATAGCCATCGTGCGGGGAGGGAATTTATGGGGAGCCATGTGACACCGCCCGCAATTCGCGCGAAATCTCTTCTCTTCTTCGATGCGCATGGCGCTTTCATCGAGAACCCGCGTGGTATCTCTGCCATGCGTGGCGGCCGTTGGCGCGTCCGCGCCGCTTCGGCTAGCCAAAGCGGCGGTTTTTTGAGGACTTGCGGGAGCAGCGGCGCTTGCAGTTTCTTTCCGTTCTTGTGCGATTGCCAGTAAGCAGGACCCGATCATCAAGGCCAGTGCTGCCGCGATAACAGTTCGTCTGGAGGTCATTCGGCGCCCTCGCGGCCCAAGGGAAGAACGAACCGATAGGTCATACCAACTGTCCAGACATTCTTGTTTCCTCCGAAGCTAAATTGCCGGCCATAGCTGCTGGTGGTTTTCCACCCGTCCATGAGGTAATAATTCCATCCAAACTCGAACATCTTTGTGTTCACCGCCGACACGGCATCGCTCGGCAATGCGCCCGGGAAAGACTGCTGCATGCGCGCGACGACCTGCGTCCGGCGCAGTTCGTCCCGCCAAAACGGCACCTGACTCAACCGGTAGGCTGACTCCAGCCAGTAGCCGCTTCCTCTTCGCGATCGCGCCGTTTCCGCGCGAATATCGAGGGGCAGGGACTGCGGTTGCCAGATCAAATGGAAACCGAACAGGTTTGAACGTTCATCGTGGAGCAAATGTTGAAATGAGCCACCGATCTCGAGCCGCGCTTTTGGCACGAAGATGCCCACTCGTCCACCGGCGGCACGCTCCGAATCAACCGGCGTCAGCGTGGAAAGCGCGGAAAAATAGACCGCGTAATTGATGTTGAAGTTCGAAGCCGCCTTGAAACCGCCGCGGAGCATCGCTCCCGTGCTGGCGTTACTCGGCCCGATTCCGATGGGCAGAATCAACGGATCGGTTTGAAGATTGCGGATCCACACGGGATAGAGCCGTTCATTGAAAATTCCGAACGGCGTCAGGAATCTTCCCACCGTCACCGTCAAATACGGGTTGGCGATGAAATCCAACTGTGCATAATCCACTTCCTTCCGCACCACTCCGTGGAACCCGCTCACGCCCGGGGGCTCCGCAAGGTCGGATTCAAACGTGGCACGTGATTCCAACATCCAGCGCTCGCCCATGGGGACAAGCAAGACGGACGTGGCGATGGGGCCAAGATGCGGCTCGCCACCATCGAAAGTGGTGATAAACCCGGTGCTACCGGTTAGGACAGGAACCGGCTTGACTTCTTGGGGCTCTGGCGTTTGCCCTTGCGACCGGAGAGCGCAGAACAACGGAAAAAGGACTGTGATCAGCAGGAAGACAGGCCGGGAAAGTCCGGAATGCCGGCACTTAAGACGAGGGCACAATTGGTGACGTTTGCCCCCGCCAGGGCGGCGATTGACTCTAAGACACGAATTTAGACACGCGCACATTACGTAGAAAGCTCACAATTTCCTACACCTTTATTTTTAGATTCGGTTACTCGGAATTTTTGGTCAATCGTTCTGTCCCCGGATGTGCTGGAGTGGGTAATTGCTCATCGGCTACAACCCCTCGGGGCCGGGGAACAAATGAAGTCTGAGGGTTGTTGCCAGCATGAGCCGAGTGTCTGCGCCCTCTACTTGCGGGTGAGCATCCTAACTATCTCCGCGACCTGCCCCTTTGAACAGCAGCAACCGGGCAATTCCTCAGGTACAATAGAACGTACTCAGCCCACTCGACAGGCGGAGGTGCGACATGTCGGAAGCCTGGAAACAGTGGGAAGGCCAAGTAATTGATGGGCGTTTCCCTCTACGAAAGTATCTGGGTGGCTCAGATCACAGCGCAGTTTTCCTGACAGAATACGGTGAAGGCGAGCCACAAAAGGCCGCCCTCAAATTGATTTCCGCGGATCCTGCAAGCGCGGATCTCCAGCTTTCCCGATGGAAACACGCGGCGCAACTTTTTCACCCTCATTTGCTGCGGCTTTTTGAAATGGGGCGCTGCGAGATAGATGGCACGGCGCTGCTCTACCTGGTGATGGAATATGCCGAGGAAAATCTTTCGCAAATTCTTCCACAGCGGGCGCTGAGCGCGGAAGAAACGCGCGACGTGCTCGTCCCCGTCCTCGATGCGCTGGCTTGCGTTCACCGCCAGGGGTTTGTGCTGGGTCATCTGAAACCGGCCAATATCGTGGCGGTGGCAGACAAGATCAAGCTTTCGACGGACGGGCTCCAGCGCATGAATGAAACTGTCCGCATTCGCAAACCCGGCTTCTATGACCCGCCCGAGGCTCCGAGCGGACGGCTCTCTCCTGCCAGCGACGTATGGTCGCTTGGAATGACAGTGGTCGATACATTGACGCAGCGCGTGCCGGTGTGGGAAAGGATGGGACACGCCGATCCGATTTTGCCAAAATCGTTGCCGTCGCCTTTCCTGGAGATTGCGCGAAGCTGTCTCCGCCGCGACCCGCAGCTCCGTGGCACCGTTGGCGATATCTCTGCGCGCCTCCGCCCAACTCCAGCCGCTTCTCCCATTCCCGCCGCGCCGGCGCCGCAAAAGGCGCCCGTGCCTCCGCGCCCCGTGAGAAAAGCGCAGCGAACTTCTCCTGTGCCGCCGCGTGCCATCTCCTTTCCGAATTTCGCTGTTCCCTTGCTCGTAGGAGTTCTGGTGTTCGCTGCGATCGTTGCTATTCCAAAAATATTGAACCGCCGTCCGGAACATCAAAAAGCTACGGAGGTTGTCGCGGAAAAATCCACAGCGCAACCACGAATGCAACAGAAAGCGGAGAAAGCGCCTGCGTCGACGCAATTGGTTGCGCTGGCACCCGTTTCCGCTCAACCGTCCGCGCAGAAAAGTCTGAAAGTGGCCAGCGAAAAGCAGCCCGTCAAAAAAGAAGAAGCCGCGGCTGTCCATGAGCCACCAGCGGTGATCACTCCGGCAAAAGAACAGCTGACGACATCGGCAGGCACAATAATTCCGGGTGAAGTCCTCAATGAAGTGTTGCCGGACGTGTCCCAGAAAGCCCGGGGCACGGTTCAAGGCAGAGTCCGTGTCAGCGTGAAAGTCCACGTGGATCCATCGGGTAATCTGGCAGGAGCGGAGCTGGATTCGCCGGGTCCCAGCAAGTATTTCGCAGACCTTGCGCTGCAAGCCTCGCGGCGCTGGGAATTTGCCCCGGCGAAGGTGGACGGGAGCGCGGTTCCAACGGATTGGATCGTGCGATTCGAGTTCTCGCAACTCGATACGAAGGTTTTTCCCGTGCAGACCTCTCCCCGCTAGGCTAAAGTTCGGCAGCCCCTCGCGCGAGCAGCTAGTATTTCGGGGTGACTCCGAGGTTGTAGAACAAGAACGAGTAGATGTCTCTGGTCTGTTCAAGTGTCTTTGTGGTGCTGCTCGCTCCGTGCCCGGAATTGGTATCAATGCGGATGAGTACGGGATTGTCGTGGCTGGCAAGCGATTGCAGAGTCGCGGCGTATTTGAAGGAATGCGCCGGAACCACCCGATCATCGTGATCGGCGGTAGTAATCAGCGTGGCTGGATACTTCACGCCAGCCCGGATGTTGTGTAGCGGCGAGTAAGCATACAGCGCTTTGAATTCGTCCGGTTTGTCGCTTGACCCGTAGTCGGCGATCCAACTCGAACCAATCGTGAATTTTTGAAAGCGCAGCATATCCATGACGCCGACCTGCGGAACCGCCGCACGGAAAAGCTCCGGGCGCTGATTTATCACGGCGCCCACCAGCAAGCCGCCATTGGATCCTCCATTGATAGCCAGATGTTCCGGTGAAGTGTACTTGTTGGCGATCAGCCATTCAGCCGCGGCGATGAAGTCATCGAAAACATTCTGTTTCTTGAGCTTCGTTCCATCCTCATGCCACTTCTCGCCGTACTCTTCTCCGCCGCGCATATTGGCGGACGCGTAGACAAATCCCTGCTCGAGCAACGTAAGCCGCAGCGCGTTGAATGTCGGAAAGTTTGTCAGGTTGAAGCCGCCGTAGCCAAATAGCAGGGTCGGATTCGTTCCATCCAGCTTCAGTCCCCTCTTGTAGACGAGAAACATCGGGACGCGGGTGCCATCCTTGCTGTGATAGAAAACCTCTCTTGTTTCGTAGTCGTCCGGCTTGAACCCGGGGATCTCCGGCGAGCGGAATACCTTGCTCTCTTTTGACGCGATGTCGTAGCGAAAGATTGTCGGCGGGAAAATCAGGGAAGTGAACGAGTAGAAAGCGATCTTGTCGTCGTGATTGCCGTTAAAAACAAAGGACGTGCCTGCTCCGGGAAGATGGATTTCATTTTCGAGCTTCCCGTCGAGGCTATAGACACCCACGTGGCTCGTGACATCCTTCAGATAGGTGACGAAGATCTTCCCGCCAGATACCGCAACGCCTTGCATCTCTTCCGGCTTTTCGGGGAGGACATCGCGCCAGGCGGAATTCGGACTCGCGGGATCGAAAAGGGCGATCCGGAAGTTGGGCGCGCTGCGATTCGTGCGGACCAGGAACTTGGTTCCGACATTGTTGATGACCTCAAAGGTATCGTCGGAAATTTCTTCCACAATCGGATGGAAGCTTTTGTCGTTTTTGGAAAGGTCGCGATAAAGGACGGAATTGCCCTTTTTCCCGGTGCTCTCGTCGGAAATGTAAAGAATCGCGAACCGTTCGTCCTCGGTGGTTCCCGCGCCAAGAAAACGCTGGGGATGGGCCTTGTCTTCGTAGATTAACTCGTCGTCCGATTGGGATGCACCGAGATGGTGAAAAAAGATTTTCGGGTTTTCGTTCTTGGTCGTTAGCTCGTGCCCCGGTTCCGGCGCATCATAGCGGTTGTAGATAAACGCATTTCCAGTCCAGGAAAACCCCGTAAACTTCAGCCACTTCAAGTCATCCGGCAGAACCTTTCGTGTCGCCACTTCCAATACATGGCCTTCCTGCCAGTCCGAACCTCCAGTGGATACGCCATACGCGCAGTATTTGCCGTCCTTTGAAACTTCCATCGCGCCCAAGCGTGAGGTGCCGTCAGCGGAGAATTTGTTTGGATCCAGCAGCAGCTCCGGCGTTCCGTCCAGCCCCTTTTGAATGTAGAGCACGCTTTGATTCTGCAAACCGTCGTTTTTGAAGAAAAAGAAATACTCACCACGGCGGAACGGCGCGGTGTACTTGGGATAATTGAACAACTGTTCCAGCCGCTTCATGACTTGAGGGCGATACGGAATTTTGTCCAGGTAGGAGAACGTGACCTGATTTTCAGCTTTGACCCACTGCGTGGTCTCTTCCGACCGGTCATCTTCAAGCCAGCGGTAAGGATCGGCGACGTTCGTCGCGTGGTAGGTATCCACGTGGTCGACTTTATGAGTGTCGGGGTAATTCAGGCTTTGCGCGAAAGCGACCGGCGTCAATAAACCGAGACAGATGGATAGCGCGCCCAAGCATGCGGCACGCAAGTACGTTCTGCTCATTGGTGGCTCCCTCTACGGACAAAAATATCGATGCTGGCCACTCGCGGCAATGCTCAGCAGCACAGACGCCGGGAAAAGTTAACATTTCGGGTGCCGGAACGCAAAGCTGCGCGTTGATTCTTGCCGCTGCGCGGAGAGGGTCCGGGAGGCTCCGGGACAAGCGGGCCCGGGCGCCTGAAATCGCGCGGCTATCTGCCTCGACAATCCTGCACGTCTCTTCGGGATCGAGCTGCTCTCGACGAAACTCTGGAAGGACTTCCGGGGGGAGTTTGCAAAAGAGTTCCACCATGGCGCGACAAAGGGAAGTAAATGTCCCTTTGAGCAGCGCGGACCGTACTTTGTCTCAGCTAATGCCCATTAAATGAACAGGTTAGACATGCAAGCACTGGCTGGCAGGTTGCAGATATCATCCATGGCCGGAGCCTTGACCCCGCGGGCCAAGCCGATGCTGGAGGTTTAAATGGGGTCCGCTTGGGTCGTCCTGAAGGCACTACGCTCGTTGAGCATAGCAGCAATTCTTCTCGCGTTGATACCAGTCAGCCAGGCACAAACGACGGAAGTGAGTGGGCGCTACGAGTGTACGCAAGCGAAAGTTCGCGGAAAGATGGTGCCCTGCAACGGAGCGCCGCTGCTGCTGAAAAGCGACGGAAAATTTGAGTTGCGAGGCTGGGAGGGCAGCTATCTCGTGAACGGATCGTGGGTGGAATTGTCGGATTCGTCGGTCAAGTCGCGGGCGAAGATCGCGCCGGGGCACAAGATCGTTTTCCGCTACTACGGGAAACACGGATTCGTGGAGATGATCTACGAACGGCGCTTGGCGGAACTGGGCAATACTTCACTGAGTTAGGGCATGCCTCGGTAGCAGCATCCCGCCTGAGCGGTATTGCTTCGGCGGTGTCTTTCCTCGAAGGTTGTAGCAAGAATCCATTTCGAGAAGACTTGGGCGTCAGCATTGGTATTGCCGTTGCTGAACTTGACGCAGGTATCTGTAGAGCGCAGCCAGGAATGGGTATGCTACGGAACTTTTTCCGTCAGGTGTGATGACGGGCAATCGAGAAACGCTAGGTAGCCGCCTTTTTTTCCAGGCCCGGGGCGACGACGGGCTGAAGGAAGGGCATCATCGCTCTGAGCTTCGGCCCTAGTTGCTCGACCGGATGCGATTGTTCGCGCTGGCGGGTGGCAAGAAAATTCGGACAGCCTTTCTCGTTCTCTTCAATCCACTTTTTGGCCCAACTGCCGTCGCGAATTTCCGCGAGGATTTTGCGCATTTCCTCGCGGGTTTGTTTGGTGACGATGCGCGGCCCGGAGGTGTAGTCGCCTTGTTCGGCGGTGTCGCTGACCGAGTAGCGCATGTAACTGAGCCCACCACGATAGATGAGGTCAACGATTAGCTTTAGCTCGTGGAGGCACTCGAAGTAGGCGACTTCAGGCTGGTAGCCCGCAGCGACGAGGGTTTCGAATCCTGCTTTGATCAGTTCGCTGACGCCGCCGCACAGCACGGCCTGCTCGCCGAAGAGATCGGTTTCGGTTTCTTCCGTGAAAGTAGTTTCGAGGACGCCGGCGCGGGTGCAGCCAAGCCCCTTGCCATAGGAGAGGGCGAGAGCTTTGGCTTTGCCGGAGGCGTCCTGCTCGATGGCGAGGAGGGCGGGCGTGCCGCCACCTTCGGTGAAAACTTCGCGAACGCGGTGGCCAGGAGCCTTCGGAGCAATCATGGAGACGTCAACGAAAGCCGGCGGCTTGATGGTGCCGAAGCGGATGTTGAAGCCGTGGGCGAACATCAGTGTTTTGCCGGGCTTGAGATTGGGCTCGATGGCGTCGCGATAAATCTGCGGCTGCTTGGTATCGGGGGCGAGGATCATGATGACATCGGCCCAGGCCGCGACCTCCGCGGGAGTGCCGACGGTGAGGCCGTCCTTTTCCGCCTTGGCGCGTGAAGCGCTGCCGGGGTGGAGCCCGACGCGAACGGTCACGCCGCTGTCGCGAAGATTGAGAGCGTGGGCGTGTCCTTGAGAGCCGTAGCCGATGATGGCGACTTTTTTCGATTGAATAAGCGCCAGGTCCGCTGAATCGTCATAATAAAGATTTGCCATTCTTATCCTCGTTTTCCAGATTTAGATTTCTTACTTCAATTTAGAACCAGCGTTCGCGAGCTCTGTCTCCTTGGGTGGCGCGACGGGAGGACGCAGTAGATCGCCGCCACGGGTCATGGCGATGCGGCCGGTGCGAGCCATTTCAAGAACCCCGAAGGGACGCAGGACTTCAAGCAGGCCGTCGATCTTGTCCACAGTGCCGGACACCTCGAGAATCAGGGATTCCGGAGCGACGTCGACGACACGCGCGCGAAAGACTTTGATGAGTTCCATCAGATGCGGGCGCGACTGCTGATCGGCAAGAACTTTGATGAGGGCCAGATCGCGTTCGAGGAGAGAGCGCTCCGAGATGTTTTCTGCGAGCCGGACGTCGACAAGTTTTTCGAGGCTGGCTTCGAGGCGATGCGCGCCTTTTTCGTCGGTATGGGCCACGATGGTCATGCGGGCGATTTCTTCATTTTCGGTCGGGCCGACGGTGAGCGAATCGATGTTGATGGCGAGCCGCCGCGCGAGCGAGGAGACGCGGTTCAAAACGCCCGGTTTGTTTTCGACGTAAGCGACAAGCGTCTGCATGGATGCCTCAGTCTTCTTCATGGCTCGGTGGCCGTTTCCACAAGCGGATTGTTGGGCCGGCGGATCATTTCGTGCAGAGATCCGCCTGCGGGGACCATCGGGTAGACGGAATCTTCCTGTTCGACGCGGAAGTCGATCACCACGGTTTCGGAAGCTTCGCGCGCGGAGCGGATCGTGGGAATCACGTCGCCCCGCGAAGTGATGCGCTCGCCACGAATGCCGAAGGCGTTTGCAAGTGCGGCAAAATCAGGCGCGACGAGAGGCGTGGCGACGTAGCGCTTGTCATAGAAAAATTCCTGCCATTGGCGGACCATGCCGAGATAGCCGTTGTTAATGATGGCGATGTTGATTTTGATTTTTTCCTGAACGATGGTGGCGAGCTCGCTCATGGTCATCTGAAACCCGCCGTCGCCCACCACGACCCAGACTTCGGAATCGGGCTTGGCAAACTTCGCGCCGATGGCGGCAGGCAGAGCGAAGCCCATGGTGCCGAGACCCCCGGAGGTGATGAGAGTGCGCGGCTGATCGTGGTGGTAATACTGCGCCTCCCACATCTGGTGCTGGCCGACGTCGGTGACGACGATGGCTTCACCGCGAGTTTCTTTCCAAAGGTCATTGATCACGTGAGCGGCGTAGAGATGCCCGCTATCCGGAAGATTTTGGATATCGCGGACGGCGGAATCGCCCTTTAGTTCGCGGATGTGCGCGATCCAGTCGCCACGCTCGCGCTTTTCGAGAACGGGCAGCAGCTTTTCCAGAACTTCACGGGCATCCCCGATGAGGGCGGCGTCCACGGGGACATTCTTGTTGATTTCCGCGCGGTCGATTTCGATATGAATCTTGCGCGCGCCCTTGGCGTAAGTGCGAAGGTCGCCGGTGACGCGATCATCAAAGCGCATGCCCACCGCAATGAGCAGATCGGATTCCTGGATGGCGTGATTGACCCAGGCTTCGCCATGCATGCCCATCATGCCAAGATTCATCGGATCCTTGGCAGGGAAGCAGCCGATGCCGAGGAGAGTCATGGCCACGGGGAAATTGCCGGCGCGGACAAACCGCTCAAAGACCTGCATGGCGCCGGAGAGCATGATGCCGCGTCCGGCGAGAATGATGGGGCGCTTTGCCGAGTTGAGCAGCTCAACGGCGCGGTCGAATTCCGCCTGGACGTGATTGTTGCGCAGACGCTTGGGCGGAAGGTGCGGGGCAGAGGCCTCCCAATTGAATTCGGTGGAGGCTTGCTGCGCGTCCTTCGTGATATCCACGAGGACGGGTCCAGGACGTCCGGAATTCGCGATCAGAAAGGCTTCGCGGACCGTGCGCGCGACGTCGTCGGCACGGGAGACCACGACATTGTGCTTGGTGATGGGCATGGTGATTCCGGTGATGTCGATTTCCTGGAAGGCATCGGAGCCGAGCAGTTTGCTGCTGACTTGACCGGTGATGCAAACGACGGGAGAGGAATCGAGCATGGCGGTGGCGATGCCGGTGACCATGTTCGTCGCCCCTGGGCCGGAGGTGGCCATGGCCACACCGACTCCGCCGCTGGCGCGAGCATAGCCATCGGCCATGTGCGTGGCGCCCTGCTCGTGACGCACGAGGATGTGATGCAATTTCGATTTGCCGAGGGCATCGTAAACGGGGAGAATCGCGCCGCCGGGATAGCCGAAGAGGTGACGCACGCCAAGGCGCGTCAGCGACTCACAGAGAATTTCCGCGCCGGTGAGTTTCATAAGGTCCTCTTCCTGTGTGGCCGCGAAGCGGCCAACGCATTCGATGCAGGTCGCACGGGAGTTGAAAAGCTTGCGGGCACGTCGGTAACCGCACCGAGAGAAGATGAGGAAACCAGGAGCGCGTACTTGGCCATCACGCCGCTGGTGTAGCGCGGTGCAGGGGCTTTCCACTTGACGAGGCGCTTCCGCAATTCGGCGGCGCTGAGTTCGACGTTCAGCGTGCGATTTGGAATATCGAAGACGATGATGTCGCCGTCGGCAACGGCTGCGATGGGACCGCCGTTGACGGCCTCCGGGGCGACGTGCCCCGCCATCAGGCCATGGGTTGCGCCGGAAAAGCGGCCGTCCGTCAGCAGGGCGACGCTATCGCCGAGTCCCGCGCCGACAAGCGCGGCTGTTACAGCAAGCATCTCGCGCATGCCTGGCCCGCCCTTGGGGCCTTCATAGCGGATTACGACGACATCGCCGGATTTAATCGTGCGGTTTTCGACGGCGGCGAAGGCAGCCTCTTCGCTATCAAAGACGCGCGCCGGGCCGCGAAAATTTTGTAAATTGTGGCCCGCAACTTTTACGACGCATCCTTCTGGCGCAAGATTGCCCTTCAAAATGACGAGACCGCCGGTCGGCTTGAGCGGTTTGTCGAGCTTGCGCACGACCTCCTGGTTCGGTGTTTCTTTCGCGACGGAAGCTTCTTCGGCCAGCGTGCGTCCGGTCACGGTGATGGAGCCTCCTTGAAGAATTTTTGCGTCGAGCAAACGCCGCGCGACCAGCGCGGTGCCGCCGGCGGCGTAGAGGTCGGTGGCCATGAAACGGCCGCCGGGCTTGAGGTCGGCGATGATGGGAACGCGCGAGCTGATGCGGTCAAAATCGTCGATAGAAAGAAGGAGGCGCGCCTCGTTGGCGATGGCGAGCAGATGGAGCACGGCGTTTGTCGAGCCGCCCGTCGCCGCCACTCCGGCGATGGCGTTTTCGATCGCTGCTTTGGTGATGATTTTCGAGGGAGTGATATTGCGGCGAAGGAGATCGACGACCAACTCGCCGGCGCGATGACCAGCGCTGGCTTTGTTGGCATTGGTGGCGGGAACGCTGGAAAGCCCCATCGGCGCAATGCCAAGAAATTCGCAGACTAGAGCCATGGTATTGGCGGTGAATTGTCCGCCACAGGCGCCTGCGCCGGGACACGCTGCGCATTCCAGGGCTTTGAGCCGCGCATCGGTCATGGCGCCGCGCGCGTGCGATCCCACGGCTTCGAACACATCCTGGATTGTGACCGAATGCCCCTCAAACTGGCCGGGTGCAATCGAACCGCCGTACAGAATGAGGCCGGGAATATTCAACCGGGCGAGGGCCATGACGCCGCCGGGAATGGTCTTGTCACAGCCGACAAGGACGATGAGTGCATCGAAGAGATTTCCGCGTGTGACAAGTTCGATGGAATCGGCGATCACTTCGCGGCTGACGAGGGAAGCGCGCATGCCCTCCGTGCCCATGGTGATGCCGTCAGAGATGGAGACGGTATTGAATTCGAGAGGGGCTCCGCCGGCGGCGCGAATACCGGCCTTCACATGCTCGGCAAGCTCGCGAAGATGGTAGTTGCAAGGGCCGATTTCGGTCCACGTGTTGGCGACGCCGACGAGCGGTTTGGAGAAATCGTCATCGCGCAATCCCGCGGCACGGAGCATGGCGCGTGCCGGCGCGCGATGTGCTCCTTCGGTGAGTGCACGGCTGCGCGGTCTGGGCAATTGTTCAGTCAAATCTGCTGTCCTCTCCCGATGGGTTTCGGCTTTCTTGTGTCGAGTTCCGATCTTAAAAACTTAGGGCCATCACCCTGCTTTGGATGATGGCCCCGAATCCTTCTGGTAGTGCTGAGCTAGGCCGCCATCATCCGGCTGTGACTCCCCGTGCGATGACGGGGATAACTCGTACGACGACAGGGAAACTACGGCTAAGAGCAAAACCAGTTGTCAGCGTCCATTCGTCCGAGATGGCGACACGAGACATATCGATCGCCAC
This sequence comes from Candidatus Acidiferrales bacterium, assembly GCA_044447665.1. Lineage (GTDB taxonomy): Bacteria > Acidobacteriota > Terriglobia > Acidiferrales > UBA7541 > Acidiferrum. The sequence goes on along the minus strand of JBIOGB010000014.1, from coordinate 24,054 downwards.
AGAGAATAACAGGATGAGGCCAGAAGGGTCAATGAGTCAAATTAATAGATATGTTGTACTAAATAAGTCTTGCTTATTCGGAGGAAAAGTTTGCGTTGGAACTGATTGTGTGAGGAAGCATCGGCGCCAGGCATCCCTGGTGCGGCAAATGCGTCTAACGGAAGGAGAAACGTCGCTGTAGTGCGAGACATAGCAATGAAAGTCAGCGAGGGGGGACGAGTGGGACTGCGGACAGATGTATTCATAGTTGGTGGCGGACCAGTGGGACTTGCCGCGGCGATTGCCACTCGAATGAAAGGATTTGAGGTGCTAGTCGCGGATGGGGTGAAGCCTCCGATTGACAAAGCGTGTGGCGAAGGATTGATGCCCGACACGATCAAAGCGCTGGGGGCGCTTGGAGTGGAAGTGTGCGATGCAGATGGACGCGCGTTCCGCGGAATTAGATTTATTGACGGCAAGTCGAAAGTAGATGCCAGTTTTCCCAGCGGGCACGGGATTGGTGTACGCCGAACGGCGCTGCATCAGAAGCTCGTGAAACGAGCGACAGATTGCGGAGTCTCCATGCTATGGAACACGCCGGTGACGGGAATCTGCGCTGTTGGTGCCGCTGTAAAGGGAGGCATGGTGCGGGCGAAGTGGATCATCGGAGCGGACGGCAGCAATTCGCGAGTGCGAAAGTGGGTGGGGCTTGAAGCGCATCGAGAGCACAAGCGCCGCTTCGTGCTCCGCCGGCATTTTCAATTGAAGCCCTGGACAGATTGCATGGAGGTGTATTGGGGCCAGGACGTGCAAGCGTATGTTACAGCCGTAGCGGGACAAGAGGTTTGCGTGGTGATCATTTCGCGTGAGCCGGGTGTCCCTATGGATACGGCGCTTCGGGAGTTTCCAGAACTTGCGTCACGATTGGATGGGGCGGAGCCGGCGAGCACAGATCGCGGAGCGGTCACGGCGATGCACAGCTTGAAGCGAGTTTGTCACGGCCGGGTGGCCCTCATTGGGGATGCGTCCGGCGAAGTAGATGCCATCACCGGTGATGGACTTTGTCTGGGCTTCCGTCAAGCAGGAGCACTCGCGGAAGCCCTGCGAGAGGATAATCTCCAGACCTACAACGCCGCGCATCGCCGGCTGGCTTGGCGACCGCGACTGATGGGGCGTGTCCTGCTTGCACTGGATGGGCGACCCGCATTGCGCAAACGTGTATTGCGAACCCTTTCGGGCGAGCCGGATATTTTCAGAAGGCTTCTGGCCGTGCACGTAGGGGAAGCTTCGCCGAGGCACCTGGCCGCCACGGGGGCGCTTCTGGGCTGGCGATTTCTCGCGGCTTAAGAAATAGCCGCGGCTCAGAGGGACAAACGCAGTCGGGCTTCGCAGCCGCGCGTGTCGTTCCGATTCTTCAGGGTAAGCTCACCGCCATGAGCTTCCGCAATTTGCCGGCTGAGCACCAAACCGATGCCTGAGCCGCCGGGTTTGGTGGTGAAGAAGGGAACAAAGAGATTTGCCGTGTTCGTGATACCCGGGCCCTCGTCGCGAACCCAGACGTCCAGTTGCGAGCCCTGGCGTGACCAGCCGACCTCAACGCCACCGCCGGTCTCGAGTGCGGCATCCACGGCGTTGCGGATGAGATTGATCAATAACTGCTCCAATTGGTCGGCATCCGCGGAGATTTCCACCGCAGGCCCCTCTACCACCTTGACTTGGATGCGGGTAGCGAGTTTAGCTACCCGGGCAATCCACTCCGGAACATTCATACGAGCCAATTTCGGCTGCGGCAAGCGCGCGAGACGCGCGTAGGCGGCCATGAAGCGGGCCAGGGCTTCGGTGCGGGAACGTATGATCCCAAGTCCCTGGCGGAGGTCCTCCAAGATGGCATTGCCTAGCCCGTCTTGTAATTCAGATGCTTTGATGGCGGATTGAAGTCCGCCTTCAAGACCCTGTGCCACGGACTGGATCGGCGCGAGAGAGTTGTTAAGCTCGTGGCCGAGAACGCGGATAAGACGCTGCCAGGCCTGGCGCTCGGCGTCGCGCAATGTGCGGCTGAGGTCGCTGAGGACGATCAAATGATGAGGCAGACCGCCCTGGCGAAAAGAGCCGCGGCGCATGCCCCAGCGCCCAGAGCCGCCGGCAAAATTCAATTCCATGGTGCGGGTGGGCTCGCCCTGCAGACAAGCCTCCAAACCCAATTCCTCGGCGGTGAAACCCAGGAGCCGTTCGGCGGGCCTGGCCAGGAGGCGCTCACCGGCTCGGTTCCCCAGACGGAGCTTGTTTTCGTTGTCGAAGGTGAAGATAGCGACGTCGATCTCTTCCATCACGGTGCGCAGCAAGGCGCTGGCTTCGAGGGCGCCGAGGCGCTGCTGGCGAAGAGTCTCGCTGAGGGCGTTCACTTCGATCATGACTTCGCCCATGGCGTCGTCGCGGCCTGCGCCGCGGCCACGGACGGAAAAATCCTCCTCGCGCAAGGCGGCGAGAAGGTTTGAAAGCGTTTGCAAGGAAAACACTACGCGATGGCGGAGCGAGAGAGCGAAGCCCAGCCAAAAACAAACGATGAGCAGTGTCAAGGTCCAGGCGGTGGACGTGGAGAAACTGCCGGTCCAGAGGAGGATGAGAGCAATGAGCGAGCCAGGCAGGCCCGCAGCCAACGCCAGAAGCTGGAGCCGGCGTTCGTAGCTCAGGCGCTTCATTCCAGACCGTATTTTTGGAGACGGCGATAGAGGGCGCTGCGGCTCAGGCCAAGCGCCTTGGCGGCCTGGCTTACGTTGCTATCGTGGCGCGCAAGGGTGCGCCGGATGAGATGTCGTTCTACTTCGTCAAGGCTCATCTCCTCAAGGCGTGGCGAGCCTGCCGGGGACGCGGCGCGCAATCCCAGGTCCGCGGCGTGCAGGAGCGGGCCGGTGGAGAGGAGCACACCGCGCTCGACGGCGTGGTCCAGTTCGCGGACGTTTCCCGGCCAAGGGTGCTCCCGGAGCAACTGAGTGGCAGCCGCATCGAAGCCGGAAATGGTCTTGCGATAACGCTGAGCGTAACCTCGCAGGAAATGGTGCGCGAGGAGCAAAATATCTTCGCGGCGTTCCCGCAGAGGAGGCAGTTGAATCTCAATGGTGTTCAGGCGGAAGAGCAGGTCCTGGCGGAACCGTCCGGCGGCGGCTTCGGCGTTCACATCGGCATTGGTAGCGGCCAAGACGCGAACATCAACGCGCCGCGTGGTGGAAGAGCCGACGCGTTCGAGTTCGCCAGTTTCCAGAACGCGAAGAAGTTTGGCTTGCAGATTCAACGGGACGTTGGCGATTTCATCAAGGAAAAGCGTGCCGCCTTCGGCGAGCTCGAAGCGGCCCACGCGGTCCGTACGAGCATCCGTAAAGGCGCCTTTCACGTGGCCGAAGAGCTCGCTTTCGAATACCCCTTCGGAGAGGCCGCCGGCGTTGACGGTAACCATGGGTCTGCTTGCTCGAGTGGATAAGGCGTGCAGCGTCTGGGCGATGACTTCTTTGCCCGTGCCGTGCTCTCCGGTAATGAGAACGTTTGCGTCCGAGGGGCCGATGCGCCCAATAAGCTCAAGCACTGGCTGCATAACGGCAGATTCGGCGATCATGGTCGGACGCGATTCGGAGCGGAGCAGGCGATTTTCCGCTTCCAGTCGTGAGGCTTTACGAAGCGCCTGGCGAAGATCAATCTGCGTGCGAATGATGGCGAGCAGGCGGTTGTTCTCCCAGGGCTTGGGGATAAAATCGCGGGCGCCGCGGCGCATGGCTTCGACGGCGAGCTCCACGCTGCTCCAGGCGGTCATCACGATGAGCGGAAGAGTGCTGTCAATCATCTGGATGCGGCTAAGGAGATCGAGACCTTCCTGGCCCGATGTGGTGTCACGCGCGTAGTTCAGGTCCATGAGAACGGCGTCGAACTCGCGCGACTCAATGGCCGCGAGAGCCTCGGCGGGAGAAGCGACGCCATGGGTCTCGTATCCTTCCCTTTTCAGAAGAAGGCGGAGGGCATCGCGAATATCAGACTGGTCATCGGCCAGAAGGATGCGATAGGCGTGATTGGCGGTCGTCTTCATTCCATTGCGACAGTGCAGTCGATTTTACAGTTTTCCCACAAGCATAGCTTCGTGAGATGGTTTTCCGGTGGCCGAATCGAGACCAGCGGCTGCAAGTCACGTTTCATCCGGCACGAGCGGCAGTCGCGCTTTCGCTCACAATCCAACCGTCCTTCAGCTGGATGATGCGGTCGCCGTAGGCGGCATTTTTCTCCGAGTGCGTAACCTGGATGATGGTAGTGCCGGCTTCGTTCAATCTCTTGAAGAGCTGCATGATTTCTTCGCCCTGAGCGGAGTGGAGATTGCCGGTAGGCTCGTCGGCGAGAATAAGCTTTGGAGTTTGGATGACGGCGCGGGCCACGCCCACGAGTTGCTGCTGACCGCCGGACAATTGATTGGGGAAGAGGTCTTTCTTGCCGACGATGTTGAAACGGTCAAGCGTATCGCACACCAGGCTGGCGCGCTCCTTGTGCGGGACATTCTTGTAGGAGAGCGGAATTTCCAGATTTTCGAAGACCGTCAAATTGTCGATCAAGTGGTAGCTTTGAAAAACAAAGCCGATATTGGCCTTGTGCAGTTCGTTGCGTTTCTTCACGTTCAATTTATGGACGGGCTGATCGAGGAAATAATATTCGCCGGTCCAGGCGCCGTCCAGCATCCCGATGATGCTGAGCAGCGTGGACTTTCCTGCGCCGGAAGGGCCCATGAAGGTGACGAATTCACCTTGATGAATATCCAGCGTGATGCGGCGCAAGACGAAAAACTTGCTTCCGCCGGCCTCGAACGCTTTTTCAAGATTTCGCAACTGAATCAAAGGTTCCACTGTCGCTCCCTATCTTTAGTGCAGGTCTTGCCAAACGGTGTGCGTTACCGCCCGTCGCGCATAACGCAGCGCGGCCACTGGGTAGACGCAAATGATGCGCGTGACGTGAGATGCCAAGCAAGAGCCGCAGCGGATCACCGCCTCAGGTGTAATTAGGCTCAGGCGCGCGCTTCCTGGGTTTCTTCGACCACGCGACCGTCAAACAAATGAATCGTGCGTTCGGCGAAGTTGGCGTAGCGTTGGTCGTGTGTGACCATGCAAATGGTTGCGCCATTGCGATGCAAGTCGCGCAACAGTTCCATCACGGCCTCGCCGTTCTTGGAGTCCAGGTTACCCGTCGGCTCGTCGGCCATCAGGATCAGAGGATCGCCAACAAGCGCGCGAGCCACGGCGACGCGTTGCTGCTGACCGCCCGAGAGCTGCGAAGGGTAATGGCGCAGCCGGTGAGCCATGCCGACGCGTTCGAGAGCGTGTTGCACTTTCTGCTTGCGCTCGGCAGCGCCCGTGCCGCGATAGGTCAGAGGCAGCTCAACATTTTCGTAGACGGTGAGATCGCCGATGAGGTTGAATGCCTGAAAAATGAAACCAATTTCGCGGTTGCGGATGCGCGTGCGCTCGCTGAGGGTAAGTTTTGCGACCGGCTGTGCATTCAGCCAATAATCTCCTCCGGTTGGGGAGTCCAACAGCCCAAGAATGGAGAGCAGCGTGGACTTGCCGCACCCGGAAGGCCCGGCAATCGAGATGTACTGACCTTTCTCTATTTCCAGGTGAATTTCCGAGAGTGCATGGGTTTCTACCTCATCGGTGTAGAAGACCTTTTTCACTCCCTCGAGCCTGATCAATGTGTCGTTTGCTTCCGGCATGTCGTCTCCTTGTCGTGCGAATACTATCGAAATTCAGTTTGCTTCCGGTCGACCTATCAAACCACCTGGCCTCAGATCTTTGTGCCCACTTCTTCTGATGATCATTCGTAGCGCAACGCAACCTTTGGCGCGACACTGGCGGCACGGCGCGCAGGGAGATAACACGCAACCAGCGCCATTGCCGTTAGCAACGATGCGATCAACAAAAAAGTTCCCGGCTCGCTTGCCTGCATGCTGCACCGAACGGCTTGCAACAGAGTTTGCATTGCCTTTCCTCACTCATACCGTAACGCGACGATGGGATCGACGCGGGTCGCGCGCCGCGCCGGGATGTAGCATGCGGCCAGAGCGATCACCGCGATCAACGCCAGCGCCAGTGTGTACACCGACAGGTCCCCTGCGTGCACGCCGAACAGTATCGATTCCCCCAGCCGCGCGAGGCCGTAAGCCAGCGGCAAACCCAGCGCGGCGCCAGCTAGGACCATGATGCCCATTTCGCGGAAGATCAAGGATCGCACGTGGGTTTCCTTGGCACCCAGTGCCATGCGGATGCCGATTTCGCGCGTGCGCTGCACGACCACATAGCCCAGCACGCCGTAAATGCCGAGAGCCGCGAGCAGGGCCGCCAAGCCACCGAAGCCTGCCGAGAGGGTAGCAATTACGCGCTCAGCAAAAAGATCCTCATCCACCACCCGGCGAACCGTCTTCAGCTCGTATACGGGCAAATTTGCGTCGGCTTGCCGGACGATTTCTCGCAATTCGTTGGCGATCAGCAAGGGATCTTGCTGGCTCCGCACATAAAAGGTCATGCCATTGAGCTTCCCGAATTGCGAATAGGGCAGGTAGAAGTAGGGTCGCTCTTCGTCCCGGACATGCGCTTCCCTCGCGTTTCTCACAACGCCGACAATCTCTATGTCAGGTTTGGCGTCGGTTCCTCCGCCCAGCGCGAACCGCACTCCTATCGGATCTCGCTTCGGGAAGAAAGCCTTCACCATGGCCTCATTGATGACCGCCACTTTCACGCTCTCCGCCGTGTCTCCGGCGTTAAATTCGCGCCCGGAGAGCAATGGGACTTTCATGGTCGAGAAATAATTCGGGCTTACGGCGTCATAATTCACGTCCCGGTCGTCGCTACCCAGGTTTTCGCGTCCCTCAACAGTGATATTGCCGCCCATGTCCGTGCCCGTAAGCACTGGAATCTGAGATGACCCAACCCCAAGCACTCCAGGAAGCGCACCCAGGCGTTGCCTCAGTTGATCGACCAGAATAATTGTCCGGGGCGTGTCATAGCCGCTCAACTCCGGAGCGATGGAAAAAGTAATCAAGTTCTCGGTGCTCATTCCGAGATTCTCATTGCGGAGGTTCCACAAAGTCCGGGCAAAGAGTGTTGCCCCTGCCAGCAGCAGGAGCGTGAAAGCCACCTGGCCGGCCACGAGGAGCTTGCGAAAGCGCACATGGGCAAGACCTGCGGATGAAGTAGAACCCTGATCCTTGAGCATCTGAGAAACCTCGGCTCGCGCGACGCGCCACGCGGGTATCAGGCCAAACAGAGTGGCCGATGCCACAGTCGCGGCTGCGACAAAACCCAGCACGCTTCCGTCGGCCTTGGCAGTAATCCCCTGCACTCCTCCTTCAGCCACGACCGCTTGGGTCAAAATATCCATTAGCCAAACGCCCAAAAGCAGCCCCAATCCGCCGCCTCCCAACGCGCAGAGCGAGCTTTCCACCATCAACTGCCGCATCATCTGGCCCCGAGTGGCTCCGAGCGCCGAGCGAATAGCAAACTCTCGCTGGCGCGCCGCTCCTTTGGCCAGGAGAAGATTAGCGACGTTGGTGCACGCGATGAGCAGCACAAGCGCGACCATTGCAAACAGCGCGATCAACGCCGGGCCGGAGTCGCGCTGAACAGTGGTTCTGCCTTGCGCCCCGGGATACAGAACGATCTTCTTGTTCAGAAACTCCTGACGCGCTTTCGTATCCATGCCTTTGAGACTCGCAATTTGTTGCTCGAGCAATGGGCCGTACTCAGCGTTGATCCCGGCTTGTGCCCTCTCCAAGGACACGCCTGGGTTAAGCCGCGCAAATACTGCTAAAAACGAATCATTCCAGTCGTCCAGCCCGTTCCGGATTGGCGTCATCTGTGCTTTCATCATCATGGGCACAAATATGTCCGGCGTTTGTCCCACCTGTATGCCGGTAAAGCCCGCTTGTGTAACGCCGACGATAGTCATTTCGGTGTTGTTCACGAGAATCGTTTGATTCAGCACGCCGGCGTCACCGCCGAAATGCCGGATCCAGTAGGCATGGCTGAGAACAAGAACGGGATGTGCTCCTGGAACATCGTCGTCGGCGGGCGTCAGTGCCCGGCCAAGCGTGGGCCGTACGCCGAGCACCTCGAAATAATTTCCAGTCACGAGTTCGCCCGAACCCCGGTCCGTCTGGCCGTGGCTTGCGATGCTCGCAGGAAATTCATATCGTGCTATCACGCCGCCGAAAACCGAGGTATTCTTCGCCAGACCCTTGTAAAGGGGATAGGAGAAGACTTCCGAGTCGTCACCATCGCTCCACACATGCCCGCGTTTCGGCCCAGGCGATTTCAGAATCACCAGCTCATCGGGAGTGCGAACGGGGAGCCGCCGCAGAAGCACTTGATTGAGGATGGAAAAGATTGCTGTGTTGGCGCCAATACCTAGCGCCAGCGTCAGAATGGCAATCGCGGTAAAGCCGGGACTCTTGGCCAGCATGCGCAGGCCATAACGCACATCCTGCCAGAGCGTGTGCAAGCCGACCTCCTTTGCCCGGGGCTCACTGTTAGACGTCGTGACGCTTACAAGATCTCATCATGGTCCGAAGACTCAGCCGGCGCGCTTCGGTTACTTGAGCCGTATCCTGTCGAAGTTGTCCACGGCCGACATGTCGGACAGAATCACTTTGTCTCCGACCTGCAAGCCCTGCAGAACTTCAATGGTAGTAACTGAGCTACGGCCCAGCTTTACATTCACGCGCACAGCCTCGCTCCCGTCGTTAACAATCTTGAATAGACCAATCGTGCTGTCTGCCTGACCATGAACCGGCCGGCCCACATAGAGAACATCTCTTAGATTTTCTAGTTCGACTGTGCCGTCAACACTGAGGTCAGGGCGCGCGCCTTGCGGCAACGGATCATCAATCGCGACATCCACTGTTACCGTGCCATTCTGAACGGAGGGGTCGATTCTCGATACCCGCCCCGCCACGATTCCGTTGCGTGTGTCGATCATCGCCTTCTGCCCGATGGCGACATCTTTTGCCTGGGTCTCCGCAATCTTGATTTCCGCCTTCAGCTTTTTGGGGTCAGCCACTCGTGCTACGTTGGCGCCCGGCGTCACACGTTGTCCGACTTCCACCGGGACTAACTGAAGAACTCCATTGATTCCTGCGCGGACGTGCAGCGCCTCAAGCTGGCTACGGCGAAGGTTATACAGAGCTTTCTGTTGCTCTACACGGGCTTGCTGCGCCGCGAGGCGCGTCTTGGCCGTTTCCTCGGAATTCTTGGTTCGCTCATCTTCCAGTTGCACGCGAATGGCAAGCTGTTCCGCGCGGACTTTGGAAAGCTTTGCGGTCACATCCGCGGCCAGGCCTTGCTTTTGCAGTTGGTCATCCACTTCGTGCTGCAGCTTGGCCTGTTCGTAATCGCTCCGCACGGATGCAGCGGCTGCGCGTTGATTCAGCAAATCGCTATTGACCTGCACCTTAAGATTTTCGTAGTCCGCCTCCGCCCCTTTGAGCTGGTATTCCGCGTCCAGGGCGTCGCGCTGCAATTGAGGATCGCTCAGTTCCAAAATAACCGAATCCGGTTTCACAATTGCGCCAGGGCGCAACACGATGCGATCCACGCGCGAGTCGGTTTGCGCCGGGATCCAGCGAATGTCTTCAGGTATCAGCGTCCCCAAACCGCGCACTTCCCGAAGCATTGGTCCTCGCTTCACTGTGTCCGGCCAAATCGTCGCTGCGTCCACCGTTGGAGCGGCAGGCCGGAGACGCGATAGGCCGACGGTCACTCCTGCAATGAGAATTACGCCGACCGTGCCATACGCAATTCGGCGGATCTTTTTAGCTCTTGTGTTAGAGGGGCGCTGTATATCCATAGTATTTATCGCCTTTTAGAAGCGCACACAGTCTTCCGAATCTCCACGTAGGTAACATGCACATCTTTCATGACTTAACTTGGTAAGCAGTGATTCCCAAGCAACGTTGCTGACCATGAATGGGATTCACCGTCCCAAAATCGAACACTTCGATAACTATAATCTATAGTCCAAATGATGGCAGAAAAGTATCACGAAGTCAGTACCGAGGGGCAGGGCGGGCTAGGGATTGGCGGGCGAATTAACGAGTCCAAAGTCAGCTTCGAACCGCTCAAAAATCCCGCAGCTTGCTGGTCGGCAACGCCACCCGCACCGCGTTCAGAACTGCGACAAGATCAATGATTTCTTGGGCAATCGCTCCGCCAATCGGCGGCAGATAGCCAAGTGCGGCGGCAATCATTCCCAGAAGGCTTGCGGCCATCCCTCCCAGGGCGCTTTGCAGGGCGATGCGCCGCATGCGTTTTCCAATGTGCATGAGTTCATCGATTTTTCCCAGTGAGGCCTCCAGCACGACGGCGTCGGCAGCTTCAGTGGTGATGTCGCTTTGCGTACCGAAGGCCACTCCGACCGTAGCCGCCATTAGCGCCGGTGCATCATTGATTCCATCGCCGACGAATAACGTCTTGGCCTTCCCGGTTTCCTCTTTTACAAGCATCACTTTTTCTTCCGGACTCTTTCCTGCATGCACCTCGGTGATTCCGACGGTGTCCGCGAGGTAGCGTACTTCGGACTCGCGGTCTCCCGAGATCAGCATCACACGACGCACACCGTGGCGCGGCCGCAGATGCTGGATGAACGGCCGGCTATCTTTCCGGGGAGCGTCGTGGAAACGCATGGTTGCAGCATACCGATCATCGATCAAGACGATGCATTCCAAGCCCGCGGCGAGCGGCGGAAGGGGCAGATTCATCGCGGCAACTTTGTTTCGCCCTGTTATTTGTACCGTGTGTCCGTTGATTTTCCCGCGCAGGCCCTCTCCGGGACGTTCGCTCATGTGCTCCACCAGCGCGAGCGGCAGTTTTTCAGCCCTGGCAGCGCTCACGATGGCGGCGGCCAAGGGATGCTTGGAGTAATTTTCCAAGCTGGCCGTGAGCTGCAGGACCTCATTCTTGCTGAAGCCCGCACCGCAAACGATTTCCGTCACTGTGGGCCGTCCATAAGTCAGCGTGCCCGTCTTGTCAAAGATCAGCGTCTGGCAGGAACCAATCTGCTCGAGTATCGCGGGATTCTTGACGATGATCGCGCGGCGCGCCGCCAATGAAATGGCGCCAATGATCGCGGTGGGAATGGCTAGAAGCAAAGGGCAGGGAGTGGCGATGACTACAACCGCAAGAAATCGATGTGAATCACTGCTGATAAGCCCGGCTGCCACCGCTACCGCCAGCGCAATGGGAGTGTACCAAGCTCCCAACTGGTCACCCAAGCGCCGCAATCGAGGGCGCTGCTGTTCCGTTTCGCGCATCACCCGCATGATTCGAGCGTAACGCGAATCCACGGCCAGCTTTTCGGCTTTGATCTTTAGTGCGGTGTCCCCATTGATCGCTCCGGAAATGACCTGTGATCCCGGAGTCTTTGAAATTTCGTAAGGTTCGCCCGTCAGATACGCTTCATCCATCACTCCGTGACCTTCGATGACCAATGCATCCACCGGGCAAATTTCATGCGGCAAGACTACTAACTCATCGCCGATGCGAATATCTTCCAAGCGCACGTCGGTTACGGCCGAAGCTTCTACGCGGTGCGCAATGCTCGGCATCCGCCGCGCCAAGGCTCCCAAGACGGACGAGGCCCGAGCCGTCGCAAACTGCTCGAGCGCAGTTCCGCCGGAAAGCATCAGCACCACGATCGTTCCCACAAGATATTGTCCAAGGAGCACGGAAGTCAGGATCGAGATACCCGCCAGTAAGTCCGATCCAAATTCCCGTTTGAACAATCTGCGGCCGAGATCAAGAACCAGGGGTGCGCCGCCGATAAGCAGTGCTGCATAGAGGGGGATCCGGGCTTTTTGCGGCGCCATCCGTATCCAGTACTGCAGCGCTAGATGCAGCCCGATTGCGAGAGCTGTGAAGGCGGCGATATAGGTCTCTTTGGGCGTGCTTCTAGATAGCTTTCGAGGCACTTTCACTCCGGCCTCCATCTCTCAAAGCGAGAATCTAAGATCCACCTAATTCCCCATCCACATTCCCTCGATATTCTTACATTAAAGGAGCCAAACATTCAGGCATGTGACGTTGACGACATAAGTGAGTGACGCGCCTCACAGCAGCCGAATAGCTCGAAATGGTAGAAGAAGTTTGTTGATGAAGAGAGTCCAGTTTGTGATTGTGCGGGGTTAAAGAGGCGGAATGACGGCAACTCTTTTTAGCCTGGGTGTTTATTCGGGCAAGCTCTCTATACCGCTCGAATCTTTCGACGCCGGCTGGGGGATCATCGAATGGTCATGACGCGCTGTCCAGGCGGAAAGGAACGGATGAGAAGATTGATGGAAATGGTCCGGCACGGATGGCTCGACATGGTTCCGGTCTTGACACATACGTTTCGCCTGGACCAGATCACAGAGGCTTACGAACTCTTTGGAGAGCATCGAGAAGGCGTGATTAAGGTGGCTATCAAGCCATGACTGTGTGAATAACCAAGATCCTTCCGACGCAAATGGGGCCGGGGAGGCTGTAACACACGTCACAGCGCAGCGTGACGTGCGTCACTGCCAATAATGGAGTCTTCTCACTGATAATGCAATTTGGCAAAGTGGATATCGGCCACCGGGTTTTTGCGCATGTCGAATGCATTCCGTTTTGTGGCGAGAAGACGGGAGGGTATACTCCGAGGCGGTAGTCCTATGCGCGCTCCTTACGGTTTAGAAATCATTGAGAACTGCTTGTCTTGTCCCCAACGAGAGGACCGGCTTTTTTGCAACCTTTCACCCTCCGCCGTCCAGGGACTGGCAAGCATCACATCTGCGGCGAGTTACCCTAAGGGCGCGACGCTGTTTGTAGAAGGACAGTCACCTCGGGGCGTCTTCATCTTGTGCAATGGCCGGGTCAAGCTCTCCACCTCTTCCGCCGATGGAAGAACTCTGATTCTCAGGATTTCAGAACCAGGAGAAGTCCTGGGATTGCCCGCGACGGTCACGGGGAAGCCATACGAGCTCACCGCCGAGGTGATCGAACCTACTCAGGCCAATTTCATCTCGCGGCAGGATTTCCTCGTTTTCCTTCGTGAGCACGGCGAAGCAGCGCTGCGAGTTGCACAGCAACTCGGTGAAACCTATCATTCCGCCATCGCGGAGATGCGCACCATTGGGCTTTCCCATTCGGCCGGCGAGAAGTTGGCTCGCTTTCTGCTCGAACTTTCGGCAAACCAGGGAGAGGCAAAAGGCGAGGTGAAGCTGACGCTCACCCTCACACACGAAGAGATCGCCCAAATGATCGGAGCCTCGCGAGAGACCGTAACGCGGCTCTTCGCCGACTTCAAGAAGAGACAGCTCTTGCAAGTAAAAGGTTCGACTCTTATCATCAAGGATAAAGCAGGGCTCGAAAGCGTCGTGCGTTCTTAGAGCTCCAATAGCCCTCCAGTTTGCTCTCCCCCTTCAAATTCATGTTTGTGACGCCCGTCACGTAAATTTGTGATGTGCGTCACAGTATTGAGTTGAAGTACAGGCAACAATGTGATGCATTGGCGCCTGAGAAGTGAATTCAAGAAGCTTGACCCGCTGGTAAGGGGGCAAGATTTGGAGGGCATGAGAATGAAAGGCCGAATAGTCAATGCAAGCATCCTGGCAAGCCTATCTGCCGTCGTGGTCGTGATGTGGGTAGTGCTTGTGTCGGTGCCGAAGTCTTCCGCGATCCCCGCCTTTTCGCGAAAGTATCAGACGTCGTGCACCACGTGCCACAACAACTATCCGGAATTGAACGACTTCGGAGAAGCATTCAAGAAGAATGGTTTCAAATTTCCGAAGGACGACGAGGTCTTTGTGAAAGAGCCGCCCGTCCTGCTGGGGTCAAAGGCCCAAAAGGAGGCGTTTCCCGGCGCGGTCTATCCTGGCGAGATCCCGGGATATCTGCCCATAGCGTTCCGGTACGAAGGGAATTTCAACTGGAACGCGAAACAGCCACGGCCGGTACAAGCTGCGGCGTTTGTACCGCGGACCGATCTGTTTGTGCCGAACACTTTTACGATTATCAGCACGGGGAGTTTTGGACCAAACCTCTCCTTCTGGATCGACGATGACATTTCGGCGGGAGGGACAGGAGCAGGAGGTGGGCTAGGAGATGCTTGGCTGAAGTACAGCGATCTGGGCCACGGCATTGGGTTGCCGAAGAACGCGCTGAACGTCCGGTTTGGACAGTTCGAACCGGATTTGCCCTTCTCGCAAGCCCGCACTTATTACCTTTCCGGGTATGACGTGTTCGGCGAGGCGATCAAGGCTCAAAACTCCTGTAGTGGCGGCGCGGCCGTATGTCAGACGGCAATCAATCCCTTCGTTCTGGGCACACCACAGCGTGGCATTGAATTTGGTGGCACTCCCAACAACGGGAACTTCAATTGGTCGGTGGCTTATCTTGATGGGACGGGCTCTGCCTATGGATCAAGCTCGCTTGGACCCAGCACGCTCGTGACGAGGAATACAAAAGATGTATACCTCCGGGCTTCGTATAAATTCAACCTCGAGCGCGATCCGGAAAGCCGCAACGCCATCCAGGCAGCGGGACCCACTGGTCCGCGGGACCACACTTCCATTCGAGTTGGCGCGTTCTACTATCACGGCACAAACGAACAGAACTTCGGCAGCGCCACCTTTGCATTCACAGGCACGATTCAGGAACCCTTCTATAGGGCCGGAGGCGACATACGCTTTAAGTACCGCAAGCTGGAACTCTACGGAGTCGGAGTGACCGGTCATGACGACAACCACTTAGTTGACACCAGCAATCCCCTCGCGCCGACCATTACCAAAACCAACGCTGTAACTTTCACGGGTGGATTTATTGGCAGCAACTATTGGATCCATCCATGGTTGATCGCTACGATGCGCTATGACTTCGTGAACTCGCCTTCCGATCTCGTCAATGGAATCTCACGATACCGAACCCGGAACGCGTTTCGGCCGGGTTACCAGATCCTGGTGCGGGCGAACATCAAGGTCGTAGGTGAATACCAGCGGCATTGGGAACCGGGGTCTTACGGCACTGATGTCAACGGTAATCCGCTGTTTTACCGGCCGAATACGTTCGTATCCGGCATCGACTACGTCTTTTAGAGAAACCGGGCTTTGAACGGGAATCGCACGCACATCAAATACGAGAGGAATGTCATGAGTCTATCGAGAATCGCAACAAAATCAGCAATCGCAGCAACTATCACGCTAGCCTTGGCAGGAGCAAGCTGGGGCAATGAAATCAAGGGCAAGGTCAACGTGCAGGGGATCAAATCCGCGGAGAACATTGCCGTCTACGTCGACGCGATTGCGGAAAAGAAATTCGACGCTCCGAAAGACCATGTCGTCATCGACCAACGGAAAATGACGTTCATTCCGCATGTCGTTGCCGTGCAGCAAGGAACCACGGTGGATTTCCTGAACAGCGACCCGGTCGGCCATAACGTTTATTGGCCGTCCATCAGCGGCAACAAAAAGCTCTCTCACAATCTCGGCACCTGGCCGAAGGGCGAGAAGAAACCATTCCAATTCAATGATCTCGGCGTTGCTTCTCTACTTTGCAACGTGCATCCCGAAATGTCCGGCTATGTCGTCGTTGTTCCCACACCATATTTTGCCGTGACCGACAAAGACGGCAATTTCGCGATCAAGGATGTCCCCGCAGGAAAGTACACGTTGAAGACTTGGAGCGAAGATGGTAAACCAACCACGCAAGCCGTGGATGTCAGCGCCGCAACAGCTACAGTGGAACTGACGGTCAAGAAGTAATCGAGAAAGGGACCCGGGACGCGCTTCGTGGGCAGCCGAACCAAACTTGTCGACGTCGAGTGGCTCGAGTCGAACTTCCCCTGCATGCAGGCGTGTCCCGTCCATACACAGGCCGGGCGGTACGTCTCGCTCATTGCGCAGGGAAGGTACGAGGAAGCTTACCGCTACGCCCGGGTCCCTAATCCTTTTGCTTCCATCTGCGGCCGAGTCTGCGGACACCCCTGTGAGCCCGCATGCCGCCGCGGGCAATTTGACTTGCCCATTTCCATTCGCGCCTTGAAACGCTTCGTCACGGAGCGCCATGGGCCGGAATCGCGCAACCCCATCGATGTCTTTCCCGAAAGATCACGGGCCAACCGCTCGGAACGTATCGCCATCATCGGTTCGGGGCCGGCGGGCATGTCCGCGGCGCACGACCTGGCGCTGCTGGGTTATCCCGTGACCGTTTTTGAAGCGGCTGCCGTGCCGGGCGGAATGATGCATCTTGGCATTCCGGAATATCGCCTGCCTCGGGATGTTCTGCAGGCTCAGATTCGTGAAATTCTCGACCTGGGTCCCGAGCTTCGACTGAACATGCGCCTGGGGCGCGATTTTTCGCTCGCCGACCTGCGCCAGCAGGGCTACAAGGCTGTGTTACTCGCTTTCGGCCTGCACCGCAGCCGGGATTTGAACTTGCCGGGCAACGATCTGGACGGCGTGGTGAAAGGGATCGACTTCCTCTTAAACGTGAATTTAGGTTACCGCTTTTCCGTCGGCAAGCAAGTCGTCGTCATTGGCGGAGGTAACGTTGCAATCGACGTGGCGCGCTCCGCCATGCGCGAACAACAACAGAAGCTGATGACCGACATTGCCGGTGTAGTGCTCCCCGATGAGCTGACCTCCAGTGAAATGGACGTCGCCATGAAAGAGTTCATGGACGTTTCCCGCCAGGCGCTGCGCATGGGCGCTCGCGAAGTGCATCTCGTCTGTCTCGAATCTCGCGAAGAGATGCCTGCTTCCGAAGAGGAAATTGAGGAGGGCATGGTCGAAGGGATCAAAATGCATCCCTCCCTCGGTCCCAAGCAGTTTGTCGGCAAGAATGGCAAATTGACTGGCCTCGAAGTGATCCGCTGCACCTCCGTATTTGACGCGCAGCGGCGGTTCAGCCCCACATTCGCTCCCGGAACGGAAACAATCATTCCCTGCGACACCGTAATTCTCGCCATCGGGCAAGCTTCCGATCTGTCCTTCCTCAAGCCCGCCGATGCTCTGGAAACCACGCGGCAAGGCACGCTGAAGATCAATCCCGCAACCCTCATGACCACCGCGCCGGGAATTTTCGCCGCGGGCGATATCGCTTTTGGTCCCCGGCTGATCATCAACGCCGTTGCCGACGGGAAGAAAGCAGCAGAGGAAATCGACAAATTCATTCGCGGAGCTGAGTGGAGGCCCAAGCAGCAGTTCGTGCAAATTACGGTTCTTGATCATCACAAAATGGCGGAACAGTACGACGAATACTCACGTTTGGCCGTGCCTGTCATTCCTCTCGAACGCCGCACCGGCATAGCCGAAGTCGAAAGCGGCTTTACGGAAGAGCAAGCCCGGCGCGAAGCGTCGCGTTGTCTTCAGTGCTGGATCAACACCATCTTTGAAGGAACCGAGGCAAACGGCAGTGAGTGCATTCTCTGTGGCGGTTGCGTCGATGTCTGCCCGGAAAATTGTCTGCGGCTCGTTCCGCTCAGCCAATTCGCTTTCTCCGATGAGACGAAGCAGCAATTGTCCGCAACATCCGAATCGCGGGCCCACGAGCTTCTCCACCTTTCGCCCGCCGAACTTTCCAGCGTCGAAGGTTCGGTGATGGTAAAAGATGAAACCATTTGCATCCGCTGCGGGCTCTGCGCGGAGCGCTGTCCGGTTCACACCATCTCCATGGAGAGCTTTGAAATTTTCGATCACGACCCGAGTCAGGTTCGAGTTGAGGAGGTTACGGTCGGCTCATGAGCGAGCTAAAACATTTGTCGGCTTCCGATGCACCGCGCGAGGTCCCCGGGGGGGATGGAATCTCTCGGCGTGACTTCTTGAATCAACTCACCCTGGGATCGCTAGGGATTGCCGGCCTCGGTTCTGTCGCGGTCACGTATCAGTTTTTCTCTCCAAACGTATTGTTCGAACCCTCGCCGACATTCCGCGCCGGTAGTCCCGATCTTTATCCCATCCATTCCGTGACGTTTCTTCTGGAGCAGCAGGTCTACATTGTGCGCATGCCGGAAGGCTTCTATGCGGTGTCCGCCGTTTGCACGCATCTTGGCTGTATCACTGCATGGCATCCCGAGCACAACTTGATTGAGTGTCCCTGCCACGGCAGTAAATTCAAAGATGATGGCACCAAGATCGAAGGTCCCGCGCCGCGGGCGCTCCCGCATTTCACTATCTCGCTGACAGCGGATGGCGAACTGCTCGTAGACAAACTTCAAGAAATCAGGCCTGCGCAAGTCTTAAAAGTTTAAGGGAAACGATGGCCACTACTCTTCATTCCGCGCTGCAAGACCTTCGCGACACGAAAGTCTGGAAGTCCATCTTTCGCCGCGGCCCCGCGAATACGAATCGCACCCGCAGCCTCGCCGTCTTCGGCAATCTCTTCCTCCACTGGCTGCCCGTCAAAGTTCGGGAGAAGTCCCTCCGCGTCCGCGCCTCGTACTATCTGGGCTCGATTTCTTTCATTCTTTTCGTCGTTCTTTTCGTCACCGGCATCTTGCTGATGTTCTATTACCACCCGGCTGCGCCGCACGCCTACCGGGATATGAAGGACCTGCAGTTCGTCGTTTCGAACGGCGTATTTCTTCGCAATCTTCACCGGCTGGCCGCGCATTTGATGGTCTTCGCCGTCTTCTGGCACATGTTTCACGTGTTCTACCGCGGGGGCTACAAACCGCCGCATGAATTCAACTGGGTGATCGGTGTCGTGCTTCTTCTGGTCACGCTGTTCCTCAGCTACACGGGCTATCTCTTGCCCTGGGACCAGCTCGCATTTTGGGCCGTGACCGTAGGCACCAACATCATTTCTGCCATGCCGGTTGTCGGTAACAAAATCCGGTTTCTCTTGCTGGGAGGCAACATCGTCGGAGAAAACGCGTTGTTGCGTTTCTACGTGCTTCACATCGTCATCCTTCCGCTTGTCGCGTCCCTGCTCATCGGAATTCATTTTTGGCGCGTGCAAAAGGATGGCGGCCTGACCGTAAAGCCCAAGGACGACGATGGAAAAGAATAAAATCGAGACCGGCTTCAGTTCAGATGTGAAAACGGAGCCGCGGCGTGTTGTCTTCGTAACCAAGAAGACCTCTGCCAAGGTTGTGGGCGACCCTGGCCCGCAGTTGATGACTTACCCTCATCTCCTGATCCGCGAAGCGATCGCGATTCAGTTGCTCGTCATTGCCATGGTGCTCCTGTCTCTTTTCTGGGACGCGCCGCTCGAGCAGCTCGCGAATCCGCTGCTCACCCCCAACCCCGCCAAGGCCCCCTGGTATTTTCTCGGCTTGCAGGAGCTACTGCATTTTTTCCCGCCTTTCGTCGCCGGAATATTGATTCCGACGTTGGTGGTGATCGCGCTAGTGGTGATTCCTTACTTCAACGTGAACATCGAGGGCGAAGCCATCTGGGCTCGGCGGCCGTCCCAAAATTTAAGAATTATCGTGGTTACGACCCTGGTCCTGCTGGCCATCCTTGCCCTATTCCATGCCGGGACGATTCTCGTGCCCACGGCGCTCGTTGCGGCTCTCTTGCTTTTTTCTTATGCCGCCAGGCAGAGGCAAACGGGCTGGCTGCAGGCATTAGCCTCTAGGCCGCTCTCCTGGTGGGTAATGACTTGGTTCATCGCCGTCGCTATCTGCCTGACCGTCGTCGGGACATTTTTCCGGGGCCCGGGTTGGTCTTGGGTCTGGCCATGGAGAACTCATGCCGGCTGAACCGATGGGCAAATTGACCGATCGTTTGCGCCTGATCTTCGCGGTTTCCAGCGTATTGTTCTTGGCTGTCCTGGCGATATCTCCAGTTAAGGATTTTCGCCGCGAATGGAAGCAGTACAAACGTTCCTACGTGCGCTTCGCACAGGGACGTGCCGACACAAAAAGGTTGTTGGCCGACTACCGGCCCAATATCGACCAGATCTGGCTTCCCGGAATGAATGTGGTCGACCGCTGCACAACTTGTCACCAAGGGATTACGCAGGCTAGCCTCGGGGGTACAGGTGTGCCCCAGCCTTTTCGTGCACACCCGGCCATCCCGCACAATGTTCGCAATTGGGGCTGTACCGTCTGCCATCGTGGCCAGGGTCCCGCAACGGAAGTGGCTGAAGCTCACGAATCGACTCTTGCATGGGAACAGCCCGCGCTGCCCACGCGTTTCATCCAGGCCTCTTGCGGCACGTGCCACCAGGATAATTTGCCGCAAACGCCGCAGCTCACTCGTGGCCGAAAGCTTCTCGAGGAGCTAAATTGTCAGGGCTGCCACCGTTTGCCGGGAATCGAGCGCCCCGTGATGCTTGGTCCCGACCTCACAAACATCGGTACCAAAGTCAGCCGCGAATGGATTTACAAGTGGTTGAAGGAACCACGCACCCTCTTGGATAAAGACGGCAACGTCACCGTGAACGGTTACGAGACTGAAGACGAGCCGCGCATGCCGAAGTTTCGTCTGACCGAAACCGAACTCCTCGCACTTTCCGCCTACCTCAGCGTGCAGAGAGCCGCGCCCGTCGCTACCTACAAGATTGCCCCGCGCGTCGTTGCCGCCTGGAGTAAGAATCCGGATTTGATTTCTCAGGGCGAACTGCGGTTCCGGCAGATGTTTTGTTCAACCTGTCACTCGCTGGCGGTCGTTCGCGCCGGTGAAACGAAACTGATCGGTGGAGATATCGGTCCGGAACTGACCAAAGTTGGCAGCAAAGTTAAAACCGATTGGCTCATCGCTTGGCTGCGCGATCCCCAGGGCTACCTTCCGCATACCCGGATGCCGCGCTACGGGTGGACGGATGAAGATCTATACAAGGTCACGCAGTACATCACCGCCAAGCTCGCCGATTCCGACCTGCTCACCACTGTGCCGAATCTCGGACAACCATCCGACGAGGAGACACAGCTCGGACGCCGGCTCTTCCTGGAAAAGGGGTGCGCCAGCTGTCATGTCGTCGAGGGCCTGAATCCCCAAAAGGACTTTGGTCCCGACCTGAGCGCTCTGGGTGGAAAAAATGCCTCGGAGCTGGAATTCGGCGCCGCAAAGATTCCACACAATCTTGTTTCTTACATTCAAGCGAAACTGCAGGACCCGGGTTCCGTCAATCCTGCGGCGCGCATGCCGCAATACAACTGGAATCAGGCGGACCTGGATGCGATCACGACCGCGCTACTCAGCTTGAAGGGCGCGCCCGCAACAAGCGCATTGCAGAATCTGGTCGTGCCGCGCAAAGAAGTGAGCTTCCATCCGGCGGGCCAGTTCGCCGAAGTCTACGAGCGCTACAAATGCTATGCCTGCCACAAGTTCAACGGCTACGGAGGCGATCTCGCTCCCGATCTTACCTACGAAGGCAGCCGCGCGCAGCGGCAGTGGCTCGTGGATTTCTTGAAAAATCCTCAGACGCTGCGTCCAACGCTCATCTTGCGCATGCCGCAATTCAATATGAGTGATAAAGACGCGGCGACCCTCGCCGACTACCTGACCATGGTGCTCCAGCACCCCGAGGTCAATCCCGCGCGAGTTGATGCGAAGCAGTTCACCCCCGCGATGGTGACTTTCGGCAAACAACTCTACGAAGTCAAATATCAGTGCCAGTCGTGCCACACCATCGGCGGAAGCGGCGGCTACGTTGGGCCCAATCTCAGCAACGCGGGTGGGTGGCTTACGCCCGCATGGATCGAGGCTTGGCTGAACAATCCGCAAGCGCTTGTTCCGGACACCATCCAGCCGCGGCGCAATTTTACCTATGAGGAAGTCAAAGCCTTGACCGCTTATCTGATGACGTTGCGGCAAAGCATCAAACCCCCAAAAAGCGCTAGCAGCACAAGATCGCAGGCCGGGGCGGCGGGAGCGGGCAGATGAGACTCCGAATCTGTTTCAGCGTCCTCCTGTGGATGACTATTGCGGGCTTGTCCGGCTGCCGCAAGCACGCGGAAGCAGCCAAATCGGATCCACTTCTAGCGGCGTACGATACGGAAGCCGACTGGACCGACGCACAGCGTGTTATTCCTTTAAATTATGAGCAAGCGCAAGGGAAGCGCATTTTCTATCAGCAATGTGTCTGGTGCCACGCGGACGCGACCCCCGCAGGCCCATCGAACCGTTCGAATCTTACGCCTGTTCCGCCCGTGCTGAATGAAGGCGCAACGCTAAATGCGGAAAGCGACGAGTACATGCAGAACATCGTAACGCTCGGTGGTGCTGCCATGGGTAAATCGGCGATGATGCCGCCGTACGGGCGCATGCTATCGGCGGAGGAAATCCACTTCGTGATTGCGTTCACGCGAGCCATTGCACAGCCGCCCTACCAGCCTCCGGCGCGCGCCGGATCGCAATAATGCGCGAAAGAGGAGAAAGATTCGTGCGAGGGATTAAATTGGCGCTCTTTGCCGCCTTCAGCCGCCGGCCCATTTTCCTGGCCGTTGCGCTGGCAATGGCATTTTGTGTCCAGTCAGCCTCAGCGCAGGTGAGTCCGTCCGAAATCCTGAACCCCGATCTCAAGGCGCTCGAGCAGTCTTACTTCCAGCAGTTGAAATCTCTCAATCAATCGATAACCAAAACGAAATTCCCCTTTCCTTTCTATCTCAGCCGGTTTGTTGGGCTCGATCCCTCGCAGCAGGCGGAAGCGGATTCCCGCGGGATGGAATTCGTCCGCTTTCAAGATCGAGTGATCCTGAAGATAACCGGCAACTACAACGCCGCTTATGACACTGCTCGTCTCACACAGAATGAACGCGCCGCCGGCACTTTTCGCGCCGTCGTCCTTCCTATTCTGGGTTTGGTGACTTCCGCGTTGCCGGAAGATTTGCCCTGTGACGGTGTCGGTTTTGAAATCTCTCATCACACCCACTCCCGGGAACGCAGCTACGAATACGAAGGAAAAGAAATCCTCGTTGTCGTGCTTGACCGCAACGATGCCTGGGCGCTTTCCCGCGCCTCCGCGGATCCCGAACGTCAGGGAATTGTGAATCGTTCGAAAGTCTATGTCAGTGGAATCGAGTTCGGGCTTGCCCTGAGCGAACGGGATCCTCTCAACGTTCAGACGCTGCCCCGTTCTGTTCCTGCCAAGCCAGACGCGACGTCCACGGCTCGGTCTTCCTCTACAATGGGCCACTCTCCCTTACTCAATTCGAAGTTATTGGTCCCATCGCTGCCCCCAGTTACTCTGGCCCCCGCGGGCGCTGTTCCCCCCTCTTCCGATGCAACTCAGCCCTCACCCAAGGCTGCGGATCCGCCAATCACCAGCCCTCCGCCGACGCAAGCGGACGCCGACGCGTTAGGTGAAAAGTATCAAGCGCAGCTCGCCGCGCTCGCCAAGGAAGGTGCAACGAAATTTCATTTTGTGGAATACGCCCCGCCCACCTTCGTGGTTTTCCGCAGCCAGATGGCTCTCCAGATAACTTTGCGAAATACCATCCAGTTCGTGCCCGTGAAAGGCTCGATCTACAAGCGGGCGGCGCAGACTTTTGACTTGTTCCTGGCCCCTCAGCTCAGGGATCTATCCGATAAAATCTCCCCGGGCCTGGAATTCCAGCTCTTCGACTTTTCCGTCCTGAACAGAATTGCGCCCGGCGTGAAAGGCACCTCCGAAGCGATTGAATTCATTTGTCCGCAAACTGCTCTTAGGCAATTCGTGAATGCCGAAATCACCAACCAGCAACTCCTCGATCAGAGCGTCATCCTCGTCAACGGCGTGCGCATCGTCCTGAATCTCCAGCTCGTGGAATAGCACACTCGAGCTGCGAGCCCTGCGCCCGTGTCCCGCCTGTCAATATTGGAGTGGTTGCGGGGGTCAGAATGAAACTGTTCGGCGGCCTTCGGCCCCGAGTCCGCGTGCCCTTTCGGGGCTCATCCAGAGCCGTCTGTGCTGGTTTGACGGCACTCCGGCCGTCCGCTATAGTGGGTGTGCGGGGTGGAGCAGCCTGGTAGCTCGTCGGGCTCATAACCCGAAGGTCGTCAGTTCAAATCTGACCCCCGCAACCAATTGGATCAGTTCTTGCGAAAGGCCGGATGCTCCATCCGGCCTTTTTCTTTCTTGCACGGCCAGGAAGCCAGAAGAGTCAGGCTGAATTTCTCCT
>JBIOGB010000013.1:0-81143 GCA_044447665.1 Candidatus Acidiferrales bacterium | reverse complement strand
GGCGGAGGGGCGGGCGCGCGGCGAGGGGGCGCGGGCGCATGCGGAAATGCGGGGTGAGCGGCGGAGGCACGTGGCGCAGGGTATCGCCGCACGAGGGGCAGAAGTCACTGCGGATCATGTCGGCGCGGACCCAGTGGCCGCGTGCTTCGCAGTTCGGATTGATGCACTGCACAGTGGAGCCGGGCATGTACTGCATCTATGACTCCTCGAGGCTAGTGCTGCCTCAGGGCGAAAGCCCAATGATTTTGATCTCACCTGTCGGAGCTGCTGCTCCGGCCCCCAAAGAATGGTCACAAGGGCGACAACTTGATGGCGCGGATTTTGCAGCGGGAAGCCTGTGGTGTCAAGAGAAAAACATACAATATCTTGTGGTATGGTTGCGGAGCAGAAAAACTGTCCAGGAAATCGGCGCTAGTCACCATTCTGGTACCAGGAAAAAGTGGTGCGCCGGCTTGGTGGTCGTGCGACGGAGGGAAAAATGGCGAATGTGACACGCGGTGGCTTTGATCTGGGAGGCGGGGGAATGGCAGGTATGCCCAGCTTGCGGGGCGCAGGTTTGAAGATTCTATGGATTGCGGCGGCGATCGTGATTTTCTTTCTGTTCATGGCGAGTGTCACGTCAATCCCCACGGGAAATGTGGGCGTGCTGACGCTCTTCGGAAGGGTTACGGGAGAAACCTTGCCGGAAGGCATTCACCTGATCAATCCCCTGAAGGCGGTGCAGAAGCTCTCGATTCAGACACAATCGGTGAAAGAGAGCGCAAGCGTCCCGTCGAATGAAGGTTTAATCCTGGCGCTAGATACGTCGCTGCTTTTCCACCTGGACAAAACCATGGCCGCACAAGTCTATCAGTCCGTGGGACCGGACTACGGCGACAAGATCATCGAGCCGACGATGCGGGCGGCGATTCGCGCATCCACTTCCGCGCACACGGCCAACGCGCTGTACACCAATGCACGGGAACTCGTGCAGCAGCAGAT
The DNA here is from genome assembly GCA_044447665.1 of Candidatus Acidiferrales bacterium. Classification (GTDB taxonomy): domain Bacteria; phylum Acidobacteriota; class Terriglobia; order Acidiferrales; family UBA7541; genus Acidiferrum. The sequence continues at coordinate 80,162 of JBIOGB010000013.1, read as the reverse complement.
TCAAGACGAGTTGACGAAGCAGCTCGCCCCTCGCGGCGTAGTCGTGGAAAACGTGCTGCTGCGCGATGTGCAGTTGCCGGCGATGCTGAAGGGCTCCATTGAAGCAAAGCAACAGGCGGAGCAGGACGCGCTGCGGATGAGCTTCATCCTGCAGAAAGAGAAGCAAGAGGCCGAACGGAAAAGAATTGAAGCGCAAGGTATCGCGGATTTTCAGAAGATTGTGGCGACAGGCATCAGCCCGCAATTGCTCGAGTGGAAGGGCATCGAAGCCACGGAGAAGCTGGCAGCAAGCGCGAATGCGAAGATCGTCATCATCGGGAATCCGAAGAATGGCTTGCCATTGGTGCTGGAGCCCAAGTAACCGTCACTGGTGACTGGCGATTCGTGGCGGAGGAATCGCCGAAGCGCAGTTTATGCCGGAGACCCGGGCAGAGGAGTCTGTGCTTTGCCTCCGGGAATTACGGCTGAGGCGGTGTGGCCGGCTTTTCGGGGTTCTCGGCGGAAGCGGGCGGCTCTTTTGCCAATTGCTCGAGCAGGGTTGCGAGGCGGGCCTTCAAGGCCTCAACGTCCTGCTGTTTGCCGGTAAGCTGCTGCATTAAAGCGTCGAGTTTGGCTTTGCCCGCGGTATCGTGCGCGTAGTCAGGCTTCGAATAGAAATTGTCTCGAGCGAGCGGGATTTCGCGCTGGAGCAGGTCCAGCTCTTTTTGCAAATCCTCGAGCTGGGCTTTGGTGCTCGCGGCTTCGGCGGAATTTTCTGAGGATTCTTTTTTCTCCGGGGGAGCCGCTTCAGCGGGAGGAGCTGCCGGCGCAGAAGCCGCCTGAGATTGCGGCGCCATCTCTAATGGCGCAGGGGGCAGTTCCTCCGACGAACGAGCGCGCGCTGCTGAAGGCGCGGCAGCGGCCGGAGCCGTGGGCGCGGGTTTCAAATTATCATCGCTGATGACGCGGGCAGGCTTTTCGGATTTTTTCTTTTGCTCGCGGGCGCGGCGGGCGGCATCCGCGACAGAGGAAGATTGCTCGTCCTGCGACTGCGCGAAAGCAGGAAAGGAAAAAAGTGCCGCGGCCACAGCGGCCGGTAGGACAACGCGGAATGAAATGCGATTCACCAGAGTCATAAATCCTCACTTAAGGACCGGCCAAGTCTAGTAGCAGAATACGCCGCGCGAAAGCGGCTGACAATTCCGTTGCATTTTAAGGCAGCCAATGAGGTAACGGCACAGCACCTGTGTAGCGCAGCTCACCGCTTTCTCCGCTTCCGCCCTGCGCGGACAGAGTCAACCGGAAAGCGGGAGCAGGTTTCGCGCACGATTCCGCCGGACAAGAAATGTTGCGTGTAAAGCTCCGGTGCCGCATACTGCCCGGCGCGTGCGGAGGACCCAGGGGCCGCTTCGGCAATCCTCGAAGGGGAGCGAGGAGGGCGTATGGGGCGGTGTTCCAGGATTGGGCGTTTCGCGCTGATTTTGTGCATATTTTTGTGCAGTGCCGCGTGCACGCGAGGAGCTCCGCAAACGCCGCCGGAAAAAGGGGCGCCAGCAGCGACACCGCGCGCGGAACGTGTTCAAGGTCAGAGAGATGAAACGCCGCTGGCTGTTCCGGCCACTCCGCAGAAGACAGAAACAGAAAAATACACCCTTTCGCAGGATCGCTACAAAAAGGCTATCGCCTACTCCCGCGCCGGATACGCGTTGTATTTTGTGATGTCATTCTTCGAAATCCTGGTCCTGATTCTGGTCTTGAATCTGGGGGTGGCGGCGAAATTCCGCGACTTCGCCGAAAGCGTCACCGGCAGCCGGTTCCTGCAGGGGCTGGTGTACATCCCCGTGCTCGTGTTGACGCTGGATGTGCTGGATCTGCCGCTGCGGCTGTACGGGCATTCGCTCTCGCTGCGCTACGAACAATCCGTGCAACGGTGGGGCTCGTGGATGTGGGATTGGAGCAAAGAAGAGCTTCTGGGGACTGCGTTTGCGGTCATCCTTGTTCTGATTCTTTATGCCGTAATGCGGCGCAGTCCACGGCGATGGTGGCTGTATTTCTGGATCGCGTCGCTACCCATCATCTTCGTCATCGTTTTTATCAGCCCGTGGCTGATTGATCCGCTGTTCAATAAGTTCGAGCCGCTCGACGCAAAGAACCATGAGTTGGTCATGCAAATCGAGAAAGTGTTGCAACGCGCCAGACTGGAGATACCGCCAGAGAGAATGTTCCTGATGGAGGCCAGCGCAAAAACCAACCAGGTCAATGCGTACGTGACGGGATTTGGCGCCTCGAAGCGCGTAGTGGTGTGGGACACTACCATTCAAAAGACCACCATTCCCGAGACGCTATTCATATTCGGGCATGAAGCAGGTCACTACAAACTGGGCCACATCCGCAATGGCTTTATCTTTTTTGCCGCGCTGTTGCTGGTTGCGTTTTATGCGGGATTCCGGGGAATGCACTGGGCGCTCGGCCGCTGGGCCACGGAGTGGAAAATCTACGGGCCGGAGGACTGGGCGTCGTTCGCGCTGTTCCTGTTGCTGCTGCAGGTGGTGATCTTCGCAGCATCGCCGGTGATCAACGGGTTCAACCGGTTGCAGGAACATGCTGCGGATGTCTATGGGCTGGAAGTGATCCACGGCATCGTGCCGGATTCACAGGAGGTGGCCGCGCACGCGTTTCAGGTGATGGGGGAAATCGATTTGTCAGACCCGAATCCGCCGGCATTTATTAGATTCTGGCTGTATAGCCACCCGCCGGTGGCAGAGCGCCTGGTTTTTGCGCACAGCTACGATCCGTGGTCGAAGGGCCAGCCGCCAAAATACGTGAAATAGGCCAGGAAAAGTGCAGAGTCGTGTGAATCACAGTTCGCCGCGCCGCGAACTGTGGCGGCGGGCGAAGGCGGCGACTTTGTGACGATTGCCGCAGCGAGCCATCGCGCACCAGCGGCGGCGGCGAGTTCGCGACAGATCGGAAAAGAAAAGCCCACAAGCAGGGTTGGCGCAGAGACGGAGGCGAGCGGCGTGTCCCTCGACGAGAATTTCCGCGGCGGACCGCGCGATGGCGGCGAGCAGCCATTCGGATCCGCTTTCCCGGGCAAGGAATTCCAGCCGCCACTGCGCATTGTCCCAAACGAGTTCGTCGTGCCCTTCGGTGATGCGCAGAATTTCGTTCACGGGCGCAACCCATTCCCGGGCAACGTTCTCCCTGTGCACCAGCGCACGGAAAATCTTGCGAAGCGCGTCGCGGAGGCGGGCCACGCGAGAGAGCAGTTGGTCGGCGGCCTGCGGATCGCCCTGGGAAAGAGGAAGAAGCTGAGCACTTCGCTCCGGGGAGACGACACGAGAATCTTCGAGGAAACGGATGAAGCCTGCCCAATCAGATTCGGCGGAATTGGCGAAATCGATGGCGAGGCGGCCCCCAACAAGAAGTGAATTGGGTTTGCGGGAAATCATGGAAGCCGTCTGCCAGGCTGGAATTTCGAATTAAGGAGGCGGCCCATAACCGGTGAACCATAGCAAACTGGTTAGAGACTGCCAACCGAAATCTTCAAGACGCAGCCTGAGACTAGCGCTGCGGTTAGGCATCGAATATTCTTGTAGGTGAGGGTCCAATTGAGGCAACTGCTGGCAGTTTCGATGTTTACGTTTGTCGTCGCGGTGGGGGCGATGCTCTGGGACTCTAGGAAGACCGCTGGGGCCAATGCAAGAACCGCAGCCAGTCCGTCCCCCGTCGTTGTGGAGTTGTTTACGTCGGAGGGCTGCTCGAGTTGCCCGCCGGCGGATGCGCTGCTTGTAAAGCTGACGGAAAAGCAGCGGCTGGAGAAGGAGCAGATTATCGCGTTGGAAGAGCACGTGGATTATTGGGATCAACTGGGCTGGCGGGATCCCTTTTCGTCAGCCGAATGGACGGGGCGGCAGGAAAGTTATGCGGCGGCGTTTGGGAATGGAAGCGTCTATACCCCACAGATGGTGGTGGACGGGCGGACGGAATTCGCAGGCAGCCGGGAATGGGAGGCGCGGAGAGTGATCGAAGAGATGGCCGGGAAAGCGAAGGTGGACGTCCGTGTAACCCCGGCGGAAACCGGCAAGGACAGGGCACAATTCACCGTGCATGTGGGAAAACTTACAGGGATGACCGGAGATGATATCGGCGAAGTTTTGTTTGCCATTACGGAAACCGGGCTGCATTCCGCGGTGACGCGCGGGGAAAACGCCGGTGAGGATTTGCATCATGCCGCGGTCGTGCGGACGCTTCGGAGGATCGGTGTAGCGAACGCGAAAGACGCGGAGACGGCGTTCGCGGGCGAGGCGAGCGTGAGCTTCGATCGAAGCTGGAAGCGGGACAACTTGCGAGCGGTGGTATTCGTTCAGGAGAAAAAGAGCCGGAAAATTTTGGGAGCAGCGGAAATTAAGGTCACACCATACGTCCAGTGAAGGCGCAGGCAATTCGCACGCAAAGCATTTCAACGGAAAATAATGCAAAGAGTGCCGGCTGAAGAGGCGCCGCAGCCGTGATAAAGTGCGGCAGCGATGACCGAGCCTCCTAATACGGGTTTAGAAGCAGAGGCTGATGGCCGTGACCATCTAGAAGCTCCATCGACGGCCAGCCTTTTCCGCGGTGCGTCCCTTCCCTTTGTTTTTCTGCGATTGTGTCTCTATGTGGCGCTGGCTGAGGGAGCCGGCTACGCGTTGCAAGGGATTTCGAGATTTATTCTTCCGGGTGAACTTTACTCCTCGCTGCCAAAACGCATCCTGTTCGGAGAAAGCATTGATCTGGTGAGCGCGCTCTTGGCAGCCTGGGTGATGTCCCGGTTCGAGGGGCGCCGGTTCGGAGAGTATGGTCTGCCGATCCGCGCGGCTCTTGGAAAATTGTTTTGGCAAGGGGCGTTATTCGGATTGATAGAAATCAGCACGGTGCTGGGAGTGATCGCGGCGCTGGGTGGCTACCGGTTTGGCGAAATGGCGATTCACGGGAGCGACCTCTGGCGATGGGCAATCCTCTGGGCGGTGGTGTTCCTGGCGGTCGGCTTTTACGAGGAATTTGCGTTTCGTGGCTACATTCAATTTACGCTCGCGCAAGGCGTGGGATTCTGGCCCGCTGCGATCGTGCTCTCGTTGATTTTTGGCGTGATGCATGCCACGAATCCCGGCGAAAGCTGGGTGGGACTGACAGGTGTGGTCGTGAGCGGGCTTTTCTGGTGCCTGACGCTGCGGCGGACGGGAAGCCTGTGGTTCGCGGTGGGAATGCACGCGAGTTTTGATTTTGCCGAAACGTTTCTGTATTCCGTGCCGGACAGCGGCATGATCTTTCCCGGCCACCTTTCGAATGCGACGCTGCACGGGCCGGCTTGGCTGACTGGCGGCCCCGCCGGTCCGGAAGCCAGCGTGATCGAATTCGTTGTTTTGGGGATTTTCTTCCTTGTGTTCCCCAGACTATTTCCCGCAAAAACGTCGACAAAGCAGCTGACGGAAAGCGCTTAGGGCTTAGTGGACAAGCTCCGAGACGAAGACGAGGCGCACGCCTTGCGCTTCGGCCTGGGGTAGAACCTCGCGCAAGGCTTGCAAGGTGGCAGGATGCGGGTGGCCGATGGCGAGGGCTTCGCCTTTTTCGCGGGCACCGCGCAAGGCCAGCTCCAGCTGCTTGCGGACGGCGGCTACCTCGGCGACGTCGTCGAGAAACGGGACGTTTCGGAATGCGGAGCGCACTCCGTCCTCGCGAGCGATGTCAAAAGCAACCGTAGCCGCGGTAGTGCGGCTGTCCACGTAGAAGAGCTGGCGGTCACGCAGGACGGGCATTAATTCCGACATGAGTGCGGGGTCGGAAGTGGCCTGCGAACCCTGGTGATTGTTCACACCCACGACATAAGGAACAGCCTGAAGCATTTGATCGACGAGCAGAGCAACTTCAGTTGCGGCCATGCCCGGACGCAATTCCTGCGCTTCGGGCTTCTCCTCGCCTGCGGCTTGCATGGGGAGATGGAGCAGGACCTGGTAGCCGAGGCGGTGGGCTTCTTCAGCGATCTCAACGGAATGCGCGTGATTGGGGAGCACGGAAATTGTGAGCGGATACGGCATGGCAAAAATCGCTTCGGCGGCGGCGCGATCGCTCCCCAGGTCGTCGAGAATGATGGCCAGCTTTGCGCCATTGGTTTGAGGCTGGGATGAGGCGCTGCGTGCGGCGGCGGATGGCCCAGAGTGAATGTGAATCGTGTGAGTCGCAAGGCCAGCGTGCCGATAGTAGAAGAGGATTCCTTCCCGGCTTTCGGATGGAGCATCCTGAGTAAGACCATGTCGAGTCGCGACCACGGCAAGTGATTGGAGCAGACGCACGGCCGCGGCGCGTTCGGAAGCAGGACGGTCCGCGGGATGAAGGGAAACATCGAGACGATCTGTTGCGCCCGGAGCTTCGTCAGAAGCGAGAAATTGGCTTCGAATGTCGGAACCCGACGGTGCGCCCTTGCTCGCTGCGGCAGCAAGTTCGCGCGTGATGGCATGGATCTCCGCGGCGGGCAGACGCTCTTGTGATTTCTTGCAGCCGGTCAGAGAGATGGCCAACACCAGTGGGACAACGATTCGCGTGAACCACCGCAAGAAACCATGTGTGTCTGAAATGTAGGAGGGACGAAATCGAAGGCTGACTTGTGAAGCCGGCCGGGTCGAGCCGCTCACCAATGACTAAGCCGCTTTCTTCGCGGGCGTCTTCAAAAGCTCGAGGGCCTTGCGGTAGATCGGATCTTCCGGGGAGAGCGGACGCGGGCCAGCCTGGGGTTCCTTTTGCGTCTCCGGGGCGGCAGCGTCTTCATCGCCGGTATCCACTTCGTCGGCCGCGGCCGCACGGACAACTTCCGAGGGGATGACGCCTTCCTCAAGGATCGATTTGCCGCTGGGGTTGTAATAGTTGGCAACCGTGAGAAACAAAGCCGCGCCGTCGTCCAAAGTAATCAATTTTTGCTCAGAAGCGAGGCCGAAGGTGCGTTCACCAACTACGTCGCCGCGGTGATTCGCGACGATTGCCGAGGCCAGCACTTCCGCGGCCCCGGATGTCGTGCCGTCAATCAGCACAGAGACGGGATTTTTCCAAACGACTTTGCTCGGGTCAGCGGAGAAAACCTGAGCGGAAACTGTCTGGCCGCGGAGTGTTGCCAGCGTCCCGGACGAAACAAAGAGCCGCGCGACAGAGATGGCTTCGGAGACCGGGCCCCGGCCGCACTCGCGCAGATCGAGAATCACTTTGTGAATGCCCTGCTTTTCAGCGTCCAGGAGGCGGTTGCGAACGTCTTCGGCGCGGCCGGGATCGAGGGAGGGCAGGCGGAGGGCGAGCACATCGGGATCGGCCTTCTGGCTGCTGATCTTGGCTGGCGCAAGTTTTTGGCGGACCAGATCCACTTCTTCGGGCTGCGCTTTGCCCCTGCGAATGACGGATACTTTTATGCCGCTTCCGGGCTGTCCGCTGAGCAGATTCAAAGCCTGGCCGACCGACATGTCGCGCGTCGTGAAACCGCCGATGGATTCAAAAATATCGCCACTGTGAACACCCGCTTTTTCCGCGGGGCTTTCCGGCAGGACGGAAATCACGATGATGTAGCCGAAGCGCTTGCTGAGAGTGAGCCCGCTCTCGGCGGTGCCGGAGTTCTGGAGCTCCTGTTTGTACTCCGCATATTCGCGAGGCGTAAGGTAGCTGGATTGGGCGTCGAGAGATTCGAGCAAGCCGCGGAGCGAGCCCGCCGTGACCAGATGCATGTTCGGCTCGTCAACGTAGTCCTGCTGGATCTTCTGCAGAACTTCGCTGTACACCAGCATCGACTTGTAGGACTTGTCGTCAGGCGTGCGGCCGAGGACATGGCCGATTCCGGCGTAACAGAATATGGCTACCGAAGCTGCAAAAATGCCGACGCGTGCGGCTCGATTCATGTCCCACCTATCTTCCAGCAAAAAGAAATTATACCACCGACAAAGAATGGGACGCGGGAGTAAAGAGAAAGGAAGCCCGGAAGGGTAAAGAGGGATTTAGGTCCGAAATGGGAAAGAGACACAGTCAATCGTCGAAATGTTGCGTAATAACCACAGACCCGTGCTGCGGCAGGTTCAAATCGCTTGTAAGTTACTGAAACTATTGGACAAAATAGCAAAGCTGGTGGTCGACAACATGCTATATTAGAAGTCCAAATATGTTCCAAACTACCATCGCAAGAGAAGCCTGGACGGAAGGTGTGGGCCTCCACACCGGGGTATTTGGACACCTCCGATTGGCGCCTGCACCGGCCGATGTGGGCATCGTTTTTCGCCGCAACGACCTCGGCAATTTCCCCATCGAGGCACAAGGGCACAATGTTGCGCTGGTGAGCTACGCGACCAGCTTGATGAAGCAGGGCGTGCTCCTTTCGACCACCGAGCACCTGCTGGCAGCGATTTATTCCTGCGGAATCGACAACATTTATATCGACATAGATTCGTTCGAAGTGCCCATCCTGGACGGCTCAGCCGAGCCGTTCATGCAGATGCTCGAACAAGCGGGCGTTCGCAGGCTGCGCAGAAGGCGGCGCTATTTGAAGGTGTTGAAACGCCTGGAAGTCGTGGAAGGCGACAGACGCGTGGGGATTTACCCCGCGGAGGAGTTTCGCGTGCGCTGCTATGTGGATTTTGCGCACCCGCTGGTCGGGAAGCAGGAAGTGGAGATGGTGGTCAGCCCAGAGACGTTCCGGCACTTGCTAGCGCGGGCGCGCACCTTCTGCTTCGAGCGCGATATCGAACCTCTGCGGGAGATGGGCTTGATCCGCGGCGGGTCGCTTGAGAACGCCATCGTGCTGACCGAAGACGGGGTGATGAACGGGCCGTTGCGGTTCCCGGATGAATTTGGCCGGCACAAAGCGCTCGACCTGATCGGGGATCTCGCGCTTACCGGGTTGCCGCTGCTGGCGCGGGTGGAGGCGCACAAGGCGGGCCATTCTCTGCATACCCAACTGGTCAGCCGATTACTGGCCGATCCGTCCCTCTGGACCATTACGACGGAGGAGACTGCCCACGCCGCGGAACATCCCTCCTTTGCGGCACTGTTAGCTGCTCCTGCCGCGGACTAGCCTGACTCCGGGTTGGTCCTTCCGCGAGCTAAAGAAATACCTTGATTGCGAAATCGGCGGGCGTCCCGCAAAATGGGCGAGAACATATGCATGCCAACGATTTCGCCATTGTGATACTTGCCGCGGGGAAAGGCACGCGGCTGAAATCGAGCCTCGCCAAAGTGCTTCATCGCGCGGGTGGGCGCACGCTCATCGAGCACGTCCTGCGCACATGCGCGCCGCTGAAGGCGAAGAAGACGGTCGTCGTGGTTGGGCACCAGGCGGAGCAAGTCGCAGCGTTGGTTGAGCCGCTGGAGGCAGAGATCGTGTTGCAGCAGCCGCAGCATGGAACAGGCGACGCCGTGCAGGTGGCGCGGCGGGCGCTTGGCAACGCGAAGCTTGCGGTGGTATTGCCCGGGGATGCGCCGCTGGTGCGGACGGAAACGCTGAAGGGGCTGATTGCGGCGCACCGCGCGGGAAATGCCGCAGCCACCATTCTTACGGCGGTGCTGGCAGACCCAAGCGGGTATGGGCGAGTCGTCCGGAAATCGGGGGCGAATGTATCCGCGATTGTCGAAGAATCGCAGCTCAGCGAGGAGCAGCGCGAGCTTAACGAGATCAACTCCAGCATTTACTGTTTCACCTTGGAGAAGCTGTGGCCTGCGCTCGGACAGGTGAAGCCGAATAACAAGCACCGCGAACTTTATCTGACGGATGCGATTGCCGTGATGGCCGCGAAAGGAGAGACCGTGCTCGCGCAGTTGGCCGGGGACGCCCGGGAAGCGCTCGGGTGCAACACGCGCGCTGATCTTGCGGAGGTCGACCGGACGCTGCGTGAATGGAAGCGCGCGGCGTTGATGAACGATGGAGTGACGATTCAGTTGCCGGAGACGGTGGTGATCGATCCGGAAGTGACTGCGGGCGAAGACACCGTGATTGAGCCGTGCGTGCAGTTGCTCGGCAATACGAAGATTGGGGCGCGCTGCACGATTCGGACGGGGAGCGTGCTGAGCGATGCGATCCTGGGCGATGACGTAACCGTCGAGCCGCACTGCGTGGTGGCGCAAAGCCGCCTGGACGACGGCGTGATCATCGGGCCGTTTGCGCGGTTGCGGCCGGGAAATCACTTGAAGGCGGGCGCGCGGATCGGGAATTTCGTGGAATTAAAAAATAGTACGGTCGGCGAAGGCACCAAAGCGATGCACCTGACCTACCTCGGTGACGCGAAAATCGGCGCGAAGACGAATATCGGCGCGGGCACAGTCACGTGCAATTACGACGGATTTCACAAATACCCGACGACGATCGGGAACAAAGTTTTCATCGGGACCAATTCCGCGCTGGTCGCTCCATTGCGAGTCGGCGACGGCGCGTACGTGGCAGCAGGCTCCACCATCACGGAAAATGTGCCGCCAGACGCGTTGGGGATCGCGCGCGGGCGGCAAGAGATCAAACCGGGATGGGCGGCAAAGAAGCGGCGCGAATTGGCGGCGGAAAAGAAACCGAAGAAGGCAGCACGCCCCAGAAAGAAGTCAAAGCCGCGGCGGCGATTGAAAAAGCGCCGATGAGATTTTTTCTCGGGACCAACCGCGGCCGCTTCCCGCGCCTGTGCTAAAATAGGGGTTCCCAAGATTCTCCAGGGAGCCAACACCGCATGAAATTTGGAGTCGTTGTTTTCCCCGGGTCCAATTGCGACCACGACGCCTTTTACGCCATCGGGAACGTCCTCAAGAAACCGGTCGAATTCATCTGGCACCAATCGGAAAATCTGGCGAATTGCGACGCCATCATCCTGCCCGGCGGTTTCGCGTTTGGCGATTATCTGCGGACGGGCGCGATTGCGCGGTTTTCGCCGGTGATGACCTCGGTCGAGAAATTTGCGAAAAGCGGCGGGATGGTGCTGGGCATCTGCAACGGCTTTCAGATTTTGCTGGAAGCGGGGTTGCTCCCCGGCGCGATGATGCGCAACAGCGGTCTGCGCTTCATCTGCAGACATGTGCACATCCGCGTCGAGCAGACGGACACGCCGTTCACGAACGCGGCCACGAAGCGGCAGATTCTCAAAATTCCCATTGCGCATTCGGACGGGAATTACAACTGCGACGAAGCGACGCTGGCCGAGCTGGAGAAAAACCGCCAGGTGATTTTCCGCTATACGACGCCCGATGGTCGCGATGACGCGGCGGGGAATCCCAACGGCTCGATGGCTAACATCGCCGGAATCTGCAACCGCGATCGAAACGTGGCAGGACTGATGCCGCATCCCGAGCGCGCCGTAGAATCCGTACTCGATTCCGCCGACGGCCTCATCATTTTCCGGTCCATGGTGGAAGCGCTGGTAAGCACCGCGAAGGCCACAGCTTGAGTTCGCCGCAAAGTCCGGAATCTCTCGTAGAGGCACGCGCCGCGGCATGTGCCTTTACGGTTTCTAATACTCGACACTGAATTGGAATATGGCCACCGTTAGCACCGAACTCAAAGTCACCGCCGAGATTGCCGCGGAGCACGGTCTTACCACCGACGAATACGCACGCGTGAAACAAATCCTCGGGCGCGAACCGAACATCACCGAGCTGGGCATTTTCAGCGTGATGTGGAGCGAGCACTGCTCCTACAAATCGAGCAAGGTGCACCTGAAGCGGTTGCCGACGCGCGGAAAACTCGTCGTACAAGGGCCGGGCGAAAACGCCGGCGTTGTGGACATCGGCGACGGCCTCGTCGCCGCGTTCAAGATCGAATCGCACAATCATCCGAGTTTTGTGGAGCCTTTTCAGGGCGCGGCGACAGGCGTGGGCGGAATCCTGCGCGACATTTTCACCATGGGCGCGCGGCCGATCGCTGTCCTCGATTCCCTCCGTTTCGGTGAAATCACGACAAGCAAATACACGCCCGCGGAAGACGCGGCCAAGAATCGCCGCATCCTCGACGGCGTGATTCGAGGCATCGCGCACTATGGAAATTGTTTTGGTGTGCCGACGGTCGGCGGCGAAGTTTGCTTCGAGCCGTGCTACTCGCAAAACCCGCTGGTGAACGCGCTGGCGCTGGGAATTGCGAAAAAAGAGGATTTATTTTTCGCCAAAGCCCGCGGCACGGGAAATCCCGTGATCTACGTTGGCGCAAAAACCGGCCGCGATGGGATTCACGGCGCGTCGCTGCTGGCATCGGCGGAGTTCACCGAAGAATCGCAGCAAAAGCGGCCGAATGTGCAGGTCGGCGACCCGTTCGTCGAGAAACTTTTGCTCGAAGCCTGCCTCGAAGCGATGCAAACCGGCGCGGTCGTCGCGATTCAGGACATGGGCGCGGCGGGACTGACGTGCTCGACGACGGAGATGGCTTCGCGCGGCGGGACGGGAATCGAGATCGACCTTGCAAAAGTGCCGCAGCGCGAAACCGGCATGACGCCGTACGAAATCATGCTCAGCGAATCGCAGGAGCGCATGCTGCTCGTCGCGGAAAAAGGCCGCGAGCGCGAAGTGCTCGACGTTTTCAAGAAGTGGGGCCTCGATGCAGTCGTCGTAGGAACGGTGACCGATGGCGGGTTGTTGCGCGTGAAAGATCGCGGCAAAGTGGTCGCGGAAATTCCGGCGCACCCTCTTGCGGAAGAGGGGCCGGTCTACCGGCGGCCGATCGCGCAGCCTCCGCTTAAACAAGAGACGGCGGCGGATTGGTTCACGTTTGCAACGGAAGGCACGAACCTCACACAGAATTTCGTAAAGTTGCTCGCTTCACCTGCGATTGCTTCGAAACGCTGGATCACCGAACAGTACGACACGATGGTGCGGACGAACACGCTGGTGTTGCCGGGCGCAGGCGATGCCGCGGTGATGCGCATTAAAGGGACAAAACGCGCGCTGGCCCTCGCCACCGACGGCAACGGCCGCTGGTGCCGATTGAATCCACGCTTGGGCGCGATGCACGCGGTTGCGGAGGCGGCGCGTAACGTGGCGTGCAGCGGCGCCCGGCCGATTGCAGCGACGAATTGCCTCAACTTCGGCAGCCCGGAAAAACCGGGGGTGATGTGGCAATTCAGCGAGGTTATTGACGGGTTGACGGTAGCCTGCAACGAACTCGGAACTCCCATTACAGGCGGCAACGTGAGTTTCTACAACGAGACGCTCGGGAAATCGATCTACCCGACGCCGGTGATCGGCGTACTCGGCGTGATTGAAGATGCTTCGCATATTTTGAAAATGGCGTTTTGCGAAGAAGGTGACGTCATCGTTCTCCTCGACGGGATTGAGTCCCCTGAAACGGCAACCGTAGGAGCACGATATATCGTGCCCCTACAAGAGGTGTCGCGCGAATTCTCCTCCACCGAATATTCGAAGACCATTGCCGGGATCGTGGCAGGCCAGCCGCCCGCGATCGGCCTCCAGGCGGAAAAAAGACTCATCGAATGCCTGGTTGCGCTGGCTGCTGAGGGCGCAATTCTCTCCGCACATGATATAAGCGATGGAGGCCTTGCGGTTACGATTGCGGAGTGCTGCTTCGGCGCCGGCGGAGTTTCCGTCAACGTAAAGTTCGAAGGGCATGAGCCAGCGGAAGCGGCGCTCTTTGGCGAACGCGGCGCCCGCGCCGTCGTATCCGTTAAGCCCTCTTCACTTGCCCGCGTTCTCGATACTGCGAGACAATACCGAGTAGGGGCAGTCGAGATCGGCAAGGTTTCTCCCGGGAGTACATTCCGCATCGAATATAATGGGCGCGCAGTTGTCGACAGCTCTATCGAATCCCTTCGCGATACCTGGGCCCATTCACTGGAACGCGCACTCGAGGTGCAATGAAGCAAGAGCTCTCCTTCGCCGACGATCATTTCCACGACGAGTGTGGTGTATTCGGCGTCTTCGGCCATCCCGAGGCTTCGAACCTCGCCTATCTCGGTTTGTACGCTCTGCAACATCGCGGTCAGGAATCCGCGGGCATTGCATCGAGCGACGGTACGGAACTCCATCTTCACCGCGCGATGGGCGAGGTGGAAGAAATTTTTCAGCCGAATGTCCTGGCGAAACTTCCCGGCGATCTGGCGATCGGACATACGCGCTATTCGACCGCAGGCGACAAAGCGCTGCTGAACGCGCAGCCGATCATGATTGACTGCAATAAGGGCAAGGTCGCGCTGGGACACAACGGGAACCTGACGAACGCCGCGGAATGGCGCCGCCGGCTCGAGCATCGCGGCTCGATTTTCCAGACCAACAGCGACACCGAAGTCATCGTGCATTTGATTGCGCGCTCGCAGGCGCGCAATCTCTCCGGCGCAATGGGCGACGCGCTGAATCAAGTGGAGGGCGCCTATTCGCTCTTGATGCTCACGACGGACGAATTGTACGCCGCGCGCGATCCTCGCGGCTTCCGCCCGCTGGTGCTGGGGAAGCTGCCGGCCACAGATGGCGGCGCCGACACGTGGCTGGTCGCTTCGGAGACCTGCGCGTTCGACCTGCTGAACGCGCAGTACGTGCGCGAAATCGAGCCGGGCGAGATGGTGCGCATTTCGCGCTGCGGCATTGAGTCCATCCACTTCGCGCCGGAAAAGCAGCGTCAGCAGTGCATCTTCGAGCATGTCTATTTTTCCCGGCCGGACAGCATCATCTTTGGCCGCTCGGTGAACGAAAGCCGCGAAGCGCTTGGCCGCTTGCTCGCGAGGGAGCATCCGGCGGACGCGGACATCGTTGTGCCTGTCCCCGATTCGGGTGTTCCGGCAGCGGTGGGTTATGCGCTCGAATCCAAAATCCCGTTCCGCATGGGATTGATTCGCAATCACTACATCGGCCGCACGTTCATCGAGCCGTCGCAGGCGATTCGCAACTTCGGCGTCAAGTTGAAGCTGAACCCGGTCCGTGGGCTGATCGAAGGCAAGCGCATCGTACTGGTGGATGATTCCATCGTGCGCGGCACGACCAGCCGCAAAATCGTGCGCATGGTACGCGAAGCGGGCGCCAGGGAAGTGCACGTGCGCATCAGCTGCCCGCCGACCGTTTCGCCGTGCTACTACGGCGTGGACACGCCGACGAAGGAAGAATTGATCGCCTCGTCGAATACGCCGGAAGAAATCTGCAGATTCCTCGGCGCCGATTCGCTCGGTTACCTCTCGATTATCGGACTGAAGCAAGCCGTGGGCGACACCCAGGGCAATTTCTGCACGTCGTGCTACACGGGCGTTTATCCGACCGACCTGGTGCAGTTGGAAGTGCGCGAAGGCGGAGCAAACGGCAGGTCCGGCGAAGGGAAGAACGGCAAAGCCGCGGACACAGTGGCGCCGGAGCGGCCCGTGGCGGTGGAACATGAAGGCTGACCAAAAGAAAAAAGAAAGAGAGAAGGACGCGAATCCGCCGATCGGCAAGCGCATTCAAAGCGAAATCATTGCGTGGTTCTGGGTGGGGCTGGCCTTCCTGCTGATCAATGGAACCATTGGCCAAGCCCGCGTGATTCCCTCAGGCTCGATGGAGAACACGCTCCTGATCGGCGACCATCTGATTATGAGCCGCATTGGGTACGACGCGGGCTTGCCGTTCATCGGCTGGCACGTCCCGCTTTGGCGGAATCCCAAGCGCCTGCAAATCGTAATTTTCCGCCCGCCCGCTGATCCTCAGGGCCAGGATCTCGTGAAGCGTACGATCGGCTTGCCCGGCGAGACCCTCGACATTCACGACGGTTCCGTGTGGATCAACGGTCAAAGACTCGTGGAGAGCTACACGACCGGACCCACGGATCTCCCCCTTCCAGGTTCTGAATATCTGGGCATTCCTGCTACTCGTTTTCCTTACAAGATTCCGCCGGACTGCTACTTTGTGATGGGCGACAACCGCGGCAATTCGCTGGACAGCCGCTACTGGGGTTGCATGCCGCGGAAGAACCTGATCGGCACGCCTGTGATGATCTACATGTCGCTGGATGCGTCTTCGAGTGCATGGGACGGTGGTCAGATTTTCAACCGTTTCCTTGCCTATGCCAACGCCCTGGTGCATCCGGGCACGGTGCGCTGGAGAAGATTGTTCCGATTGTTTTAGCTTTATTCCGTAAGGTACCTGCAGTCTGCGATGAGCGCCGCGACCCGCCGCGGCGACAATCATTATTCTTCCGCAGTGGAACGGCGCGCGGCTTCGTGCGTCCGAAATGGAATGGAGAGCAAACAGGTCTCCCATGAGATACGCCGACGCCGGAGTGAACATCGCGATTGCCGAAGAAGTGAAGCAGCGAATCCGGCACCACGCCAGCCGGACATTTACGCCGGGCGTGCTCGGAGGAATTGGAGGCTTCGGCGCGCTCTTCGCCCTGGACAAGAAAAAATGGAAAGAGCCGGTGCTGGTATCGAGCACCGACGGCGTGGGAACCAAGCTGAAGGTCGCGATGGCCATGGGAGTGCACTCGACCGTTGGCGGCGACCTTGTGAATCACTGCGTAAACGACATTCTGGTGCAAGGCGCGGCGCCGCTCTTCTTTCTCGATTACCTGGCGATGGGGAAACTCGATCCGCAAGTCGTGGAACAGCTTGTCGAAGGTATGAGCCGCGCCTGCCGCAAGGCCGGCTGCGCGCTGATCGGCGGAGAGACGGCCGAGATGCCGGGATTTTATCCGCCAGGCGAATACGACGTGGCAGGCTTCATCGTCGGCGTGGTCGAGCGCAAGAAGCTGCTCACCGGAAAAGCGGTGAAGCCGGGCGATACGCTGATTGCGTTGCCCTCCGCGGGGCTCCATACCAACGGATATTCGCTCGCGCGGAAACTGGTTTTTGATTTGGCCAAGCTCAAGCCGGAGACTTACGTTGCGGAAGTCGGCAATAAAATCGGCGCGGAGCTCTTGAAGCCGCATTTGTGCTACGCGCCTGCGCTGAAGAATATTGTCGCTCGCGGCTGGGTTTCCGCGCTGGCGCATATCACCGGCGGCGGAATCCCGGGAAACTTGCCGCGCGTGCTGCCTTCGGGCGTCCGGGCGAAGATTGACCTGGCGTCCTGGCCTGTGCCGCCGATTTTCAAATATCTCGCCGGCGTGGGAAAAATTGAAAATGACGAGTTGCTGCAATCCTTTAATTTGGGCGTGGGGATGATTCTCGTCGTGCCGCCAAAGTACATGAAATCCGTCGAGGCCGATCTGAAGCGCCGCCGCGAGAAATTTTTCCGCATCGGCCGGATCGAGCGCGCCGACTCCGGCAAAGCCCGTGTCAGCTACACGGGCACGTTAAACGTCTAATTTTGCGTACTGGAATTGAGAGTTATTAAGCCTCGGCCCTGGCATATTCCAGATTCCGCGCCAGCGCGTGGCGTGGCAGTTCTCTTGTCAGCTTGCGCAGCCACTTCAACTCGACTTTGAATTGCTCGATCACCAGGCTCACCATCCAGACGGCCTCGTGATAGGGGTGGCCCACTTTTTCAAGAATCGAGCGCAGAACTTCTGTTTCACGGGCAAGTTCACTTTCAAGGTATTGTTGCCGCAGCTGAATTTGCTTCCGAAACGCACCCGGTTTCGCCTGCCAAGAAAGCGCGATCCACGTCAGAAAAGGAGGCCGGTCGCGCTGCGTCGCCCACTCTTTACGTTCGAGCGCTTCCGCCAAAGCTTGCCGTCCCTTTGGGGTCGGTTCAAAAACGCTGCGATCGGGTCCCGCAGCGGGCTCCGCGCTCTCTGCCGCACGAATAAGTCCCGCGCGGGCCAGTTTGTCAAGCGAGTAGTACACCTGCGGCCGCGAGATTCCCGCCCAATCCCGGATTTCGCGCCGCTCGAGCTCGAGATTGGCCTCATATCCGTGCATCGGCCTTTCGGCTAGCAGGCTGAGCAGTACCAAGTCAGGCGTTGTCAGAGCTAATCGTCTCGCCGCCCGTACATGCCTCAATGGTCTGTCAGCGTGCCTCGCCGTTCTCGGCGCGATTGCGTTATTGGTTCTTCTCATTCTGTCGTCGCACCGAATCTTTTCCGGCGTCCTTGCCTTTTTCCTTCCTCTGCCTGCTCCAATACCACCATTGGCATTGTTCGGCCGGCAGCCGGGGATTCTGCGCCTGGGCCGCCGCCGCGCAAAACACATCCAGCACGCAAGGATCCTGCCGCTGGCCGCTGACGCGATTCAACCGCGTATACATCCGGTGCGGATTTTGCCTTGCCAGTTGCGCCACGCTATGGATACCCAGCATTTCGAAATCGCGCAGCATTGCCGGCCCAATGGAAATCAGATCTTCGATACGCCTGGGCTGAACGGTCATGAAAATCTCCTTGACATACGTTTCCCGGGCTCTTATTCTTTAACTAGTCTAATTTAGACTACTGCGAACATCAAGGAGAAATTTATCAATGCCGATCACTGCGTTCCGCGCGTGCTTACGGTAATTCATGAAGGGTGCTCCAATAACTGATTTTGCGATCTGGGAGTCCAGCATTCTAACGCGAGCCGCGAGGCGTTGCGACGGAATTAGTCTGCGGACTGATCGATGATGCGAATTTTGCCATTGCATGCCGTTGTGCTAACGTTTTGCGTTTATGAAGAAGCGTATTGGCGTGCTCTTGAGCGGGCGCGGCTCGAATTTTGAGGCGCTGGCCGATAGCATTGCAGCCGGGCGGATTCCCGACGCCGAGATCGCCATTGTGGTCAGCAACCGCGAAGGGGCGCCGGGCATCCAGCGAGCTGCAGCACGCGGAATCCCCACACGGGTGATTCCTTCGAAAGGTTTGGAACGCGAAGCGTATGACCGCCAGGTCGTCGCGGTCTTGAACGAGCACAAAGTCGGGCTGGTCTGCCTTGCGGGCTACTTGAGGTTGCTGTCACCCTATTTTGTGGCGGCGTTTCCGCAGCGCATCTTGAATATTCATCCGTCACTGCTGCCCTCGTTTCCCGGTCTTGAATCGCAGCGCCAGGCGCTGGAGTACGGAGTGAAGTTTGCGGGTTGTACGGTGCATTTTGTGGACGAGAATCTGGATGCGGGCCCCATCGTCGTGCAAGCTATCGTGCCCGTGAAGGATGAGGACACGGAAGCGGCGCTTTCCGAGCGCATCCTGCACGAAGAGCATCGCATTTATTCGGAAGCGGTGCGGATTGTATTGGAAGGCCGGTACAAAATCGAAGGCCGCCGCGTCATCAACTTATCGGAAAGAAGATGACAATAGAAAAAGAGCTCGAAAGAATAAATGCGGAAGTCAAAAGACAATTAACCCTGCTGTGCAAAGGGATGGCCGAAGCCATCCCGGGAATCGAGCAGAAGCCCCACCTCCCCTCAGCACCTAGGAAAGACGAAACACTGGGCGACAAAATCGCGACATCACTTCTTCACGGGAAGCCGCTACGCGTGTATCTCGGGGTAGACCCAACCGCGCCGGATATTCATCTGGGGCACATGGTTGTCCTTCGCAAGCTGAAACACTTTCAGGACCTTGGGCATACGGCGATTTTCCTGATTGGCGATTTTTCGGCCATGATCGGCGACCCCACAGGCCAATCCGAAACCCGCCCGCCGCTGACGCGGGAGCAGGTGAACGTAAACGCCAAGACCTACCTCGCCCAGGTCTTCAAACTTTTGGATCCGAAGAAAACCGAGGTCCACTACAATAGCGAATGGCTCGACAAGCTCTCGAGCTATGACGTCGTGCGGCTGTGCGGTCACTACCGGTTGGCGCGGATGCTCGAGCGCGAGGATTTTCGCTCGCGGCTGGGCAACAACCAGCCGATTTCCGTTCATGAGCTGCTGTATCCGCTGCTGACTGCGTACGACGCCGTGGCGCTCCGGTCGGATGTGGAGATTGGTGCGACTGAACAGAAACTCAATCTCCTCGTGCACCGCGACATCCAGCGCGAATATGGCCTTGCCCCGGAAGTGGCGCTGACGATGCCCATCCTCGTCGGCCTCGACGGCCAGCGCAAAATGTCCAAGAGCCTGGGAAATTATGTCGGCATCACCGAGCCACCCGGCGAGATGTTTGGCAAGCTCATGTCCATCCCCGACGACCTGATGTGGCCGTATTACGATTTGCTGACCGACCGCAAGCCCGAGGAAATTGCGGCCATCAAGAAGGAGGTGTCCAGCGGCAAGATGCATCCGATGGACATCAAGATGCGCCTCGCGCAGGAAGTGATTGCCGGCTTCCACGGCGGAGAAGCAGCAGCCAAAGCGGGGGAAGAATTTCAACGCGTCTTCCGCGACCGCCAGGCTCCTGAAGAAGCTCCCCTGCGCAGGCTGCCGCGTGGTCCGGCAAAAAAGCTGACGGCGCTTCTCGTCGAGCTGCATGCAATCGCTTCCAGAAGCGAAGCCGAGCGCTTAATCAAACAAGGCGGCGTCGAAATCAACGGTACGCGCGTCGACGATCCGCGCAAGGACGTAGACCTCAGCAAGCCAGGCGAATTTCTCCTCCGCGTCGGCAAGAAAAAATTCCTGCGAATCGTAGTCGAGTAAACCAGGGTAGGGGCACGGCATGCCGTGCCCCTCTGTTGCCCTAGAAAATTTCCGCCACCATCTGCGAGACATGCTGTGCAATCGCAGGCGCCGCAGTCAATCCTGGCGACTCGATCCCGACGAGATGAATCACTTGGGGCACGGCAGCGTCGCGCTCAATGACAAAATCAGCGATTCCTTTTCCACCAGGCGGGACCAGCTTTGGCCGCAGGCCGGAATACCCAAGTTGCAAATCGCGCTCCTCGATTTCGGGCAGTAGTGTTTTTGCGCTATGCGCAAATTCCGCGATCGGCAGGCGATTTTTTTCGTAATTATCTTTTCCTTCGACGTAAGTCGCGGTCGGGCCGACGAGCACGGTTCCCCAAAGCGTCTTGGTGAAATGAACGCCAAGGCTGAGGCCATCCGTGTGCGGCAAGGGATAAACAAGATTTTTGATCAGCAGGGATTGCGGACCGCGGATTTCGCAGTATTCGCCTCGAACGGGGTAGATGCGCCACGAACGATTCCCCAGAAGTGCGGCAACTTCATCGGCGAAAAGCCCCGCGGCGTTGATAACGCATCTAGCCTCGATAGTTTCGTCCTGTGAATCTTCTTCATCGCCGATGCGCAGGCCCACACGAATGGTTTCGCGGGAAGGCTCCAGCGAAATGACCTTCGCGCGCGTAACGATATTCGCTCCCTGATTTGTCGCGACGCGTGCGTGGGTATGAACAAGTTCTTCGGCGGAGACAATACCCGTGGAAGGGACCTCGAGGGCGGCGACGCCTTTGATAAATGGTTCGCGGGCGTGAATCTCGACAGGCCCGATGATGTGCAGGCCCTCGACTCCATTGTCTTCCCCGCGCTTCTTCAGCGCGAGGAGTTCCGTCGCCTCATGCGCGTCGGTTGCGACTACCAATTTTCCAGTGTGGCGATGCGGAATGTTGTGCTTGACGCAGAATTCATAAGTGAGGCGGTTACCTTCGACGCAGTGGCGCGCTTTCAACGAGTTCTTCGGATAGTAGATGCCGGAATGGATCACGCCGCTGTTGCGCGTGCTGGTAGCCATGCCGAGTTTGGGAAATTGTTCGACGAGGAAGACATCCTGCCAGCGCTCGGAAACAGCGCGAGCGATTGCGCAGCCGACAACGCCCCCGCCAATGATAAGAATATTTGCCTGATCCATGCGCAAGAAAGAATAAAGCAGAATTCCCGGCGCCGTGAAGATTTTGGTAATGCGGTTTCCGCGGCCTCGCAGGAAGCTAATTTCTCCATGGGTCTGAGCAGGCCGCTGAAATATGCCTCGACAGAAGTTTGTGGAGGCCCTAAAAGAAACTTCCCCAGTTTCCAAGTGATATGGTAGCGTAGAGGCGTGATGAACCACCCTCGCAACATGGTCATGTGTTGTTGTTGTTGTTCTCCCTCCTCGACTGTTCTCTAACCTGTCTTTTCTCTTTTTAACGAATTGTTTTCAAGAACGGATCGGCTTCCCAGGGTCGTCCGGAGTTGTTTTGAGCGTTCTTCCCTTCGAAATCTAGAAAAACAGGAGCATCCCATGTCTCAACCGGTACAAATCAAGAAAGAGCGCCATCGAGTTGTCATTATCGGTGGCGGAACTGCGGGCATCATCACCGCCAGCCTGCTTCGGCGCGCAGGACAGACCGATATTGCCGTCATCGAACCGTCAGAGCGGCACTTCTATCAGCCTCTGTGGACCTTGGTCGGCGCCGGCGCTGTTTCTCAAGCGGCCACGGCCCGCAGCGAGGCACGCTACATTCCCAAGGGCGTTCGCTGGATTCAGGAGCGCGTTTCGGAAATTGCACCCGATCGGCAAAGCGTGACCACACAGTCAGGCAAGGAAGTCGGCTATGACTTCCTCGTGGTGGCAGCGGGTACGCAATCGAACTGGGACGCCATTCCTGGCTTGCAAGCTGCCATCCGCAAGGGCAACGCCTCGACGAATTATGACTACGACCTTGCGCCGAAGACTTGGCAACTCATCCGGAACTTCAAAGGCGGCACCGCGCTTTTCCACATGCCCGGCACTCCGATTAAATATCCCGGAGCGCCGCAGAAGATCATGTATCTGGCCGCGGATTATTTTCGGAGAAAGGGGATCGCGCGGCAAACGCGGGTCATCTATGGTTCCGCGCTCGGGGCCATCTACGGCGCCAAGGAATACGCCGCCGTGCTGGACCGCGTCGTGGAACGCTACGGCATCGACGCGCGATTTAACCACGAACTCGTGGAGATCGACGCCGATCGAAGCGAAGCCGTCTTTCAGCGCAAAAACGATCCCGGCAAACAGCGCGTGAATATCCCCTATGAGATCTTGCATGTTGTCCCGCCGCAGAGCGCCCCGGACTTCATCCGCCAGAGTCCCTTGGCGGACCCTGCGCAACCCCAATTGGGCTGGATCAAAGTGGATAAACACACGCTTCAGCATGTGAACTACGCCAACATCTTTGCGCTGGGCGACGTGACCAACACGCCCAATGCAAAGACCGGAGCGGCGGCGTCCCGCCAAGCGAAAGTCGTGGCGGCGAATCTCCTCGCCGTCATCCTGGGCAAGGAGCCGGAGGCCCACTATGACGGCTACATCGCTTGCCCTATCGTCACCGCGTATGGCCGCATGCTGCTGTGCGAACTCGACTACACCGGCAAGCCGGCCCCGCGCATTCCCGCGATCGATACCTTCCGCGAGCGCTACGATATGTGGCTGCTGAAGAAATACGGCCTGCCGTGGCTCTACTGGAACGTGTTGCTTCGAGGACGGAAGACGCCTTTCCTGGATGGAAAGAATTTCGTCAATGAAGAGATTCGGAAGGAAGAATTCGCGCTTCGGTAAAAAGAGCAGATCCGGGGCCGTGAGCGAAACCCCTCCGGCCTCGCTTCTCCACAGAACGATTAACTTCGCTCATGGCCTCACCCCGGAAATGCACAAGATATCAAATCCACTACACTTCGCCACCTCGAGTCCACGGTCGCCTTTCGCTATTCACTCGACTCTTCCCCTGATCACCATCACCGAAGCCTTCGGCAGCGTGAGCGTCTGGCCGCTTTTCGCGTTCACCGTTCTCGTCACCATGGCCCTTCTGAGGCGCTTATTATATCGATTTAATGGTGACAATCCGCGCCGTGCGTACCTTACGCCAACTTCCTTGCGCCCGCAAAGAAAAATTCTTCCGCTTCCGGTTCTTCTCCGCTGGCATCATGTGCCGCTTCCTGTTACTTTCGCGTGCAGCAATCCGCTTGGCTGAAAAAGGGAGAGCACCATGGCGACACTCGGACTAGTGGAATACAAGGACGCGAGCCCCGAAGTTCGCGCCGTCTATGACGACATCTTGGCCACGCGCAAGGTGGACTGGATCAATAATTTCTGGAAAGCCATCGCGCGCGATCCGGCCATGCTCAAGCGCACCTGGGAGAGCATCAAACAGATCATGGCGCCCGGCGCACTCGATCCCCTCACGAAAGAATTGCTCTACGTCGCCGTCAGCGTGACCAACAACTGTGATTACTGTATCGCCTCGCACACCGCTGCCGCGCGCAAGAAGGGCATGACCGACGCCATGTTCCACGAGCTGCAAGCCGTCATCGGCATGGCCAATGAAACGAACAAGCTCGTCACCGGCTATCAAGTGGAACTCGACGAACAATTCAAAGGCCCGCTTTCGCCACTGGCTTAGTCATTTCACAATTCCTGAATATTGGAAATTTGTAATGTCCCACTGCCCCGAAGGACAGGTGTTTCCACCGTAGTACGCGCGTACTATGGCTGGCGGGTTCGCACAAGGCAGAAGATATAGAAGAGCGGGGACGGCTCTGTTGACAGGGCCGGATATAAATTTCTTTTTTAAGAGCAAACGCCTGATGCCTCCAATTGCAAAAGAATCCGATGTAATCGCTGCGACGCCCGGAACCACTACGGTCAATCCCCCCGCAACAACCGCGCTCTCTGAAACCCCGGCCGGCAGGCCGCAGCCGGTTGCGCTTGAAGTGCCGGTCACGGTGAACGGCGCCCGCACGGTGGACGGCACGGATAAACGCGAACCTTTCTCCGAGACCACGAAAACCGTGCTGGTCCTTTCGAACGGAGCCGTCATTCGACTCGCCTCGTCGGTGGCGCCCGGCCAATTGCTTTTCCTTACTAACGAAAAGACAAAAAAGGAAGTGGTCTGCCAGGTCGTCAAATCCAAGAACTATCGCAATGTGAGCGGTTACGTCGAATTGGAATTCACGGAACCCGTGCTGGGCTTCTGGGGCATGCGTTTTCCAAACGATCGGATCGCACCTGCACCCGTTGCTCCCCCGCCTGTGGCGGCCGTTTCCCAGCTCGCGACCGCACCTCCTGCGCCGAAGGTTGCAGCGCCTGCCGCAACTAGCATTCCGGAAACGGTGAAAGCGCCGTCTATGGTGCCGAACCCTGTCGCACCCCGGGTCGCCGAGGTGAAGCGGGCGGAAACCAAGCCGGTCGACATTTCAGTTAAACCGCCTGAAATTCCTGTGCAGGTAGCGCCGCTTGCTGCCAAGCCGGAAATACCGGTGACCCATGTTCCGGTAGCGCCCGCCGTTGCAATGCCCCCCACACTTCCATCGCTGACCGCCACACCAGCAAATCCGGTGCCCGTCCGCGGTTCAACCGAAGCCCTGAAGCTCGAAACCGCGCGCTTGCAGGAGCAACTGTCCTCGATGCTGTTTTCCGGAGCGCCCGCAGAGAAGGCGCCGCAAGCGCAGCCTTCCAATCCGCCCGCCGAGAAAAAGGAAGCGCCGGATGCGGCCGCAAAGATATTCGACTTTGCGCAGGCTGAAAACGCTGCGCTCAAGCCGGCATCACCGGCAAGAAGCATTCTACCGGCGCCGTCTCTCGATGAAGAAAATCTGAAGATTCCCGCCTGGCTCGAACCCCTGGCTCGCAACACCATCGCTCCCACTTCCACGCAGGAGCTCATCGAAAGGGAAAAGGCCCGGCGCGCCGCGGAGAAGCCGGAAATCTCTGAGCCTGTCATCGCTCCGTTGACTGTCGCGGAAGTGGCCGATGTACCCGAGGTGAGAATTCCCTCCTTTGGCAACGAGCTGCTTTTCGATGAGAAGAAGAGCGGCGAGAAGAAAGTTTCCCGCGGTTCGAACAAAGGCGCATGGATAGGAGCGATTGCTGCTGGTCTGATTCTGGTGGCCGGCGGCGGTGCCTGGTATCTCCGTCAGCAAGGAGGTTCCTTAAAGAATTCCGTGACCTCGGCGGCCGCTCCTGCGGCGAATGTTGCCGCGAGCGTGCTGCAACCGAAACCTCAGTCGGTTGCGCCTGCGCAATCGGCTCCCGTGAACAATCTTGGGGCGGTCGCTCCCCCTGCAGTGAATGCTTCTACCGCGGTCAACTCCCAGATTTCAACGCCGCACGATACATCGGCGTCTTCCGTGGCGGCGAATGCCGCGGTAGTGCCGAAATCCACGCAAACCCTGCCGGTTCAGCAACAAACTCACGTCGTGCAGGAACAGCCTCGCGTGGTGCCGCAGCAGGTTGAACCACAGCTCGTGCAGAAAAAGCCCGGCTTAGGCGAAATCCATCTAGCCTCGCCGAAGTTCAATCGCCCTGCGGCGTCCCAAGAGGGCGGAGCTGCGGAACCCGGTCTCGCGCTCAATGGAGAGCAGCCTGCCGGTGCTGGCGATTCGATGGGAGGAGATCTTGTGGCGGGAAGCGTGAAACAACCGCCTGCGCCGGTCCAGCCGCTGCACGTGGGCGGTGATGTCAAGCCCGCGAAGTTGCTCTCCTCTGTGCCACCGGTTTATTCCTCGCTCGCTAGGTCCCAGCATGTTACCGGTGATGTCAAGATTGACGCCCTGATTGATGCCAACGGCCGCGTTACTTCGACGAAGGTGATTTCAGGGCCCACACTGCTTCATCAAGCGGCGATGGAAGCCTTGCGTAAGTGGAAATATCTGCCAGCCACTCTGGACGGCGAACCTGTGCCCATGCACCTGACCGTCACGCTTCAGTTCCGTCTGCAATAATCCATTTGAAACTTGTCCTGCCACGCCGCCTTGGCAGGGCTGCGTTCGTTCTCAATACCGCCCTATCCGCCGGGCGCATAACAGCTTGCGGCGGGAGAAGCCGGTTCGTATACTGGCGGCCCGGCCAAACGGCAGCTTCGGCGGGTCGATCGCTTCGCGGTCGTGCTGAACGGGGTAGCCCGCCGAAACTCACCGTCCTTGGCCTTTCAATTCTCGCCTGCGCCTGTGTCGCAGGCCTAAGTGCGAATTGCCGGGTGACCCCTTCCCTTGCGGGGCCACGCTTTCAAAGGAGATTTCCGCATGTCGCAAGCGCCTGCACCGGAAGAAATGACTGTCTACCAGAACGCGGAAGCGCGTTTTGAGGTTGCCGCGAAAAAACTGGGGCTCGAGCAGGGAATTTACCGCTATCTGAAATATCCTAGCAAGGAAATCACCATGTACATCCCCGTGGGGATGGACAATGGGCAGCTCGAAGTGTTCACCGGCTACCGCGTGATCCATTCGACCGTGCGTGGACCGGGCAAGGGCGGCATCCGCTTTGCGCCGGACGTCACCCTCGACGAAGTGCGCGCCCTGGCTACCTGGATGACCTGGAAATGCGCGGTGGTAAATATTCCGTTTGGCGGTGCCAAGGGCGGGGTGATCTGCGATCCCCAAAAGATGTCCAGGAACGAGCTCGAGCGCTTGACGCGGCGCTACACGGCAGAGCTCGCGGACTGGCTCGGACCGGAGCGCGATATTCCCGCACCGGACGTGGGCACGAACGAACAGACCATGGCTTGGGTCATGGACACCTACGCCATGCATGTGGGGCAAGCGACCACGGCCGTCGTTACCGGCAAGCCCATCGAGCTGGGCGGATCGCGCGGGCGCAAGGAGGCCACGGGCCGCGGCGTGATGATGTGCTGCGATAAGGCCCTGGCGAAGCTGGGTATGAAGAAAGATGGCTGCCGCGTTGTGATTCAGGGCTTCGGCAACGTGGGCTCCATGGCGGCCGACCTCATGCACAAAGCCGGCTACAAGATCGTCGGGCTGGCCGATATCGGCGGTGGGCTGTACAACGAAAAAGGCTTCGACCTGCCCAAGGTGATGGACTGGGTCTACACCCAGAAGCAAGTGCTGCAGGATTTCCCGGGCGGGGGAACGAAGATGGGCTCGCCGGACGTGCTTTTCCAGCCCTGCGATATTGCCATACCCGCTGCAATTGAAAATCAGATCACGGCGAGGAATGCGAGCCAGGTGCAGGCGAAGATTTTGTGCGAAGGCGCGAATGGTCCGACAACCTGGCAAGCCGACGCCATCATTGACGCCAAGGGAATCTTTACCGTGCCCGATATTCTCGGCAATGCCGGCGGCGTAACCGTCAGCTATTTCGAATGGGTGCAGGATCGCCAGGGTTTCTTCTGGCGTGAGAGTGAAGTCAACGAGCGGCTCTTTGACGTGATGGATAACGCTTTCGATGAAGTCGTGCGATACGCCGCCATGCACAAGGTCAACAACCGCATCGCCGCGTACATGCTGGCTATCCACCGAGTCGCCAGCGCGCTCAAGCTGCGCGGTATCTACGCGTAACCTCCGGCTTACCCGGCCTTCCCCGGGGGCAGCCGGCGCTTTTATTCTTCCACTGGCGCAACCCACCCAAAATGTGTATCCTTCCGCTCCGCGGTACTGGTTCCCCGGCAGTTTGGAGTCGTGCCGATGTCAGACAAGATCATTTCTCCAGGCCACAACAAATCCGAACGGGAGCATCGCGCCGATCTTTGCGTTGTGGGGCGATGGATGTATGAGCGCGGCCTTAACGTCGCCTGCGACGGCAATCTCTCCGTCCGGTTGAACGACGGGCGGATTCTCACCACTCCCACTTGTATGAATAAGGGGATGGTGGAGCCGGAGGATTTGGTCGTCACCGATCTCGAAGGCCGGCAGCTCGCAGGCCACCGCAGGTTTTCCTCCGAGATCGCCATGCATCTTTTGTATTACCGCATGCGGCCGGATGTTCACGCCATCTGCCACGCGCATCCGCCGACTGCCACGGGTTTCGCGGCCGCAGGACGCGCGCTTGATCAGGCGCTGATTCCCGAAGTGATTATCGGTCTGGGACAAATCCCGCTTGTGCGCTACGCCACTCCCGGCACGCCGGATTTGAGCACGGCTCTCGAGCCTTTTGTGCCTCACTACGACGCCTTGCTGCTGGCGAATCACGGTGCGGTCACGTGCGGAACCGACTTGTTGACCGCGTTTTTCCGCATGGAGACGATTGAACACTTCGCAAAAATCACGCTGGCCGCGGAGATAGCCGGAACTCCCGCGCTTCTTTCGAGCCGCGAGGTGGCCAAATTGATGGCTGCCCGTTCTCGATATTTTGTTTCGCCGCCTCCGGGCGGAGGCGCGGAGCTTCCTCTCACCTGCGACGCGGGAGAGAGCCCGGGCGATCACGTCACCCTGACAAGAGATGAACTGGACGCGCTGATTGATGAAGCGGTGCGCAAAGATCGCGCGCGCCGCTGAGCAATCAAGAATTCGCCATCGCATAGCCTGCTTCCCTGACGGTAGTTCCCGCGTGCTTTGACAATAGTGCTGCGCAACCATAAGATGACTGCCAAACATGATTGGCGAAACCGTTTCTCACTACCGAATTCTTGAAAAACTTGGTGGCGGCGGCATGGGCGTAGTTTTCAATGCCAAGGACACGCGTCTGGGCCGCAATGTCGCGCTTAAA
This sequence comes from Candidatus Acidiferrales bacterium, assembly GCA_044447665.1. GTDB lineage: Bacteria > Acidobacteriota > Terriglobia > Acidiferrales > UBA7541 > Acidiferrum. Next base: position 51,058 of record JBIOGB010000013.1, on the reverse strand, counting down.
TTCCTCCCGCCAGATACCGTCGGCGACCGCCAGGCGCTTGACCGATTCCAGCGTGAGGCGAGAGCTGCTTCGGCGCTGAACCATCCGAACATCTGCACCATTTATGACGTGGGTGAGTCCGACGGCAAGCCGTTTATCGCCATGGAACTCCTTGAGGGACAAACGCTGAAGCACCGCATCGCTAGCAAGCCCATGGATGCAGCTCAGGTGATTGAGTTGGGCATTCAGATCGCCGACGCGCTGGATGCCGCGCATCGAAAAGGCATCATTCACCGCGACATCAAGCCCGCAAACATTTTCGTCACCGAACGCGGCCAAGCGAAAATCCTCGATTTCGGCCTGGCCAAAGTCGAATACAAACGAGGGTCCATTGACGAGACGCTCAACAAGTCCGCCATGCAAACCGAAACTCATGATGTCGCTCCAGAGAACTTGACCAGCCCCGGCAGCTCCATCGGTACGGTCGCCTACATGAGCCCGGAGCAGGCGCGCGGCGAGGAATTGGACACCCGTACGGATTTGTTTTCCTTGGGCATTGTTCTTTTCGAAATGGCGACCGGTGAACTGCCTTTCAGCGGCAGCACCGCGGCTATTATTTTCAATGGCATTCTGAACGACACGCCCAGGCCCGTCACCAGCATCAATCCCAAGATGCCCGCGGAGATGGACCGCATCCTTGCAAAAGCTCTCGAAAAAGATCGCGAACTCCGCTGCCAGACCGCTACGGAATTGCGCGCTGACCTCAAGCGGCTGAAGCGCGATCTAGACTCTTCTGTCCGCAGCGATTCCGATGCGCGCAGTTCCTCAACACCCGTTCCTGCATCGGCTGGCGCGGCGCGTCCGGCCGCTGCGCCGAAGAAGAGCATTGCGGTGCTGTATTTCGAAAATCTGAGCGGGGCAAAGGAAGACGAATATTTCCGTGACGGCATGACCGAGGACATCATCACCGAGCTTTCCAAAATTGCGCGCATCGAGATTTTTCCGCGATCGGAAATGCTGGCCTTCCGCGACAAACCGGTCACCGCTCCCCAAGTCGGGGAAAAGCTGAATGCCATGTACGTGCTCGAAGGCTCCATCCGCCGCGCGGGGAACCGCCTGCGCATTACCACTCAGCTCGTGGAGAGTGCCACCCGGCATTCGGTCTGGGCCGAACGCTACGACCGCCAGATGGAGGACGTCTTCGCCATTCAGGAAGAGATCTCCCTCAGCATTGCGAAGGCCCTGGAGATCAAGCTTTCGCCACAGGAAGAGAAAGTGATCGCCAAGAAGCCGACCGCGAATCCGGTGGCTTACGATTTCTACCTCCGTGGCCGCAGTTACCTCCGGCAGCGTCAGTTCGAGTACGCCCTGGCAATGTATGAGGAGGCGGTAAAGCTGGACCCGAATTTCGCGTTGGCCTACGCGGGAATCGCGCATGTCTGGGGCGGAATGCACGAATTCCGCAGCCCGAATCCGGAGTTCGTCGAAAAGGGCTTGGCGGCTTGCGCAAAAGCGGAATGGCTGGCGGCGGATCTCCCCGAAGTGCTCTCCGCGAGAGCGCGCATTCAATATGCTCAGCAGCACTATGACGACAGCATCCGCCTGGCGCGCCGGGCCATCGAACTGCGGCCCGAATGCGAAGGAGCCCACGATGTTCTCGGGCGCTCTTATTTTGCCTCCCAGCGGTACGAAGAGGCCGTCGAACTAGCGGAAAGCGCGCTGGAAATTGTGAGCAATGATTACAACGCGCTCATTCCGCTGATCAATTCCTTCGAACGTCTCGGGCGCATCGCGGATGCGGAGCGCCTGCGCCGCCGTGAAAAGGAAGTGCTGGAACGCCAGCTGCAACAGTTTCCCGACGATGTCCGCGCGCGCATCCTCCTGGCCGCGGACCTGGCGAACCTCGGTCAACCCGAAGACGCGGTGCTGCACGTGCGCATTGCCGTAGCCATGCGCCCCACCGATTCCAATGTGCTCTACAACGCCGCGTGCACTTACGGCTGCCTTGCGATGAAGGCAGACGCACTGGAGATGTTCCGGCGTTGCATTAAATCGGGTTACTCCAACGCTCGCTGGGCCTTAAATGATCCCGACCTGAAAATCCTGCACGACGACCCCGAATTCAAAAGCCTCCTGGCCGCCAAGAGCAGCGATGCGCCCGCGCGTTGACGGGCGAAGAGAAAGCGGCAATACTGGCGAGCGATGATTGGCCAGCTCCGCGGACGGCTCGCCGGAAAAAGACCGAATCAAGTGCTCGTGGATGTGGGCGGCGTGGGGTATCTCGTGCAAGTGCCGCTTTCGACCTACGCTTCGCTCGGCGAGCTTCATACCGAAGTCACGCTGCTGATTCACACGCACGTGCGCGAAGACGCGCTGGCGCTCTACGGTTTTCTCTCTTCGCGCGAAAAACATTTCTTTGAGATGCTTCTCTCGGCTTCCGGCGTCGGGCCGGCGCTGGCGCTGAAAATCCTGTCGGGGATGAGCGTCGAGGAGCTGGTCCCCGCCATCCGCGGCAGCGATCTGGCGCGGCTGACCCGGATTCCCGGTGTGGGGCGCAAAACCGCCGAGCGCATGGTCGTCGAGCTGAAAGACAAACTGGACGTCGTAGCCGTGGAAACGGAAAGACCAGCGGCATCTTCGCCCGCAGGAGTGGAAGCGGACGTCCTCTCTGCGCTCGTGAATCTGGGATATGACGCCCGCGCCGCGGAGAGCGCCGTCGGCGAAGCGAAGCGCGAGGCGGGCAGCGTGAGTTTTGAAAAGCTTCTGCGCGCAGCATTGCAGGCGTTGAGCGCCCCAAAGGGACTTTCGGCAAGAGGCGCGGCGTAAAAAGATGCACGCTGTAGGGGCACGATAGTTCATGCCCCTACGAAAAGAAAATTGAATAAATGGCTGACGGAACCGCAAAACGCATGATGCAGCAAAAACAGCCGCAGCGCATTGTCTCCGGGCAGCCGTTTGACGAGGACGCGCGCATCGAAGCGAGCGTGCGCCCAAAGCGCCTGGACGAGTACATCGGACAGAAGCGCGTTAAGGAAAACATCCAGATTGCCATCGAAGCCGCTCGCAGCCGCGATGAGGCCCTCGACCACGTGCTCCTTTACGGCCCGCCGGGACTCGGCAAAACCACCCTCGCACAAATCATTGCCAATGAATTGAACGTACCCATCAAGACCAGCGCCGGTCCGATGCTGGAACGCAAAGGCGACTTGACCGCGATACTCACTTCGCTCGAAGGCAAGGAAGTTTTTTTTCTCGATGAAATTCACCGGCTGCAGCCGGCCGTGGAAGAGGTGCTGTACCCGGCGATGGAAGATTTTCGCGTGGACTTGATCATCGGCCAGGGACCGGGCGCGCGGATTCACCCTTTTGCGCTCGGGCATTTCACTCTGATTGGCGCGACCACCCGCGCGGGATTGATTACCGCGCCGCTGCGTTCGCGCTTCGGCATCGTGCACCGGCTGGATTTTTACGAGCCGGAGGATTTGCTCATCATCATTCACCGCTCCGCGAAAATTCTAAACATTCAGATGGAGGACGGTGGCGCGGAAGAAATCGCCCGCCGCTGCCGCGGAACCCCTCGCGTGGCAAATCGCCTGCTGCGGCGCTCGCGTGATTTTGCGGAGGTTCGCGCCGCGGGCCGCATCACGCGCGCGGTCGCCCAGGAAGCATTGCAGATGCTGGGCGTGGACGAAAATGGTCTCGATGAAGTGGACCGCAACCTCATGCTGGCGCTGCTCGACAAATACGCGGGTGGGCCGGTCGGCGTGGGCACGCTGGCGGCGGCGCTCAGCGAAGAGGAAGACGCCATCGAAGAAATGTACGAGCCCTACCTCATGCAGATCGGCATGATCGACCGCACCCCCCGCGGCCGCGTCGCCACCGCGCGCGCCTACGAATACTTCGGCCGTGAATTGCCGAAGCGCCAGCCGCGATTGTTCTGAAGAAGCCGACAGCCGATAGCCTACAACTGAGAGTTTGAAGAGGCAGGAAGCCCCCTCCCCCCTATGGTTTTTGCAACGATGTGATTCGAAAGGAGTTAATCGGAAGGGGTCTGCTAACGATGTGATTGCAAAAGATTTAGTGGTGGAGAGTGAATGAAGAAGAGGGCGCAGGGAAGTATAGAGGGGGGTACACCCTCCGTCGCGATGGAAAGAGTACGGAAGCACTTGAAAAGAAAGGGGTTGTGTGAGCGCCGTGGAGCAAAAGAGTGAGGAAGCGATAGAAAATAAAGGAGTTGAATGGAGTAATGGATAAGGAGAAGTCCCCGTGGGCGCCGTCACAGCTAGGTTTGACTGGGTATGCACAGGGAAGAATAGCAGGAAGTATACACCGTGTCAATTACTATATTGGTACCGTTCGAATGAACTGGGGGAATCGCGGTGAGGCGCAATGCGGCGAATTTGCAAGGGTCGTCCTCCAGCTGTATTCGAGGCGTAGAGGGCGCACTTTAGGCAGGGCTGAATCCTCTGGGTCGCGATCAAACACCATCGCGGCGACGAGCTTCCGAGGGTGTGCGTGTGTGGCGGGTGCCGTCTCAACCTCTTCGCGTTGACTTGCGTGGAGCCGCACCCTAATATGACCAGCCAAAGGCGGATTCTTTTCTATGATTGGGCGGACCGTTTCCCATTACCGCATTATCGAAAAATTGGGCGGGGGCGGTATGGGAGTGGTGTATCGAGCTGAGGATATTAAGCTTGGCCGCCAAGTCGCCTTGAAATTCCTCCCGGAAGACCTTTCCAAGGATCGTCACGCGGTCGAACGCTTTCAACGCGAAGCGCGGGCTGCCAGCTCACTGAATCATCCGCACATCTGCACCATTTATGACGTGGACGAGTACGAAGGCCAGAATTTCATCGCCATGGAGATCCTCGAGGGGCAGACGCTGAAGCACCACATTTCCGGGAAGCCCTTGGAGATTGAGCGAGTTCCGGAGTATGGCTTCCAAATGGCGGACGCCCTCGACGCGGCCCACTCAAAAGCGATCATCCACCGTGATATCAAGCCGGCGAATATTTTCGTGACGAATCGCGGTCAGGTAAAACTTCTGGATTTTGGCCTCGCCAAGCTTTTGCCGGAGCGCAGAGGTACAACCTGGCCGACGCCGAAATCGGAAGCGATCAGCACAACCACCCAGGATGATCATTTCACGAGCACTGGCGTGGCGGTGGGAACGATCACCTATATGTCGCCCGAACAGGTTCGCGGAGAAGAGCTCGACCCGCGCACGGACTTGTTCTCTCTCGGGATTGTGCTCTATGAAATGTCCACCGGCCAGCGGGCCTTCACCGGCAACACCTCTGGAATAATCTTCGAAGCCATATTGAACCGTGCGCCGATTCCCCCAGTGCGGCTAAACCCGGCGATCTCTCCCCAACTGGAAATGATTATCTCCAGAGCGCTAGAGAAAGATCGGGGATTGCGCTACCAGACCGCCTCTGACCTGCGGGCCGACCTGCAACGATTGAAGCGAGACACCGATTCCGCCCGCGCGTTGCCCGTGACCTCGGGTTCCACGTACCGCTATGCCCTTCGGCGGAATTGGCATCATTTTGCGTGGGGCGGAGCTCTTATTGCGGTGTTGGCCGTGTTCGGCCTGGTCGCCGGCAATCTTCGTGGAAGCTTATTCGGAAAGAAGGGAGCGGCGCGCATCGATTCGATCGCCGTGTTGCCCTTCGTCAATGTGAGCAAGGATTCCAAGACGGAGTATCTCAGTGACGGAATCACCGAGAGCCTGATCAATAGTCTCTCGCAGTTGCCGAATCTCACGGTGATGTCGCGGAATACTGTCTTTCGCTATAAGGAACAGTCCACGGACCCGGAACGCGTCGGACACGATCTGGGCGTCCGAGCAATACTCACGGGGAGGCTCATCCAGTCGGGTGACGAGCTGCTCATCAGCGTGAATCTCGAAGACGTGCAAAACAAACGGCAAATCTGGGGAGCCCAATACAACCGGAAACTTTCCAATTTGGTGTCCGTGCAGGAAGAAATTGCAGGTGACATCTACGGACGGTTGCGCCCCAAACTCGACGGGGAGGAGATAAAACGAGTATCCAAGCGGCCGACGGAGGATGTTGAAGCCTATCAGTTCTACTTGCAGGGGCTTTTCTATTGGAACAAATGGACGGAAGCGGACTTCAAGAAAGCCGCGGACTACTTCACGCAGGCTGTCCAGAAAGATTCGCGCTACGCACTATCCTATGCGGGTCTCGCAGATACATATAGTTTGCTTGGAGACGCCGGATACCTGCCCCCGGCAGAGGCCTGGCCGAAAGCCAAGGCCGCAGCGATGCAAGCTCTTGAAATCGATGACACGCTACCGGAAGCGCACACCTCTTTGGGACTTGTGAAAGAGCATTATGAATGGGACTGGACCGGCGCGGAAAAGGAATTTAAACGCGCCGTCGAGCTCAATCCAAACTCGGCAAACGCGCACCTCTGGTACGGCGACTATCTGTCCAACACCGGCCGGCTCGATGACGGAATGCGCGAAACAAGAAGGGCAAAGGATCTTGATCCGCTCTCTCTTATCATCAATACCAAGTTGGGATGGCAATTCTATCTCTCCAGCCAATACGATCAAGCGGTCGAGCAGCTGCGCAAGGTGCTGGACATCGATCAAAAGTTTGCGCCGGCGCGTCGAATACTTGAGGGGGTCTACTCCCAAATGGGCCAGGAGAAGGAAGCTGTAGCCGAAAGAGAGAAATTTGTTTCACTCTCGGGCAGCCCGGAATTGGCGGCCTCCATCGAAGAGGATTTTTCGAAGTCCGGGTATAACGGTGTTTTACGAAGCTGGCTGGATGGCATGACCGAGATTTCCAAGCACGGCTACGTTTCCTCCTACGACATTGCTCAAATCTATGCGCGCATGGGCGAAAAAGAGAAGACGCTCATTTGGCTGGAAAAGGCCTACGAAGAACACGACAGTGGCCTGGTGTCCCTGGGCGTGGATCCGCTCTTCAACCGTGTACGCTCGGATGCGCGATTCCACGCATTACTCAAGCGCCTGGGGCTCGCAAATTAGAATCAGCCTCGGAAAAGCCGAACTTCCGGCGTTCCACCGCGCCGGAATCGCGTTCGGTTACCGGAGCGGGTAATCCCGCTCACCGGGGAGGCGCCCGTCGACCCGCAATACTTTCAAGCCCGGCCGCACGTTCCGAGCATCGACAAAGGCAATGGCGCCGGGCATGGCAGCCACGAGCTCATATTGCATATCATTTGAGTAGACGATTTTCGGCGGAGAAGCCGCCTCTGCGCGAAAAATCTTCGCGATCCAAAACTGTTTGAACTGCGCTTCCGTCATCTGGTAGATGACCCGCAGCACGACATCCCGTTCCCGGGCCACGGGGGCGCGGATCAATAAGACCACTGGGAGTTTCGAGCTCCAATATTGCCGTTCGCCGAGAAGCACCTTGCGCACTTCGGCAAGGCTAAGATCGTCGACGGGAGTGTCAGGGTTGACGACAACAGCAATGTCGGTTCCTCGCACGGTCTGCGCGGCCGAGGGCCACTGGAAACTTGTGGACAGCCAGAACATCGCCCAGAGGATTGCCGCGAACCGCTTGTATGTCGCATTCATCGGGTGGCTCACTTAAAACGTGAAGCTTGTCTGCACGAACAAACCGTTTACTATGCCATCGAATGTGGGAGTTTGCAGTACGTTGCGGCTCACGTGCCGGTACTCGCTCTTGAATGCGGCATAACTTGAGATGTCGTAACGCAAACCGACAATCGATTCCACCAAGTCTAAGTTAAGGAAAACCGCATCGCTCGGAGGTGTGTGTAGATACTCAAAACGGTAATACGGCTTCAATGTATTTTCAAACCAAGGAAGACGATAACCCAACTGGGCGTACAAACCCTGGCTGTTGGAAGTCCGATTGGTCAGAACCTGGCGATGGCTAACATTGGCGATTTCCGCCAGAAACTCCGGGGCACCCTTCGTCCAAACCACATGAGCGGATGTGATCCATTCGCGGTAGTCTTTTCCATTTGTCAAGCGGCAGCCCGGGACTACCGGAACTAATGGATTATTCTGGCAGGTGATTTTGTCCCGATACACGGACGCGCCGAACTGAAAGCCATAGAGTTTCACCGGCCGGGCGAAGATGTTGGCAACCCAGGCGCGGTTGTTATTTATATCTCCCGCGTCGCCGGGGCGGCTTATGGTTTCTCCCCGGCCATCACCGACACCAAAACTGTACGAAAGGCCCGCGCCGCCCGAAGGAATGTTGCCCTCGGCAAGAAATCCGACGAAGTGAATGGGAATGAAGGTGCCACCCACCTTTACGATCTCCGGCCGATCGATCGATGTCTCCAACCACGCCCCGTGGTGGAAAGCGGTATTCCAATAACCGATGGGGGTGTGATAGCGGCCGAACGAAAGTTTGAAGTAATCGTTGTAGTCGTACCGGATGATGGAGCGTTCGACCTCAACGGTGTAGTCGGTGGGGTGAGCGTTGAAGGTCATCTCAGCGAAGTAGCTGATCTTTCGAGAGAGCGGGGAGGCCAGGTGCAAATCCAACTGCCCTAGATTAAAACCACTTTTCGCCCCCTTCTGGTCCGTGCCGGAGAAGTCCACGTCGGCAAAGCCGCGAACCTGCAGTGAGGGATAGTGAACTTCGGCTTGCTGGGCCACAGCCTGCTCCTGAGCCATATGATCATGCGTTTGCACGGTAGACGCGGTTGCCCCCTGCGGTTCGGATTTTTGAGCGGTTGTCTTCTCGGCGGCGGTGAGGAGGGGCATGGCAGACGCTCCTTGTTTGCCCTCCAGTTCTGCCACACGCTTCTCCAGCAGCTCGACCCGCTCAAGCAGAGCTTTTACCTGCTCTGCCTGATCGTCCGCAGGTGAGCTGCGCCCCCACGCCGGGCCCGCAGCGAGAAACGACAGCAGGATGACGAGCAGTCGCCGGTTCATAGTTTCCTCCCCTTGCCGAAACTTCGGGTACTGTTCCGAATCGAAGAACGCCGCTGTGCGGCTCGGAAAAAGACGAATAAAACCGACTCCGGTAAGAAAAAGATTTTCCCGCTGAGTGTCCTTCTTGGGTTAGAAACGTACCGGAGAGTCGCGCGTATTCTATTCCCGGAAAGTCAAATGTCAAAGTGTTCTGTGGCCGGGGCAGGTTCGGCTTGAGAATGCCCATGCAAATCATCTATCTCTCGCTGGGCTCGAATGTTGGAGACCGTAAGGCGAACCTGCGCGGGGCAATTGCGGCGCTCGAAGGTGCTGGCGTACGCGTGCGGCGTGTGTCGTCGCTCTACGAAACCGAGCCGGTGGATTTTCTGGAGCAGCCATGGTTCCTGAATTGTGTGGTGGAGGCAGAGACAGAGTTGGAACCGCTGGCACTGCTGCGTGCGCTGCGGGAGATTGAGTCGCGCATGGGAAGCAAGAAATTGATCGCAAAGGGCCCGCGACTGCTAGACATGGACATTCTTTTGTACGGAGAGGAGACGATTGACACGCCGGAATTGCAGGTGCCACATCCTCGGATGATGCACAGGCGATTCGTACTGGAGCCGCTGGCGGAGATTGCGCCGGAGTTGCGGCACTCGTCATGGAGCGGTACGGCGACGGATCTTCTTGCGGGCACACCGGATCGCAGCGCGGTACAAAGATACAGAGAAGAAAAAGCATAACACAGAGCCCGCAGAGTTCGGAGTCCAGAGGGCACGGAGAGGTCTGAGCTAAGGGCGCAGCGTGCTGCGCCCCTGCTGCAATGAGCCCGCCTTTACGAGGTGCGGTGCAATGTGAGGCGATGGAGCGTCATGGGTTTGGGTTGGAGCGCATCGAGCTCGATTTGGGTGAGCTTGCCTTCGGTGATTTCGAGCCAGCGGTAGACGCCGGGCTCACTCTCCTGGATTTCACGGCCGTTCAGGCGGCGGAGAAAATCCTGGGCGTCGTCGCGGGAAGCTACTTCGCGCAGCGTGGGCCGGGCAAGGGCTTCGACGGCGTAGCTGCGGAGGAGTTTGCTCCAGTAATGATCGAAGAGTTGGCCGGAAGCAAAAATATCGCTCCAGGCGACTTCACCGCCGTAAGCGACCACCACGCCGACGACGCGCTCACTCTTCAGGCCGGATGTGGCACGCGAGAAACGCCTTTGGATTTCTTCGACGAAACTGTCGATGGAGCCGCCAAGTGCGTCGGGGGAGAGCCAGCGGCCGAACTGGGAAGTGTATTGGCGGAACTGGGTGTGGTCGAGGGAGGTTTCGGCGTCGTGTTCGCAAGAGGTGAAGTGTGGGCGTTTGCTGAACAGGCGGCATTAGTCCTTTCGGGTTGGCGTGAGATCAATCACAAGATTGGTGTCGAAGGGTATGGAAACAGGCCTGACATCGACGATGTGATCTTTCTGAGTTGTCGTAACCACATAAATACCCTGGGGAATGCCCGCAATCGCAAACTCGCCGGAGTCGGTCACTTTCGCGTCCATTACAAACGTCGAATAAACTCCGGAGAGCCTGACCCATGTCTCTCCCCCCTCTTTAGGCTTTGGAGTTTTCACGACCCCGGGCAACTGGAACCTCAGCGGCCCTCCTTCTTCTCCGAGAGCCAATCCGACACGCACCCACACATCTGACTGAAACACCGGAACATCCCTCTCCGCGCTATAAAAGCCGGTGGCGTACAACCGCAAATGATATACATCGAACGGAACTGCGACGATGTCGTTACCGCGAAAAAGGCCAGCCAAGTTTCTTCCACCGCCCTTGGACTTGAATTCCACAATAGTAACTCGTCCAACGTCTCGTCCGGAGTGGTCGACAACACGGACATGAAGCGTTGCGCGATCAGATCCTTCTGGACCTGCGGTACCGAAGGGCAGATACAGAGAAATTAACAAGACGGCCAGCGGGGTGTATGAACCGAACTTATGCGGCATTTTCATAGGCAATCCTTAATGAGTTTTTGCGTAATATTGTCCGAGGGTGCGTTTTCATTGAGTCTGAAAGGGCGGGTGGCCGTGGTTTTGAGTTTGTTTTCATGTTGGCTTCGCACGGAAGGAGTATAACATTCCTGGAAGTACCCACGGAGTACCGCGAGGGTGCCCCATGTTCGGCCCGCATGGGCGAACGTGGGGACCTTCGTCTTCCGGATGCCAAAGAATCTCAAACGCTACTACGGCAAAGGCGATGTACATTTCATCACGTTTAGTTGTTACCGGCGGTTTGCCTTGTTGGGGACGGCGCGGGCTCGAAACGTGTTTGTTGGGGCGCTTGGGGAGGTGCGCAAGAAATACGGGATTGCTCTGGTTGGCTTTGTGGTGATGCCCGAGCATGTGCATTTGCTGATCGGGGAATCGAAGAAGGGCACGCCTTCGAGCGTGGTGCACAGTCTGAAGCTGCGCGTGTCAAAAAGGATGCGGCGCGGGAGACGGAAACAGTCTCCGAGTCAGAGGACGCTACCGTTTCGAGACGGGGAAGGAGTGCTGCCCCAATTCTGGCAAAAACGATTCTACGATTTCAACGTGTACAGCGCAGCCAAGATGCGGGAAAAACTGGAATACATGCACCGGAATCCGGTTACGCGCCGGCTGGTGAAAGATCCGAAGGACTGGGTGTGGAGCAGCTACTCGTCTTATTCAGGGAGAGGGACACGGCTGATGGAGATTGACACTGCCGAGTGAAGAACCGGAGATCGAAGACGGAGGACGAAATCGAAAAGGCATTCAACACTGGGAACAGAACCGGGGAATCCCACGTTCGCCCGTGCGGGACGAACATGGGGCACCCCGAGCAAGAGCGAATCCAAGACCGCGGCGAAACTGCGGCCACCCGCCCGATGTTTTCGTAGGTGACCGGCTCAAGCAGCCGCCAGCCTCCTTCGGATTTGGGTGGAATTGCGGGATTTGGCGCGGCCGAAACAAAAGCCAGACCGCCGACGGTGCTGATGCCGAGCAGGCTGGCCATTACGGCGTTCAAAAGTGAATGTTTCATGAAATCCTCCTGTGCTTGAACCCTCGAGGACATGCTCGGGATTAGAACGGGGAAGGTTGAAGTTCTTGCAAAGAAAAGTGCGGATTAACACAGAGGACACGCCGACAAGGCCGGGGCGGGCGCTTGGCACAAAATTCACGGAGGTAAGAGAAAGAAGCGGAAAAGGCGGCACTCGGCCAAGAACTTAGCGGTCGGAGCCGCCGAGGTTGGTGCGAGGCTTGATGCGCTTGGTCTTGGAGGATTCCGCTTCCTGCTTTTCGTATTCGGCGAGCTCTTCATCGGTGTAGTTGTAAGAATCGCGTGAGGCAAACATGGAATTAGTACGGCCGGCCTGTTTTTTCTTTTTGCGGAGGCTGCCGAATTCGTAGCGCACCTGGCGGAGGGGCGCTTCGATGGCTTTGACCTCGACGAGGAGGTCGCTGACTTTTTCGAGGAAGTCGTGGAGATGGTAGGGGCGGACCACGTAGGGAAGCTTGGCGGTTTCCAGCGCGGCGACGTACTGGCTGCCGGTCAATTCCGGCACGAGGTAGAGGACACGGATGCGAGCGCCGTCTTCGACGGGAACACTAGCGAGTTCCCGGAGAGTGATAAAGGGCGGTGTGTCGAGGCCGGTCAGGGCGATATTGGCGATGACCAGCGACCATTCGGCGGTTCTCAGCTCGGCCAGGAGGAGATTCGTGTCGGGAACGATGCGGACGCGCCAGCCCTCGGAATCGAGGATCTGACGCACGGCGGAGCCCTGGGCGTCCTCGTCGAGGACAAGGATCCCTACTTGACGTGGTTCGACAGGGGAAGATGTCGCCATTATGGAAGTATAGCGTGCCGGCGGATGGCTGAGTGGCCAACGGAAGGGGCACGGCGCGTATCGGCTAATGGCCAGGGAATGACAGTCCGAGAGCGAGATTACTTGCCGACGACGAGGTCCGTGCCGTCCATAAAGCGGCGCTGGCCGGGGGCGGCGCCGGTACCGTCCCAGAAAATGCGAAAAGTGGAAAAGGAATTGGCCGCAAGACGGCGCGTGTAGAAAATCTGGACGCCGTCGCCAGACCATTCGCCACCGCGCGCCCATTGATCGGGTGGGCTGAGAACGACGCGGCGCTTGGAGCGTACTTCATAGAGAAAGAAGCCGGCAGCGAGATCCATGGAATCTTTTGGAGCGCCCTTGGGCGGGGTTTGGTAATCCGCGGAAACGAGCAAGAGATCGGAATTGGCCGAGTTCACACGAATCAAGTCCGAACTCATGACTTGAAAGGCCGGGCCGTAAAGATCCTTGAGCACGAGAGTTTGAATCGGTCTGCTGTCGTCGCTGATCCAGTAGAGATTTTGCATGTCGCTGGCGAGGACGGTGTGAGCATCCACCCAACCATGCAGCGCGGCGACATCGTTGGTGTAAAACGGCGCAGCTGATTCGGGCGCGGCGGCGGGAAACGTCCAAATCTGCCACTTCTGGTCTTGAGATTTCAGGAAAGCGATGCGCGTGTCATCCGGTGACCAGAAGGCACGGCGGACAAGGCCGTGAACGAGATCGTGGGAAAGGCCGGTGTTGAACTCGTAGAGCACGATGGTGCGGTCAGGGCCTGTCTTTGAGTCGGACCGCGTGTAGAGGAGCTTTTTTCCGTCGTGCGACAGGGCCAGCTCTGAGCCTTCGGTCGCCGCGATCTTCTTGACGGCGCCAAAACTCACCACGATCTTGCCGGCGGAATTGAGATAAGCGAGTGCCACAGGGGGTTTGAAATTGGGGATGATTTCCGCAGGCGGCTTCTTTTTGTCTAAGTCGTCATCGTCGCTGGTTTGATTCGCGGGATTGACGATTTTGGGGAACAGCTCGGCGGCGATGCGCGCGCAGCCGTTGAGCGTACCGAGCTGGGCGTGATCGACGACGGCGCGGAAATTGTATTTCGTACTGGAGGCGGGATCGGTGCAGGTCTCACGAGTGAGGTGAACGGAAAGGGTGGCGCCGGTGCCGGTGTCCTTGGCGTGATAGGTCCAGGAGTCGGCGGTGCCTTCGCGGGTGACCTCGGCAGGCTCTAACGTGATGGGCGGGTAGGCCGGCCGATCGAGACGCTCCGGGCCCTTCTGACCGATGCGCAGGCTCCAGGAAGGGTCGCTGCCGAGAGCGAGAAGAAGAATGGGGTAGTGGGTGGATAGTGGCGCGGGCGGGCCGGCTGCCGGCTTCTTGGGAGGCGTTTGTGCTCGGGCGGTAGAAAATCCAGCGGCGACGAGAAGGAATGAAGCGGAAACTAAAAAATGGAATGCCGCGCGCCGGGATTTAGCCAAGAGAACCTCCGGGAGCAAAGAGGATACCCCGAGGGGCGGTGGGAGACAATCGAGGGACGGTCTAATTCGAAAAGGATGCGGCCAGCAAGAGCAAGCGGGGGAGGGGGAAGACGAAAGCACTTGACATGGCGAACAAAAAGCGAAACACTGGGTGAGCTTCGAGGTGGGCTATGTCCCCAGTTCACTCCCCAACCACCGGCGTTTCGAGTTTTCGGATTCGGCGCCGCCCCGCACGACCCACTACAGCGTCACTGTTCTGCGCAACTGCGGAACGAGTGATCTCTCCTGCGAGCCCCAGCGACATAAGCCCAAAGAAAGTGGCCAGCGAGCCTGCCCCGACGCGACTGGCCGGCATAGCCCGCCTCGCTGCCTCTTCTCCGTCGGCGGAAACGCAGAGGAAATCGGCGGAGCGGCCGGAATATTTCTTGCTGCCGGTGAAGTCGATATTGAACCGGTGCGATTCGAACCGCGTGCCGTTCGAATGGACGATCAATCCTTACCGCGGGTGCGAGTTCGGGTGCCGGTATTGCTACGCGCGGTACACGCACGAATACATGGAGCTGGACGGCGGGGAATTCGAGAAAAAGATTTTTGTGAAAAAAGATGCCGCGCCGCTGCTGGCCTACGATATTTCGCACAAGTATTCGTACGCATCGCAAAATTCTGGAGGAACACAGCCGGAGCACATCGCGATCGGGACGGCGACGGACCCGTATCAGCCGGCAGAGCGAGAGCACGGCGTGACGCGGGCGTGCCTGGAAGAACTGGCGCGGCGCGAGGGATTGAGTGTTTCGATCACGACGAAATCGAATCAGATAGTGCGCGACATTGATGTATTGCGGCAGATTGCAGCGCGCTCGGCGCTATTTTTGAATATCACGGTTACAACGCTGCGGCCGCGCCTGGCGCGATTGCTGGAGCCGCGAGCGCCGAGGCCGGATTTGCGGCTCGCGGCGGTGAAACCGCTTCGAGAGGCTGGTTTGCTGGTGGGCGTGTCGGCTGCACCCGTGCTGCCGGGGATTACGGACCGGGAGAATGACCTGGAGGGACTTGCGGCGGCGGCGAAGGAAGCCGGGGCGCAGTGGTTTTTCACGAATGTGCTGTTTCTGATGCCATCGTCGGCGAAAGAATTCCTGCCGTTTTTGCGGGAGAAATTTCCGAAGCTGGCAAAACAGTACGAGCAGTGGTATTTGCGGAATGGTTATGCACCGGAGGAATACAGGCAGAAGATTTCGGCGCGCGTGAGACAGATACGGCAGAAGCTCGGATTGGCTTCGCGGCCGTGGGAGGAAATGAGGCGCACGGCGCCGTGTGCGCAAATGTCATTGAGTTGGGATGCTGCCGCGGTGGCGCAACAGATAGAACGAGGGCATTCTTGCACAACGGGATAGATTTGCTTTGGTCCTGGTTACGGGACGATGATGCGGGACTCTTCGCGCTTAAGCTCGGGGGCTTGGGGGAACTGATTGCGCAGGAATTCAATGTAACGGCGCGAGCGGGGACGGCCGTTGGTACGCAACAATCCCATCCGGTAGAGAAAAACCAAGAGATAAAAAATTTGAGAATCTTTCAGGCTGGCGGAAGCGGTGCGTTCCGCCTGCTGCTTTTTGATTTCGGAGATAAAGGCGGTCATGGCGGCGTAGAGTGCCCGCGGCAGCGGAGCCTCCGGGGGTTTTTCGTAGATGATTCCTGAGCTGAGCGTCTTGTATGTTTCGGCAAGAGCCTGGATGGCGGCGAGAACATCGGTGTCTGTAGCGGCAGGCTGGACGGCGCAAAACTTGGCGATGGAAAACGCGAGCGCGGCCATGAGTTGCTGGTGGGTGTAGACGATGTCCTGCGGGATTTTCTCATCGAGCAACGGAGTATCTGCGGGCAGGGAGCGCCGGTGCTCGTTTTCGTAGCGGTGGGCGGCGATGAGGTGGGCGCAGTCGGACGGGCAATCAATGGTGACTTCGCGTTCGGTGCCGCAGCAAACGGCGCAGATTTTTTCGCCCTTGGCGGGACAGAAACGAGCGGCCTTGCGCTTTTCACAGATGGGACAGGACACGGAATCTCCTAAACCTGGAAGCGGAGTGAGCAGAATACGCCGCAAGGCGGGAAAAGACAAAACGAGAGAATCAAGACACACGGACACCGGTTTGCCCTTGGCCCATGCGGAGGAACTTTTAATGACGACGCTAGGCCATGATGACTTTTTTCTGGAAGCGGCGGGCGGCGAGGATCAGGAGCAGAGTACCCATGGCGAAGAGAGCGAGGCCGTCGGTCCAGAGATGCGTGATTCCCGCGCCGCGAAGGATGACGCCGCGGGTGATGTTGATGAAATAGGCGGCGGGAACGAAATAGCTGAGAACGTAAAAGAAAGTAGGCATGGTTTCGCGCGGGAAGATGTAGCCGGAAAAGAAGACGCTGGGGAGGATGGTGAGGAAAGCGAGCTGCATGGCTTGCGCGTGCGTGTTGGCCTTGCTGGAGATGAGGATGCCGAGAGAAAGCGAGACGAAAAGATAAGGCAGAGAAAGGATCGCGAGAAGAATGACGCTGCCATGCATGGGCACGCGGAAGACGAAGCGCATGAAAGTCAGAATGAGGCTGAGCTCAAAGAAGCCGATGGCGAGATACGGAAGCAGCTTGCCGAGCAGTAAGCCGAACGGGCGGACGGGAGTGACGAAAAGCTGCTCGAGGGTACCGCGCTCTTTCTCGCGGACGATGGAGAAGGCCGTGAGGAACGTGGTGACATTGAGAAGCAGGATGGCGGTGAGGCCGGGGAGAAAGAAATTGGGCGAACGCGAATCGGGATTGAAGAGGAGCTTGGGGCGCATATCCACGGCAAAAGCAGAACGGTCCGGGAGAACGCGGCGAAGGGATTCATCGAGGCCGATGGCGGTAGTGACGTTCACGGCCTGACCGGCGACGGAGGAGTCCGAGCCGTCAATGACGACAAGAACCTGGGCGCCCATTTGATGGATGAGGCGATCGGAATAATCCACGGGGATCTTGACGCCGACGCGGGCGCGGCCGGCGATGATGGCGTCATTGAGATCCTGGTCGTTGTTCACGTAACGGATCAGATGGAAGGTGTCTGAATTTCTGAGACGGTCGATGAGTTCGCGGCTCTCGCGGCGGCCGTCGGCGTTGTAGACGACGGTATTGATCTGGCGAATGTTGGTGTCAATGCCGAAACCGAGGAGGACCATCTGCAAAAGCGGGATGATCAGGGAAAAGAAAAGCGTGGTGAAGTCGCGCCGCACATGGAGGACCTCTTTATAAAAGACCGCACCGAAGCCGCGGAAGAGACTACGCACCGGCGGCCTCCAGCGTGGCTTGATGTTTGTTGGTGAGTTCCACGAAGACGTCTTCGAGGCTGGCGGCGAGCGGCCGAACCTCGGCGACGGCAATGCCGTTTTTCAAGAGTTCTTCACGTAGCTCGTGGAGATCGAAATCGTCGTTAATGAGCGCGTGGATAGATTGTCCAAAGATGGTGGCGCTGCGAATGCCGGGAATCTGGCGGGCGAAGCGGAGAGCGCGCGTGACTTCGGGAGTGGTGATTTCAACGCGCAGCGTGCCGTGGGGCTGGACTTCGGGCAGTTCGCGCAACGAATTGGGCGTGCCGTCGGCGATGATCTTGCCGAAATGGATGTAAGCGACGTGGTTGCAGCGCTCGGCTTCATCCATGTAGTGCGTGGTGACGAAAAACGTGATGCCGTGGCCGGAAAGTTCGAAGAGAAGATCCCAGAGCTGGCGCCGCGCGACGGGATCGATGCCGGCGGTGGGTTCATCGAGAAAGAGAAGCTGGGGCTCATGCAACATGGCGCAGCCTAGAGCGAGGCGCTGCTTCCAGCCTCCGGAGAGCTGCGCGGCGAGGCGATCAAAGTAAGGGCCGAGGTTGTTCAGAGTGATGATTTCGTCGATGCGGCGCTTCAGCCGGGCGGGTTCGAGACTGTAGATGCGGCCATAGAACCGCAAATTTTCGCCGACGGTCAGATCGTCATACAGGCTGAAATTCTGCGACATGTAGCCGACACGCTCGCGAATGGATTCCGAGTCGGTGCGCACGTCGAGGCCTACGACCTGAGCAGAACCGGCGCTGAGCGGCAAAAGGCCGGTGAGCAGCTTGATGACGGTGGTTTTGCCGCTGCCGTTGGGCCCGAGGAAGCCGAAAATTTCTCCCTTCTCGACTCGGAAACTGACGTCGTTGACGGCGGTAACTTTGCCAAATCGCCGCACGAGATGCTCGGCGGAAATGGCGGGGACTATTGCGTTTTGCGGCGCGGTGGACATGGAATCAACCGCCTGCCTGCAGTTTTACATCGGCAGCCATCCCGGCGCGGACATGACCGGAAGAATCGTCGATGCGAATCTTCACGCCGAAAACCTGATGGACGCGTTCTTCGCGTGTCTGGACGTTGCGGGGAAGAAATTCGGCTTGCTGATTGATCTGTTCGACCGCGCCGCTGAAAACCTGGTTGGGAAAGGAATCGACGCGCACGTCGGCTTTCTGGCCAATGCGGAGGCGGCCAATTTCAGTTTCGGGAATATAGATGCGGATATAGATCTGGTCGCGCTCGAGGAGCGTGGCGACGGGCGTGTTCGGTGCGATGAGATCGCCGGGGCGAACGTCGAGGACTTCAACGACGGCGGCGGCGGGAGCGGTGACCTGACGCTCGCGGTAACGGGCCTGGTCGTAGGCATAAACCGCCTTGGCGAGCTCGACGTCTTCGCGGCGGTTGCCGCGCTCGAGTTTTTCAAGCGTGGCTTGGGTCTGAAGGTAATGCGCTTCGGCGGAGGCGATTTCTTCCGGGCGGTAGCCGCGGTGGAACTCGTCGAGCTTTCGTTGGGCGCTTTGCTGTTGCGCAAGTGCGACCTTCCAATTGGCTTCGGCGGTGTCGCGTTGCTGCTTTGAGACCAGATCTTTTTTCGCGAGGGCATCGTAGCGATCAAAATCGAGATGGGTTCGCACTTCATCAGCATTGGCGCGATCCAGGTCAGCCTTCGCGGCGTCAATGTCTTCCTGACGGTAACCATTTTTTCGCAACTCGTAATCGGCTTTGGCCTGGGCGGTGGCGGCTCGGGCTTCGGCGATCTCTTCGGGGCGGAAGCCGCGCTGCGCTTTCTCCGCGTTGGCGCGGGACTGTTCAAGGGCGGCCTGGAGCTCCTTGTCGTCGAAGGTGATCAGGACCTGGCCAGGCTCGACGGAATCGCCTTCGCGAACGAGGACCTTATCAATGCGGCCGCCGACTTTGGAGCCGACGCGGATGTTGCGCGCTTCGACGGTGCCGGAACCCTGCAGAGCGGTGTCGCGGCGGAACCATCCGGCGTAGAGCGCGGTGGCCGTGACGATGGCGGCGAGAACAACGAGAATGAAGATGCGCTTACGGGTCATGGAACTAATCTCCCGGGTTCACAGGTGGAATTTGGGGCGGCATCGCCGAGGAGTCTCGCGGGGCCAAGCCGGTCCAGAGAACATTAAATGCGGCATCTATGCGCTCAGGCAGAGTGGAATCACCAAAAATCGACCAGAGCAGGAGCGTGCCGAAAACGGTTTGGCGGAAGACGTAAGCGAGCTCCGAGGCGGAGAGATCGTTGCGAACCTCGCCGCGGTTCTGTCCCAGCTGAATGAGCTCGGTGAGCAGAGCGTGGGCGCGGGTGTGGTTCTTGGCCATGGCCTCCCGAACCGGGAGACTCGAGAGATGGGCTTGTAGAATGGTGCGCACGATGGCGGGGTTGCGAGACGGCTCCTCGGTCATGCGAGCGCGGAGAGTGCGCAGAAAGACGGGCATGGGCTCACTGGACTGGCGCGCTTCTTCCACGGACGCGTGGAGCTTTTCGAGCTGCATCTCGCCAAAGGCGAGGAGGATATGGTCCTTGCTAGGGAAGTAGTTGAAGAAAGTGCCTTTGCCGACGTCGGCAGCATTGGTGATGTCTTCGACGGTGGTTTCAACAAAGCCTTTCCTGGCAAAGAGATCGAGAGCAGCGCGGAAGAGGCGTTCACGGAGTTCGGCGCTGCGGCGCTGGCGGCGATCGGAAGAGACGGTGGCCTGGGTCTTGCGAGAGAGAGGAGTCGGCATGGAGCGTCGGGACATAGTGACCATCACTCATAAATGACTTTAAGTCATATAGGGTCGAATGTCAAGCGTGAATGCCACCATGCCGAAGGGGAGGGGGAGGATGGATTTTGGGAGCGCTTGGTGGGGAGGGCGCAGAGGAAAAGAACACCCCGAGACAATTCGGGGTGTTCCGGGCCACTCTGATTGGGAGGATTACTTCAAAGATTCAGGATCGGACAGATTCTTCGGGGATTTCTGATTGAGAAGCGCAACCAGTTTCTGACCGGAAGGGGGCACGCCTACTGCGCCCTTGCGAATGATGTCTTCGGCGGATATCTTCTTGCCATAAAGCCTCTGATTTCCGCCGTTGTCCTGGCGGAGCGTCGAGCCTTCGAGGGAAACGCCCGCAAATAGCCCGCGCGAGCGGGAGTAGGTGAGCATTTCGGCGCGCATGGTCACATCGCTCGCGGCAGCGGCGTCACGGCCCTTGGGGCCGGCGGCCGCGGCTGCATCGGCGCCCAGCTTCACCTTGCTGTGCAAGATGGCTTTGGCCCCGCGTGGATTCATCACCAGAATGACGAAATCGGTGGCCTGGCCGCCAAGCTGAAAACCAATGCCCACGCCTTCGAGGCGCATCATGGCAGGGGCGCTCCAGGGGCCGGTGAAGTGCTCGCCAGTACGGCAAATCATCGAGCCTTTACCGATATTGCCGCTTATCCCGATGGCCACCTTGATGACCGAGGGGATGACGAGGACGCACTCGGCTTTGTCGAGCAGGTCAGAGGGAATGTCGTCGGGGATGTCGAGAATTTCCTTGAGGACCATGCCGCAATTGTCCAGGCGGTCCGCTTCTTTTTTGTCGTCTGCGAAGAGCGGCAAACAGGTCATGGAGAACGCCAACAACAGCGAAAGCGATTGCTTCATCATCCTTCACCTCATACGAGAAATTTGAGCCCGCAAAACATGCAGGTCCGAGTAGCTGGGCGTAAACTGCGGAACCGCGGTACAGAATCCAAGAGCAAACTCATCTGATGATTTGACGCGCTGCTAAAGTGTTCCGTTGCCTTTCGACTATACTTGCGCCAGAGGAAAATTACCAGCAGAGGAATCATGGTTACAGGGATAAGAGCGAAGCAGCGGGTTTCAGGAGCATTTGCGTTGGCGATTTTGGCTTGTTTCGCTGCGACGCAGACGTTGCGAGCGCAGAGGAAGCAGCAAAAGGAAGGAGCCTGCTGCAGCGCGAAGCCCGGCGCGCAGGAAAAAGAGAAATCGCGCGCGGCGGAACAGGCCGCGCGATTCACAGCGCGCGCGGAGACGCTTCTGGGGGCCGGACCTGCGGTGAAGGGCGCGTGGGGTCTCTTGATCGTGGATGAGAAGAGCGGGGAAACACTCTATGAACAAAACGCGGACAAGTATTTCGTGCCGGCATCGAACCTGAAATTGTTTACCACGGCGGTGGCGCTCGGGAAGCTGGGGCCGGATTACCGATTTCATACGACGCTCGAGACGCGCGGAATGATTTCCGCGGAAGGGACGCTGACGGGCGACTTGATTCTGGTGGGCCGGGGCGACCCGAATCTTTCGAACCGGAAATTTCCTTATGTCTTGAAGGAAGAATTCGACGGGCCACCGGAAAAGGTGGTGACGGAGCTCGCGGATGCGTTGGTGACAAAGGGCGTGAAAGAAATCGCCGGGGATATCATCGGGGATGACAGCTATTTTCCGCGGGAGCGTTATGCGAGCGGTTGGGAAATCGACGATATGGCGTGGCAGTACGGAGCGGCGATTTCAGCGATTGCCGTGGACGATAATACCGTGACGCTGACACTGACACCGGGTGAGCGCGCGGGCGATCCGGTGCTGGCGGCAGTGGCTCCGGCGACGCCGGATTTCAGCGTGCAGAATGATGTGGTGACTTCGGCGGCGGAAGTGAAATCGGATCTGACGCTGATGCGCGAGCCAGGAGCGAATTTGGTTGTCGTGCGAGGGACTCTGCCTGCGAAGACGACCTCGCGGAAATTAGTTCTGGCGGTCGAAGAGCCGGCGCAACATGCGGCGATGGTGCTGGCTGGGCTGCTGACGGATCGAGGAGTGAAGATCAGCGGAAAAGCGCGCGCGATACATGTGGCGGAGACGGCGGCCGTGCCACGGGCGGTGTTGGCGGAACACGTATCCGTGCCGCTGGGGGACGCGGTGAAGCTGGTCAACAAGATCAGCCAGAATTTGCATTCGGAGATGCTGCTGCGCGCGGCGGCGCGGCAGAACGGCTTGTGGAATACGCCGGAGGACCTGGAAAAATTTCCCGAGGAGTTTTACGCGGCGGCAGGAATTTTTCCAGGAGACGTGGTGCAAACGGACGGGTCGGGATTGTCGCGGCGCGACCTGGTGACGCCTCGGGCCGTAGTGGCGCTGCTGAAATACGCGAAGGAGCAGCAGTGGTTCGAAACGTACTATGCGTCGCTGCCGGTGGCGGGGGAGGACGGCTCGCTCGAAGACCGGATGAAGAGCACGGCGGCGGCGGGAAAAATTCATGCGAAAACCGGTTCGCTGGAACACGTGCGGACGAGATCGGGCTATGCAGAGACGCCCAGCGGCCGGGGCCTGATATTTTCGTTTTTGAGCAACAATATGAGCGGAAAGAAAGAATCATGAATCAACGGATGCGCTGGATGGGCTGTGCGTGGCGATGATTGAGGAGTTCAACGAAACGCCGGCGGGGGTGAAGCGGTGAGCAAAGAGCTGCGAGTGACGGTGTTCGGGAGTTCGCGGCCGCGCGAAGGCGACGCGGATTATGAAGAAGCGCGACTGCTTGGGCGGGCGCTGGCGGAATCGGGTTATAGCGTGTGCAGCGGAGGATACGGCGGCGTGATGGCAGGGGTCTCGCGCGGTGCGAAGGAAGGAGGCGGGAAAACGTATGGCGTGACGGCGGAATTCTTCAATGCCAAGTTGAATCCGTGGGTTGACGTGGAAGTGCGCGTCAGGACCTGGCAGGAGAGATTGTTTGAACTGATTCGCGTTGCGGATGGGTTTGTGGCTTGCAAGGGCGGCACAGGGACTTTGGTTGAGCTGGCGGTCGTCTGGGAAATGCTGAACAAATCCGTGATGGAGGGAAAACCCTTCGCGGTGCTGGGCGATTTCTGGCAGCCGATACTGGAACGCGTGCGCGAAGTCGAGCTGGGGCATCCGGCGCCGTGGGGCGAGGTGAACGGCAGGCTGGTGCATGTGGCGGCGACGCCGGGGGATGTGGTGCGTCACTTCAAAGCGAAATTGAAGTAAAGGAAAAATGTCGCGGACGGCACAAGAGGTATTGGAGTTTGACAAGCTGCGGGAGCTGCTGCGGCTGAGGACAACGTGTGCGCCGGGGCGGCGGACGGTAGATGCGCTGGAGTTTTGCACGGACCGGGCGGCGCTCGAGTCGGCCTTCGCGCGGATTCGCGAAGCGCGGGAATGGCTGCGGGCAGGGCGAGAACTGGGTTTTGGTGCATTGGCAGATCCGGAGATGTGGCTGGGGCGGCTCGAAGCGCCCGGGGCGGTGCTAGAGCCGGGCGAATTTCTGGATGCAGGGTCGCTGCTGGAGACGGCAGGTTGGCTGCGGCAACAATTCCGCGAAGACGCGGCGAAATTTCCGTTGCTGGCGGGGCGCGCTGCGTCCGTGGCGGATTTTCGCGAGCTGCTCGCGGCGGTCCGCCGGTGCGTGCTGCCGAATGGAGAGATCAGCGACGATGCTTCGCCGGCGCTGCGGCGGATTCGCGCGAGCATCACGCAAACGCGCGAAGCAATCCAGAAGACATTGAAACAGATTCTGCGCGCGCGGAACGCGGAAGCGGGGGAGGACTACGTCACGTTGCGGAACGATCGCTTCGTTATTCCGGTGCGCGCGGAGAACCGGCGGAGCGTGCCGGGCGTGGTGCACGGCGCTAGCGCGACGGGGCAGACGGTATTTCTCGAACCGTTTGAGACGGTTGAGACGAATAATCAGCTGGTGCAGCTTGCGGAAGATGAAGCGGCGGAGATTGCGCGCATCCTGCGCGAACTTACAGACCGTTTTCAGGCAATGCTTTTGCCATTGCAGGCTGCAGTCGCGGCCATCGCGGAACTGGACAGCGTGTTGGCGAGGGCGCGGTTTGCGCGGGACTTCGACGCGACGATGCCGGAGTTTGCCGAGGCAACCGAATTGCATTTGGACGGCGCGCGGCATGCGGTGCTGGAGGACAAGCTCCGCAAAGAGAACCGCGCGATTGTGGCGATGACGCTGGCGCTGGGCGGCGAAGAAAGAGTGCTGGTCATCAGCGGGCCGAACACGGGCGGAAAGACGGTGGCGCTCAAAACGACGGGGCTTGCGGCGCTAGCCGCACAATCGGGGATTCCCGTGGCGGCACAACGCGCCGTGCTGCCGATATTTGACCGCGTGCTGGTGGATATCGGCGATGAACAATCCATCGCGGCGGACCTTTCGACATTTTCGGCGCACATGCTGAATTTGAAGACGATGCTGGAGCAGGCCACGCCGAGGTCGCTGGTGTTGGTGGATGAGATGGGGACGGGCACGGCGCCGGAAGAAGGGGCGGCGCTGGCGGTGGCGCTGCTGGACGAATTTCGCGCGAAGAATTGCATCGTGCTGGCGACAACGCATCACGACCGGCTGAAAACATATGCTTCAACGACGCCAGGTGTGGTGAACGCGGCGGTGGAGTTTGACGATGTGAACCTGAGGCCGACTTACCGGTTGATGGTGGGCGTGCCGGGAGGGTCGAGCGGAATTGCCATTGCGCAGCGGCTGGGGATTGGAGCGGAAGTAATCGACCGGGCGAGGTCGTTGCTGACGCCGGAATCGCGCGAGGCGGCCGACCTGATCGCGTATTTGCACCGCAGCCGCGACGAGCTGGACCGCATGCAAAAGCAAATGGCGGCGGAGCGGCATACCCTCGAAGAAGAGCGCAAGAAGCTGCGGACGGAGTGGGTCGAGCGGCAACAGAAGCGGATCAAAGAGCTGGAAGCGCAGTTCGCGGAGATGCAGAAGCGCTTCGATGAAAATGTAGCGCGTGTGGTGGAAGCGGTGAAGGAGCGCGAGTTGCGCGCGCAACTGGAGAAGACGACGCGGCGGAAGATGCAAGATGCGCGCGGCGAGGCGCGCGAGGAACTGAATGCGGCGGTGGTGCAGACGATTTCGGAATCGCAGCGGGATTTTGGCGTGACGACGGCTTCGATGGAGGCAGTAAGCCTCGAGAAATTGCAGAGCGGGGCCCGAATTCGGGTACGCGGGTTCAGCAAACCGGTAGTGCTGAGGCGACTGGATGGGTCTTCCGCGGAGATCGAGGCGGGGCCACTACGCATGAAAATTGGGGTGGAAGAAATTACTGGGGTTGAAGAGGGGCCAGCTGTTCCGGCATTTAGCGGGTCAACCACAGCGAGGCGGCAGAATGTAACGGTCACGGCCCAGCCGGGTGAGGGCGCCGCTAGTGACGAGATCAACGTGATCGGCATGACGGTGGAAGAAGCCACAGGCCGCGTGGACAAGTTCCTAGACGAGGCCGCGTTGGCCAACAAACAACGCGTGCGGATCATTCATGGTCACGGCACGGGCGCGTTGCGCAAGGGCCTCGCGGAGTTTCTCAAGGCGCATCCGCTGGTCGCACGGCAATCGTTCGAAGCCGAAGAGCGCGGCGGCAAAGCGATTACGGTTGTAGAATTGCGAGCATAGAGGGAAATGGCGGAAGCGGGATCATTCGCGGAGAAGGTGAAGCAGCAGGCGGACATCGTCCGCGTGGTGGGGGAATACGTCCAGCTCAAGAAGGCGGGACAGAATTTCCGCGGTCTTTGCCCGTTTCATTCGGAGAAAACTCCATCGTTCAACGTGCATCCGACGCGGCAGATTTATCATTGCTTCGGGTGCGGCAAGGGCGGAGACGTCTTCAATTTCGTGATGGAGATGGAGAAGTGCGAGTTTCCGGAGGCCATACGGATTGTCGCGGAGAAGTGCGGGATCCCGGTGCCGAGAAAGAAGGAACGCTCACCGGAAGAGCGGCAAGAGAATCAGCAGAGAGGGGCGCTCGTGGAGATGCACCGCGAGGCGCAGGCGTTCTTCGTGAAGCAGCTCGAAGGAACGCTGGAAGGAAAAGCGGCGCGGGCGTATCTCGAGGACCGCGGGCTGGACAAGGATGCAATCACGACATTTGGGATCGGCTATGCGCCTAGCGGCGGCGACGTGCTGCTGCGATTCCTGAAATCAAAATATGCGGAAAAGCTGCTCGCGGAATCCGGGGTGGTATCGCGGGACCAGAGCGGGCGGTTGTTTGACAGGTTCCGGCGGAGAATCACGTTTCCGATTGCGAACGAATCGGGGAAGATTGTGGCGTTCGGTTGCCGCGCGCTGGGCGATGACCAGCCGAAATATCTGAACTCACCCGAGACGCCCATCTATTCGAAGAGCAACGTGCTGTACCACCTGGACCGCGCGAAGGATGCGCTGCGGCGACAGGATTTCGGGGTGCTGGTAGAAGGCTACATGGACGCGATCGCGGTGGCGCGCGCGGGAATCAGCAACGTGGTGGCGAGCTGCGGCACGAGCCTGGCGGAGCCGCAAATCAAGCTGCTGGGGCGCTTCACGAAGCGCGTAGTGGTGAACTACGACCCGGACACGGCGGGGCAGGCGGCAACGGAACGGTCGATTTCGCTTTTACTGGAACACGACTTCGAGGTGCGCGTGCTGGCGCTGCCGCCTATCGGAACCAGGAAGGCTGATCCGGACTTGTTCATCCAAGAGAAGGGCGCGGAGGCATACGTCAAGGCGCTGAAGGAAGCTCCACCGTACGTAGATTATTTGATCGCGCGGGCGCGACAGATGGACCTTTCCACCGGCGAAGGCAAGCTGCGCGCGGTGAATTTTCTTTTGCCGTACGTGCAGAAAATTCCCAATCGCATTCTGCGCTCGGAGTGGGCGACGCGGATTGCGCAGCAGCTTCGGCTGGAGGAGCCCGTGCTGCGCGCGGCGCTGAGTAAAGCGGCTTCGGAGCGGCGCAGCGAAGTGAAGACGCAACCGGAATTGGTCGGGCGTGCGGCCAAACCGGCCGAACGGCGGCTCATTCGCATGCTGGCGGAAGCGGAAGGTTTCCGGCATGAGCTGGTGCAACAATTGCAAAACGCACGGCTCTATCACGGGCTCGAGACGGAGAAAATCTTCACCGCGCTCATCGTGGCCAGCCATTCCGGCGAACCAGTGCAAGCGTCGGAAGTCGCGGCAATTCTGGAGGAGCGCGACCGGCGGCTGCTGTTTGAGATTCTGTTTGAAGACGCCAGCGAAGCGACCTGGGAAGAGGCGGTCAGCTGCATCGAAGCATTGCAGCATCGCCAAGCCGAGCGAGAACTGGCCGAAGTGCAGCGAACGATCGAAGCGAGCCCGGAGGGACCGGAGCTGCGAGGATTGCTGGAACGGAAGCAGGAATTGATGCGCCGGCTGGCGGCGGCACGCTGAGGCGGGACGCCAATTTTGCACAGATTTCCACGAATTAAAACGTTGACGGAATAAGACTTATCCGTATAACGTGGTAGGGTTTCGGGAGTAACGGTTCTGCTCCTAAGTGCATCTAAATGGGTGTGTTTAGCGGTGGGTACGGCCCCGAGGGCGGGGCGCGAGCGACGTACAAGGCGAGCGGCGCGGCGCAAAGGACTTCACGTACCAAGCAATCTTCAGGGGAGATTTCCCATCGTTGTTCTGAGTGGCCCCGAGTCAATCGGCGTCAACTCTGCCAGCGTGCCCGCCCGCTTGTTTGCCGACGGAGAGAGATGAATATTGCTGGATGCGCCTGGAAGCAAGGCGCTATTGCGATTTGACCGGGGGAGGAATTTGTGGCAGCAGTTGGTCTAGAAGAAAAATATGATGCGGTACGTCAGCTCATTGCCATCGGCAAGGAGCGCGGATACCTGCTCTATGACGAAGTAAACGATTCGCTTCCAGCCGAAGTGCATTCGTCGGAAGAGATCGACGACCTCCTCACCACATTTGAACGGAACGGCATCGAGATTTACGAAGATGCAGCGTCGGCCAAGGCGGCGCGCGCGGTCGAAATTTCCGTGGAGCCGGGCGAGCGCGACGTTGCCGTAAAGGAAGACGCGCACGAAGGCGAGAGCGAGCTCGACCTGACACCCGGCTCGCTCGAAAAGACCAACGATCCCGTGCGCATGTACCTGCGCGAGATGGGCACGGTGCCGCTGCTGACGCGCGAAGGCGAAGTCACCATCGCGAAGCGCATCGAGCGCGGTCAGCTCGTGGTGATGAAGTCCATCACGAGGTCGCCGATCGTGATTAAGGAGCTGATCGCCGTTGGTGACGATCTTCGCAAAGGCGCGAGGTCGATCAAGGAGATCGTGCAGTTCGACGATGAAGAGCTCACCGAAGAGAAAATCGCGAACAAGACCAAGCAGACGCTCAGGTACATCGACAAAATCGCGAAGCTGTATGAAACCGCGCTGAAACAAGCGGCGAAGCTCGAGAAGACGCCGAAGGCCAAGAAAAAATCGTACATTCGCGCGAAATGGGGCGTTGCGCGGACGCGCGTTGAGATTTCCCTGGAAATTCGCGGCATCGATTTCAATCCGTTCGAGAAAAAGCGGCTGATTGACAAGATGCGCGGGACGGTCGAGCGGCTGCAGTCACTGGAGCGCGAAGCGGGGCGCCTGGAGCGCCGCGTGGACATGGCCAAAGGCGACGTGGCCGCGGAAGCGCGAAAGGAACTGCGCACGCGCCGGGCCGAATTGAAGGATATCGAAGAACAGAGCGAAGTCGGATTAACCGAGCTGAAGCGCACGCTGACGTTCATTCACCGCGGGGAAGCGGAGGCCGAGCAGGCCAAGAAAGAGTTGATCGAGGCGAACCTGCGCTTGGTCGTTTCGATCGCGAAGAAATATACCAACCGCGGGCTGCAGTTCCTCGACCTCATCCAGGAAGGCAACATCGGGCTGATGAAGGCAGTGGACAAATTCGAGTGGCGGCGAGGATACAAATTTTCCACGTACGCGACGTGGTGGATCCGCCAGGCGATCACGCGCGCGATTGCCGACCAGGCGCGCACCATCCGCATTCCGGTTCACATGATCGAGACGATCAACAAACTGGTGCGCACGAGCCGGCAACTGGTGCAGGAACTCGGGCGCGAACCCACCAGCGAAGAGATCGCCAAGCGCATGGACATTCCCGTGTCCAAGGTGCGCAAGATTTTGAAGATCGCGCAGGAGCCGATTTCGCTGGAGACGCCCATCGGCGAAGAAGAAGACTCGCACCTGGGCGACTTCATCGAAGACAAGGCGGTGGTCTCGCCGTCGGATGCGGTCATCAATTTGAACCTGAAGGAGCAAACGTCCTCGGTATTGAAGACACTGACGCCGCGCGAAGAGAAAGTGATCAAGATGCGGTTTGGTCTGGACGATGGCAGCGAGCATACGCTTGAGGAAGTCGGCCAATCATTCGCGGTAACGCGTGAACGTATCCGGCAGATTGAAGCGAAAGCGCTGCGGAAGCTGCGGCACCCGTCGCGCTCGCGCAAATTGCGGGCGTTCCTCGAAGGGCCGTCTCGGGATTACCTCTAGGAAGAACAGGTGTGGGGATAGACAAACGCCTCCGGCTTGGTCTGGGGGCGTTTACTTTTCTCGGAGACTCAAGCCGGGAGCTCGACGTACGCAGAATACGTGCGTGGTTCAGGAACAGCCTGGCCTTCTTCGCGCAGGCCGTCAAGATGGAATCCGATAGCTTCGCGCATATTTTCTTCCATTTCTTCGCGAGTCCGGCCCGTGGACACGCAACCGGGAAGATCCGGCGAATAGGCCGAGAAACCTGTGTTTGTTTCCTCGATCACGACCAGATATTTCTTCATTTTTTCAGTCCTGCTTGTTTCAAGACACTGTTCAGCGTTCCGGGAGCCAATTCATCGCCAGGCTTCCCAGGACCAGTTACTCAACCTAGTTTAACAGGATGTTTGTACTGGCGATGGCTGCCCTTTGTTCTCACCAGCAGCCAGCCTTCACCCTCCAACATACGGATCACATCGCGGACCTTCACGCGCCAAAGTTATGCTCTTCAGGAAGCCTCGTCAACTCCTGCGTTCGTCCTGGGGTGATCTGAGGAATCGCCTCAATAGCCGCGTGATCCAAACAACCATAAAGGTGATAAATCCGGCCAGAATGTACCACATGCGAGAAACGTCGGGCGGGTGATCCGGGTGCAGATTGGATTGGACTGCGTAATCGAACGTGAGAATCATGATCAGGTAGACAGCGCAGCCAAACCAGGCGAAGTACGTGTTGAGAAACTCCAGCGTCTCCGCCAGATGTTCCGGCGCGAGCCAGTAGCGTTTGTTCGGAAGATTGATCAATTGTGCGGGCACTACCCCGATGATGCGGGGAACGCCAAAGCCGACCACGGCAGCAAGCACGGTTACGCCAACGAAAACCCCAAAGAAAGCCGATTTTGTCTGCCAGCCGTTGGCCACGCCGTGCACATCGAAGTGCGAGGCCACGATTTCAGGGAGCTGCGAGTAGAACGCGGAAAAATGAATCGCCGCGTAAGCCGCCAAAAACAAGAACAGAAATTTGGGAAGTCGCGAATCCATAGAGATCGCTCTGTTCCAGCCTATCCAAGCTTCGCCTACGTGGGGAAGAAATGCAGACTGCTTATGGCGTAACGGTTATTTCAAAGGAGAATGGTGCCCCGGAATGCGGAGAAAGCTCCACGAGATTCCATGCTCCTAAATAAGCATTTTTTTACTACTATGCGTGATAGCTTCGCTGCGTATCGCGTATTAGAATGGCGAAGAGTCACTGAACAACGATGAAGAAGAGACAAAGATTTAGTGCAACCGTGCTGGTGCTGTTGCTGGGCGCAACGATCTACGGGTTTCTGCGCACGGGGCGGCCGGCGGCAATTCCAACCACGCCCGGAATAGGAAACCACGCCACCGCAACGCAGGTGCCGCTCGTTGATCAGACACCGCTGGAGACAGCCCAGCGGCTGGCAAAGATGCCGACCAGCTCGGAGGAACTGGCATTCGCGCAGGAAGCGCTGCGGCTTGGGGATCAGGAAATGGACCGGGCGTTTGCGGCAGCCGTGCGCGACGCGACGGTGCATCCGCCGGTGCTGAGCGCCGAGGCGAAGGAGATCGAGACACGATTGCAGAAAGCCGAAAGGGCGCTGGAGGCGGACAAAGTCCGGGTCCAGCAGCTAAGCGTCGCGGAGGAGAAGGCCAGTGGAGAAAAAAAAGACGCGCTGGACGATCAACTTGATCTTGCAAAGGCACAGGTAGAGTTGGATCAGGACGAAGTGGACGATGCGAAGCAGGATCTGATCCGCGCGGGAGGGGATCCGCAGGGGCGCATTCAGACGATGGTGGAGGAACACCAGGCGGCTTCAAGCGCCGCGGACAGCCTGAAGGTGCAGGTCGCGACTCCAGTCGAAGAGCGCGGGCTGATTCACCAGTTTCAGCTGTGGTCGGCCCTGCATGAGAAGCAGCTCGAACTGTGGCGCGCAAAGCGAGAAGCGGAGTCGGCAGCGGCGTCGTTTTCGGTGCAGCATAACGCGCTTGCGGCGCAGATCGACGCGGGGAAAAGAGAATCAACTGAGCGGGTTGCTGGGGCGATCACAGGAACCACATCTTCCAGTTCGGAAATGCACCCAAACCGGAGCCGCCAGGAATCGATCGCCTTGTTGAAGACGACGAAACGCCGCGCTGCCGATCAGAAAACACTGGCAAACTTCGACAAACGAATTGATAACCAGAAACAACTAGCGGACGTGTACGGCAAGTGGATCGATGTCATCGCGGCGAAGCAGCGATCCGTGATCCACGGTGTGCTGAACGGGCTGGCGATCGTTCTGGGGATTTTGCTTATCGGCGTGTTTTTTGACAACTGGCTGGAGCGCTTGCTTGGAAAGACCTCGCTGGATCGCAGGCAGGTCGAAACTTTGCGCACCGTCACGCGCGTGGCTCTGCAAGTCGGGGCGGTCGTATTCATTTTATTGGTCATTTTTGGACCGCCTGGGCAGCTCGGGACATTTTTGGGGCTCGCGGGCGCGGGCTTAACGGTCGCCCTGAAGGACTTCATCGTGGCCTTCATTGGCTGGCTGGTGTTGATGGGCAAGGACGGGATCCGGCTGGGTGACTGGGTGGAAATTAACGGCGTAACCGGCGAAGTCGTGCAGCTGGGGATGTTTCACACGGTGCTGCTGGAGACCGGAAACTGGACGGACTCCGGCCATCCGACCGGCCGGCGGGTGACGTTCACCAACAGCTTTGCGATTGAAGGGCACTACTTCAATTTTTCGACGTCAGGACAGTGGCTGTGGGATGAATTGCAGATTGTGCTGCCCGCGGGGCAGGATCCCTATCCGATCGTCGACGCCATTCAGAAAAAAGTGATCGAAGTAACCGCGGAAAGTGCGCGGCAGGCCGAGCAGGAGTGGCAAGGCGCAGCTCGTTCCCGCGACATGAAAGCGCTTTCAGCGGCGCCGGCCATCAATGTGAAGCCGATCGTGGGCGGGATCGAAATTGCGGTTCGTTACATTACGCGGGCGAACGAGCGATACCAACTGCGCGCAAAACTGAATCAGGCTGCGGTGGATTTGCTGGGCGGAAAGAGCCTGCCAGTGCCGCAAACCGCCGCTGACCAGCTTGCTCCACGGCTCAAGTAGCTTCTTAGCCTTTCACGTTGCACTGCTGCGCGCGCGGACGTTTTCCGAGGTAAGGCTGTAGAGCGGCGGCGTGGGCACGCCCAGAATTCCCAGGTCCTAGCAGTTAGACGCGATGGCAATCCATTTTGCACCAAGCCGGAGTCTGCGGGCTACTCAGGCGATGTTTTCATTCAGCCAGCGGGCCCGCATAGCGGCCACGACTGCGACCGCATAGAGCAGAGCAAGGGTTCCAAACGCCAACGCGATGCTGAGGTGCTGAGAAACCCAGCCGAGAGAAAAACTCATCGCGACTTGCAGCGTTGTGGAAATCACCGCGAACGCGGACTGCGTGCGGCCCATCAACCGGCGCGGCACCAGGGCCATCACCGAAGACTGCGTCAGAATGCCGCCCAGCGCCCGGCAGCCGCCGAACACAGCCTGCAGGACAACCGCCCAGGGCAATAGCGTGACAAAGGGCATGAAAGCATGCCCAACCGAAAGTATCGCAGTCGCGCCCACAAGCACGGTGAGGGGACGGCGCCGCGCAATAATCCCTGCCGTCAGTCCGCCGGTTACCGCGCCGATGGCCCAGCCGGATTCGAGGAGGCCGAAGCCGCGCGGGCCGGCGTGAAGCACGTCTTTGGCCAGTGCCACGACAAGCACGTTGGCGCTGATCACTCCGGCGAGCATCGTGGCATAAGTGATGCCCAGGGCGAGGACGCGCGGCTGCTCCCGGAGGTAGTGCAAGCCTTCGCGGAGATCTCGAAGCACACCCGCGGCGAGGTCGGTCTCTATGATCGGAGGAATCGGCGCCGTTTCGAGCACGTCGGGAAGCGCCTCGCCGGTGGCTTCACTGTGCCGGGGATGGAGATAACCTTTGCGCAAGCGGTAGAGACAGAACGCGGATACAAGGTACGTGCAGCCATCGATCCACAGGATACCCGCGAGACCCGAGCTTTCGTAAATGAAGCCGACAAACGCGCCGGCGAACAAGAGTCCGCCCTGAACGGCGATCAGCACGGAGGAGTTTGCGCCGACGAACTGGCCCGGGGGAACCAGTTCTTGCACCAGGGCGTTGATAGAGGCCCAATAAACGGCCGCTCCGGCGCCGTTGAGCAGGACCATGCCATCAATCTGCCAGATATGCGGGTGACCAAAACGCACGAGGGCGGCCACGCAAAGAACCAGCGTGCCGCGCGAAATGTCGAGAGCCATGCCCAGGTAGCGGCGGTCCACCCGGTCAATGAGGACTCCGCCGAGAAGGGGAACGATGAGGCCGGGCAGCGTGTACATAATGACGGTAACGCCGACGCTGACCGTCGAGTGGGTGATTCCCAGGATGTGCCAGGTGACGCCGGCGAAGTTCATGCCGGAGCCAAACATGGAAATAAACGTTCCGGCGAAAAAATAGCGGAAGCCACGCTTCGCGAACAGCAGCGACCAATCGGTAGGAGGATGTGCGGCGGCGGCCATCGAATCAAATAGCTTACTATCGTATGCTGCGGGGTGGAGGTCAGGGCGCTCGAAGGGTTACGCGGCGGGAACTCAAAAAATGACAAGGATAGCCGGAAGCGCCGAATAAAGATGTGAAGGTTGTCGGCTTTTCGGCAGCGTGCACGGCGCTCAAGTTTGTGATTCCAGTTGCGTGCCGTTAGCTTAATCTTTGATTGCAGGGATCACGCCTGTGGAGTGCTTTGAATTTCAAGTCTTGCTCTTTGGCACGAAGATGACCCCATGAGGAATTTGCTCGAGGTACGCAGGTTGACGGTGGAGCTGCCGACGCCGGGAGGTTGGGTGCGGCCGGTGAACGACGTATCTCTGCACATCGCGGCAGGCGAGTCGCTGGGTCTGGTTGGTGAATCGGGCAGCGGGAAAACGCTGCTGGCTCTGGCGTTGATGGGATTGCTGCCGCCCGGTGCGCGAGTGAGCGGGGAAGCATGGTTGAAGAATGAGGTTAAGGCAATAAAGGAGAAGAGCGCGAACGGACCAGAGACCGGCGCTCAGAAAAATTTAGTTTCGTTTACTGAGAACGAGTGGAGGAAAGTGCGCGGGAGAGAAATCGCCATGGTGTTTCAAGAGCCGATGACGTCGCTCAACCCGGTGATGCGCAATGGCTCGCAAATTGAGGAAGCCATCCGCGCGCACGGGCCATCCTTGAATGCAGGTGAGGTACATCGTCGGACCATCGAGGCGCTGCGGCGCGCTGCAGTGCCGGAACCCGAGGCGCGGGCGGAACAATTCCCGCACCAGCTTTCAGGCGGCCTGCGCCAACGCGCCATGATCGCGATGGCGCTCGCAGGCGGCGCAAGCGCGCAAGCGGGAGCATCATCGGCTGGGCCGCGCCTGTTGATCGCCGATGAGCCAACCACGGCGCTGGACGTGACGGTGCAGAAACAAATCCTCGAGCTGCTCGATCGCTTGCGGAGAGAGATGCGGCTGGGTCTGCTGTTTATCACGCATGATCTCGGCGTGGTGGCGCAGGTGGCGGACCGCGTCGCCGTGCTTTATGCGGGCCGTGTCGTCGAAGAAGGGCCCACGCGGGAAGTGCTGCAAACGCCGCGCCATCCCTATACGCAGGGACTGCTCGTGGCGTCCCCAAGGTTAGAGCGAGGCAGGCTGACGCCGATCCCCGGCGCCGTGCCGCAGCTCACGGCATTGCCGCCCGGGTGCGCGTTCGAACCGCGCTGCGCACTGCGCCGCGCCGAATGTGCGCAAAGCGTGCCGGATCTTCGCGTGGCGGGGTCAGAGCACACCGCACGATGCATCCTGGTCTAGAGAATCGCGGGCACGGTTACCGGGCTCGCTCGAAACCGATGGCGAGCATCTTTTTATCGTCGGCAACAACTTCTTCCGCAGAGTAATTCGGCACAAATCCATTGCGGGCTAATTCTGCTTCGAGTTCGTCGCGCGGAATCAACGAAGGATGTACTTCCGTGAAGATTTTCATGGTGCCAGCGATCTCGCGAGTCGGTGTGATTGCTGTGGCGAGAGCCGCAGGGTTTTCCTGGATGATCACGAATGCTCGCTCCGCGGCCAGACTGCTGATCGTGGAAACAGCTTTGCGCCAATCCACATGCTCGAGCAGGAGCACAGCCAGTACGGTGTGAAAGCCGGGAGTCAGGCGGGTATTTTCGACGTCGTCGACCACCGTTGCATAGCGCAGTCCTTCTACAGTGCGCAGCCGCCCGGAAAGCCGATCGAGGTAACTCTCATTGATGTCCGTGAACGTCGTCTGATAAGGGAGAAGAATCGAAGCCGAGACGAAATCAAACATTTGTCCTGTGCCCGCTCCCAGGAACAAGAGGGAGGCTTCCGCTGCGGGCGGCTGCGCTGCAAGATATTCCGCGGTCAGCCTTGCATTCGCTTGCGCCTGCCCCACGGCCGCATGTGGTCCTCGTAATCTGTGGCCTGAATGATGGTTGTCCAAGCTTCACGCAATTCGCTTTTCATGCCGCTCTCTGTTTTCTTTTTCCGCTCCACATGCGAAGTCTAACAGCAAAGGAAAAGGCCCCCGAAACTTCCGGGGGCCTCTTCGGTATGAAGTGGGTATGAAGTTAGAACTGATACCGCAGCGCGAACTCCATCACGCGCGGATTGGTTGTGGTCTGAACGTACTGGCCGAAGGTTGCGGCGTTTTGCACGTTCGCGCTGATTGTCGCCGCATCGAATCGAACCGAATTCGTGAGGTTGAAGGCGGCAGCGCTGAAACGCAGGCTGTGGCGCTCGGTGATGCGGAAGGTCTTGTTGACGCTAAGGTCCAGACCGTAGAAGCCATCGCCGCGGAAGTTATTGCGCTGGCCCGATTCTCCGGGCAAGGCAAAACGGAAGTTCGGGTTCGCCGGACCCCCCGGAGCATTGGTCGTGTCCGCCTTTGGACCCAACTTGAAAGCGAACGGGTCGCCGTTTGGCCCAAGGAATGAGGTGCCTGTGGCTGGAGCAGCACCGTTCACGAAGACGTTCCCACCCAGCTGGAAATTCGTCGGGAAGGTGCCACCTGGGCCGATGCTGAACGGGAATCCACTGGTCCAACGCAGCAGACCGGCAACCTGCCAACCGCCGAGAAGGCTGTCCTCAAACCGATTCCAATCGTGGCCGAACTTCCTCCCCTGCCCGAAGGGCATATCGTAGACCCAGTTGGAGTTGAGCTGGTGGCGCGCATCGAAGTCCGAAGGAGCTCGAAGTTGAAAGGGAGCCCAGGTGTTGATAACGGCGCAAAGGCCGCCAAAAGCGGGAACCCTTTCTGCGTCAGAGCAAACGTCCAAGGATTGCGAAAACGCATAGTTGAAATCCATCTGGAGCCCATGCGTGGGCCGGCTCCGAAGGATGACTTGGGCGGCGTTGTAGGAGCTTTTTCCGATGCTGGACCAGGCGTACAAGGCGGTGAATTGCGGATTATAGAATTGGAAGGGAAGACCGCCGTTCGGCTGCCCAGGCAACTGGAGGCATGTTGGGAAGCAGAACGAGTCGAAACCAAAGATCGCGTTCGTCTCCCCAAACGTCCCTGGGCCTATGTTGCCGGAGTACAACGAACTGTACATGCACTGCGTCGCTGAAGTGCCCGCGCCACACGTGCCTGCCGCACCAGAAAACAGATCCTCCCAATATGGGATCGGCGCGACTGTCGTCGCCCCTGCATAGAAAGCCTTCGAGAACATGCTGGCAGCCGTGAAATAGTCCATGCCCGACTTAGGATCTTTGAGGTTCAGAGGCATGGCGAGGTCACGCTGCTGGAGCAGGCGATGCGCAAAGCGGCCGACATAAGCGAGTTCCAATACGAAGCCGCCCGGTAGCTCGCGAGTGAAGGAGAGGTCAACGAGTTCGGAATAAGGGGTCTTCAGCTTATCGTCCAAGCCGTTTGCGATCTGCTGAGTATTATTGGTCAAAGTGCTGACCGGCGGCACGAAGGGAAACGGTCCATTCGGGGCCGGGGCGAGTAGCTGACCGTCGTTACTGGAACCTGGAACATTGTGGAGTCCGGTAAAGCGGGCTCCGCCGTCGACGGTCTGAACCGAAGCTGGATTGACAATCACAGTGGTCAAACCAAACGAGCCGGAGGCGTCGAACGTGTTGATCAGGCCCTCTCCGAAGTGATCGTAGACGATGCCGTAACCCGCACGAATCGAAGACTTACCCGCTCCTCCAAAGAGCGACTTGAGGAGACCTCTGGAGGGATTCGGTGAATACGCTACCGAGAAGCGGGGCCCGAGGTCCTTGTAGTCATAGGGCCAATACGGTTTTCCGCCATTGGCCTGGCCACTCAGGCCCAAGCCAAAAACCGGGCTGGCGACTTGACCTTGTGCCATCAATCTTGCCCGGTTATTGACGAAGTCATTCAAGCTCAAGTTCGGCGCCACCTGATTTCCGCTGGTTTCATAAGGTGGTTCGAGCAGGGTGTAGCGCAGACCGGCGGTGACGGTCAGATTGGATTTCACATGCCAACTGTCTTGGGCGTACCAATCGTATTCCCATGACTTAAAGTGCCGGGGGACCAGACTACCCTGGGTGAGCTGAGTATTGTTCTTATCACGATTGAACTCGCCGGTGACCTGGGAGACGATCCCCACCAGGTCGATGATGGCGTCGTCGTAGACCGCGAGGTTGTTGGGATCAACCTTGGGAAATCCAAAAGCACCCGGATCGAGGCTGCCACCGCTTCCCGCTGGCGCGGTGTTTAAGAAGAACGGGTTGATTAACCCGTTGTTAAAATTGGAGGCGTCCGAAGCACGCACGTTGTTGATCAAACGAATGTTGGTTCCAATCTGCAGGGTGTGCTTGCCTCTGGTCCAGGTCACGTCGTCGAGGAAGTTGTGCACTGGAACGTGAAACTTGGTGGTAAACGAAGTCTCCGGGGACAGTGAAGATACGCCGGGTACGAGGTCGTCGATAAAACGGAATGAAGTCAGCGGGGCACTTTCGATTCCGAGATTATCTCGGCTCTGCCGCGTGAGTCCATAATGAAAACTGTTCACCAAGGTATTGGAAAGAACTGCCGTGTATCCGACGGCGATGGCCCTGCTGGTATCGCGAATGACGTTTGCCGGCGGCTGACCTGGAAACTGCGGGGGCTCGGCGGTGCGATCCGTTTGATAATTGCCGCGGACAAACAGCCGATGAGTTCCCGAACGCGTGAGGTTGTAATCGATTTTTGCGATGGTCGTGTTCAGGCGCGTCGGATTCGCGGCCGAAAACGAATAACAAGAGATGTTGAATCCGTCATTGTTAACGCAAGAAGTTGAGTTCGGCAGCGGATATTTATTAAAGACGGCGACTGCGGCGGGGTCGGGGCCATTGCCCAGTGGGCACGTGACCGGAACCTGGGTGAGACAGTTTTGATCCATTTGTTTGATCTGCGCGCTGGTCAGCGTTTGCACGCCACCGCCTGCGGTCGGATAGCTCACCATGCCGTTGCGCAGGGTTAGTCCAGGCACGTTGCGGCTCACCTCTACGTTTTCAGCTTGGCGTTGTCCCTCATAGGTTCCAAAGAAAAAGAGCCGGTCTTTAAGGATCGGCCCGCCCAGCGCGCCCCCGAAAGTGTTGCGTATGATTTTCTGGGGGTCATTCGGGCTGCCGTTGATCAACTCCGTATGCTTGTTGAACCAACCATTTGCGGCGGTGACCGTCGGGCGATTTTGCTCGTACAGCGAACCGTGAAAATCGTTCGTTCCGCTCCTGGTGATCAGCGTGACTTGTCCTCCGGAGGAACGGCCCTGGTCTGCATTGTCACCTGCTGTGGTTACGCGAAACTCCTCGATTGAGTCGAGCGTCGAACGCACCGCGCCCTGAAATGCCGTGCCTCG
Organism: Candidatus Acidiferrales bacterium; assembly: GCA_044447665.1. Taxonomy (GTDB): domain Bacteria; phylum Acidobacteriota; class Terriglobia; order Acidiferrales; family UBA7541; genus Acidiferrum. The sequence goes on along the minus strand of JBIOGB010000013.1, from coordinate 11,378 downwards.
CAATTGGTCGTTGTTATCAACGCCATCCAAAGTGATATTTGCCTGGTCGCTACGCCCACCGTTCAGCGCGCCATTGCGTGTATCAACGTTGTCATCGACATTGTTTCCGATGAAAGTCACGCCCGGCTGAAGGCTCAGCACTGCCGCCGCGTCGCGGCCTTCAAAGGGCAGAGCCAGAATCTGTCTGGAATTAAAGGCATTGCCGAGGGTCGCATCCGTCGTATTGACCGCTGCGACCGAGCTCTCGGTCACGGTCACCGTTTGCGAGACTTCACCCAATTCCAATTTGATGGTTACCTTCTGGGTGGTTGACACCAGAGCCTCGATCTTGTCGGTGACGACGGTCCGGAATCCGTTCATTTCCACCCGAATAGAGTAGGAGCCCGGCTGTAGTGAGAGAAATTGAAAGTGCCCGACATCATCCGTCTTCGTTTCGCGACTAACACCGCTGGATGCGTCGCTGGCAGTGACTTTTGCGCCGCCCACCGCAGCACCCTGTGGGTCACTGACATCGCCAATAATTGCGGCTGTGCCTTGCTGGGCAGTAGTAGAAATAGGTGACAAGACCCAGCCCAAAGCCAATAGCAAGAGATACACCCGAAAATGAATTCGATTCACAGCTACTCCCCCATCCTAAATTTTTTGTAGTGAGCGAACCACCGGGTGCGCAGAAGGCAATTTAAATGCCGAAGTAAGTGTGCTCAGAATAAAGACTTTAGTGGTCTAAATCGTTTCTAAATTCTCCGAATTTCGGGATACCCATACAGGTATCTTTAACTTGTCAAGCAGCATTGCCGAAATATTCCTTTTACAGATACTTGGTGAATTTGAGGAAGACCGCCGAAAAACCATTTGTACTCTTGAAAATGGGGCAATGAATTTGCCCGCGAACGTGCAATGATTCATGCTCAGTGCCATGGCACAAGATTTGAAAGCAGCCGAGCAGCCCTTGCTCGAAGCAAGTGAACTCAGCAAAAGCTATCGTCGAGGTGGCGGCGTTTTCTCCACGCGGGCGGACGGGCCAGGATTCGCTGCTGTGGATGGCGTCAGTCTACGAGTGGCAGAGGGCGAAACTTTTGCCGTGGTCGGCGAAAGCGGCTGCGGGAAAACGACACTCGCACGGCTGCTCCTGCGGCTGATCGAGCCGGATTCCGGCCAAATCCGTTTCGCAGGGCAAGAATTGCTTTCGCTGGGCAGTGCGCCATTGCGCGCCGCGCGGCGGCAAATGCAGATGGTGTTTCAAGACCCCTTCGCGTCACTCGACCCGCGCATGCGAGCGGGCGAGATCGTCGCGGAGCCGCTCGCGATCCATGGGCCGCGCCTTTCAAAAACGGAAAGACGGGAGCACGCCGAGGCGATGCTCGAGCGCGTCGGGCTGAGCAAAGATTCATTGCGGCGTTATCCGCACGAATTTTCCGGCGGCCAGCGTCAGCGAATCGGAATTGCTCGCGCGCTGATCCTGCGGCCGAAGCTGGTTGTTGCGGATGAGCCGGTCTCCGCACTGGACGTGTCCGTTGGCGCCCAGGTGCTGCTCCTGTTGCAGGATCTTCAGCGCGAGTTCGGCCTGACCTATATTTTCATCTCGCATAGCCTTCCGGTCGTTGCGCAGTTGGCCACGCGCATCGCAGTAATGCGCGCCGGGCAATTTGTGGAGGTGGGCACTGCGGAACAAGTCCTTCACGCGCCCGCACACCCCTACACAAGAGAGCTGCTAGCTGCTGTCCCGGAACTTCTTCGGGCATAAAGGCACGCGCCGTTCAGCTACATTCCTCTTCCTTCCAGGGACTATCGGCTTCCTTTCTGTTGAGTTAGAATCCGCGCACCGAAATATTTTGATTAGCATTGCGTACTGCCGTGTAAGGAAGCATTCACGCAATCTTGTGGTGGAGGAGTCCTCTATGGCAACGACAACGGCCCCTGCGCCGGAAGCGCAAACCCCAATCAGCCATTTCGGTAGGATCTTTGGCGCATTTTTCAGCCCCAAGAAGACGTTTGCGCAGATCGCGGAACGCCCAAGCTGGTTGGCGCCCCTACTGCTCATGGCAATTCTCGGAACGGCCGTGGGTGCGATGCTGAACACTAAAATGAACTGGGGCGATTACGTTCGGCATAAAGCGGAAGAAAGCCCGCGGTTCGCACAGCTTTCGGAGGAAGAGAAGGATCAGGCGCTCGCGCCGCAAATCAAGTTTTGGTCGAAATTCTCCTATGGGATTGGTGCTGTGGGTGTGCCAATCTCCGCTCTGTTTTTCGCTTTGATCTACCTGGGTGCGTTTAATCTTTTTTCCGGGGCGGGACTACGATACGGGAGTGCCTTTGGGATCACTGCACATGCATTTTTGCCTACAACTATCCAGAGCATTTTGGCCATGGTCATCCTTCCGCTGAAGAGCTATGGAGACGTCGATCCTGAGAATATTGTAGCGGCAAACGTCAAAGCGTTTCTGAACGAAGGCTCGCCAAAGTGGCTGGAGTCACTTGGGAGTTCCCTGGACCTGTTCTGGATCTGGTTCATGGTGTTGACCGCAATTGGATTCAAAGCAGCGAACCCCAAGAAGATTAAGCCGGGAACAGCATATTCCGTAGTGTTTGGGCTATGGGGAGTGTGGGTGCTGGCCAAAGTGGTGTGGACGGCACTGTAAATCTGCGTGCTGCTACACTGGGAGGGTGAACTTTTCATTTGAAGTAGCGAAGAGCGATCCGACGGGCGCGAGGCGCGGGCGCCTGTCAACTCCGCATGGCACGATCGAGACGCCGGCATTCATGCCTGTGGGCACCGCCGGCACGGTCAAGGGTCTCACGCAGGAAGCGCTTGAAGAACTCGGCGCGAGCATCATCCTCGCGAACACCTATCATCTCTATCTACGCCCTGGCCACGAACTGATCCGCCAGCTCGGTGGCCTGCATCGGTTCATGTCTTGGCCTCGGGCGATCCTCACCGATTCCGGCGGATACCAGGTTTTCAGTCTTGCGGAACTCCGGAAAATCACCGATGAAGGAGTGCGATTTCGTTCGCACCTGGACGGCTCTGAGCATCTGCTTTCACCAGAGAAGGCCGCGGAGATTCAGCTCGCACTGGGTTCGGACATTGCGATGGTGCTTGATGAATGCATCGAGACACCGGCCCCGCGCGACAAAGCCGAAGCCGCCGTCAGGCGCACGACCGGGTGGGCGAGCCGCGCGCGAAATTATTTTCGGGAACGAGTCCAGCGCAACGCCGAAATCGGTCAATGGCAGTTTGGCATCGTGCAAGGCGCCACGTTTTCGGATTTGCGCAGGGAAAGCGCGCGACAACTGACGGAACTCGATTTTCCCGGCTACGCGGTCGGCGGGCTTGCCGTGGGCGAACCGCACGCGATGACTTGCGAAATGACCGGTGAAGTCACGGCCCTCCTGCCGCGCGACCGCCCGCGTTATTTGATGGGCGTGGGCCGGCCGGAACAGCTCGCGGATTACGTTGCTCTGGGCATCGACATGATGGACTGTGTGCTTCCCACGCGCGCCGCGCGGCATGCGTGTCTCTATACGAGCGAAGGGCGCGTGCTCATCAAGAACGCGCGCTACGCGCAGGACCAGCGGCCCATTGATCCGGCCTGTGTTTGCTCCGTTTGCATGCGCTACACGCGCGCTTATCTTCGGCATCTGTTCGCCGCCGGGGAACTCACTGCGGCGATCCTCGCGACCCGCCACAATGTCCACTTTTACCTTGACATCATGCGGCAAATCCGCGAGGCTATCGAGTTTGGGAATCTGGAGAATTTCTCGTCTGAGATGCATGCGCGCTATGCAGCGGATCTGGTCTGAGAGCTGAATCCGCAGGGCGCGCGAGCCGTCTGCGCGGTACGTCAACTGCTTTACAACCGCACCCGAAAGCGCAGGGATTCCGGCGGCCCTCAGGCCGCCCGGGGAACGCCTTGGGACGGGGCAAAGCGCCCGCGAAGCGCCGTGGGTCTCCTTGAAGCGGCCGGACTGAATTCGGCAGGGTCAGCCGTCCATCGAAGGAAAGGATCGGTCCAGGAAATAGATTATGTTGGCGGCGATGTGGTTCCAGGCTTCGGGTCCGGCGGGGATTTTGGGCAGCCCGATCGTGATGATGGTGATCGTACTGGGCATCTTTTACGTGATGCTCATTCTTCCCCAACAGCGGCAGCGCAAAAAGATGCAGCAGATGTTGGCCGCTTTGAAGGTCGGCGACAAGGTGATTACCAATTCCGGCATCTACGGCACGATCAGCGGCATTGACGGCGAGACCGTAATCCTCAAGATTGCCGACCAGGTAAAAATCCGCATCTTGCGTTCGGCCATCGCGCAGGTGGAGGCAGCGGAAGATGCGAAATAGCTCCACCGGCTGGCAGAATTCGCGAAAAACCACAGGTGACTCCGGCACCGCCGGGGTCAGTGCTCACTGACCATGAACCCGAATCTGAAATGGAAAGCGGTGTTCATCCTTGCCGTCATCCTGGCTTGTTTCATCGGCTTGATTGGCTTTCCCGCGTTTCCTCCTACTTCCCTCGCGCAACTGAAAGACAATTTCGCCCACCAGATCAAGTTGGGTCTCGACCTGCAAGGCGGGACGCACCTGATTCTTCAGGTGCAGGTGCAGGAGGCCATCGCGCAGGAGACGGACCAAACGGTGGACCGCCTGGCCGGCCAGCTTCGCGCGAAAAATATCCGTTACGATGAGATTCGCCGCGTGGACGACACACACATACTCATCCGCAATCTGGATTCCGCGCAGCTCTCGCAGTTTCGCGACATCGTGAACGCGCAATACACCAATGTTTGGGACCTGACCCCCGCCGCCGGTGAACCCTCCGGCTACACGATGACAATGCGCACCAGCGCCATCGCAGCGATTCAGGAACAGACGATGACGCAGTCGCTCGAAACGATCGAGCGGCGCATCAACGCCCTTGGGTTGACGGAGCCGACCATTCAGCCTCGGGGTGGCCGCAACGCCAACGAAATTCTGGTGCAGCTGCCCGGAGAAGGTGATCCCTCCCGGGCCAAAGCCGTCATTCAAGCGGGCGGGCAGCTCGAACTCAAACTCGTGGAAGACCCGGTCGCCTATGCTTCCCAGACCGAAGCGCTGGCGCGGCACGGCGGAGTCCTGCCGCCCGGCACAGAACTCGTTTCCGGCCGTTCGGAAAGCCGCACGGCAACGGGAGCCGCGGACACGGGCGAGAGCTGGTACATCCTGAGCCGTGCGCCGATTGTCACCGGCCGTGATTTGCGCAGCGCGACGGAGAACCGCAATACCAACAACCCCGGCATGTGGCAGGTTAATTTCAGTCTGTCAGCAGAGGCAGCGCGCCGCTTCGGTCCTTTCACCGAACAAAATCTCCACCGGCAGATGGCGATCGTGCTCGAACACCGCGTTTACTCGGCCCCCGTAATCAACGGCCGCATTGATGATAGCGGCATGATTGAGGGAAATTTCAGCCAGGAATCGGCGCACGACCTCGCGCTTGTGTTGCGCGCAGGGGCGCTGCCGGCCTCGATCAAGTATCTCGAAGAGCGCACCGTCGGACCCTCGCTCGGCGCGGACTCCATTCGCCACGGCATGCAAGCTTCGATCCTGAGCTTGATCGTGGTGATGATTTTCATGCTGGTCTATTACCGGCTCTCAGGCGCTAACGCCGTCCTCGCTTTGATCCTTAACCTGATCATCCTTCTTGCGGTGCTAGCGATCTTTGGGGCAGTTCTGACACTGCCCGGAATTGCCGGCGTTATTCTGACCATCGGCATGGGCGTGGACTCCAACGTTCTGGTATTCGAACGCATTCGCGAAGAGCTGCGCAATGGCAAGTCACCAGGCTCCGCGGTCGACGCCGGTTTTGACAAAGCCTTCCTGACAATCATTGACACGCACGTCACGACGGTCGTTTCCGCGTTTTTCCTTTTCCTTTTCGGTACGGGACCCATCCGAGGATTCGCCATTACCCTGACCATCGGCTTGATCGCCAACGTGTTCACGGCAATCTATGTGTCCAAGACGATTTTTCAGTTTCACCTGACGAGGATGGAACGTCAGGGCGAGCTAAGCATTTAAGCTGTACTAGAACTATCATGGCCTAAGTTTTGGTGGCCCTGAGACGAGTGGGCCATAGGTCACTCTCTCCGGTTGCTCTAGACTCGGGGTAACTGTACTGGGAACAAACCCATACCCCCTGGAGTCTAAGGAAGGGAAGCAATAGCGGTATGATCGAGCTCTTCAAGCAGCCCAACATCGATTGGATGGGCAAAGCCAAGTATTTCTTCGCCTTGAGCGGTATTCTTCTCCTCGCCGGATGGACGTCCATCTATTTCAAAGGTGGCCTTCGCTACGGCATCGACTTCAAGGGCGGCACCAATGTGGATGTTCGCTTCGCCCAACCGCCGAACATCGACAAGATCCGCGGCAGTTTATCGCAGCAAGGGCTTGGCACCAGCGAGATCCAACCGATCCGCGATCCTGCTAACCCCAACGAAAATGAGGTCGTGATCGGCCTCGAGCAAAAGGGTGAAGGGGAACAGGCTCTCGATACCGGCAAGAAGCAAGTCGTGAATGCGTTGAACGCTACGTTTGGTACTGCAAGCTCTGGTAAGCCGGACTTTAACGCGGCCACCCCTTCTTCTTTGGCGGCCTTTCTGAACCAGCGCGACCCGCTCAGACTTTCCACAAATGCGGCCGACCGTTACCAGCAGCTTGCTGCAAAAATTTTGGCCCATCGTGATGGCAAGGAAGCCAACGGGGTATTGACGAATTTCGATGCTTTGGCGACGGTCGATGGGGTCACGCCCGCGGTGCTCTCCGGGATTAAAGATAATTATTCCCTGGGCGCCTTCGCAATTCGAAATGTCGAGATCGTGGGCCCCAAGGTCGGTGCCGAGCTGCGGCGCCAGGCAATTCTCGTTACCCTCTATGCGTTGGGGGGCATGCTGGTATATATTGCATTCCGATTCGAGTGGGTTTATGGTGCTGCTGCCGTCTTAGCGGTATTTCACGACGTCTTGATCACCTTGGGATTTTTCTCATTGTTACGTTTTGAGATTTCGCTGACGGTTATCGCGGCGCTTCTGACCTTGGTCGGTTATTCGATGAACGACACGATTGTGATTTTCGACCGCATCCGCGAGAATAACCGCTTGCTGCGCCGCGAATCGTTCGCTGATGTGGTGAACAAATCGATCAATCAAACTCTTTCCCGGACGATCTTGACCAGTGGACTGACGTTTCTCACCGTGCTCGTTTTGTTTCTGATGGGCGGCCAGGTGCTCCGCGCTTTCTCCTTTGCCTTGGTGGTGGGAATTGTGGTAGGAACGTACTCCAGTTTTGGTATTGCTGCGCCGCTCGTGGTCGCCTGGAATCGCTGGCGCGGCCAACGAGCCTTTGTAGGGACCGGACCCGCAGCCGGCGACAAAACCCGCGGAAGTGAAGGCGTCTCCGGACGTCTTGCTCCTACCGGGAGGAGGTAGGACCCATGTTTGAAGAACTACTGGTTTCGAATCCGTACGGGGTGAAGACGAAACAGAGATGGACCGTGCTGGTGTCGTTCATTTTTCAAGCGACCTTCCTCGCGATCTTGCTCTTGATTCCTCTGATATATACGGAGGCTTTGCCGAAGGCCATGCTCGCGACTCTTCTGGTTGCCCCGCCGCCGCCGCCTCCGCCGCCTCCGCCGCCGGCTCAAGTGCAGGTCGTTCGGAAGACCCAGGTGCACTTGATGGACGCTGGCAAGCTGATGGCCCCGAAAGCGATTCCCAAAAACGTCACAATCATTAAAGAAGAAGCGGAACCCGACATGGGGGGTGCGGGTGGCGTTGTGGGCGGCGTTGCTGGCGGATCCATGGGCGGCGTGATCGGCGGCGTCATCGGTGGAATGCCCGCGCCACCGAAGCCGGTGCAATCGCGCATCAAGGTCGGTGGAAATGTGACCGCGGCAAGGATTATTAACAGAACGACTCCGATGTATCCACCGCTCGCGCGGCAAACCCGCATCTCCGGCACCGTCCGCCTGCACGCCATCATCGCGAAAGACGGCACCGTGCAGCAGCTCGAGGTGCTCAGCGGGCATCCGCTGCTCGTGCAGGCCGCGCTGGATGCAGTACGCCAGTGGCGTTACCAGCCGACTCTCCTGAACGGTGAGCCGGTTGAGGTGGACACCACCGTCGATGTGATTTTCTCTCTGAATCAGTAGTGCCGTCCCGGGGCGCCAGTCGTGGGACAAGCGCTTCGGTGCGGGTAGTAAGTTGAGTAAAAAATCTCAAGGAGCAAACGAATGGTAGCCACCTTATATGTGTACGCGGCCCTCTTCCTGCAGTCCCAGGCCACGTCCTGGGATCTGCGGAGCATGTGGGCATCAATGAGTGTCCTTCCTAAGGTTGTTGTCGCGATCCTCTTTATTCTATCGATCTACTCCTTCGGTGTGATGATTGACCGCGCATTGATGTACAGCGCGGCGCGCAAGCAGTCTCGCGTGTTCGTGCAGCAAGTCGCCGGCGCCCTCAAGGACGGCAAGCTGGACGAAGCCATCGCCATCGCGGAACGCAACAAGAAGAGTCATATCGCCAAGGTCGTCGCTACGGGCCTCTCGGAGTTCCAGTCCGCTTCGCAGCAGGTTTCCGAATCCGATGTTGTGGAGGCGGCCAAGCGCGGCCTGGAACGCTCCGTCGCCATCGTACACGCGGAAATGAAGCGCGGCCTCTCCGCCCTCGCGACCATCGGTTCGACCGCTCCGTTCGTCGGACTGTTTGGCACCGTGGTCGGCATCTTGAACGCGTTCAAGGGCATCGAGACCAGCAAAGCCACCGGCCTGTCGGCGGTCGCCGGCGGTATCGCCGAAGCGCTCGTGACCACTGCTCTCGGTCTTCTTGTTGCCGTGCCGGCTGTGTGGGCCTACAACTACTTCACTAATAGGGTGGAGGCCTTCGACGTGGAGATGGATAACTCGTCGATGGAGCTGATCAACTACTTCATCCTGCGCCGCGGCGCGAAGAAGTAAACCGCCATGGCCTACAAGCCACAAGTCGGAGACCAGATGTCAACGCCCAACGTCATCCCCATGGCCGACATCATGCTCGTTCTGCTGATCATCTTCATGGTGGTCACCCCGATGTTGCAGAAAAACATGCCTGTGGACATGGCCCACGTGGATAACGCAATGGAGATGCAGGATGCCGATAAGGATGACGCTGTTGTCTTTGCCGTTACTCGCGATGGCACCATCTACCTTGGCAAGACCAGAATAGACAGAAATCAGATTACTGGGGAGGTAAAGGACCGCATCTCCACGCGGCTGAACAAGACGGTCTATGTCAAGAGCGACGCTCGGGCGAAGTATGGCGACGTGGTCGCAGTGGTGGATGAAATTCGGTCGGCGGGAGTGGATGCCGTGGGTCTTCTGACCGAGAAAAACCAGAGGGCCAGGACGTCGCCGCCTCCGCCCCCGGCGGATTGACGTTGTTTTCGTCTTGTTAGAGGCGTAGTGGCAGTGGCGCCATTCGTTCGTGGATTGCATCAGGTCGTGCTGGCTCCCACCCGGCGCGGCTGCATGGCTCGCGTGGATCGCTTCGCGATCAGGCGAGATAAGATTTCGCAGGGCAGGTTGACAGGAGACTTACGATGGGAATGCAAGTAGGAGGTAGCAAAGGCGGCGCGATCGCGGAAATGAATATCGTTCCGCTGATCGACATTTTGCTCGTGCTGCTGATCATTTTCATGGTGATCACCCCGCTCACGCCCAAGGGGCTCGACACGCTTGTGCCGCAGCCGAACCCCAACCAGCAGCAGAACCAGGAACTCGAGAACAAGACGGTGGTCGTGCAAGTGTTGATGCAAGGCAGGGTATGTTGTTTGCTGAAGATCAACCAGGAAGACGCCACCTGGGATGGTCTCGGCAAGCGCCTGGAGGATATTTTCAAGGACCGGGCCGACAAGATCGCTTTCGTAAAGGGCGACAGCGATGTGATGTTTCAGGAGGTGGCCCGGGCCATCGATGTCATGCGCGGTGCCGGCATCGACAAGGTCGGCTTGATCACCGCAAGGTTGGAAGCGGGCCAGTAAGAATTTTGCCGGCCGCTACGGATCAAGCGGGGACGGATCCTACAGGCGAATGTGCGCCCCGGCCGGCTTGCTCGTGCCAAAGCCAGAAAAGGACCAGGGAACCCTAAGAAGTTGCCCTTCGCAGGGCGGTTGTGAATCCTAGCAGGGATGGATGCCGAGATGAATGATGCAGCGTTTTCAATCGTGACCCCGGCCGGGTCGGAGCTAAATCGGATTGCTCGCCGGGCTCTGGCTCTGGTGGCGTTGTTGATCCTTGTGGGAGGCGTCTCGGGCTGCAGCAAGCTCAAAGCGCGCGATCAGCTGAACAAAGGGGTCGCTGACTTCAAGAATGGGCAATATGATTCCGCCATCGAGCATTTCAAGCAGGCCAAGGAAGCGGATCCCGCCTTGATGAATGCGCGGCTGTATCTTGCAACAGCTTACGCGAGCCAGTACATCCCCGGGGCCCCATCAGCCGAAAACCAGGCGCGCGGGAATCAGGCCGTCGCTGAATTTAAGGAAGTCCTGGACATCGACCCGAACAACTTGAGCGCTACCGACGGCGTCGGCTCCATTCTTTTCCAGATGGCGGGCACGCCGTTTGACGCTAAGAAGTTCGAGGAGTCGAAGACCTACCATCAACGCCATATTCAGTTGAAGCCCCAGGATCCTGATCCTTACTACTGGATTGCGGTAATTGATTGGACGATCGCCTATCGCGTCAATGGCGAATTGCGCTTGGAGTACAACAAGAACAACCTGAAGAAGCAGGTGAAGGACACGGATCCGCTCCCCGCCTCCATGCGCGGGGAGTATGTCACCAAGTGCGGCGCCCTCGTGGATGAGGGTGTCAGCGATCTGCAGAAGTCCATCGAGCTCAAACCGGACTACGACGACGCCATGGGCTATCTCAGCCTGCTGTACCGCCGCAAGGCGGACATGGTGGAGACGGCGGACGAACGGGCAAGCCTCGAAAAGCAAGCCGACGATCTCCTCGACAAGATCAAGGAGATCAAGCAGAAACGCGCCGAACAGCCGCAATCTTCCACCTGATTACTTCAAATCCATCACCTTATTCGAAAAGGGCGCCTGCCGGGGCGCCCTTTCTCTTTCCGTGGGGCCTCTGCGTCCAACTCTGTGCTGGGCCGCTCGCCGCGAATGCCGCTTCGGGGTACACTGGGACATGCCGTCACCTGGCAATGCTCCGCTCAGCTTTAATCGCGACCGCACCGAACGGCAGTTGGACACGCGTTTCGAGGAGCTCCTCGCAAAGCTTCGCAATAACCGCCCCTCCGAAGATCCCTGGATTGTCCGCCGCGCCTATGAGATTGCCACGGAACGCCACCGTGACCAGTGG
>JBIOGB010000012.1:0-82018 GCA_044447665.1 Candidatus Acidiferrales bacterium | reverse complement strand
TTCTCTGCGTGAGAGAAAGTCTCGATCGTTTTCCTTCGCTCATAAACACCATCCTTAAGTAGAAGCTCTACTCTAGAGATGGTGTTGCATCGACCTATAGAATTCACCGCGCTTACCGGACAAGTGAAATTTCTCTTACACGCCCCGAGGAGTCCGCTTCTGGGATAATACTGATTCACCTCAGATTGACCCAACTCCCTCGATTTTCCGCGCGGAGTTGACTTGCCTTGGAACGCAGCCTAGGATGAAACGCCCGAGGGAAGGGAGCCCTCACGAATTTGATCGGCGATACGATCTCGCACTACCGCATCCAAGAAAAGCTGGGCGGAGGCGGTATGGGCGTCGTTTACCTCGCGCGCGATACCGTGCTCAACCGCAACGTAGCGCTCAAGTTTCTCCCGCCCGATTCCGGAAATGACAAGCAGTCCATGGATCGCTTCCTGCGCGAAGCCCGAGCGTCCGCGGCGCTGAATCACCCCAACATCTGCACCATCCACGAGGTCGACGAAGAAAACGGGCAGCCTTTTATCGTGATGGAGTACATGGAGGGCCATACCCTGAAGCACAATATCGAGGGCAAAGCGCTCAAGATCGAACGCATTCTCGATTGGGCGATTCAAATCGCCGATGCGCTGGACGCGGCTCATCTGAAAGGCATCACACACCGGGACATCAAGCCCGCGAACATTTTCGTGACCAATTCGGGTCAGGCCAAGGTTTTGGATTTTGGTCTCGCCAAACTCGCAGCGGCGCGCCGCGTGGAGGTTGAGACCGTGGGCGCCTCTGGCGCGCAGGCGACCTCCATGTCCGACATCCATCTGACAAGCCCGGGAACCGCCCTCGGCACCATCGCTTATATGTCGCCCGAACAGGCTCGCGGCGAGGAGCTGGACGCGCGCACCGACCTCTTCTCCTTCGGCGTCGTGCTCTACGAAATGACAACAGGCAAGCTCGCGTTTGAAGGCAGCACCTCCGCCGTGATCTTTGATGCCATCCTGCATGGAACGCCGGAGCCCCCCACCGCCCTGAATCCCGAACTGCCGGGCGAGTTCGAACGCATCATCAACAAAGCGATCGAAAAGGACCGCGACCTGCGCTACCAGACAGCCTCGGAGATACGCACCGACCTGAAACGGCTGAAACGCGACCTCGAGTCCGGACCGCGCGCAACACCATCCAGAGGAGCGCCAGCGGCCACCAAGCCGCAAGCCGCCCCGAAAGCGGCGGAGAAGTCCGTAGCGGTTCTCTACTTCGAAAACCTCAGCAGCGCCAAAGAGGACGAGTATTTTCGCGACGGCATGACGGAAGACATCATCACCGAGCTAGCCAACATCAAGGACTTGAAAGTGTTCCCGCGGCCCGCCATGCTCCCTTACCGTGACAAGCCCGTGACCGCTCCGCAGGTGGGGCAGGAGCTGAAGGCCGCTTTCGTGCTCGGCGGCAGCTTGCGCCGCGCGGGAAATCGCCTGCGCATTACGGCTCAGCTTGTCGAGACGCATAGTGGCCACACGCTGTGGGCCCAGAAGTACGACCGCGAACTCGCCGATGTCTTCGAAGTGCAGGATGAAATCGCCCGCAGCATCGCGCAAGCCTTCCGCATCAACCTTTCGCCGCAGGAAGAAAGAACCATTGCGCGCAAGCCAACAGAGAATTCGCTCGCTTATGATTATTTCCTCCGCGGAAGGAGTTATACGCGCCGCGAAAGCCTGGACTTTGCGCTGCAGATGTTCGAGCAAGCCATCAAGTTGGACCCGTCCTTCGCCTTGGCGCATGCGGGCGTCGCCAACGTGTGCGGGATGTACTACGAGCTGCACGGCCGCGAAGCCAAGTGGATTGAGCGGGGAGACGCGGCGTGCAAGCGCGCGCTCGAGGTGGATCCATTGCTGGCCGAGGCCCTTGTGGCCCGCGCGCGGATTTGCTACGCGCAGGATCAATACGAAGAGGCCATCCGGTTCGCCGAGCAAGCCATTACGCGAAAACCGGATTGCGAAGGCGCTTACAACGTACTCGGGCGGGCGTTCTTCGCTTCGGGCCGATTCCAGGAAGCAGTGGACCTGCTGGACCGCGCGGTAGAGGCCAACGGAGACGACTACAACGTCTATGTGCCCTATACGAATTGCCTCGATCGCCTGGGCAAAACTGCGCTTGCGCGCCGCTTCCGCGAGATGGAGATGCTCGTCCTGGAGCGGCAGCTGGAGATGGTACCGGAAGACGTGCGCGCCCGCGGGCTGCTCGCGGCCGACTACGCCAACATAGGGAGGACCGACGACGCCATCCGCCAGGCGGAGATGGCGGTAGCGCTTCGCCCAAACGATTCAAGCGTGCTCTACAATGCCGCCTGCACCTACGGCGTGCTCGAGAAAAAACAAGAAGCTCTGGAGCTGCTGCGGCGGGCCAAGGCGGCAGGCTATTCCAACGAAAATTGGATCCACGAAGATCCCGACCTGAAGTGCCTGCATGGCGACGCCGAATTCGCGGCCCTCTTTCCGTCCATGCCCTCTAATAAATCGTAGCCCGGATATCCCAGAGCCTCCGCCATTAGGCCTGGTCTTAGGGGCCAGCATCGTACCGTTCCGGCGAGTGGCGCTGGGCTATAGAGTTCTGCCGACGGGTAATTTTTCACGGGGGGTGGAGCGTTTTTACGCGGATTGGAAGGGGCAGTCTATTGAAAACAAACAGTTTAGTAGTGGAGAAGGTCTTGCAGTTCCCCGAGTGTGGGGGAGGCGAGCCGAGGATCCCTTTAGGGGATTGAGGGCTGGGCCGGTTCGTTACTCCCCCTTCACTTTCGCCGAGGTGACCCGGAAGACCCTCCGGTTCGTCACCAACCTTCCCAAGAAACCACACCAAACGTGCCCGAACGCGGCGGGTGTGTGTATCAGCGATTGGTGATGGCGAAGGACGATTCCTTGCTGGTGGTTAGTGGGCGTCCCAGGAGCGGCTGCCATAGTCGCCGAGGGTCATGAAGAGCATGATGGCCAGCCAAAAAACTGCGGCGATGATGATGAGCTGGGTGCGCTTCGAACTGTAGTAAGCATGCATGAAGAAGAGCACCACCAGAGTCGCTTTGCACGTGGCGATGACGAGGGCGACGATCACGTTCAGGCTGGCGAAATATTGGTTGAGGTCTACGGTGGCCGCGTAAACGGTGGTGCCCGTGAGAACCATCAGCGTAACGAAGATCAGGATGTAGAGCTTCGGTGAAACAATGTGTTCGGACACGCGCGTCTCTCCAGATTCTCCCCGCTAATGCCGGTCAATCAGATACAACAATGGAAAAAGGTAGATCCACACAATATCGACGAAGTGCCAGTACAGACCGATGTTCTCAACGGGCGTGTTGTATTGCGGCGTGAAGCGCCCCTTGAGCGATTGTTTGATCAGCCAAACGAGCAAGCCGGCGCCGACGACCATGTGCGTGGCGTGCAGGCCGGTCATGCCGAAATAAAGAGAGAAGAAGAGCTGAGGGTGGGCATTGGTGGCGACATCGGAGCCCGGCTCGAACTCGAAGGGAAGGCCGGGGATGTGGTGCTCGACGTACTTGGCGTGATACTCGATGGCCTTCACGCCGAGAAAGACGCAGCCCAGGATCAGCGTGAGCGTAAGAAAAAGAGTGACGAGTTTCTTCTTTCCAACCTGCGCGCTCCACACGGACATGGCCATGGTCAAGCTGCTGGCGATCAGGACAACGGTATTGAAGCCGCCAAGCCGGAGATCCAGGCTCTTGCTACACTCTGCGAAAACGCCCGGATAGGTGTGGCGGTTGATGGTGTAGGTGAGGAAGAGGCCGCCAAAGAATAAAATTTCGGTGGCCAGAAAGATCCACATGCCGAGGGTAGCAGATTCTTTCTGCTGCTCCATCGTCTGAAAATGTCCGTACAGTTCTCCCGTGCGATGCACTCGGTACTCCTCTTTTCGTCCGGCTAGCGGCGCATGGAATGCTCCGCGCCAACAATCCAAATCCAAGCTCTAATCGTCACCGTGAGCCGGCGCATGCGACGGCGCCGGCGGCGCCGCAAGGCCAAGATCGGGCCGGTTGCTATAGTCATACGGCTCCCAATCCACTTCCGGCGTCACATCGAAATTCTCCGCGGGCGGCGGCGAATCGGTGCGCCACTCGAGACCCGTGGCGGGCCAAGGGTTGGGGCCGGCCACTCTGCCGTAACGCATGGACCAGGTCAGGTAAATCATCGGCAGCAGGTAGCCCAAAGCCAGGATGGACGCTCCGGCGGTGGACATCACGTTGAGCACTTGGAACTCCGGCGGGTAGTTGTGATAGCGGCGCGGCATGCCCAGATAGCCAAGAATAAATTGCGGGAAAAACGTCAGGTTGAACCCGACGAAGAGAACCACGGCGGCCAGGCGTGCGAGAAATTCTGGATAGAGCTTTCCGGTGATTTTCGGCCACCAGAAATGCAAGCCTCCGACGTATCCCATGACGGCGCCGCCCACCATGATGTAGTGGAAGTGCGCAACGACGAAGTAGGTGTCGTGGATGTGGATGTCGAGGCCCAGGCAGGCGAGGAACAAACCGGTGAGTCCGCCGATCAGGAAGAGCCCGATGAAGCCCAGAGCGTAGAGCATCGGTGTGTCGTACGAAATGGATCCTTTGTAGAGAGTCGAAGCCCAGTTAAAAACCTTGACGGCCGAAGGGATGGCCACCAGGTAGCTCAGGAGCGAAAAGGCCAGAGCGGAGTAGGTGGACTGCCCCGTCAAAAACATGTGGTGCCCCCACACGAGGAAACCGATGACGGCGATGGCGATACTCGATCCGGCGATGAACGAATAGCCGAAGATAGGCTTGCGGGCGAAAGTCGGGATAATTTCGCTGACGACGCCCATGGACGGGAGAATCATGATGTAAACAGCGGGATGCGAGTAAAACCAAAACAGGTGCTGGAAAAGAATGGGGTCGCCGCCAAGCGCCGGATTGAAGAAACCAAGGTGGAACATGCGCTCCAGGCCAGCCAGGAGCAAAGTGATGGCAACAACAGGTGTCCCCAGAATAAAAATGATGCTAGTGGCGTACTGCGCCCAGACAAAGAGCGGGAGGCGAAACCAGGTCATCCCCGGCGCGCGCATGGTGTGGATGGTGACGACAAAGTTCAACCCGGTCAGAATCGAAGAGAAACCATTGATAAAGATGCCGAGGACCGCGGGAGTGACCGCGGAATTGGAATACACACTGCTGAGCGGTGTGTAGAAGGTCCAGCCGGTGTCCAAACCTCCGGTCGCAAAGGAGTACAGAACGAAACAGCCGCCGGTGATGTAGATGTACCAGCTCAGGAGATTGATTTTGGGAAAAGCGACGTCCTTCGCCCCTATCATCATGGGGACAAGAAAATTGCCCAGCACCGCGGGAATCGATGGGATCAAGAAAAAGAAAATCATGGCCACGCCGTGCATGGTGAAGAGCTTGTTGTAGTTTTCCGGAGTGACCAGGTAGCCGGCGGGCGTCAGCAGGTGGATGCGGATCATCGTGGCGAAGATGCCGCCGACGAAAAAGAAGAATGTGACCGAAGCAAGATAGAGCAGCGCGATGCGCTTGTGGTCGGTGGTCAGCAGCCAGGAGCGTATGCCGTAGCTGGCGTTTAGATAGTGTTCGCGCGGCATGGTGTGCGCCGGCGCCGTGGATGTAGGGCTCATGACTTATTTTTTCTCCGTGGCCGGCGCAATTCCGGCCCCCTTCGCGGGAACCGGCTGCGACTGCAGGGACTTGATGTACGCGGTGAGAGCCAAAATCTGCTCTTCCGTCAATTGTCCCTGGAAGGAGGGCATCAGCGGCTGGTACCCCGCCACAATTTTTGCACTGGGCTGCAAAATCGATTCGCGAATGTAAGCATCGTCCGCGGTCACCGTGGACCCGTCGGCCAGCAGAACTTTGCCGGCGTAGAGGCCGTTCAGGGACGGAGCGCGGCCCAAGCCGCTGCCGATGTGGCAGGTGGCACAGGCTCTTTCGACAAAAAGTTTCTCGCCCAGGACAACGGGATCGGCCTCGGCGCCCGCAGAGCCGGAAAGCCACGCGGCGTAATCGGCGGGCTCCATGACCGTGACCCAGCCGCCCATAACGGCGTGGTTGGTGCCGCAATACTGCGCGCAGAAGAAATGGTAGCGGCCCACCTTGGTGGGACGAAACCACATGGTGTTGTAGCGGCCGGGCACGACGTCCATTTTCACGCGGAACGCCGGGACGAAGAAATCGTGAATGACGTCCTCGCTCGCCAGGATGAGCTTGACGTCGCGGCCGACCGGCACGTGCAGTTCGTTGATTTCACGGAGGCCGGTGGGCTGCTGCGCTTTCCACATCCACTGTTTCGCAACGACGTAGATATCCAGAGTGTCTTTAGGAGGATGGCGATATTCCACGTAGACCACCGCACCCCATCCGAACATGGTCATGGCCAGAAGGAACGGAATTACGATCCAGATGGCCTCGAGCCGCATGTTGCCGTGGATGGGGACGCCCACCTCGTTGGGCTTTTTCCTGCGAAACCGGAAGAAGAAAAAGACGATCGCCACCGTAATGCCAGCTGCGAAAAAGAGGGACACCAGACTCAGATACAACATCAAGGAGTCCACACTGCCAGCGAAGTTGGACGCCTGCTCCGGATACAGCGGCAATTGAGACTGCACGGCTTAGTGTGCTCCTTCAATGCGGGTGCGCGCCGCGTGCGATTCACGCCGGCGGAAAATCAAGATTGCGCCGACCAGGCAGACGACGGTCAGGATCCCGCCCAGCCGGATGATCGTCAGTATCGAAGCGCTATAACGGGCGGTTGCGGGGTCGTATTGATAGCAAAACAGCAACGCTCGGTCGACCGGCGTGCCGATTTTTCCCGCCGAGGCGTCCACGAGACCCAGACGCACGTCGCGGGAGGGATACTCCACGCCGTAAAAATAGCGGGAAATTCGACCGTCGGGGGTAAGCAAAAGGATGCCGCTGGCATGCGCGAAAAGGTTGGCCTTTTCGTCGAAGGAATAGCGGAAATTCGCGCTTCTGGTCAGCGCGTCGATGGAATCTTTTGAGCCCGTGAGGAAGTGCCAGCCCGAAGCCGTCTCCGGACGCCGGAAATGGGACATCGCCGATTCCTTTTTCTGAAAGGCCATGTCGGGAGTCTCGCGCGGATCAAAACTTACGAAAACGACCTGGTAGTCGCGGCCCGGATTGAAAGAAAGCATGCGCAGCGTGCCGACCACGCCCTGCTCCACCTGATTGCAGAGCATGGGACAGCCGTAATAGACCAACGCAAGGACGACCGGCTTTTGGCCGAAATATTCGCGGAGCTGAATACTCCGGCCGGCCTCGTCGCGAAAGGCGATGTCGAGCGGTAACTGCGCGTTGAGCTGGGGCTCAAAACCGACATTTTGCAGCGCGGGGGGCAGGGTACTTGCCGCCGGAGCGGGATTGTCCGGGATGGTCTGCGCGCAAATTGCGGTAGAGAACAGCAGCGCCGCGATTCCGGAGATGGAGCGAAGCCTTTTCATATGCTTACTGTTTCTTTTCCGCCGGCGGGGCCGTCGCAGCCGGCAATCCTTTTTCGGCGATGATCTTCATCGCGTCCTTCACGGGAATTTGAGCGATCCCCGCCTTCTCATCGATCCAGTCGAGTTTCTCATTGGCTGCACTATCTTCCTTCACCTTGTTGCGCAGATCCTGTTGCGCGTCGGTTTCATGGCCCAGGATGCCCTGAAGGCGCGGCTCCGGAGGCATGGTCGGCGCAATCCCCTGGTGAACGGGGACCGGAGGCGTGTCCGATTGCGCGGCGAAGTTCGTGGCGTAGCGAAAAATGTAAATACAAACCGCAAACGTAACAATCACGGCGAGCCCCAGATACGCGAGGTAAACGAGGATGGACTTCGTCTTAACGTCGCTCGATTCAAAAGAGACGTCGTCGTGCTGCGGCAGCTGCCCGGCGGAGTGACTCGTTTTGTGAATCTCAGTGCTCATCGTGCGCAATGGCCTCCGCGAGTTTCGGGTCGCCCAGCGGGAGAAGCGGCATTTTCTTCAGGTTAAATGCAAAAAAGAACAGCCACAATCCGACGACAGCAAGCGGCACGGCGAGATCCAGCCAGTTCGGCATGGCGCTGGCGGTGAATTCAGGGCGTGTCAGCCAGAAAAGGTCCACGAACCGCATCACGATCAGCCAGATGGCTATCTTGGGCAGGAGTTTCGCGTTGCGCTTCACGTCGCGCGAGAGAAGCAAAAAAAACGGCACAAAAAAGTGGAAGACCAGAACGATCACCGCGACAACGCCCCAACCCCCATAGAGACGGCTGCGGTAGAAGGTAATCTCTTCCGGCTGGTTGCCGGACCAGATGATCAAAAGCTGCGAGAAACCAAAATAAGCCCACAACATCACGAAGGCGAGAAGGAGTTTGCCGAGGTCGTGCAAGTGGCGCTCCTGGATGAGGCCGGCCATCGGCTCCGTTTTCGAGAGCAGGACGATCACGGCAATCATCAGGGACATCGAGGAAATCAGCTGCCCGATGACGAACAGGAAACCGTAGATGGTCGAGGCCCAGTGCGGCGAGAGCGACATCACCCAATCGATCGCGGCAAAGGTCATCACAAATACATAGAGAATGATCCCCGGCCCCGCCAGCATCTTGAGGTGACGCCGCAAAGCGCGGTTTTCCTGTTCGGCATCCTGCTTGGTGGACCAGTAATTGAAAATCATCATCAGTCCCAGCCACACGCCGAAATATACGGCTGCGCGGACTAGGAACCAGTTGGTGGTGAGATAGCTCTGTTGCAGTTGCGACAATGCGCCTTCGCCGGACTTCGGCGCTTCCAGCCATGCCCGATAGAGGTACTTCATGCCAAAACCGATCGGCACAAAAAAGACCGCCACCAGCGGCAACGCCCGCGTGGCCGCTTCGAGCGGGCGCCGGATCACGATGCCCCAATGGCCGCTGGTCAGGTGCTGCAACATCAGAAGGCCGAGCGAGCCAACAGACAGGCCCAGGACAAGCATAAATGCGACGAGATAGGAGCGATAGAACTGGTCCGGTGTCCTGGCCCAGCCGATGGCGCAGAGCGCCAGTCCGATCACGCCCGCGGTGAGCGCGCGTTGCTGCAGCCGGCTGACGCTTTCCGGCGCCCGATAGTCCTGCGCGGTCATTTCGCGGAGCCTCCGGCGTTCAGTTTTTCGCGCACATCGCCCGGCAGGTCCGCGACCCGCGCATTGCGGCTGAGCTGCAAGGCGCGCACGTAGGCGATGATGGCCCAGCGGTCGCTCGGCGGCACTTGCGCGGCGTAGCCGAGCATGGCGCCGAAACCGTTGGTGATGTTGTCGTAGAAATAGCCGTTCGGCGCCTGACGAAGGCGGTCCTGATGAAAGCTGGGCGGATGTTTCATGCCGCGCATACTGATCAAGCCGTTGCCGTCACCCTGCAGCCCGTGGCAGGGGGTGCAGAAAATTTTGTAGCGATCTTCGCCGCGTTCGAGCAGCTGCAAATTAACGGGCAGCGGAAAATTGTTCGAATCCTTCGGGACGAAGAGCGCGTCATCCGCGAGGGCGCCGCGTGCGACGGTGTTTTCGATCAGCGGGCGCTCCGAACGGCCGTCGGCGAAAAATTCACTTGGCGCAAGCGGCCGGGCTTTCGGCTGGTGGGCCATGTCCTGCTTCAACTGGCACCCTGTAAGCGGCAAGATGCAAGCGGTCGCGCACACGGTGAGGAGGATTCGCGAGGCGCTAGTCATCCGACACCTCCGAGACGTGATGCGCTTCTAGTCCCTGGAGGAAGCGGGCGGTCTCCGCGAGATGAAACTTCTTGTCGCGGGCCTGGATGCAAATGAAGAAGCGGTCCGTGGACGCATGGGTGAAGCGCGGCACATTGAAAACCGGATGGTGCGGCTGGGGCAGCCGGTTCAGGGCCAGCATTCCCAAAACCGCGGAGAGCGAAGCGCCGAGAATGGTGAGCTCGAACGTGACGGGAATGAATGCCGGCCAGCTGTTGAGCGGGCGGCCACCAATGTTCAGCGGATAGGTGATTGCCGCGGCCCAGTATTGCAGGCCGAAACCTCCCAGGCCACCCGTCAGACCGCCGAGCAGCGAGATGAGCGGCACCCACGACCTGTGCAGACGGAGCGCTTCGGATAGGCCCTCCACCGGAAACGGGGCGTAGGCGTCAACATGGTGGTAGCCGGCCTCGCGGACCTTCCGGGCAGCATGAATGAGCTGCTCGGGCGTCCCGAACTCCCCCATCACCCCGTAAATGTGCGAGCGATGCTCCATTACTCGCTTTCCTCAGACGTCTCCGCGACAAGCTCGCGCATTTCCGCGATGGAGATCGCCGGGAGAACGCGCACAAACAGGAAAATCAGGGTCACGAACATGCCAATGGTGCCGATGAACGTGGCCCAATCCCAGAACGTGGGCGTGTAGCGGCCCCAGGCGGAGGGCATGAAGTCCCGCGTCAAGCTGATGACGACAATGACGAAGCGCTCGAGCCACATGCCGATGTTCACGACGATGGACATGAGGAACAGAACCACGACGTTGTGGCGCATTTTATAAAACCAAAGCAACTGCGGCGTCAGGATGTTGCACAAAATCAAAGCGTAGTAAAACGGAGCGTAAGGCCCGTGGAAGCGCTGCTGCACCAGAAAAACATCAAACTTGTTTCCGCTGTAGAGCGACATGAAGAATTCAAAGAAGTACCCATAGGCAACGATGAGCCCGGTGGCGAGCATGACCTTGGCCATGTTGTCCAGGTGCCGCATGGTGATGAAGTCTTCGAGGGCATAAGCCTTGCGCAGAGGAATCGCGATGGTCAAAACCATGGCGAAGCCGGAATAGATAGCGCCGGCAACGAAATACGGCGGGAAGATGGTGGTGTGCCAGCCGGGCACGATGGCAATCGCGAAATCGAAGCTCACCACGGTGTGCACGGAGAGAACGAGCGGCGTGGCGAGTCCCGCGAGAAGCAGATAGGCCGATTGATAGTTGTGCCAGTGATGGGCGGAGCCGCGCCAGCCCATGGCGAGCATGCCGTAGATGATCTGCTTCGCCTTTGTATTAGAGCGGTCACGGAGCGTCGCGAGGTCGGGAATCAGGCCGACAAACCAAAAGAGCAACGATACGGTGCCGTACGTCGAGACCGCAAAGACGTCCCAGATGAGCGGGCTCCGGAACTGCGGCCAGAGTCCCATGGTGCTGGGGTAGGGAAACATATAAAACGCCATCCATGGCCGGCCGGTGTGGATCAACGGAAAAATACCGGCGCAAGCGACGGCGAAAAGGGTCATCGCTTCAGCGAAGCGGTTGATGGACGTGCGCCACTTCTGGTTCAGGAGGAAGAGAATCGCCGAAATCAGCGTGCCGGCGTGGCCGATACCGATCCACCAGACGAAATTGACGATGGCAAAGCCCCAGCCGATCGGGATGTTGATGCCCCAGATTCCCGTGCCCTTGATGATGAGCCATCCGATGGCGATGGTCATCAAGCCCATCAAGCTGAAGGCAATCCCAAATCCCACAAACCAGCCGAGGGAAGTCGGACGCGTCAGAACGATGGAGCTGATCTTGTCCGTAACCGACGCGTAAGAATGCCCCGGCGCGAGCACCGGCGTCAGGCGGCGAATTTCAGGAGAATTCAATGGCGGTTGTCCGGAGCTCATCCCTTCTCCAGTTCGGGGTTTGGATTGCGCACAGCGCCCAGGTACGTCGTGCGCGGGCGAGTATTCAATTCGCCAAGAATCGAGTAATTGCGCAATTGGGCCTTTAGCTTGGACACGCGGCTTTCCGGGTCGTTGGCGTCGCCGAACACGATGGCCTCCGCCGGGCAAGCCGCTTCGCAGGCGGTGACGATTTCGCCGTCACGAATCGGGCGATTCTGCTTTTCGGCCTCGATGCGTTCGGTGTTGATGCGCTGAATGCAATAGGTGCACTTTTCCATGACGCCGCGGCTCCGGACGGTCACCTCCGGGTTGCGCATCAATTTCAAGGAAGGAGTCTCCCAATCCTGGAAGCGCAGGAAATTGAAGCGCCGCACTTTGTATGGGCAGTTATTCGAGCAGTAGCGCGTGCCGATGCAGCGGTTGTAGACCATTTCGTTGAGGCCTTCGGCGCTGTGGACGGTCGCGCCGACGGGGCAAACCTGTTCGCAAGGCGCGTTCTCACACTGCTGGCAAGGGACCGGCTGAAAAAAGGTTTCGGGATTATCCAACGATTCGTTGTAGCTCGAAGGATCGTTGGTGGGGGATTCGGCCTTGTAGTAGCGGTCGATGCGGATCCAGTGCATTTCGCGGCCGCGCATCACCTGGTCCTTGCCCACTACCGGAATGTTGTTTTCTGACTGGCAGGCAACCACGCAAGCATTGCAGCCGTTGCACTTGTTCAGGTCGATGGCCATCGCCCATTTGTGGGGGGCGGAAGGAAATTCCTTTTCTCCGTTGTAGAGAGAAAGTTCTTTGGGCGGCTCCGCAACTCCTTCATGCGGAAACGCCGGATTCCTGTGGTATTCCTCGAGCGTCGCCGTGCTGAGAATCTGCCGGCCTTCCATGTTGAAGTGATACTGCGTGCAAGCGAGCGGATATTCGTCGCCGGTTTTCTTGATCGCGTCTTGTGCCGCAGTCGAGCTCCACAGCGCGGTTGAAGTGCGCACAGCGTAAGCGTCGAATCCTTTGTTCGATCCCGTGTATCCCGCCTTCTTGCGGCCATAGCCCAGTGGGAGTACGACGACATTTTCCGCCTGGCCCGGCACGATCCAGGCTGCCGCGGTAACTTTGCTGCCCGAAAGCGAAATGTCGATCACGTTCGAAATAATCTGGCCGTGCTCGCCGCCACGAGAAGCAACGCTGTGCGTGAGGGCCAGCTTTTCGGCGGTTTTCGGACTCACCAACGCGGCGTTGTCCCATGTGAGTTTCGTGACGGGCTTCGGCAATTCCTGCAGCCAGCCGTTATTTGCGAAGCGGCCGTCATGAACGCAAGGGTCTGGCCGGAAAATGAACTCAAGCTCATCGGACGATGCCGTTTTCGCGGGCGCCAGGCTGGCGGGACTGAACTTCAGCGCGACAGTAACCGGAGCGAAAGCCGTGTTCGCAACAACGCCATCGTTCAGCGTTTTGCGCCAGAACTTTTCGAAATCGGCGCTGGCCGTGGCGGCCTTCAGGTGCTCCCGGACGGCGTCGTAAACGCTGGCTCCGGGCTTGTCGCTGAACGCCGCGAGCACTTCGAACGCAGAATGCGTGCGATAGAGCGGAGCGATGAGCGGTTGAATGACGCTGAGCGTGCCGTCGAAGGCCCGGGCATCCCCCCACGATTCGAGGTAGTGCGATTCAGCAACGTGCCAGTGGCAATATTCCGAAGTTTCCTCGAAGTGAGGGCTCACGTGAATCGACGTGCTGACTTTTTTCAGTTTTGCAGTGAAATCCCAGTCATGCGGCGCGGTGTAAACGGGATTCACGCCGAGGATGAGCAGTGTGTCCACCTTGCCTGCATACATGTCGGCGCAAAGTTCGCGCAGCGATTCGAGATGATTCGCGGGGTTTGCTTCTACCGGCTCGGTGTAATAGAGCGTCGTCCCCACGTTGCCCAGGGCCGCATTGATGGCGTGAGCCAGCGCGTGGACTTCCGCGGGCTGCTGTTCTCCGGCAACGACCAGCGAAGCGCGGGGATGTTTCTGCAAATCAATGGCGACGGCATCGAGCCATTTTCCCGCGGCGGGTAGAAGCGGCGCACTGCCTCCGAGCCCGAGTTTCCCCGCCAGCGCGCGCGCAAAAATCGCCACGTCGGAAGCGCGTAACGGCAAACGATGATCTGCGGTCGCGCCGGTGACGGAAGGCGTGGGCTCGACGACGTACAGGCGATTCATCTCCGCGCCGACACGATCCTCTAGCACAAACTGATCCAGTTTGCGGCGGCGATAAAATTCCTTCATGTAGCGAATGTGCCCCGGCCCGCTGGCCAGAAAATCGGAATCGAGCGAAAGGATAACTTCGGCTCTCTCCGGACGATAAACCGTGTTCACATAGCGGCCGAAGGCCAGCTTGGCGCCTTCGCGCGTCCCGTCGCTGCCGGCAGGCTCCCACTGGTGCCACCTCGCTTGCGGGTAAAGCGTCAGGAGCGCCTGAATCTGCGCGGCCAGCGCGGGCGAAGTTACGGTGCCCGTCAGGATGCGGAAGCCTGCGCCAGACGTGCTTTTGATCGCGGCTACAAGCGATTGTGCGGCGTCCAGGAAGCCCGACCAGGCGCGAATTTCGCCGAGATACGTCGCCGTTTGTGCGCGATCGGGGTCATAGAGATTCAGGATGGAGCCTTGCGCAAATGCGTCCGTGGCGCCGAGACTCGAGGGATGATCGGGATTCCCTTCGATTTTCGTCGGGCGGCCTTCGTGGCTTTCGACGAGCAATCCGATGGCGTCCGCACCAAACGGCATGGCCGTGGCGTAAAACTGCGGCTTGCCGAGAACCATGCCTTCCGGCTGCTTGACGTAGGGAACGATGTGTTCTTCCGGAGCGCGCCCGCAGCCGGAGATTCCCGCGAGCGCGAGCGACGCGGCCATGAGCTTCAGGAAATCACGCCGGTCCACGGATTCATCCCACTCGGAGGCTTGACGCGGAAACTCGCGGTGCAAGAGCTCTTCGAATTGCGGGTCGCCGGAAAGTTCCTCGAGAGTGCGCCAGTATTGTTTGCCGGCGCTTGATTGGAGCTTGGCGCGAACCGTGGCAAGGTCCAGCGTATGCTCCCGCGGCGTCAAATCTTCCGCGTGCTCGCCCTCGTGCTCATGAGCGCGAGAATGGGAGTGGTCATGCCCATGTTCGCGGGAATTTGTCTTGACCTCTTGGTGATCGCGCATACCGTTCATCATCGATGGCACGTCGAGCAGTTTGTCAGCTCGGTCGTCGTGCGAATGTTGCGTTCTGCTGCAAATTTTTTGCCCAGCTCCGTCTGGTTCGCGGGCGCTTTCCAATCCATGTTGAAAACCTGATCCAGCGGCCGGAGTGCCTGTGCCGGATCACGATGGCAGTCGAGGCACCACTGCATCAGCAACGGAGAGGCCTGAAAGACCAGCGGCATCTGATTGATTTGGCCGTGGCAGGAAGAGCAGCCCACGCCTTTGTTGATGTGAATGCTGTGATTGAAATAGACAAAATCGGCCAGCCGGTGCACTTTCACCCATTGAATGGACTGATCGGTGCGGTAACTCTCCCGCACCGGTTCGAGGTAGCCGGCGGTGCTGAAAAGCACCGAGTGGCAGTTCATGCAGGTTTTCGTGGGAGGGATTCCGGCAACGGCGGAAGTTTCGACGCCCGTGTGACAGTATCGGCAGTCGATGCCGTCGTCGCCGACGTGGTGTTTGTGGCTGAACTGCACGGGTTGTTCGCGCGAAACATTCTGGTTGGTGGAATAGGGAGAGCGGGCGATCCCCAGCACGCCCGTGAGGGCAAGCCCGGCAAGAAAAATAGCGGAAAACACACTAAACCGGGAGATGAAATTCGTGCTGCGGTGAAAAATCTGGGCCATGTTTTTGTTGCACTTTGGCGGAGGAGCGCATCCGAAGGGAGCTGCTGCCTGAGCGTCCACCACTGTCCAACCGGGAAGTGCAAACCCGGGTCGTGCTTGACGCGATAGTTTCCAATAAAACATTCCGGAATGCAACTGTCCGGCAAAGTTATCATTACAGAATTTCTGTAAAGTCGCTCGCGGCGAAGAAGACTGTGATTTCGAACCTCTCGAAAGGATGGTCTAACCAACGCCGAGGCAAACCGACGATCCCCGCGGGGTCCAAAAGTTTTTCCCCCGCCCACGCATGAACGAAACACCCGGTCATGTTATCTTAAAGAAACGCTTCGCCGTGCCAGCCTCGGCGGAGCCTTCTGCTTTCGTGAGGCCCCGGCCTGGCCGGGGCCGGCGAACGCCGCTGGGGCGTGGTCCAACCGGTAGGACACCACACTGTTAATGTGGATGGTGAAGGTTCGAATCCTTCCGCCCCAGCCAATTTTCCCTCGTGATTTTTCCGGACTGATCTTGCCTAATCTTTGGCCGTTGGCAGCCCAGCCGCGAGCCAGCCCCTCCAACCGCCGTCCATCGATTCCACGCTGGTGTAGCCCATCTTCTGCAGATTTTCGGCGACGAGAACGGAGCGGTATCCCCCGCCACAATACAGGATCAGTTTCGCGTTCGTGTCTGGACACTGCTGCTCGATGTCGCGCTCGATCACCCCTTTGCCCATGTGCACCGCGCCGGCGACGTGACCCCTGGACCATTCGCTCTCCTCCCGCACGTCGACAAGCATAAATTTCTCACCCGCGTCCATGCGCCGCTTCACGTCTGGGACGTTCGTTTCTTTTACGCGTTCCCTCGCGTCCTGAATGAGTTTCAAGAATTTCGGTGAGTGTGCCATCTTTGTCTCTGGTCTCCTGATGCAACGAGGCAGAAGCCTACCACAAGCGCGAACGGGCCTGTCGCAGGCCGCTTGCACTACTGCAGGAGCGCTGCTTATTCGGATTTGTTTCCGGCGTAAAGCGCGAAAGCAAGGACGGAGCCCGCGTTACTGCTTGGGGGTTTCCGGGGCTTTTTCTTTCGAATCCTTCTTCGAGAAGGAGCGCACCAGATTGATGAGATTCCAGCGCATGTTTTCCTTCGTACGGTCGCCCTGGCCGACCATCGCTCCTCTTCCGTTGGTGAGGATATAGAAGAGTTGGCCGTCCGATCTGCCCTCCATCGATGACGCGTCACGCCAGTCATTCATCTTGAGCTTCATCGTTTCGACAAGATCGCCTTTGCCGTCGCCGTTTTCGCCATGGCACATCGCGCATTGATATTTGTAGAAGTGGCGAGCTTCGGCAAGTCCCTCGGGTGTGGACGGAACGGGATTCTTCCGTGCCGCTTCTTCCGGAGGAATTTTGGAATCCGAAGTTGCAGACTGGGAATCTTTGGGTTTTTCTTGTGTGTCACTCTGCTGTGCGGTCAAGGCTCCGGAACTCGCGAGCAGAAACGCACCCAGGAAAAGCAGAGAATGCCGCATAGCGACCTCCTTACAGAACGGGCCGGCCGTAGGAGCGAGTCGGCTAGATTTTGAGCGGATTCTACGCCCGTGGAACGCACAAAGAAAGGGAGAAAAAGCCAAATGGGACAGGCGCTGCCTCCTGTCCCATTAATGAAAATTTACTGTTTGGTTTGCGGTGCTGCGGAAGGGGCAGTGGCACTTGCCCCCTTGCCACCCTTGGTGACGGGGAGCGAGCATGCGCGTTGCGGCGCGGTATCGCCCCGGCCAACGCGGAAGGGGCTCGATTCGCGCACGCGCGTGCGCAGGCCGTCAACGACCGGAGGAATCGGATCGTGCGCGACGCCACGGATGAGTGCGATCATCAGCGCGGCTTCTCCTGGTGAATCGACGCTAGCGGTGATTCCCACGCCCTGGACGCCGGGCCGCTTCGTCCATTCCTGGACGTGTGCGGTGTGAACTACCTTCGCGCGCTCCGTTTCTGCGTCGGATATCGAGTAGACCATCTGCGGAGGAGCTGCGGTTTTCTCGAGCGCCGCAGTTTCTTCTCCGGACAGCGCGCCGCGTTTCGCGAACAGTTCTCCCTCGATAATGCGTGTGCGAATGCTGTCCACTTGCGCCGGAATATTCGTGCGCGGCTGGCCCTTGGTCACAAAAAAGAGAATGGCCGCTTCAGCGGGGTTGTCATAGCTGGCGCCCACGCCGACTGCTTGCACCTCGGGATGAGAGAGAAGCTCAGGCGCGTGTGCATCTCGAATGATGGTGGCGCGCTGGAGTTTCTCGGACGCAATTGCAGTCGCCGCGAGAGTCTGTATCGCGCCTGCGGGCTTCACGGGCAGAGTGCAGCCGATCACCGCATGCGGCGTGGCACTCCCGACAAAGGTCGGAACAGCGTTGCCGGGGCCCAGGAATTTACTGGTGGTCAAGACATCCGACACAGGGTTGGCGATCGCATCCGTGTCCGAACCGGCGAAGAGCAGCGCGACGGGATCGGCCGTGCTTTGAGTCACGATGAGCGATCCGGAATCTCCCTCAACGCTGAAATTGCTGCCCACGGCACTGGCGATTTCAATCAGATTCGTGTACGAGACGGGAAACGCGGCGCCGGTCCCGCAGCCCTTCGTATATTGGACAGGAGTCCCCGTAACGAAGTTGATGGCCAGGACGCTCGAGCAGGTCAACCCCGTCGTGCGGCCGCTCTTCGCGACCAGCATGCCCACCGTGGCGCCCCCAGGTACGCCGGAGCCCGCATGAACCTGGCCGGGATCGGGAATGCCATTCGTCGCCGTCGCACCAAGGTAGAGGATGTTGCCTAGCGGATCGACCGTGCCTGGCACGACCTGAGCGATCGCGGCGTCCACTTTCGTGCCCGGATCGCTCTCAAGGTTAAAAAACTGGGTAAGATGCGCTACCGTCGTGGTTCCAGTGGTCGTGCACGTATTGGGCTTGGGGTTATCATTCAAGCCAGGCTGGATAATGGGATCGTTAATTTGGGCGCTATCGCTGATCGCCATGACATGATTGTTGCTGAGGATGAAGTTTGTGCCGTTGCGCGTCAACAGGGAACCCAGGGTGCCGCCGCAACAAGTGATAACGCCGCCGCTGGTGCTCGACGCGTTTGCGTTTCCGCCGCTGCTACCCAGCTTAATGTTGTTGGCTCCGCTTTGCGCGTTTTGATTCTGGGGAGCGATTGTGACCATGACGGTCCCGGAGGCTGAGGGGTTTGCATGTGAGACAGCGGTGACCGTCACCGTCGTGGTCTTGCTGCCGGACAGGGTGGGCACTCCTCCGGGCGCGACAAAAAGACCGGTACTGGAAATAAATCCGGTGGTCTGGCTTCCGCCGGCTACTGTGTTTACTTGCCAGGTCACGGCCGTGTTGGCGTTCCCGGTGACCGCAGCGGTGAACTGTTGTGTCGCGAAATTGTTGACAGTGGGAGTAGCGGGAGTAACCGTGACGGTGACTTGCTGATTGCCGCCACCACCGGCGGCCTTCGGGAGGCCGCTGCAAGCGCCAAGAAACGGGATGATTACGAACCAGATGGATAGAATATTTTTGCGACGCATGATTCCCCTCAGGTCTTTCGCCAATAATTCACGCTAGCACGAGACAACACTGCTCCCCGCAGGAAAGACTGCGCTCCGTAACCAAAGTTGGAATAGCTCAAAGGAAAAAGAGATACCTGTACGGAAGGACAGGTCTTGCAGGAGCGCATTTGGAAAAGGAACTGATGTTTCTAGTCGAGGTCGCGCCAATTTGGGCCAGCGCCAATCTCAACGACAAGCGGAACCGCGAGTTTGTGAACGCCTTCCATCTCTTCGCGGACGAGTTTTTCGAGGCCGGGGCGTTCCTTGGCGGGAGCTTCGAACAAGAGTTCGTCGTGAACCTGCAAAATCATCTTGGCTTCGAACTTTTCGGCGGCTAGGCGCCGGTCGATGGCGATCATGGCCAGCTTGATGATGTCTGCCGCCGTTCCCTGCAGCGGTGAATTCAGCGCGGTGCGTTCCGCGAAATTGCGAAGCTGCATTTGCGGAGAGTTGATCTCCGGGATCGGGCGGATGCGCCCGAAAAGCGTTCTGGCGACGCCGGACTTGCGCGTTTCGGCGAGAATTTTGTCGAGGTACTCTTTGACGCCGCGGTAGCGCGCGAAATACGCGTTGATGAATTGCGCGGCTTCCTTCTGCTCGATTCCAAGTTGTTGCGCGAGCCCGAAGGGTGAAAGGCCGTAAATAATTCCGAAGTTGATGGCTTTGGCGGCGCGGCGGTGCTCCGCAGTTTGCGCGAGCGGGCCGACGCCGAACACTTCCTGCGCGGTGCGCGCGTGAATGTCTTCGCCGTTGCGGAAGGCGGCGACGAGCACCGGATCTTCCGAAAAATGCGCCATGATGCGCAGCTCGATTTGCGAATAGTCCGCGGAGAGGAGCATTTTCCCTTTTTCGGCTACGAATGCCGCACGAATCTGCCGGCCCAGCTCCGTGCGGATGGGAATGTTTTGCAAATTGGGGTTCGAGGAACTCAGGCGGCCCGTGGCCGTGCCGGTTTGCGAAAAGCTCGTGTGCAGGCGCCCGGTTTCGGGATGGATCAGTTTCGGCAGGGCGTCGACATAAGTGGACTTGAGCTTCGCGATTTCGCGGTACTCGATGATTTTTCCGGGCAGAGGATGTCTCGCGGAGAGCTCTTCGAGAATGTCGGCGGCGGTGGAACGTGCCTTGGCCTTTCCGCGGCGCGCGGATGGCTGGAGATTCAGTTTATCGAAAAGAATTTCCGCAAGCTGGCTGGGAGAATTCACGTTGAATTCCGATCCGGAAAGTTTCCAGATCTCTTTTTCGAGGCGGCGAACTTCCTTTTCCATCGCCTGCGACATTTTGTCGAGTTCTTTGGGATCGACGCGGACGCCCACGCGCTCCATGTCCGCGAGCACGGGCGCAAGCGGAAGATCAATTTTCTCGTAAACGCCGGTGAGTTGTTGTTCGTCCACCTGAGCCCGCAGTGCCGGAGCCAGGCGTTGTAGGTAGTCGGCGCGTTCGCCCGGCGTGCCGCCGAGTATGGCGTTGAACTGCCGCATGACGACGTCGGCGAAGTTGTGGTTCGCCGTGGTGGGACGCAACAGATAAGAATAGAGCTGCGTGGCGTGTTGGATGTTCGCGGCGCGGCCGGTGAGAAGCTGAAAAAGTTTCGGGTCGTGGACGATTTTCGCGCGCTTCCGGTCGGCGAGAAATGGGGCGAGCGCATTCAGAGCCTCGCCCTTCTCATCAAACCAGACGGAGCGCCCTTCGCCGGGTTCGGAGGAAACCTCGATCGAAGCGATGCGCGTGCCGAAGCCTTCTGATTCGCGCTCGCCGGATTCGAGGTTGAGCCAAACCGCAAGCGCCTGCTTCGCCCTGAGCTTTTCCAGGTAATCACGGAATTCGCCGAGCGAGGCGAATTGGAGATGATCCGCTTGCTTCTCAGAGCTCTCGCCTCCAGGTGCGGACGCCGCAACCGCTTCCGAACCCAGCTCCCGCAACAACGAGTTAAAACCTAGTTCGCGGTACAGTGCGGCCAGCGCGGCAACATCCGGCGCGCGGCGTTCAAGCGCATGCAGATCCAGATCGAGAGGCACATCCGTCGCGATGGCCGCAAGCTGTTTGGACATCATCACTTGCTCGCGCTGCTGCTGGAGCGCTTCGCGATAGCGCTTGTTCGAAACCTCGGCGGCATGCTCCAGCGCATTTTCTACGCTGCCGTATTTCCTGATCAGCTCCGTCGCGCCTTTTTCTCCGATGCCCTTCGCGCCGGGAATGTTGTCGACGGTGTCGCCCATCAGCGCCATCACGTCGATCACTTTTCCCGGAGGAACGCCGAGAATTTCTTCTACTTTTTTCTCATCCACGATGACGTCGGCCTTCGCCCCGCCCGAGCCGGTGCGCAGGATGCGCACGCCGCCATTCACCAGCTGCATCATGTCCTTGTCATTGGTGATGAGCAGGACCTCGAGATTTTTCTTCGCGGCTTGCTTGGCCATTGCGCCGAGGACGTCGTCGGCCTCATAGCCCTGGAATTCGAGAATCGGCAGGCGCATGGCCTCGCAGAATTTTCGAACATAGGGAATCTGAACGGAAAGATCATCCGGCATGGGCGGGCGCTGCGCTTTGTATTTCTCAAAAAGCTTGTCGCGAAAGGTCGGGCCCTTGGTATCGAACACGACGCCCAGATAATCCGGCTGGTAGTCCTTGATGATCCGGCGAAGAATGTTGGCGAAAAGAAAAGGAACTTTCGTCGGCACGCCGGAAGGCGCGTTCATGCGCACCATCGGCGCATAAAAGGCGCGGTAAATGTGCGCCATGGCGTCGACGAGGAAGAGTTTCTTCAAAGCAGAAGACATGCGCGCGAGTATAGCAAAGGCCCGAGTTGCAATTTACGATTCGTCGTCCCTGTAGTGGCGGGTCTTTAGACCCGTGTTTTCTCGCTTCCTCAAAGGATCCCGAGCGGTTTCGCGATTT
The DNA here is from genome assembly GCA_044447665.1 of Candidatus Acidiferrales bacterium. Classification (GTDB taxonomy): domain Bacteria; phylum Acidobacteriota; class Terriglobia; order Acidiferrales; family UBA7541; genus Acidiferrum. Next base: position 60,086 of record JBIOGB010000012.1, on the reverse strand, counting down.
CCGCAAGAATATCCGCGGCGCGTAGCAATTGTTCCCGCTTGTGCGCCGCGCTCACGATCGCGCGCAGGCGCGCTTTGCCCTCCGCGACGGTGGGATAGCCGACGGCGGGCGCAAACACGCCGGCGTCGAAAAGTTTCTTCGAGAATTCAAATGCCTTGGCGGCGTCGCCCACGTGAATCGGAATGATCGGCGTCTCGCTGACCTTGAACTGAAACCCGCGCTTCTTCAGCTCGCGCTTGAAGAATTTCGTATTGGCCCAGAGTTTCTTCACCAGTTTTTCCCCTTCCGGCGAATCGAGCAGCGCAAAGGCGGCCTGGCAAGCCGCGGCGGTAGCCGGCGGATGTGAGGTCGAGAAAAGAAAAGGCCGCGCGCGGAGGTAGAGAAAATCGATCAGGTCGCGCGAACCGCACACATAACCGCCCATCGCGCCAATGGCTTTGCTCAGCGTGCCAACTTGAATGTGCACCCGGCCATGACAATCGAAATGATCAATCGTGCCGCGGCCCCCGCGCCCAAGTACACCGGACGCATGCGCGTCGTCCACCATCATGATGCAGTTGTATTTCTCGGCCAGGCTGCAAAGTTCCGGCAGCGGCGCGATGTCTCCGTCCATGGAAAAAACGCCGTCGGTGATGATCAGCTTGTGCCCATTCCAGTTCGCGGTTTCCTGCAGGATGCGCTCGCAGTCTTTCACATCCTTGTGTTTAAAAACCTTGATCGTCGCCCGCGAAAGACGCGCTCCATCGATGATCGAAGCGTGATTGAGCTCATCGGAGACGATCAGGTCTTCCTTTCCGAGCACGGCGGAAACCGTTCCGGCGTTGGCGGTGAATCCGGACTGAAATACCACGCATGCTTCGACGTTTTTGAACGCCGCGATCTGCTCTTCAAGCTCCATGTGCAGTTTCATTGTGCCGGCAATGGTACGCACCGCTCCCGCGCCCGCCCCGTAGCGCTTCACCGCGTCAACCGCGGCCTTGCGCAGCGCTTTGTGTGTGGTGAGTCCCAGGTAGTTGTTCGACGCCAGGTTGATTACTTCCCGTCCGTCGAAAATGCACACGGGCTTTTGCTCGCCTTCAAGGACGCGCAGCTTCGGTGCAACGCCCTTGGCTCTAAGCTCGCTGAGCTGGTCAGATACGTACTGCAACGGATTCTTTTTTGTGATTTGCGTTCCCGTGTCTGACATAGCTTTCCTTCCGCTTAGTGAGGCAGTCCGTTTGGGTACAGCAAAATCTTTCCCGCCAGTCCGCCTTGCAACAGGGAAAACGCATGCTCGAATTTGTCGAGTGGTGCGCGCTCGCCAAACAATGGATCGAGATTCAGCCTTCCGGCCCTCAGCAAAGCCGTCATCTGCACCCAGGTTTCGTACATGCGGCGCCCGTAAATCCCCTGCACGGTCGCGCCTTTGAAAATCACATCGCTGACCAAATCCAGCGGGACGTTCTCCGTTGGGATGCCCAGCAGCGACGCGCGCCCGCCTGCTCGCAGCGCTTTGAAACCTTGCTGAATCGCCGTGGGATTCCCGGACATTTCGAGCAGCGCGTCGACGCCCGTGCCGCTGGTTTCTGAAAGGATGCGCGCGACGGCGTCTTCCGCCTCGGGATTCAGCACCACATCCGCGCCCATTTTTTTCGCCATCGCTCGGCGCTGCTGGTTCGTCTCCGTCGCGTAAACCATCGAGCTGCCGCAAGCCTTGGCCACCGCGATCGACATCAGTCCGATCGGTCCGCAGCCCGTGACCAGCACAGTTTGCCCCGCGATCGGCCCTGCAAGAACCGTGTGCACCGCGTTGCCCAGCGGATCGAGAATCGCGCCGTAGTGTTCGGGAATCGCCCGATCGAGTTTCCAGATGTTTGAAGCGGGAATCTTGACGAATTCCGCGAAAGCGCCGTCCTGATCGATCCCGATGATGCGCAGATTCTGGCAAATGTGCGCTTGGCCCAGCCGGCACTGGCGGCAATGGCCGCAGTTGACGTGCATCTCCGCGCTTACGAAATCACCGGGCTTTACCGCGGTGACCTCCTCGCCCACGCGCTCCACGACGCCGCAAAATTCATGCCCCAGCGTCACCGGCGGCTTGATGCGCCCCTGCGACCAGCGGTCCCAGCCATAAATGTGCAGGTCGGTCCCACAGATGGACGCCGCCTTCACGCGCACGAGCACGTCGGTCGCGCCGATGGATGGCACGGGCGCAGTTTCGTATGCGAGCCCGCGCCCCGGCTGCATCTTGCGCAGCGCTTTCATCGTCGTGGACAATCCGGCAGGCATCTACGCAGGCTCCCACTCAATGCACAATTCTCCGATGCTAGCACACCGTTTCTTCGCCCGCGTATTCTTCGCTCCTGTGTTCTTCGCCCGTGTAGCGCAGGGGCTTCAGCCCCTGCGGCTTTTTCTCAACCTTCGAACGTTCAACCTTCAAACATGCAACGGTCCTATTTCACTTGCTCCACCACCCCGATTCTCTCCAGCGCCTTCAAATACTCCACCACCAATTCCAGCGGCGCCGGCCCATACTCCGCCGACACCGCGTCGCGAATCTCTTGCGCGTTCCGCTCTCCGTCCGCAAAATTCAGCACCTCATACGCATACTCTTCTCCCGCTCCCCACAATCCCTCATAGCTCAACAGTTTCGGTGTCCCCACCCCTGCCGCTTTCGCGTGATCTGCAAAGTAATCATACCCAAACACCGCCAGAGGCCCTCTCGGATCGACCTTGCGCTTAAACTTCAAGAGCCCGTCCCCTGTCGCAACTGACTTCTGTCGGGCCCTATTAGCCATCTGCATTAGTGTCCAAGAACTCTCAAAGGACATTTCGGACTGCGCGATTGTTCGTGGAATGATCTGTCGGGTCGAATTCGCAATCTGAATCTCGTCTTCGAGATAAGTTTCCGCCAATTTAGGTTGATCGGCGGGCGTCGCCTGCCGGATCCGGCCTTGAAATTCTGCGGCCCGGAGGTAGCGCCCCGTTTCTACGAAAGGCAAAACATCCCTTGCATCGGTCTCATTCATATTTGCGAAAAAATACCCGCTAGCCGCCCCGATAAACGCCGCCCTCTTCAGCTTCGTCGTGTCAATATTCGCCGCCGTATCGAAATTTGTGTGAATGTACCGGTCCGGCCAGTCGTTCAAGTAAATGGCCGGTATCCCGAACGACGAATCCTGGTACACGTCGTGATCGCTTCCCATCGTGTACGCGGAATACTCCGCCCGCAACGGCTCCTTGCCACCTTCCGGCGCCACAAACGGATATTCCGCCTTCCCCGTCGCCGCGAACTTGTACGACTGTTCATTCACAAACTCCGCGAACGCCCACGCCACGTCGTGCACGAACGACGGCAAGCTCACCGGACCGCGTGTCACGTGGAACACCGCCTTCGTCTCCGGCCCCCCGCCCACCATGTCCATGTGCACCGCCGCTTTGATCCTCTTCGCAAACTCCGGCTTCGCGTTCAGCAGCGTGACCGTTCCTTCAATCTCCGGCGGCCAGATAAATCGAATCGTCCGCGCCGGCCGCGTCAGCATTCCATTGGCGATGAGTTTCTGCAGCGTCCGCGCCACTTCCAGGATCGTCGCGCACCCGCTGGCATTGTCGTTCGCGCCGGGCCGCTGGTGATCCAGGTGGCACGAAAACGCAATCTCCTCGTCTTTCAGCTTCGGGTCCGCTCCCGGAATCGTCGCCGTCATTACTTCGTAGTTCCCGGGATGCTGCCCGGCTTTCACCACCGCATGCAGCCGGATCTTTTCGCCCCGCGCCAGCCGCTCTCTCATCGCCCGTGCCATCTTCAGTGAAACCATGAACGCAAACGTCTTATGCTCCGAAAAAGTCTCCAAATGTCCCCATCGAATCAAATTCTCGTCCTCGCCCCACCACGCCGTCTTCTGGTTCTGCGCATAACTCACAATCCCCGCCGCCCCAAATTTTCCCACTGCCAAATCCTGCACCGCGCCCGGCTGCGCGCTCACCAGCACGATCTTGCCTTTCACCTCTTTCCCCGCGTAGTCGCTCTCTTTCGTCCCCTCTCCCACATCCACCAAATCCGCCGCCACGTCCGCGCTCTCGCTGTCCTCCGCCAGCACCACCGGCTCTGCCTCGTAGCTCCCCACCAGCTTTTCCGGCACCCACATGCTTTCGTGTTGCCGCAGCTCCCACAGCTCCGCCGATTCCGCGTCCCAAGCCGGGCGCGACCTTTGCGTCCCATAAAAAATCTTCCCATCGGCGGGAAATTGCAGAATGGCCACGTCGCTCAATCCATAAGCCCGCGCGCGCTCCGCCACCAATTCCGCCGCTCCGTGGAAACCCCGCGACCCGCGTTGCCGGTGAAACCGCGCAATCCCTTCCAGGTTCCTTTTCGCCGTCTCCCCGCTCAACTCATTCGCCAGCGCCGCCACATCTTTCTCCGGCAGCAGCGGCGCCTTCTGCGCCGAAGCTACCGCCCCAAAGGTGGCAAGCGAAATGCCCATCAAGAGAATGCGTCGCACACTGACCTCCCGCAACCGCCCGAACGCGCACGCGGATTCTAGCGCGATTCGGTCCAAGGGGCACGACACGTCGACAGGCCTCTAGAGTTCGTCGTCATAGTTTCATCAAACGGGAGAGGAGACGCAGTTTTCGGCGCGTGCTGCACAATAAGAGAGCCACTTGGCTGGTTAGCGCGCTACTCGCAGAATCGCCGTAGGCGATCGGCTATCAAGGAACTTCGGGGAGCGTGTACTCAAAATCGTACGAATGTTTTCCGTCGGCGATGTTGATTGCCATCTTGCCGGCAAGACCAACCAACTGACCGGTGCCGGAATCGGGCACAACGGTAATACTCAGTTGCGGCGCGCCGCGCGTCATCGTGCCACTGTGCTGCAGTGCGAAGGTGCCTTTGCGGCCTTGCAGCGTTCCGGCAACCCGCTCGATCGCCACGTAACCCGCCGACCCTTTCACTTCCGTCATTGCCGTCAGCATTTGACCCTTGCTAGTAGCCTCGAGATCGCCGTGAAACTGTTTGTCGATGGACATCCTGCCCACCGTTGGGTCTCCTACTTTGTCCTCCGGCGCCTGAGGAACTATCTTCACTTCAAACGGTCCACTTGCATGTGTCGCCACGGCCGCCCCCTTCTGAACTGCATTTCCAACTGGCGATTGTGTCTGTGTATGCGCCAAGGAGCCAACTCCCAGGGACAGACAAATGGCCGTAAAGACACCAACTCCCGCGCGAGATCGCTTCTTCATACCTGCTCCGTTCTGTCCGCTCTGGCTTCTGTAGAGCCCGCCTGGCGTTTACACCGACTCTTCTCGGGGAGGCGGGCCGCTCTTCTTCCTGCCGTAGTCGGCCATAGAAGATCGCGCCCCACCAAACCGAAATCGCGATCGAGTCTCTTTCCATTGTCGTCCGCCGCCCGACAGCCCGTCAATCAGCAGCCCGGCAGCGCAGCCGAACGGGTCGTGCCCTCCTTTTGCTCTTGGCTTTGTAGCGGCGAGTTTACCTCGCCATCTTTCTTTTTCATCCCGAGCGCAACGACGAGCGCCCGGCAAGGCGCGCGAGTCCCGAGTCCTATCGGGAGGGATCTGCTTTTCGCTCCTTGTAGCGGCGGCCTGGCGCCTGCCCCGACCCGGCCGGGGAGGCCGGCATCTTCGTTTTCGCCTGTGTAGTGGCGGGTCTTCAGACCCGTTCTGTCCAAAATATAGACTTTGTAAACACGGCTTTCAAACCGCCGCCCAGAGCCCGACCGGCCGTCGCCGGATGCACTTGGTAGCACAGGCTTTAGCCTGTGACCCCGTCAAACGCACCACGCCTGACCCGTTCACCGCCAATCACCACCCCTCCAACTCGAATTCCCTCCTCAACCCAACTGACAGGCCACGGATGGGCTTGGTAGAAGCGGCGGCATTTATCCCGCCTGCCCCGAGCCTCTCGGGGGCCGGGTCGGGACGCCGCCATCTTCTCTGTTTTCTCTCGCTCTTGTCCGGCGATTGCAGTCCAAAATCCATTTTTCAGCAGCCTTCTGAGAAGACGGCAGTAACATACCTGATAAATTATAAGCAGCCTTATAATGAAAACTTATCGCCGCCGCGATCGCGGGAGTGTCTGGTCTTAGACCCCGCGCCGCGACGGTTTAGGCGGGTCGGGCTAAACAAGAGTTAGAAGGTTGCAGTATGGCGCAGGAATACACAGAAACCGTAGGTGCTCATGTCTGACGGAGTGGTCTTCGTTCTAGGCGCTGGATTTACCCGCGCCTTCGTCCCCAATGCCCCCCTTCTCGTCGACGACTACGGGATTCGGGACCTGCGGATTCGCTTCGCATCTTTCTCACACGCCGCGGCGATTCTGGATAGAGAACTTGCCGAATACCCTGACGGCCGCGTCGATCTTGAACGCCTTCTGACACGCCTTAGCGGCATGCCGTACGACGCAGTCGATGCCCGCCGCGAGTTTGCTCTCCTTGATACAGAACTGCGGAAGTCGCTCGTCCGACGAATTAAAGACGCCAAGGCGGCAGGGGTTGAGTCCGGAAAACTGGGCGCGTTCGCACGCCATGTGCTCGATGGAGAAGCGTCAATCGTAACTTTCAACTATGACGATGTCTTTGACGAAGCTTTATGGAGGGCAGCTTTAGAAAAAGCAAATGGAAATACACGAAAATCCCCCTGGCACCCTGACGGGGGTTATGGGTTCTTCTGCCGACCGTCGAGCATCGTTGTCTTTGATTCTATGAATTATGAGGACGAAACGCGCAGTCTTGTCCTCAAACTTCATGGGTCCATCAACTGGCGGTCACGCCTTGGCGAAGGGACACCCCGCGGCCCGGCTGCAATCCTCCACCACGAGCAGTGGTCTGAGAGGCCGTTCTTTCCTCACCCACCAAAATACGACAGCATAGAATCGCACCTTGAGCCGGATCCGTTTATCGTTCCTCCGGTCCTTGTGAAGGCTGAACTGGCCGCGCACCCCGTCCTTAGCGTCGTTTGGACGCTCGCACACGAGCGGCTCAAGGCTGCGAAGACTGTCATTTTCATTGGCTATTCGCTTCCCGCGACAGACCTGGCCTCGCGGACTCTGTTCAGAGAAACCCTCGCGAATCGAGCGGATCTTGACGTGCGAATCGTAAGCATTGCCCGAGCTGATGATGAGGAGCAGGCTGTCAAGCTCGCGTACCGGTCGCTATTCAAAGGCCTTCCTGACACCCAGTTCGATTTTCTCGGAGCGAGGGCCTGGATTGAACGCCTACCTGCCTAGGCGTTTGTCGCCGGGTGCTCCACGCGTCGGTCTTACACGTGGGTTCTGCGCTCCGACATGGTCTCAGACCCTTTTGCGCCAGAAATGCTGCACTTTTACATATTTCCCAGTGCCCATTCAAATATGCACCCTGCTATCCCACAGCATCCAAACCACTTATAAGTAATCATTGACATACGGTACCAATATGCTATAATTCTTGGGTTAAGTCGGCACGATTCCTCCGCCTGCCCGCCGTAGACTTGGCGAAGGAGGGTGCCCCGCGAACAATGCCCGCCCGCCACGCGGTCCTCCTAACTCCTTCAAAATCAATCCATCCGACCCAGTTACTTTCTTATAAACAGAGAGCGCTCGTAACTCCCTTAGAATCCGCACTTATGGAAGTGTTCATTCTAAAGAGCTTAAAATTCTTTAGAATCAACACTTATGAAAAACATAGGGGGAGGGGCCTGGTTATGGTTAACCAGATCTCCCATCCATACTCCTGTCTCGTTACCTCATTGCTTCTCTGCGGCTCTCCATTACAATCGCTGCGCTTTCGTCAGGGGGTGGAATGAGCCTAAGCCAGCGTTTTGACGAGATTAGGACCGGCTTCGAGCGCCCCTTCTGGGTCGCCAACATAACCGAGCTGTTTGAACGCCTTTCTTACTATGCCGCTTTCGCCTCGCTCGCTCGCTACCTTCACGAAACGCTCGCGTTTCCTACCGAACGTGCTGCGGATCTCGCCGGCCTCTTCGGCGGCCTCGTCTGGTTCCTCGCCATCTTTGGCGGCGCCATCGCCGACCGCCTGGGCTTCCGTCGTGCCCTTTCTCTCGCTTATCTGGTTCTAGCAGGATCCTATTTCCTCCTGGGCTCCCTCGGTGCTCCTTGGCTCGCCCCGGTCCGCAATGCGGTTCCTCTGGTCGTGCTCGTTACTGTGGTCCTGATGCTTCCCGCAGTCGGCGTCGCTCTCGTCAAACCCTGCGTCGTCGGCACCACCGCTCGCGCCTCCAAAGAAAATGTCCGCTCCATCGGTTACTCCATCTACTACACGCTGGTGAACATCGGCGGCGCGCTCGGCCCCTTCGTCGCTTCCTGGGTACACAAGAACCTGAGCGTTGAAAACGTCTTCCGTGTTTCCGCCGTTAGCGTTTTCCTCATGTTTTTTGGCGTCGTCTTCTTCTTCAAGGAGCCAACCCGGTCCAACGAAAAACAGACCACGCACCTTCGCGAGACCTTCCAAAATTTCGGCAGAGTCCTTGCCAATCCCAGATTCATGCTCTTCCTTCTGATTTTCTCCGGCTACTGGATCGTCTACTGGCAGGAATTCATCACTCTGCCCATCTACGTTCACGATTACATCGATCGCGCTGCGGACACGGAGAAAATGCTCTCCACCGGCCCCCTCGTCGTCATCGCTTTCACTGTCGCAGTCAGCGTCCTAACGCAAAAAATCGCCGCATTCCGCGCCGTCATTCTCGGCACGTTCATCGCTATGATCGCTTTTGCCATTCTTGCCATCCATCCCACCGTTTTCGCTGCCTACGCCACTCTCGTCGTCGTCGCCCTCGGCGAACTCATACAGCAACCACGCTATTACGATTACATTTCACGCCTCGCACCCGCCGGGCAGCAGGGCACCTATATGGGATTCGCTTTTCTGCCGCTCGGCATCGGCGCTTTTCTCGCCGGCCGCATCGGCGGCAAGCTTCTCCACCTCTTCGGCGAAATGCAACACCATCCACAGCGTTTCTGGTGGTCGCTCACCGCCATCGGCATCGCCACCACGGTTTTGTTGTGGATTTACGACCGGATTGTGAAGCCGGGAGGTGCTACTAATTGACCATGCGGCGGAGAGATTCGAGTGCCTGGCGGGCGAGGGAATAGCGCGGCTCGACGTGCAGCGCCTCCTGGAAGGCTTTCATCGCCGGGCCGTACATCTCCTTGCCGCAATAGGCGCGGCCCAGATTGTAGTGTGGAAAATGGCGGGGTTCGTAGCGGCGGGCTTGCACGGCTTGCTGCAGCCAGGGAATGGCTTCATCGTAGCGGCCGAGTTCAATCAGATAAGCTCCGATATCGTTGTAGGGATTGCCGAAGTCCGGGTCGAGTTCGATGGCGCGCTTGCATTCGGCGATGGCCTCGTCGATGCGGCCCTGATAATGATAGGTCCAGCCAAGAAAGGTGTGGGCCTCGGCAGTGGGATGCAATTCGAGCGAAGTTTGGTAAAGCTCAACAGCGCGCTCGTAATCGCCTTCCATTTGCGCTTGGTAAGCGTCCTGCAGCACTTCCCAGGCGCGCGCCAGAGTGTCCTGATTCATGGAACTAGTAATTAGCACAGCGTTTCGTGCCCGTCAAAAGTACGAAAGTCCGGGCCGTGCACGGGCGGAACCTGTCCTTTGTGCCGGGCCAGCGCAATCGAAAATGTAGAAATTGCAGCGGGAAACAGAGAGAATGAACACCTGACTTTCAAAAGCAGGTCAAGGGGGGCTCGTGAAGCGGCATTTTATAATTCTTGGAATCGCGGCGCTGGCTGCGACTGGAGCGGTATACGCACAGAATGGACCAGCAAAAAAGAAGGCTCAGAATGGCTCAGCAAAAGGATCGTCGGCAGCGGCGCGCGGGAAGACCCTATTCGACAAGAATTGCGGCGTCTGCCATTACGCGGAAAGCGACGCGAAAAAAATCGGCCCGGGGCTGAAAGGTCTGTCGAAGCGCGGAACCTTTTCGGTGAACACCAACAAAGTCACCGACGAAAATCTGAAGAATTGGATCGAAAATGGTGACTCGCTGATGCCGCCGTTCAAGGACGCCCTGGATGCGGCGCAAATCAAGGACGTGATCGCCTACGTAAAGACGCTCTAGCCGCCTCATAGCGATAGGAAATTGCTGCTTGAAATTGTGGCGTGAAAATTTCGGCCGCGGAAAGAAAAACCCCGGCCGCCCGAGAACATCAGGCCGCCGGGGGAAAATTCAACCGAGACACCCGCCCCGGCACGTAGCGTCGTCGGAACTGGCGATGCGCGAAACTTTAGATCCGCGCGCGGCCCATTCTCGAACGCCGTGTCAGGGCTTGATTCCTCCTCTGCCGAGGAATCTACTTCAGGATCGCGTCCTTGAACGCTTTCGCCGCGCGTAGACGAACCACGGTCTTCGCCTTGATTTTGATCGCCTCGCCCGTCTGCGGGTTGCGGCCCATGCGCGCCTTGCGGTGCGCTTTCACGGCGCGGCCGATGTTCGGAATTACGAATTTGCCCGCACCGCCCTTGCATTCTCTCACCGCGAGCTTGAAGAGCTCTTCAAAAAAGAGAGCCGCGGTTTTTTTTGGTGTGCCAACCTTTTCTGCCATGTGCGACACGATTTTGGATTTGCTCAACGGCTTGGCCATCTAGTCTGCTTATCCTCCTGATTTGTCGATCGGCCCCGGTGAGACCGGGGCAGGCCGCGAGCTCACTTCCCCTGTTTTCTTGCAGGAAACCCGGGCCGCTCGGCACTATAGCCAAGGTGGTAAAGGAACGCAAGGAAAAATCGCACAAAATGCTGGAAAAATGCGCGTTTTTTCAGGGTACTCGCGAATCAGGGCCTAAAACAAGGCTCTTGGGTACTTCGGCTCTGCCCTGAACGCGGTTTGCACTGTGTTATCCTCAGAATTTCACGAGAAAAAAGGAGCAAGAACATGAGCGAGGTTCCCAATTGGCAGGAATTCGAACAGCGTGTGAGCGAGGCCGTGAAACTGGGGCGGCGGCCGGTGGCGGTCGCATTTCTGGAGGTTGCGCCAACGGGAGTAGAAAAATTTGATGGAGTGGAACCTTCGGGGTGCAGCTTCTGGCGGCTGGCAGCAGACGGGCGCGTTTTCTACACCGTGCCGGAAAACCATTTCAACTGTGCGGTGGGCGCTTATACGCACAACATTGCGTTGTCGCCGGAACGCGAAAAGGAAACCGAACAAACTTTGAAGATGATGTTTGATCTGGGTTACGTCAAGCCGGAAGAAGTGCCGCAAATTCCGCGGCTGGCAAAGTCGCCATCAGCAATTGTGTATGCACCGCTCGGCAAAACACCTGTAGCGCCGGATGTGGTGTTGTTTGCGTGCAGACCGTCGGCGGCGATGCTTCTGAATGAAGCAGCGAGCCGCGCGGGGGTGGCCAGCGGAGCGCCCGCGCTGGGCCGGCCGACGTGCATGGCGCTGCCCGCTGCAATGCAGCACGGTTCGATTCTCAGCCTAGGCTGCGTGGGAAATCGAGTCTACACGGGACTAAATGAGGAGGAGATGTATGTCGTTGTTCGCGGGCGCGATCTCGCGGCACTTGTCAATGCGTTGACTATCATTACGAGCGCCAACGCCGCGTTGAACGACTATGCGAAGGGCCGGCGCTCGCAACTCTCTACAATTTAATTTTGCGCTCAACACGGCGAGAGGGCGCGACGCTTTGCATCTTTATTTTGTTTGGCCGAATCTTGCTGCACCTACAACGTAGCGAGGTCGGCGTAAAAGTAGGCGATCGCTTTGATTCCGTTGAAATAGTTTTCGAGGAAGATGTGTTCGTCGGGCGCGTGAGCGTTTTCATCCGGCAAGCCGAAACCGATCAGCACGCACGGAACTTTGAAGGTGTCGTGCATTTGAGTGACGAAGGGAATCGAACCGCCCTCGCGAATGAAGACCGCCTTTTTACCGAATCCTTTTTCGAGCGCCGCCTGCGCCTTCTTGAAAATCGGCGCGTGGAACGGCGCAACCCAGGGCTTGCCGGTACTCAGGAGTTCGAATTTGCAGGTCACGGTCTTGGGCAAAAGCTTGCGGATATGTTTCTCGACGGCCTTGGCGATTTTCTCCGGATCCTGATCGGGAACCAAGCGCGTCGAGAATTTTGCATAGGCCTTTGAAGGAATAACGGTCTTTGCGCCTTCGCCGGCGTAACCTCCCCAAACACCGTTGAGCTCAAGAGTGGGCCGCGTCCAAAGCTGTTCGACGATGGAACATCCTTTTTCACCCGCATAGCCAGGCGCGCCGACAGCTTTTTCAAAATCTTTTTTCTTCCACGGCAGCGAATTGAGAGCTTTGCGTTCCGTGGAAGAAAGTTTGGCGACGGAATCATAAAAGCCCGGAACGGTCACGCGGAAATTCTTGTCGTGCAGCTTGGCAAAAAGTTCCGCGAGAATTGTGAGGGGATTCGGGACCGCGCCGCCGTAGGAGCCGGAATGAAGATCGCGGGCAGGGCCGGTGAGTTCGATCTGGTAGTAATTGAGCCCGCGCAAACCGTAAGTGATGGAAGGCGCGTTTTTCGTCAACATGGAAGTGTCGGAAACGATGAGGGCGTCGGCCTTCAATTTTTCCTTGTTTTTCTGGACGTAGTCCCACAGGCTGACGCTGCCGACTTCTTCTTCTCCTTCGATCAAAACTTTCACGTTGATGGGAAGTTTTCCGTTTACTTTTTGCAGTGATTCGAACGCTTTCAAATGGATGTGCACCTGGCCTTTGTCGTCGGCGGTGCCGCGGCCGAAGAGATTGCCATTGCGCACAGTCGGTTCGAATGCGGGCGAGGTCCAGAGCTCGAGCGGCTCGGCCGGCTGAACATCGTAGTGTCCGTAAAAAAGAACGGTGGGCTTGCCGGGCGCTTCGAGAGATTCGGCATAGACGAGAGGGTGGAAACTTGTGGGAATGATTTGAACCGTTTTAAATCCTGCTCCAGTGAGGTGGTCCGCGACCCAGCGAGCGGCGCGCTCGACGTCCGGCTTGTGCTCGCTCTTGGTGCTGACGCTGGGAATGCGGAGAAATTCGAAAAGCTCGGCGAGATGCTGTTCGCGGCGACCTTCTATAAATTCAGCAAGGTTCATGTCGGGCGCTCAGAAGAGATGAGTCCTTTCCAGAATGAGAATGTAAATTGCAAAACGAATGTTGGCGGCAGCAGCATGAAAGCGGAACTGCAAATCCTATTCTGAGGCCGCTGAAGTCTATTGTATGGCCCACAGAGGCCAGGGTACAAGCGAGCAGAGTATGGGTTGTGATTCGGATACACCTAGACAGCAGGCTGCGAATGACCTGCCGCAGCCGCTCTCCTATTTTAGGGCCGCCACGGGTTTGCGCACGAGCAAACGGGTTCCTGGTACCGGGTCATTTCCTGAAATGCCGGCCTTACGACCCCGTGACCCAGGCACTGCTAACATACTAGATTGGGACTTCTGGCCCGGAATAACTTTCGGTTATCCCGTTACTCGGGGACAATCGTCAGGGATGTCCACAAATCAGATTTGGAGACCGTCACGGCCTCTTGTGCGAAGGACTAATCGTATCTCAACGCTACTATTGGATCGATGCACATGGCCGGCGATTTGTTAAACTGCTGATTCTTCTCACGAACTGGAGCGAAGCAACCCGAACCCCTTCTGCAGTGACGGAAGGATCGTCCTGTGCATTTCACTCGGCGCGAAGCGCCTGCACGACGTCGATGCGCGCCGCGCGGGCTGCCGGCAGCCACGACGCGATGACTGCGGCGGTCAATAGCACGAACGCAGAGAGGACCACGGGCAAGGCGCCCGGCATCTTCACGTCCAGGAAATAGCTGCCCGCCAGACGCGCCAGCGCATAGCCGAATGCCGCGCCTGCGAGGACGCCCGTCGCAGCCATCACGGCGCCTTCTGCGATGACACCTCTCAGGAGATCCCGCGGCTGCGATCCAAGCGCCAGTCGGATGCCGAATTCGCGGGTCCGCGCGCTGACCGAAAACGCCAGCACGCCTGCGACGCCAACCAACGCAATCGCCAACGCGACAGCCGCGAACACGCCGAACACCAGCGAGTTCAAACGGTCCGGTGTGAGCACCTCGGCGCGGATGTCTTCGAGAGTGGCAGCGTGCTCGATGGGCTGATCGGCGGACATGTCGCGGATGATGCGCGTGACCGGCGTGACGAGCGAATAAGGATTTGCACCCGTGTGGATGAAAAGGCGGCCACCAAAGATTGGAGCCTCTTCAAAGGAGCTATAGACGGCGAGGGTGGCCTCAGGAACGACGTGTTCGTCGTCAATATCGGCGGTGACGCCGATGATGCGGTGCGGCGCGCTAAGACGCGACTTTTGGAGGTCGGTCCCGGGGACAAATTGCAGCACGGGATCCGTCCAATAGACGTGGTGATTGACAGCATCCTGATTGGGGAACATGCGCTTTGCGAGAGTCTCGCTGACGATAACGACGGGCTCTTTACTTTGTTGGCCATCGAGATCGTTGAAATCACGGCCGCTGATGATGGGAACGCCGAGCGCGGCAAAGAATCCGGGAGAAATGACGCGCCACTGCGCGCGAGGATCCTCTTCGCCTGGGGCATGAACATGACCGTCAGCGGAGAATTGGAGGGCGATAAAGGAGCCGGCATCGCGCCAGGGAACAACCATGCTGAAAGCGGTCTTGTTCACACCGGGTAGCGCATCAATGCGACGAATCGATTCCTTGTAGAAATCGACCACTTGCTGAGTCGTTTTTCCATAGGCCATAGCGGGAACATTGATGGCGAGGACGTGGCGCGTGTCGAGACCCGTCTGCGCCGTTTGCAGCGCGATCAGCGTAGTGATCAGCATACTTGCGCCGGCCAGCAGCACGAAGGACGCAGCGATTTGTGTCACCGCGAAGATCCGCTGGCGGCGGCTCGTGCTGCCGGTGATTCGTACGCTGCCGCTCGATAGACTGAGGCCATTGGACGCGTCGGCCGACGGCAAGCGCGGGATAAACGCCAAAATAACCGCGGCGACGATGGCCAGCGCCGCTCCCACCCAGAGGAGGCTGGAATCAACCGTCAAATCGAGCGCGCGGACCGAGAAGCGCGAGGCGTAGCGGGCCAGGATGGCCACCATCGGCTGCGCGCTCATGACACCGAGCGCGGCGCCAGCGCCGCAGAGCAGAAGGCTTTCGGCCAGCAGCATGCGGCGCAGCGCGCCTGTGCTTGCGCCAAGCGCCGCACGAATCGCCAGTTCGCCTTCGCGGCGAACCGTCCGTGTGAGAATCAGGTTGGCGACGTTGGAACACGCGACGATGAAGACCAGCGCTGACGCCGCAAGCAATACAAGCAGCACGGTCCGTGCGCCCGATGTGATCTGTTCGCGAAGCAGCTTGGCCCCGATCTGGAAGTCCGCTTTGGGCGAATATGCTTCGGGATGTTCCTTGGTCATGGCCCCGTAGACGGAGCGCAACTCAGCCCGAGCTTGATCGAGGGTGACACCGGGAGCGAGACGGCCAAAGAGCTCGGTCATGCGATGGAGGCGGCCGGTGACCATGGTTGCAGAAAGGTGGTGCGGGCTGGTGACGACGTTGGCGATGATTTCGGTATCTTGGGGATATGGAACGGAGGGTTCGAGGACGCCGATGATGGTGGCGGACCGATCGCCAAGGATACCGCTATCGAGGCGAACGGTCTTGCCGATGACGGAAGGATCTTTCATGAGAGTGGTGGTCCAGAAACGATAGGTGAGAACGACGACGCCGGCAGCGTTGGGACCGTCGTCTTGAGGTCCGATGAGGCGGCCGAGGACAGGGTGGAGGCCCATGACTTCGAAGTAGGTGCCGCCGACGACGCCAGCTTCAACTTCGCGAGGCTCGCCCAGGCCAATCATAGTGAAACCGATGGTTGAGAAATCGCCGAACGCGCTCAGGGTTTTGACGCTGGCACGCAAATCCTGGATTTCGGGCACGGAGAACGTTGAGTTGTCGTTGCCGGCGCCCGGGGCGCTCTGACGGATGTAGATCAGCCGGTCCTCATCACGGTTGACCAGGGGCTTGAGGAGCACCCCGCGCACCAGTGTGAAGATGGCGGCGTTGGCGCCGATGCCCAGCGCCAGCGTCAGGATCACGGTGATCGCTAGCCCTTGGGTCCGCATGAGCGAGTAGAACGCAACTCTCAGATCGCGAAAAAATGACATAATTTTGCTCTTCCTTCCCGGAAGTCAGTCTCCCAAGCGATAGAAGCAACCACTAAGTTTGCATCCGTTTTGCCTCATCTTAGCGAGCTGATGTCGAAGATAGAAATGCAATTAGCAATCCACCGTACCGATCAATCTAAGCTCTTTCCTGTGAGAGTGTTACTCCAATACGCCAGGCTGTCTTATGCCTCGCATTGCGCGATTTTGGGATGCTTTGCCCAGATTCGGACAGCCTCCGTCGTGCAAGCAGCCGGGCATGTGCTCCGAACATTCAGGCCTTCGCCAGGCAATCAGCGAGCTGGTCCAGCGTTCGGGTAAAGCCCTGCTGCATGGATTTGAACCCCGCCTCGAAAGTCTTGCGTTCCGACTCGGTCGCATTGATTGGATGTCCGCGCGGTGTGAGCTTCGTGCTGCCTCGCTGCTCGGCGAATCCGCCGATTCTGGACGAGTGGTCGGCTACATGGAAGGTGGCCGGAAACGGGGCTCTGGGAAGTCTACAAGGGCTGCCGAATCGGGATCGCCTGGCCACTTACGGCGCTTACAGAAGAAGTAGCCATCAACGGTCTTCCGCCGGGTTGCGGATGGGGAACACCTGTACGGAGGGGCAATTGACGGTGTGACGGTGGCGTTCGAAGATGGCGTCATGAGCGAAGCTACCTTAGCAACACCGCGGCGCAGCGGACGAGTATTTCACCGGATGCGCGTGCAGGCGCAGGGACGCAGCCATAATGGCCGCAAATTCCGGGAGATTTGCGAAACCGTGGTCGTCAACGCGCACGGGGGATTGCTGCTCCTAAAGCATGAAGTGAAGGATGGGGAGATGCTGGTCATCAGCAACCCGGAGACGCAAGAAGAGCTGGAATGCCGGATCGTTTACCTGGGCGATCCAGGGGAGAAGGGGCAGCGCGTAGGGATCGAATTTCTGACCCCGGCGCCGCATTTCTGGGGGCTGGAATTGGACGAAAGACCGTCTTCAAGCTCCGACGATACTACCTCCGTTAACTAAAAAATCTAGCTTAGGAAGCGCTCGCGGGAACGCGTCGCGGAGCGGCACTTGTTGTGGCCTGCCTTCGGTGACGCAAGAAACGATCTCCAAGCCGCCAGGCGAGAAGAATGGCGACGAGCGCGCCGTAGAAGAGCGGCTTGCGCACATCGGATTTCACCAGCCAGTAGTAGTGGATAACCCCGCAAATGGCGCTGATGTAAATTGCGCGGTGGAGCAACTGCCAGCGGCGGCCGCCGAGACGTCGGACCCAGCCGGCGGTGGAGGTGAGCGCGAGCGGGATCAACAGCACGAAGGCGGTGAAACCCACGGTGATGTAGCGGCGCTTCTGGATGTCTTTCCACATGCCTCCCAAATCGAACGATTGGTCCGCCCCGATGTAGGTGAGAAAGTGCAGGCAAACATAGAAGAAAGCGAACAGGCCCAGCATGCGGCGGAAGCGGATCAAGTCCGGGAGATTCAGAAGCTTTCGAAGCGGCGTAATCGAAAGGGTGAAGACGAGAAAGCGGAGCGTCCAATCGCCGGTGGCGTGCTGCACAAATTCAACGGGATTCGCGCCGAGACCGGAATGAAGCGCGCCCCAGAGGAGAGATGCGAAGGGCACCAGGCAAATGAGGAAGAGGGCGGCTTTGGTCCACTTGCTGATGAGCAGCGCGCGCACTCGGAATTCCCGCCCTAGTGATACTTCTTCAGGTCCATGCCGCTATACATAGCTGCGACTTGATCGCCATAGCCGTTGAACATGAGCGTGTTACGCATGAAGATATCGCCGAGGCGGCGCTCTTTGGCCTGGCTCCAGCGCGGATGGTCGACATTGGGATTAACGTTGGAATAGAAGCCGTATTCCTGGGAAGAGTAGCGGCCCCAGGTCGTGGGAGGCTCTTTTTCCTGGAAGCGAATCTTGACCAGCGACTTGATGCTCTTATAGCCGTATTTCCAGGGAATCACCATGCGAACGGGCGCGCCGTCCTGATTGGGCAGCGTTTCGCCGTACATGCCGACGCAGAGCAAGGCAAGCGGGTGCATGGCTTCGTCAAGGCGCAGACCTTCAACATAGGGAAAATCGATGCCGCCATACTTCGCGTGCGGCATATCCCGCGGGTCATAAAAAGTTTGGAAGGCCACGTAGCGAGCCTTCGAGGAGGGCTCGACCAATTTTGCCAGCACGTTGAAGGAAAACCCGATCCACGGCACGACGATAGACCACCGCTCGACGCAGCGATGGCGGTAGATGCGCTCCTCGAGCGGAGCCAGCTTGAGGATTTCGTCCATGGTGAATTTGCGAGGCTTGCTGACTTCGCCTTCGACGGAGACGGTCCAGGGAGAAGTGCGGAAATCTTGTGAGTTCTTTGCGGGATCGCTCTTGTCGGTACCAAACTCGTAGAAATTGTTGTAGTGCGTGACGTCATTGTAGGGAGTTTGCTTCTCGTCCGTGTCGTAGGGACTCTTGACCAAGCCGGTGAGCTTGTTTGTCGCCTGGGCAGTGATCGAAGGCGAGACCAAATTCAGCAGTCCTCTGCCGCTGGCCGCGGCGAGCCCGGCGATGCCCATCCCTCGCAAGAACTTTCTGCGGTCGAGATAGACAGACTTCGGGGTGATATCGCGATAGTTCATTACTGGAGCTTTCCGGACAAGCATCAGTCATTACTCCCTGAGGCTGCAAATACGCTCAATCTTATTCTACGTCTGCATCAGGGGATTAGATGTAAGAATCAGGGAAGAGATTCGCAGTTTTTAATCGGCGCTGTATTCATGGCGCGGGCCGATTGGATAGCAGGAGCTTTCCGCCGGAGCGGGCTAGAATGAAAACCGTGCCGCCATCGATTCCCGCGAGGGCTTTGTCGCGGGATTCAAGTTCCGTCCAGAGGAAGACGCGCTGCGGCCCGGCCCAGAGACGCTGGAAGGAAGCGGAATCGTCAAAAATCTGCGGCGCATCGGGAAAATAGGAGCCGTACCAGAGATTCGCGCTGCGGCCGTTCAGGATGCGCACCGGGTGGCCGGTGTAATAGTTTAGGGTTGAGCCGCCTTCGTATTCCCCATTGATTTCGATGATGTCGCCGGGCTGATAGACGCGAGTGACGGCGTCGGCGAGCAGCTTTGAAGTGAGAAGCGGACTGAAGGTGACCAGCGCCATGTGAATGGCGATGAGGAGGCAGAGAGTCATGGCGGCGAGAGACCAGTTGCCGAGGCCGGGACGTTCACGCTTGCGGAAACGCCAGTTGAGCGCTGAACCGAGGAAGAGCGAAAGCCCGAAGAGAAGAAGCGGGGCCCGGAACACGGTCATCACGCGCAAGTTGAGATCGAGGAAGTGGCCGAGGGAGAGAGCGTACTGTTGCGATTCGGCAGGAGCGGAATTCAATAGGCCGGCGATATCGGCGCCCGGTGAAACGGGCGGGGAAGCGATTGCGAGGACGACAGCAATGATGCCACCGAGCAAGCCGAGAACGGCGAGGGCAGCGGACGAGATTTTGGCCGATCGGCGGAGGCGGGAGCCGGCAGGCGAAGATTCCTCCTCCGCGAGCCAAGCGCCGATGAGAAGCGCGAGAGCGGGAAGCGCGGGAAGAACGTAATATTCCTGGCGGGTCGAGAAGCTGAAGAAAAGAACAACGAAAAACGCGCCGAGGAGAAAAACCAGCCTGGCGCGCGACGCGGGAGAATCCACGGACTCGCGTGCGCGGGAGAATTTCACGGCAGTCAGGGATTGCGGAAGAAAAACGGACCAGGGAAACAACCAAACGAGCAGGAGTCCCCAGAAGAGCAAGAGGGGAACAGTGCCGTAATCCCGGGGGACGCGCTTGTTGAGATAGCGGAGAAAATGCTCGTTGATGAAGTAGAACCAGAAAAAGCCGCGCACGTTGCCCTGGGTAGGGTTGCGGAGTCCCGCGAGGACATGCCACGGAGCAGCGATGGCGAGAAAGAGCAGCGAACTGGAAATGAGGCGCATTTTGAGGAGATGACGGAGCTGGCGCGTCCAAGGCAGGTAGAGACCAATCGCGGCGACGGGAAAGACGAGACCGATCAAGCCTTTGGTGAGGACGTTCAGGGCGCAGGATGCCGCGAGACCCCAGCAAGCGAGGCGCGGAGGCTCGGCACCCTCGAGCGTGCGCAGGAAGAAACCCAGGCTGAGGATCAGCCAGAGACCGACGAGAACGTCTGGGATCAGGAAGCGGGTGAAGAGATACGGCCCCAAAGCGATGACGGAAGCGAGGGCGGAATAGAACCCTGCGTTTTCGCCAAAGGCGCGGCGGCCCAGAAAGTAAACCGAAACAAGTAGAGCCAATACACCGATTGCAAGGGGCAGCCTGGCGGACCAATCGTGTATCCCGAAGATTTCAAAGCTCGCGGCCACGGTCCAGTACAAGAGGGGCGCCTTTTCCAGGTAGCGGATGCCATTGACGTGGAGAGTGACCCAATCGTGGCTGAGCACCATTTCGCGAGCGGCTTCGGCATGGACGGAGTCGGCGTCATCGAGGAGCGCGGGCCGAAAAAGGGCAGTGCCATAGGCAGCCAGCCAGACTAGAAAAAGAATCGCGAGATGGACGCGCGTGCGGGAGTAAACGGGGGAGTCAGCGGGCATGCTGCCGCCGTGGGGAGGGAATGGAGCGACGGTGCGGAGAATTTTGTGGGTGTCCCATATACAAGAAGGTTAGTATATATCCCGAAATTGAGGATCGTCGCCAAACGATCCATCTAAGGGCTGCCCGCAATTCCGCGCGGAAGCAACTAGAATGGAAAGCAGATGGGGTTCTGGTTCATTCGCGATGTCATACTGGTGTTCGCTTTCGGGCCTCTGATTTACTACGTCTTGACGCTGTGGGCGGCGGTCCTGTATTTCCGGCGGAAGAAACAAGACGCGCCCGCACGATCGAACTACACACCTGGTGTAAGCATTCTGAAGCCGGTTCGCGGGCTGGACTACGAAGCTTACGAGAATTTCGCGAGCTTCTGCCGGCTCGACTACCCGGAGTATGAAATCCTGTTTTGCGTGAATGAAGGGGACGACCCGGCTGTACCGGTGATCGAAAAACTCCAGCAGGATTTCCCAAACCGCAACATTCGATTGCTTGTCGGCGCCCCCGGACTCGGGGCAAGCAACAAAGTCAATAAACTCTGCCGGCTGGTTGACGAAGCGAGCCATCAACTGCTGGCGATCAGCGACAGCGATGTGCGGGTCGAAGCCAGCTACTTGCGCGATGTGGCCGCGCCTTTTGCCGACCCGATGGTCGGGGCGGTGACGGTTTTTTTTCGCAGCCTGATACCGGGGAGCTTTGGGGCAATGCTGGACGCGGCGGGTTCCGCGGTGGAGTTCGCGGCGAGCGCTCTGCTGGCGCAAAAGCTCGAGGGCGTGCGGTTCACGCTGGGCGCGACGATGGCCACGACGAAAGAACGCCTTGCGGAAATTGGCGGATTCCGGGCGCTGGCGAATCGTTACGTCGATGATTTTGAATTGGGAAACCGGATTGCGGCGCAGGGTTACCGGGTCGAGCTGGCTGCCACGCCGGTTTGGATGGTGTATCCGCGCGAAACATTGAGTGAATTCCTGCGGCATGAACTGCGATGGACCATCGGGTTGCGGAATGTGCGCCCCGGGGGACACGCGGCAATGGTGTTCACGTTCGGCTTGCCGTGGACAATTCTTGCGGCAGGTGTCGCGCCGTCCGCGATGCTGGCCGCACTGTACATTTTCTCCTATCTCGTTTTGCGGAGCGCGGTCTATTTGACGCTGGGCGTGTGGGGACTGCGGGATTCGGTGGTGCGGCGCGCCTGGTGGCTGGCGCCGCTGCGAGATGCGGCTAGTTTTGCGGTCTGGGTCGCCAGCTTCTTCTCCGACCGGATTTGCTGGCGCGGACTTGAGTTTCGGGTCAAGAGAGGGCTGCTGATTCCGGTGAAGGTTGTGAGAATTTCTGGCGCGGAGAGGCAGCAGCGCGCCGGAGAAGTTCTGGAGTAGAGGCAGCGGCGCTATTCGCGCTTGATGCGAAGCAGACCCAAGAAAAAGCTGGCGAGGGAGAGCTGGAATCCCAAGGTCATGGAGACTGCGGCGGGCATCGTCAGACGGAGCATTTGGCCGGTGTCTAGCGGGCCGAAGTGGTGGGCGCGCCAGGAAATTACGGCGTACACGGACAGTCCCAATCCCCCGAAAAAAACGAGCGCTCCCGCCAAGAGACCATTCTCCAGGCTTGCGTAAGAGAAAAATTTTTCGACTTTGGTGTCCGCGGGGAGCAAACCCTGCGAAATCGCGAATACTTTTGCGAAGAGCGCAATAGTGATGGCTTGAAAGCCCAGCAAGATGGAAATAACAGCGTAGACCAGGGTGTCCACATCGAATGTGATGGAGCCGATTTGCTTGGGTCCAGTGATGAGCAAGGCGCTGACAATCGTTCCCGCGAGCATCAAGAAAATGCCGGGATACAAGAACAGCCATCGAGGACTGTACAAGAGCAGGAAACGGAGACCCCGCCAGCCGTCCCTCCAGGTGCGAAGGTGCGGAGGACGGCTGCGGCCGTCCGGTGACAGAGTCGTGGGCACTTCGGAGACGCGCATCCCAAGAAGCGCGGCCTTCACCACCATCTCACTTGCGAATTCCATGCCCGCGGTGCGAAGACCCATTTTTTCGTAGGAGTCTTTTTTGAATGCACGCAAGCCACAATAGAAATCGCCGCAGGGGGCATTAAAGAAAAGACGCCCGAGCCACGTCAGCACGGGGTTGCCCAAGTAACGGTGCAAACGAGGCATGGCTCCCAGGGCGATGCCTCCAAGGAAGCGGTTACCCATCACCAGGTCCGAGCCCGCCCGCAACTGCACGAGGAACCTAGGAATGTGCGAGAAGTCGTAACTCGCGTCGGCGTCTCCCATCAGGATGTACTCGCCTCGGGCCGCGGCGATTCCGCCTCGAAGAGCGCTTCCATAGCCTTTCTGCTTTACGTTGACGAGCCGCGCGCCACATTCAAGCGCAATCTGTTGTGAGCCGTCGGTGCTGCCGTTATCGGCCACAATGACCTCACCACAAATGTTTGTAGCACGCAGGGTCTCCTGTGCTTTGGCAATGCAGGCCTGGAGGGTCTCGGCTTCGTTCAGACACGGCATGACGACGGACAACTCGACGGCAGCGTGTTCCAAAGCCGCTGCTTCCAAGGGCATTTTTTGAGGTGCGCTCATAGCGTGCTGAAAAATAATACTCCATTTCGGATCGATCTCGTCTACATCCGCCGGAACACGGATGGGCAATGCTCTTTCCGAGCAGCATCGCGCGGGAAAAGCTATTCATTCTTTGGCTTGCGGAGTGCGTCAAGAGGCGGGTTTTCTGCAGAGGATTTGATACTGGGCGCCCAGGGGGATTCGCGAAAAGTGAGGCTCGAGAAAACGCAACAGCTTCAAGAATCGCGGAAAAAAGAAAAGATAGTGAATGCTGATTACTTGAAATCCTTGAGCTCGCAAGAGGAGCACGGCTTGCGGAGGCGAAATCGTTATCGCGTCATGATCGAAGGAGCACTGCGACATGACGTACCGCGTGCCGGGATTCCAGGGATTGTTTTCCCACAAGGCAAACAACCCTCCGGGCCGGAGGCAACGCCGGATGTATTCCAAGGAAGAAGCTCTTTCCGCTACCGGGATGTGATGAAAGACGCCGTTGCAATAGACGACGTCCACGTTCGCTTGAGGAACAAAATCATGAAAGGTGAGGAATTGGCAGCAGGCCGAAGCATTTTGGAGGCGTGCGCGCTCAAGCGAACCGAGGGATACGTCGAGCCCGGTGACAAGATTTAAATTGAATGCGTCGCGGAGAAGCGCAGCGGTGTCACCTATTCCGCAGCCATAATCGATCGCGGAACCTGGCAGCTCTTGCAACTGTTGGAGGGACCGTTTCAGCCAGTTGACCCTTTCGAGCGCAAAATAATTCTTGTCTTCACCGCTGGCGGCCAAAGCCTGGTTCAGTTCTGCATCGTACGTGCCGGCGTGCTTGTCGAATTGGGAAGCGGCACTCATCAAGTCATTGCCCTGAATTTCTTGATCCGGCAGCTACCCCATAGAGGGGCAAAAGGTCTGGGCGACCTTTTCTTTGAAGAGAATCACACCTGGCTCTTGATGGAAGAAGCGAAGGTCTCTCCTCTGCGGACGTAGTGACGTTCAAAGTATTTTTGATATTCGCCGCTGCGGGTTTCCTCGAGCCAGGCGGAATTCTCCTGATACCAACGAATGGTTTCCCCGAGACCGCGGTCGAATTTCCAACCGGGCTCCCATCCGAGCTCACTCTTCAATTTTGTGCAGTCGAGGGCATAGCGGCGATCGTGGGCGGGACGATCGGTAACAAACTTCAACAGACTCTCGGGGCGTTTCAGCGTGCTGAGGATTTCTCGCGCAACGGTGATGTTCTCCAGCTCGCATCCGCCGCCGATGTTATAGATCTGACTTTCTTTTCCGTTTCGCAATATCAAGTCTATTGCCCGGCAGTGGTCGGAGACATGAATCCAGTCGCGGACGTTTCGTCCGTCGCCGTAAACGGGCAGGGACTGGCCGGCCAGCGCCTGAGAAATCATAAGGGGGATAAATTTTTCCGGGAACTGAAACGGACCATAGTTGTTGGTGCAGCGCGTGATGATGGCTGGAAAACCGTGCGTCTTGACTGCGGACAGTACAAAGAGATCGGAGGCCGCTTTACTCGCCGCGTAGGGGCTGGTCGGGGCAAGTGGAGAGGTTTCCGTCGATCGTTCTCCGGGTCCGAGGCTTCCATAGACTTCGTCCGTGCTCACGTGAACGAACCGGCCCACATGACCGGCACGGCATGCGTCTATCAACCGCCAGGTTCCCTCGACGTTCGTTCGCACGAACGGCGTAGCATCCTCGATGCTCCGGTCAACGTGGCTTTCGGCAGCGAAGTGAACAGCTGCATCGCAGTTTTTCGCGACTTCGGTCACGGCAGGGTCCGAAATATCCAGGCGGACGAACTGTACCCGCGGGTCTTGCAGCGGCCCTTCCAAGTTGCGCAGGTTCCCCGCATAGGTGAGCTTGTCGAGAACGACGATGTGGTCCGAGGGGTGATCCCGCAGAAATTGGTGGACAAAATTGGAACCGATAAATCCAGCGGCTCCAGTCACGAGAAAGCGCACGGCTAGCGTCCTCCATGAGATGAGTGCGTAAACTCCGCGCCGCTCACGCTTTTTTCCCGCACGAGGTTGCTGGCCCGCCAAAGGGATTCGAAGGTGCCGGCATCGGTCCACCAGCCTTCCAGGATTTCGTGAGTGAGGTTGTTTTCGGCCAGATAAGAGTTGTTGACGTCGGTGATTTCGTACTCTTTCCGCCCGGATGGTTTGAGCGTGCGAATACGGCCGAAGACGGTTGGATCATAAAAATAGATTCCAATCACGGCGTAAGATGACGCGGGCTTCTTGGGCTTCTCTTCGATCCGGACGATACGCCCATCGTCGAAGACAGGAACGCCAAAGCGCTCGGGGTCAGGCACTTTTTTCAAGAGCACTTTTGCACCGCGATCTTGTTTCTCGAACTTCTGCTTGGCGGAACGGACGCTGCCTTCGATGATGTTATCTCCCAGAATTACGCAGATCTTTTCCCCGCCAGCGAAATATTCCGCCAGTCGCAAGGCGTCCGCGATTCCGCCTTCGCCCTCCTGGTAGGCAAAATTGAGCTGCTGGAGTCCGAAATCCCTGCCGTTCCGCAGCAGGCGCAGGAAATCTCCTGCGCTGCTCCCGCCGGTGACGATCATGATGTCGTCTATGCCGGCATCCACCAGCGTCTGCAGCGGATAGTAGATCATGGGCTTGTTGTAAATCGGCAAAAGATGCTTGTTCGTTACTCGAGTCAGCGGATGGAGCCGAGAGCCGGTTCCGCCGGCCAGGACAATACCTTTCATTGAGCCTCCCCTGATTTTGCGCGTAGTGGGCCGGCAGCGGCAGTCTCGGGAGCAATTTGTTGACTGGCGTTCGAAGTCCTCAGGCGGTCGGCAAAGTAATCGGCGAGAGTTTCGCGCCAAGGCCGCATGCGAATCCCGAACCGTTCCAGACTTGCGTTCGAGAGTGCGGAATATTTGGGCCGGGGAGCAGGCCGCGGGACATCTTCCGTGCGGACTGCTTCGACAGTCACGTTTGCAAGAGCCGCAGCGCGCAAGAGCTCGCGGGCAAAGTCGCACCAACTGCAGTCGCCCTCGTTGCTTGCGTGGACGATCCCATGCGCATCCTGCCTCACGAGTCTGATAATCGTGCGAGCCAAATCCCGATTATACGTTGGATGGCCGATTTGGTCGGCGACCACGCGCAGCGCCGTTTGCTTCCGCGCGAGTTCGAGAATCGTGTTCGGAAAGCACCTGCCGACCGCGCCGAAGAGCCAGGACGTCCTGACAATACAGCAAGCCGGAAGAATTTCCCGAATACCCTTTTCAGCCTCGGCTTTCGAGCGGCCATAGACATTGATGGGATTGACTGCATCCTCAGGCGCGTAGGGTGTGTTCTTGGACCCGTCAAACACATAATCGGTGCTCACGAAAAGGAGTTTCGAGCGAGCATCACGCGCGGCGCGCGCCACATTCATCGCGCCAGCGCAGTTAACTTCGTGCGCGCGCTTTGGATCCTTTTCGCAGCCGTCCACGTCCGTGTATGCGGCTGCCAGAACCGTCCAATCAGGCCTGCATCGTTCGAAGAGCGAGGACAATTGCGATGGATTTCTGATGTCAACATCGCGCGAGCCGACGCCCGTGAGAGTGTCCCCATCCCATTCCTCAAGGAGAACCTTTCCCAGCAAGCCTGTCGCTCCGATCACTAAGACGCGCACGGTGGTCCTATTTGTGCTGAATTTCCCAGTCGTATCCGATATCGGGATGGTCGTAGGATAGCCGACCCTCATCTTTCGGGTTGTAAAAACGGTCGGTGAAGTAAACCAATTGTGCCGGTTGAGTGCCAAGAACTTTATAGCCGTGGCCGACGCCAGATGGAATCAAGATTTCCCACGGCCGGAGCTGGCCGACATAAAGAGTGTTGATCAGGCCGAAAGTTTTTGAGCCGCGGCGCATGTCATACAAAAACACTTGCAGCATTCCCGCGATAGGCGCCCAAAGGTCGGTCTGCTCGTAATGGTAGTGAATGGCTTTAATCGTTCCGGGATAGGTCAACGTCGTGGAAATCTGGATTTGGCGCCGGCCGTCAGCAACCATGCGGGCCGCTATGCCTTGCGAGCCGAGTCGCGCAAGCTCGGCGAAGAAACCGCGATCGTCGGGGTGAACTTGCATGGGCTCGACCACTACGCCGTCAATCAGGTCTGGTGAATCCAAACGCGAAATAATTGTCCCCAGGCCCCGCGCGTTTGCGTGCTTGATAGCCAACTGCAAGCCGTTGCGTTCTCCAACGAGAGTGGTGCTCTCTTTGGCATGGGTTGCTTGATTCATTCGAGTCCGTCCATTTGGCGTGCAACTCCCCGAGTCTGGCTATAAAAGATACATGGCAGGTCTGCGTCTATGGTAATCGAGAGTGAGGTGGATGACCACGGGTTTAACCCCATGATTCTTTCTGAAGCGCAGCGATTGGAGGTTCTTCTATGCTCGCGATGAAGAAATCAAATGCGATCGGCCACCCGGATCAAACAAAACCCTCGAAGCTCAGTCAGAGGCCACATGCACCAGAAGGGTCTCTTTAGGCGCGGGCTCCTGGGCAAAGGAATCACCAGCTTCCTGCAAGTCTTCGAGTTCAAGACGGAGACGTTTAAGCCCAATGCGCAGCCTCTGGCACATGCGATGCAGATCATTTTGAAGGTCTGCGGTCGCCGAAGAGGTCAACAATACTGCCCGCACATTCCACCGATTGACCAATCTCTCCAGATCTTGAGGACCCCCAAGCACGGGAACCGAGTGAATCAATAGATTCTTCTTCGCCTTATCCTCATCAAGGAATCCAATGACCCTAAGAGGGTATCTCTTGGTTACGAGTTGGAGCGCCGACTCTCCCTCATCGTCAGCCCCGTAGATTAGTACGTTTGTCCTGTGATTACCTGGCGCAAATGAATCGAATAAACGAAATGAAAAACGAAACACTAGCGCAAGAAGCGTGAACACCAAGAAGTCTAGAACAAAGACGATCCGCGAGAATCCGGAAAAACGGTAGGCAACTGAAAAGTACGCTACTGCCGTTACCGATGCCAGGACGGAAGCCCAGCCCACGCGGAAAGCATCCTTTAGACCAAAGTACTGCCACCAGCGCCGATACGATCCCAAAATGAAGAAGACCCCTAGCTTAATAGCCACTAATTCTGTCACCGAGTAGGCAAACAGACGCATATCTGCTGATTGGAAACTGCCGTCAAAACGAAGCAAATAAGCAGTGTAATAAGCCGCCACGATCAGAACTACATCGAATAGAACTCCAATTCCAACCCCCAGCCACATCGGAAGCCGTAGAGGACGGGCCTTTGGGGGGGCACCATCGGAATGAGAGTACAGCTCATACCCTGTTAAATACGCGCCAAGAACGGCGACAGAAACCGAGAGCAGGGCGACCGCTGTGATGAAATGCGAAACCCCATAAACCGCAGTGAGAAGCGCTACTAACCCGCCTAGAAAGGAGAGGCCCCATAGCGCAAGTACGGCTCCTCTCTCAGAAAAGCCATACGCAACAAGCCGATGAGAGAGATGATCCGTACCACCGACAGAAATAGGCTGGTGGCGAACTCTCCGTGTGAGCGTCACCAATGTGGTATCGCAGATGGGCACTACCATCACAATCAATGGGAACAGCATAGATCCGAAGTGATTCTTAACTGAAATGTTGGTCCCAGTAAGAGTAATTGCGGCCATCCAGAATCCGATAAACTGGCTTCCCGAGTCGCCCATAAAGATGCGCCCTTTGGGAAAGTTGAAAACCAGAAACCCAAGAGTCGCGCCAACGAACGCAAGACATAGAAGGGCTCGAGAAGAGTCCCCCGCGAAAAGGAACAACGTCGACTGAAAACCTGCGGCCAACATAGCGGTACCAGCACAAAGACCGTTGATGTTATCCAGCAGGTTGAAGGCATTTGTGATGCCAATTAACCAAAGGAGGGCAATGGAGATGTCCACCAACTTGATTCCCGTAAGGGAGAAGGAAGGACCGAACAACAATAGAGTAAGGGAAAGAACTATTTGACCAACAAGTTTCCATCGGGGACGCAGCTCCCAAAGATCGTCGATCAAGCCGAGGATAAATGCCCCAATCGCCGTGGAAACCAAAAAAAGCACGCCGCGATCGGCCAGCAAGCCTCGCAAAGAGGTCGAGAAGAGAAATGCAAGGCAGATTGCTACGCCGCCCCAGATCGGAGTAGGTGTTACACGCAGACGATTCGGAGATGGTTGCGGAATCCAGTGCAAACGCAAGGCCAGCCAGCAGATCAAGCCAGTCAAAACAATGCTCGAGCCGAACGAGACTAAAAGGGTCATCAGACTCATGGACAAATGAGAGGGCACCACGTTACCTCTTAGGAGCCGACAGCGAAGTTGGATCTCTGCGGCATAGAAGCACCGACTAGTCTACTCGCTTTCTGCTCAAAGTAGTGAGCAACCAAATCGATGCAGGTATCCAATGTGGTCACTGGGCGCCATCCAGTCAACCCCTCGATCTTTTCCAGCGAGGGCTTCCGCCGAGCCATATCTTCGAACCCTGCTTCATAAGCCTTCTCGTACGGAACGTACCGGATCTTTGACTTGCTACCGAGTCGGTCGATGACCGCTCGCGCTAGATTCTCAATAGAGATCTCGGTATCGCTCCCGATGTTGAAGATCTCCCCCACTGCCTCCGGCCTTTCGAGGAGTTTAAGCAGGGCCTGGACAGCGTCGCCAACATAACAAAAACAACGTGATTGTTGGCCGGTCCCAAAAACTGTCACGTCGGCGTCCGCCATTGCTTGCGAAACAAAGTTGGGAAGCACCATGCCGTACCGACTCGCCTGTCGCGGACCCACGATGTTGAAAAAGCGTCCAATAATGACGGGAAGCCTCTTTTCCTTCCAATAGGCGAGAGCCAGGAACTCATCGAGAGCCTTTGAGGCGGCATAGCTCCAGCGGCCCTTGGTTGTCGCGCCTAAGACCAGATCGTCATCCTCGCAGAAAGGTACCCGCGTACTCTTTCCATATACTTCCGAAGTAGAGGCAACCAGCACGAGCTTCTTCTTCTTGCTTGCGGCTTTCAGGACGATTTCGGTTCCGTTCACATTGGTTTCAATAGTGTGCACCGGGCTGTCTACAATCAATCGCACACCAACAGCCGCGGCGAGATGCACGATAATGTCGCATTCGTCCACCAGTTCAGCGAGCAGCGGTTTGTTCATTACGGAATCGATCCAATATTGCAATCCGCGGTTGGCCTTCAAATCACGAATGTTTTCAATGCTTCCCGTAGAGAGGTCATCGAGGATGAACACTTCATGATTTCGCTGCAGCAAAGCTTCGGCAAGATGGGATCCGAAGAAACCGGCTCCGCCCGTTATCAAGACGCGGGTTTTCGACCCCCCGAGGAACGAAGGCCGGTCTCCATTTGAGTTAGGCATTTACTCTCCCCGCACAAAGAAAACGTACCCCAAGCGATTCCGTCCGGCCTCAGCGGGACCCCGCTCGCATGAATCCGGTGTCTTTAGGACAATGAGTATCGGTCCCTTGCCAAACTGGGGTATTGTGCCTAAACCAATCTTGAAAAGCCAGTATATCCCAAAGTAGGTATTGCCAATTCCTAAAGCCGGAAAGATGCTCCTGCCATTTTAGGCGAATTAAATCTATATTGAGTAAACCATGCTGTTCGAGACTTCTCTCGGACAGCAGGTCCTCGGCCCAGGCTCGCAGCGGTCCTCTGAGCCAGCGATCGATTGGCACGCCGAATCCCATTTTGGGACGTTCGACCAGTTCCCGCGGAACATAATTATACAAAATCTGCCGCAAAATCCATTTGCTGTTGCCGTTGTGAATCTTAAAGTGCAACGGCAGCTTCCATGCGAACTCGACGACACGGTGGTCCAGCAGGGGGACTCGCGCTTCCAGACTAACCGCCATGCTTGCCCGGTCTACTTTGGTAAGAATATCGTCCGGCAAGTAATTGAGCTGATCAGTCAGCATCATGACTTCTTCTATGTTAGAAGGCCAGGATGACTCGGCGATGGATGCGAGAACAGTTCCGGGTTCATGAGAATTGAGGACAATTTCAGTTGGATTCTCCCAGTGTGAGAGAGCCCGGTAGTAAAGTGCTTCCGGACTATCCACCGAAAGCAGCGCAGCCAGTTTGTGGGCCTTGTCTCCAGGAATCGCCGGCCGTAACCTTCCGGGTAGAATGGGCCGAAGGAGTTGAAAACAACGATCAATGCTGGAGGGAGAGGCCGCTCGCAACAGTTGTGTAGCCGCCTTGCGCGCAGACTTAGGAAGTGCTTTGAGTAGAGTCCAAATCCGTCTGGTGTAGAGATAGCGATTGTACCCGCCAAAAAGTTCATCCCCACCGTCGCCCGAAAGACTCACCGTCACGCTTTCTCGAGCAAGCTTGGAAACCAGATAGGTGGGTATCTGGGATGAGTCGGAGAAGGGCTCGTCATACATCGAGGGGAGCAACGGCACAACATTCAGGGCGTCTTGAGACGTCAGGTAAAGCTCGGTGTGATCGGTTCCCAGGCGCTTTGCCACAGCCTTGGCGTGAGTTGCTTCATTATAGGCATCCTCGTGAAAACCAATGGTAAAGGTTTTCACCGGGCGGCTGCTTTGCGCTTGCATGAGCGCGACCACCGTACTGGAGTCGATTCCGCCGGAAAGAAAGGCCCCCAAGGGAACATCTGCAATCATACGAAGGCGGACTGCCAACAGGAGTTGACGCTGAAGCTCCTCGATTGCTTCCGGCGCACCCATACGAAGCGGGGACTCTAGCCCTTTTCGGGCCACCTCTCTTGCCGACCAAAATCGCTGTAGTTGGGGCGGGTTTTCAACGGAATCGAGCCTGAGGATAAACCCCGGAGGTAATTTGTACATGCCTTTGTAAATACAATGTGGCGTAGGAACATAGTTGTGGCGGAGGTAAAGAGCGAGAACGTCGCGATCGATATCGCTGTAAAAATCCGGGTGCTGCCGAATGGCCTTAAGCTCCGAAGCAAATACAAAATCTCCGCCTACATGTCCGTAATAGAGCGGCTTAATTCCCAAACGGTCGCGGACCAGATAAAGCTTTCTTTCCTTGCGGTCCCAAAGAGCAAAGGCAAACATGCCAACAAAACGCTGTGCTGCTGGTTCCAGCCCCCAACGTTCAATTGCCTCCAACATAACTTCGGTATCGGAATGACCTCTCCATTGCCGCGTGCCGAGTTCAGCCCGGATTTCCTCGAAGTTATAGACCTCGCCGTTAAAAATGATGACGTACCGGCCAGAGGCGGAATGCATCGGCTGATGGCCTTCGGGCGAGAGGTCGAGAATGGAAAGCCGGCGAAATGCCAGCCCTATTCCGGTTGCAGCATCATGGAAGGTTCCGGAATCGTCGGGGCCCCGATGCGCAAGGGCCGCGCCCATGCGATTCAGGATTACCAGGGGTTCTTCGGTTCCTCGTTTGGTTTGCCAGAATCCAGCAATTCCGCACATAAGGGTACGCTTCCATTAGGCATTGAAAATGCGCGCCTACAGAAACACTCATTTCTCCCAAGAGCAACGGCAATTCACTAATCAACGATCGATCGTAATCCAGGCTTTTTTCGAAACCTGATGATATCCGTAAAATAGTCCGTTGCGACTGATAATTGATGCGGGCTTACCTTAGGGATGATGGTTTTCCTTCCGGTGGCGAGCATTCTCTGGCCGCCGGCCGAGGGCGCACCTGGATGCGAATTCGTGAAAAAATGTAGGTCTAATCCTGAGCTTCGCTTTTTCTCTTGACTGATCCTGTGTGCCAAAGCCAAGCACTTTCCACTACTTCGCGGAGTGATGAATGCCGGGGCTTCCATCCTAATACTTCAATCGCGGCCCGGTTGTCAGCCACCAATACAGGGGGATCGCCGGGACGTCGATCGGCGGCCCGAAAAGGTACCGTGACTTTACTCACTTGCTCCACCGTTCGAAGTACCTCACGAACTGAGTGCCCCTGGCCGGTGCCCAAATTGAAAGCGCGGCTTGTTCCTTTTTTAATAAGATACTCCAGCGCCGCGATGTGCGCCGAGGCAAGATCCTCCACGTGGATGTAGTCCCGGACAGCAGTTCCATCCTCAGTCGGATAATCTGTACCGAAAACCGACATGGGAACCCCAGTCAGGGCCGCGTGGATTGCGAGCGGAATGAGATGTGTTTCCGGGTCGTGGCTTTCTCCGAGTTGCCCGGAAGCGCCTGCCGCATTGAAGTAGCGCAAGGCTACGTAGCGCAAGGCGTAGGCTCTTTCGTACCAGTGCAGGACTCGCTCGATGAATAATTTGCTTTCACCGTAGGGATTCACCGGATGCTGCGGATGCTCCTCGGGAATGGGCAATTTTTCAGGTATGCCGTAGGTGGAACACGTTGAGGAATAGACCATGTACTTCACACCGAAGTCCAACATCACGTCCAAGAGGTTCAGAGTGTTGACCGCATTGTTCTGGAAGTACTTACGTGGATCTGTGACTGACTCTCCGACGTATGCGTGCGCGGCAAAATGAATGACTGCCTCAATGTTGTGTTGCTTGATGGCGCGTTGAATCGAGAGTCTATCTGAGAGGTCGGCCTCGACAAAGGTCTTCGATCCAACCGCCCATCGATGACCGGCAGAAAGATTGTCAAGAATAATAGGAATATGACTAGATTTCTCGATGGCAGCGGCTGTGTGGCTGCCGATATACCCGGCTCCGCCCGTGACTAGAATTTTCACTTCACTACCCACTAGGTTGGATAGATTACAGTATTCTCGGCAGAGATCTAAGAAAATCCTCGTTAGCCATGGCAAAAAGCAAATATAGTGTCAAAAAAAGCCGAAGTTCGACGTGGGTTATTTTCACCATCAGTTCTTCAGGAGGCAGGGTTTTGAATGGCATAGCTATACTGAGTTCACGTGTCGGAAGGCCGTTACGCCAGCGCTTGACGGTACATCAATTTAAAGGAAAAACCAGCTTCCTGAAAAAGTCCCTTCATTGCTGGCCATCTGAGACGATTGGTGAAAAAGACCGAGCGAACCATGAAGCCGCTTCCCCGCATCCGGCCTTGAAAATGCAGATTAATGAGGCCATTCTGAAGGTGATCCCTGAAATCAATCCCTTGAGACCCCCCTGACCTGCCGCCAACCACACCTGCGGATTCGAAAACAGCATACTCTCTATTCCAAGGGCAACTTCAACCAAATGCAACGTCTGTGAAACAGGTTTTGCTTTTTGTTATCATTGCGAAACATCGGAAATTGTGTTGAGAAGCTTGGGCGACAGTGCGCAGAGCTGCCACAAAGCATATCTTGTCACAGCCTCACTGGAGTGCCTTTTCGGCACTAGTAAGATCGGCCAAACTTTAAGGACTGGTCTTGATTAAGAACCCGACATTCGAGGATCGCTCTGCTCCGAGGCGTCTCAAACTCCTTTTTCTGGTCACGGAAGATTGGTTCTTTTGGTCCCATCGCCTAGCTGTCGCACGGGCCGCGCAGCGGAATGGTTATGAAGTAATAGTTGCGACACGGGTGCAGAGGTGCGCGGAACAGATCCGCGGCGAAGGCTTCCGCCTAATCCCCTTGCAACTCATAAGAGAAAGCTATTCTCCGCTGAACGAGTTTCGTGCGATACAACAAATAAGGCAGATTTACCGCAGCGAGGATCCTGACATTGTCCACCAGGTGGCTCTTAAGCCCGTTCTGTATGGTTCGATCTCGGCCCTCGGCCGGAAAAACATACCAGCGGTCAATGCCCTTACGGGCTTGGGGTACTTGGCTGCGTCTTCCACGCGGAAAGCCAGGTTCTTGCGCTTACTCATCTGGAATTTTTTCCGGCTCTTTCTGAATAAGCCGCATCAGCGGGTGATCGTGGAAAATCCGGACGACAAGCAACTTCTGATTGAGAAGCTTAAAGTGTCCCCGGAAAGGATTGTGCTCATTCGCGGATCGGGGGTTGACTTCCAAAGTTTTCAACCAACCGCCGAACCTTCTGGCATTCCCGTGGTTCTCCTCGCCTCCCGGATGCTGTGGATAAAGGGCATCGTGGAATTTGTCGAAGCCGCCAAAATGCTTCGGAGCAAGGGGCTTGACGCTCGGTTTGTTCTCGTGGGGGATACCGACCCTAGTAGCCCGTCAAGTGTCCCGCGACAGCAACTCCTTGAATGGCAGAGTTCAGGATCAATCGAATGGTGGGGCCATCAAACCGATATGCCGCGTATTTTCGAGCAGGCAAGTCTGGTCTGCTTGCCATCGCATGGGGGCGAAGGAGTCCCGACAGTTCTTATGGAAGCCGCTGCCAGCGGGCGTGCAATCGTGACTACGGACGTCCCAGGTTGCCGGGATATTGTTCGCAATGGTGTCAACGGAAGAATTGTTCCGCCAGGGGATGCAGTGGCCCTCGCCGAGGCAATTGAAGAACTGCTGAAGAATTCTGCGATGCGCCAAGAGATGGCCAGGCGCGGCAGGGAAATTGCCGTCAACGAGTTCTCGCAGGAAATGATTGCCGAACAGACCTTGGCGTTGTACAGCGAGCTCCTGAAGTCGCGCTCATCTCGAGTCGCTAAGAGCCTGCGAAATCCAAAATCATAGACAAGCTTGCCACATGCAGAATACGCGCCCGCCAGCCTATTCCAGTGGACTCTCGTATCGCCGAAACCATCAAAGCATGTTCACAATACCGGGTGCAACACCACATGAGCATGCATAACCATAAGTTCGTCGGGCGGCATCACCTGAAATGGAGGCGCCATCTTTGATTGTGCAGTTGGGAGGCCGGATGGCCACCGCTCTTCCGATGCGGCCTCGGCTGCGAAGCCGGCTTCTTCAAAACGCCTCTTCATGGCAGAAAACGGAATCCGATTGGTGTAAAACCCTGAATTAGCCATGAAGTCGCTTTCCCATATCTTCTCTGAAAATCGCAAATTGTTCAGCGCATACTGCAGATGGTCCCGGAAGTCTATCCAGTGAGATGCCGCGCCGTCGGGCTTCAAGACGCGTCGCATCTCGCGTGCGACATCATCGAACTCCGCAAGGCGAACGTGCTCCATAACTGCTTGGGAAAATAAGAAATCAATCGATGCGCTGGGCACATTCCGCAACGAATCGAGCCCCCCAGTGAGATAGGTGTAGCGCAACTGGCTGGAAACTGATTCATTGCTGGAGATGGCGGGCGGGTTAAAGCCTTCCGCTCTCAAGAACTCGGCTGCCGAAGCAAATGTACGCAGGTCTTGTTCTGCCAGGTTTGCGGCATCAATAAGCCAGGTGTGAGAAGCACCGAGGGCACTTGCGAAAAGTGCCGTCAAGAGTGCGTTCCCGGGGCCAATTTCAAGGACAGTCTTGGCTTCGAGCGTTTGAAGCCCACACCCGGCAAGATGAGCTTTGAACACTCCGAATTGGAAGCCGGGAAGGTCAGCAGCACCGGCGCGAAACAGGTTCATCTTCTGCCATGTGCGCAGGCTAATCGGAAGGCGTGACAAAACAATCTTGGCGGGAATCTTTACAAACCAGGGCAGCGCCCCTTTGATGCCCCCTCGGGAATTGCAACACATTTCAGCACTCTTGGATCCTTTACCCATTTCCATCACCTAGCAGCACACTGGCCCCCATTCGATTTTTTGCGGCGAGTTTGCGATTTGTTTCCGACTGGAGAGCGCCATGGGCGCCACGATGAGTGCCGTATCTTCATACCCTGTTGTAATCGAGAGGCTGCTGCTATTCTTCGATCCCTTTGATGCCCTCGGTAGTTCCCGGCGTGCAGCACTCACCCTGTGCTTCACCGATTGGAATGCGGCCAGCCAAGCCTTCGCCGAAGGACGCACTTGATCGAGGATCCCTTAAGTCTAACTGGTCGTTTCGACAGAACGGAATAACCAGCCGCACCAGGTACTCGCGGATTCAAAGGATCCGCCTCAGACTCGGACCCGTTTCGCTTGTCACTGGCATATATCTGAATTCTAGCTATCTCAAAAATTACCTGGCAGGCCGAGGTCAGCAGAGCAACCTAATGCATGCTTGATTTGCGATTCGCCGTGCATATTATTGACGGTGACAGATCGTGATTCCTGGCGACAATCGAACAGCAAGCCTGTCAGCACTTACATTTCTGTCATCTCGAAATTCCAGTCTGCTGTACTCCCCTGCCTAGCCGCACGTCCCAACGAATTCGCTTCCCAACACCAACGTCTGATGAACAACTGTTTCCCGGGCAAGGCACCTGGCGCTTTGGGATCAAACTGCTGCCGAAACAGACGTCATCCGTAGCTCTTGCGAGCGAGGCTCACTAAGGATGGAACGGAAAACCTCGTCCCAGAGTGTCAGCGTCCTTTCTTCGCCACGCCGTGTTTCTGCGAAGGCTCTGCCGGCCTGCCCGGCATGCCTTCGGGCCTGCTCGTTGGAAGTGTAGTAGTCGAGCGCTTCGCGCCAATCTTGCTGAGAGGTCAACGCCATATCCAGTCCGCACTCCTGCATGGTGCGAGTGTGAGCAGGCGTCGCTGAGGCCAGAACCGGCATGCCGGTTCGCCAGAATAAGAGCAGACGGTTTTCCGGCTTTCCAGCGCAGAAAGGGTCCTGAAGAGGTATTGGAACCAGGGCCATATCGCAACTCCGGACAATCGCTGAAAAAGTGCGCTCGTCCCAGGCATAGAGACGCATCCCCGGCCAGATCTTTCGCGCGTCGTCTATCGTATTGCGCTTGACAAACTGTCCTCTCAGGAAGCGGCCGTATTGGAGTTCGGTAATGGCATGGATCAGGAAAGGCCGCTTTTTCCGTAGATCCTGCAGAACCTCCTTGATTTCCAGCAAGTGCGATAGGTTGTGGGCGAGTCCCTCCCAAACGAAGTGGAAAACACCATCCGTGCTGTAGTCATCCTTCAACTCGCGCACAACCATAGCGTGAGAATCCAGAATCATGTGGACGTTTTGGCAGAAAGGAAGAATGCGCATTTTTTGTTCCACGGTGCTGCAGATTGTGGCATCGGCACGGCTGCACATGTCTTCCAGCGCTCTCCGGTAGTTCAGGCGCAACCGCCGGTTTTGGCCGGATGCGAACTTTGCGAGGCCTCGGAGCATCCCCTTCCAGTCGAGTCTGGAGATAGAGAGATAAGAGTCCACGAAATCGAAAACGATCTTTGTACGCCCCCGCGGGTATCGGCTCCAAAAACTGATATCTGCAGCGTGGCTGAGTACAACCACATCGTATTCCTCGGACGATCGAACGATCTCGAAGGGGATGTTCCTTGCTCTTGCGTAGTTACAAAACCTGCGCCGGTCCGCCGGGAACTCAAAGGCCGGGCCGTAAGGCACATAACCAATGCGCAATTGTTTAAGAGAGTTCACGGTTTTCCAAAGTCCAGCTTCAGCATCTCAGGTTTCCGCAAATAGTCACTCCCGAGGATGCGGGGGAGCGCCCGCCAGAGTAGCAGATAGCCTAGGAATACTTCGCGGATCTGAGCTAACGAGCCTCGGAAAATCGCCTGGACCAGACGCGAGACCGGCTCGATCAACAACGTCGCCAAGAGTAAAGTGACGGCGCTCACGATTCCAAAGTTCTTGAATCCATACAAAATTCTGCTCTGGAGAATGTAAAACAAGCGCCGCGCCTTCACTTGTTCCGAGCTTCCGCCGCACGCATGATAGCATTGGGCCTCCGCAAGATAATAGCTGTACCAACCGGCCTGAGCAGCCCTGAGGCTCAGATCAACGTCTTCAAAATACACAAAGAACCTCTCATCAAAGCCCCCGACTTCTTTGAATAACGAGTGGCGAATGAAAAAGTATGCGCCCATCACGTGCTCGATCCGCCGTGATTGTAAATGGTCCCACTCGTCATACATAAGATGAGGAAATCTTGCGGGGAATAAGCGGTGCAATCCTAACATCATATAGATAAAGTATCTCGTAGCCAGGAATCTCGAGCAGTGACGCCTCACTGCGCCGTTTTCATCCAATAGTTGGACGCCGACGATGCCTGTTCGAGAGTTTTCCGGAGATTCCATGAACTGAACACTCTTGGCCAATGTGTCAGAGAGTATCTTTGTATCGGGGTTCAAAAACAGCAAATAATCCGCGTCGGAGCCTGCCGCTGCCTGGTTGCATGCGGCTGCAAAGCCACGATTGCTGCGATTTTGGATGATGGATAAAGGCAATGCCGGAAAGTTCAGGCCGCTTATCGAACCGTCTGTCGAGGCGTTATCCACGACCACTACCCGGCCGAGCATGTATCCATCCCGGCGAGCACCGGAGAGTGCCACCAGGCATTCCCGAAGCTGCTGCCCGGCATTCCAGTTCACGATAATCACATCCACTACTGCCGATGGACGCATCAGTGTCGAGGTACCGCCTCAGAGGTCATGCCGGGTTTCCTGTTGTCTCCCCGCGCCGGCCGTTCGGTAGATCTGGAACGTGCGACATGCGCAAAGCACCAGCGGCTTGGGATTCACTTTCGCGCAAACCATTCAGATAGACGACAAGAAAGGCAAGCAAATATGGCGTGCGGAAATAAGTGAGAGACGAAAAACCCAGCTCAAATGCGATGATAATAGAAAAAAGGAAATACAGATCCCTTCTATCGGCTAAACTCCTTTTCAGGAAAAAAAATAATCCGGCGTAGGCCCACACCACAAGAAACACGGATCCTCTCAAGTAATAATCGAGCAATCCCATATCGCCAATCAGCAGATCAGCCTTACTGCTCACGCCGAGCGGAGTGAATGGATGATCTGCGGCATACTGAATGCCAGGATACATAGTGCCTTCCGGAGTGAATCGGCCAAGAAGTCCATTGCCAGGCGACGTCAGTATGGCCTTTGCTCCTTCGCGAACGTTCGTCCAGTATTGTCCAATGAAATGGGGTAGTTGAAGGCTGGCAACGAGAACGATAAGAGCAAACAGCGCCGACACCCAGAACCACCTGAAGCGAACCGGTGACCAGAGAGCATACAGGATCTGAAGACCGCCAACGCAACCCAAGACTAAGCCCGTGACTGACAGCAGAGCCAGAGTCAGACATACATAACAAAGTGCAAGGACCAAAAACAGTTTGTTGCCCTTGGCTTTGTAGCTTCGCAGATTCATGTAGAAGAAAAGATAGAGAAAAAAACCAGCCAGGGAGTGCGTACCGAAAGTCAGAATTGGCTTCCTCAGAACAAGCATGCCGGGCACCAATTCGGGATAGAAGTGCGAGTAGTAGTTCACCAAAACTTTAGTAACCAACTCGCTGCCAAACAGAATGCAAACTCCCATTACAATGTTAACAATATTTATCACTATAAATACTTTAAATAGCCACGGCTTAAAATCTAACCGCCTCAGATTCATTACAAAGAGGGCTAAAACCACCGCATAGGCTGCGAGACTCCCAAATGAATATTCATGAATTGGCGATAAGGCGGTAATAGCAACCAAAACTGGAATCGCGGAAAAGAGACCGAGGCATGCGGGAAAGCTCGCAAGACTGTCGATATCATGGATCAGAAGCGAGAGGAGAATTGGACACAACAGATAATTAATGCCAAGTAATACCTTAGACTCATTTCCCCCAAACGAAGTTGGCAAATAGATGCCCAGAAGGAGCAATAAGATGACAATTATTGCATCGCGGTGTCTCCGTTTGAGAGGGCGAGGTCGCATACTGCTTGTTATCGATTCGTCCACAACAAGGTCCTATAACACGACGCGGTCAAATCGTCGTGCAATAGCATCGTAAAAACCGAGTATCATGTACTTCACTTTTGAGATCCGTGCGTTTTCGACCAGAAGCACGATTGCGCAGTCTCGAATCCGCAAGAAGGCCGCCTGCAGGGCCCACACCGGCTCACCCCAGAAATACTCGCGGATAAGCACCACGTTGTTTCTCACCATATAATACCAGCGCCACGGCCGGTGGTTGCTCGTTCTTGCACCAAACCACAGCAGGCGGACAGGTTTTGGATTCCCGATGGAATGACTCATCATCGGCTCAAGGATCTCGATAATCTCAAACCGCATAGAACGTGCTCTCAGGCAAAACTCGAAATCAACGCAATCAATGAAAAACTCATCGCGGAAGGGCCCGATTTCTCGAGCTGCCTGGAGAGAGAGCAAGGTGCCTGAGGTAATGACCGTCTTGGCTACGGTCCACCGCCGCATTCCCGGCGCCGGTGACTTGAGAAAGCGGTTACATCCGAGAGCGGCGACGCGATCTTTGTCTGGAAACTCTTCGTAAGCTTTCGTCAGCTTTTGAAGTGTGTCCGGCCAGGGTGTCGTGTCCTGATCAAAGAGAAGGGCCCAGGCGTAACCCTTCTCGTGGGCCCACCTCACGCCCTGATTGAGCGCAGTGGCCACCCCCAGGTTGGTGGGATTTTGTATGAGATCGACGTCAGGTTCCGACAGCAGAC
This sequence comes from Candidatus Acidiferrales bacterium, assembly GCA_044447665.1. Taxonomy (GTDB): domain Bacteria; phylum Acidobacteriota; class Terriglobia; order Acidiferrales; family UBA7541; genus Acidiferrum. The sequence goes on along the minus strand of JBIOGB010000012.1, from coordinate 18,532 downwards.
TCTGTATGCAATCTAGGCATATGGCATCTGAGCCGTTATCCACCAACACGATGTGGTCTACCTGGTCGCGAATTGACTTTGAGCGATCGCAGAAACCCCCGTCCGGGAAATAGGTCACAACCACCGCGCAGATATTCTCCTTGCATGGCGGAACAGATTTCAGCAATTGCAGATCTTGGGTCATGTGCTCATGAGTCCTGGTGTACCAAGTGAGGCGAACTTCAAACTGCATCATTCTGGTTGCCGATCAACGCCCAAAAATGCTCTTTGCGCGGTTCATCGAACGCCTCCGGTTCTCTCCTGCGCCTTAGTCAATGTCGACCTCAATCTAGACTCCACTCTGTCAATGGAGGAAGGCAATGACCACTTGTCGCGGACTAGAAGACAAGCATTCTCACCCAAACGTCTCGCAAGTTCGCCATCACGCATCAGTCGCTCTATCGCGGAGGCCATGCTCAGTGGATCGTGTTCCACCAAGATGCCGTTTACCCCATCCCGAATAGTTTCTCGCACACCACCCTCTGCCACCGCAATGACAGGGAGCCCACAGGCATTTGCCTCAAGGGGGGCATATCCAAAAGGCTCTAACCGGGGAGCATATAACATCATGCGCGCTCGATTGAGGATGTCCACCAGCTCTGAATCTTCGATTCGTTGCTTTACCTCGAAGTTTACGCCACTCACCTCAGCCAACCGCCTCATCTGCTTCAGATAGGGAGGGTCGGTCATATTGGCAATCCATAGGAGCTTCGGGCGTATCTGTACCGAGGTGGTCGCGACCGACCGGATTATAAATTCAACATTTTTAGTGGGCCCAAGCATCCCGACAGAAACGGCAGTCGGCTCTCGTTTCTCATATCGATTGACAAACTTTTCAGTATCTATGCCCAAATAGCATACCTTTGAATCAAGGCCATAGGCACGCAGAACACTCTCTCGCGAGAAGAACGAGTTGACGAGAATATCGTCGAAGGCCATTGCATTCTTACGCTCTTCTCGCCCCCGAACTCTGATCCCGGGAAGCAGCAGCCTCGAAAGCAACGCCTTGCTCCAGAAGTGAGGATCAAACAAATCCTTCGGCGTCCAAGACAACGCCAACCATGGCAGCTCGGGCAAAGACTCATAAAAAAACCTGTAAGGCTCCTGCAGGTAGATAACGCTGGGTATTTTGGCGAAACGAGCAATCGATGTAGTGCGAAAGAACACACACACTGCAGCAAATAGCAAATCAAATCCACTAGCATTGATCTCTTCAGCACATTGTCGGCAGTGTCGGTCCATAGCACGCAATCTCGCAGAGGCGTTCCAATATAGCGGACGTAACTTGGCGAGCAAGTTCGGCGCCGACCCAGCGCTGAAGCCCAAAGGAACAACATGCTCACGGACCATTGTATTCAGCGGCAGGTAACTTTGATCGGCGGTCGGGGGGCACCACGCTTCTACTTGATGCCCACGCGCAAGAAGGCCCCGCACCTGGTCGTACAGGGCGCGTTTAGCACCTCCACTGGGAAGATTGTGCCAAACGGCGATCCTCATCTTTCCTCGTCTGGAATCTGTTGCATCACAAGATGGATAGCAACTCCACGGCCAGCGCGTTGTGTCTTCCGCCTTTGCTCCAGAACTGCCTTACAACGACTATCTGGACAGGAACAACGAGAAACAAGTCGGACGGCGCTCAATGAGAAAGAATATCGCATTTATCCGGCCGTATGGCTTAGGTGGTTCTTGCCTTGGCCAGTGTCGCGCTTAATCTGGCTTCTAATCGATCAATGGAAGATGCCAAGGACCATTTTGTACGAGCCAAATATGAGGCGTTCTCGCTCAGACGCTGGTGGGTTTCATTGTCTTGCATTAATCGTTCTATTGCGAGCGCCATCAGTTCCGGCTCCGGTTCTATCAAAATGCCGTTTATGCCATCCTCGATACTTTCCCGCACACCACCCTCCGCCACTGCGATAACAGGCAGTCCACAGGAGTTCGCTTCAATCGGAGCATATCCAAAAGGCTCTAAGCGAGGAGCATATAGCATGAGGCGTGCGCGGCTGAGAATATCAGTAAGTTCGCAGTCTTCAATCCGCTGCTTCAACTGAAAACGCACCTGGTTGGTCTCGGCCAGCTGCTCGATGTGCCGCATATAGCCAACGTGAGCAAAATTGGCGACCCACACGAGAGGTGGCCGTACCTGTGCAGGAACTTTTCCCAAAGCCTTAACGATGAACTCGGCATTTTTCTCCGGTATGAGCGCTCCGACAGAAACAACGAACCGCTCTCGTTGCTGATGTCGATCAGCGAACTTGTCGGTGTCCACTCCCAGATAGCAGACCTTTGAGTCGAGTCCATAGGCGCGAAGAACGCTCTCTCGCGAGTAAAGCGAGTTAACTAAGATGCTGTTAAAGGCCATGGCGTTCCTTCGCTCCTCGCGACCCTGAATTCTAAGGCCCGGCAGCATCATTCTCCGTCTCAGAGTTCTTCGACAAAATTGAACATCAAATAAATCCTTCCAGGTATAGGATGGGGCGACCCAAGGTAGTTCAGGCATACACTCGTAAAGTGGCCTGCATGGCTCCTGCAGGTAGATGACACTCGGTAGGTTGGAATGTCGGCCAATGGAGCTCACATGAAAAAACACCGAGTTTGCAGCGAAAAGAAGGTCGAACGATCCTGCATTTATATCCTGAGCGCATTGCTGACAATGTTGATCCAAAGCCCGCAGTCTAGCCGGTGTGCTCCAATAGCAGGGGTGCAGTTTCGGCAACAAGCCAGGGACGCTCTCTAATGGAGGTCTGAGTTTCAGAGGAACGACGTGCTCGCGAATTATTGTTTGGAGCGGCAGATAGCTCCGGTCGGCTGTCGGTGGGCACCAAGCTTCCAGTTCATGCCCGCGGACGAGAAGACCTCGCACCTGGTCATACAAAGCACGTTTAGCACCTCCGCTGATTAGATTATGCCAAATAGCAATTTTCATAAGGACACTAGAAAAGTTAGTGTGATTTCTTTTTTCCGGAAGCAGCCACTGACGATTGGACTCTCGTCAATCACGAATAGCACGTCCCACTTCAATCGATTGAGGGATCAGCACGCAGATGAGATAAGCGAGAATCGTGCCCAATATCACGCCTGTAAGCCCAATCCTCTTTATCAGAAGGATGGAAAGCATCAGATTCACGGAGGCCGCCGCAAGGGAATAGAGCATTTGCCCTTTCATCCTTCCCGAACCAGCTAAGATGCAGGATTGAGAACTCATCGCGGCGCTGATAACACTCCATACTCCCATCCAAAATAAGAGTCCGAAAGTCGGAACTGCTACTTTTCCTGCCCATTTGCCGATGAGTGGCTGGCCGAATAAGACGAGCGGCGCAACCAGGGCGATCGTTGAGAGAACCGTCAGCATAAAATTTATTCGATAACTATGCCGGACCCAGGCGTAGTCACGTCTAGAAAAAGCTTCTGCATATGCTGGCCAGAACGAGGGGCCCGCAAGAAGCTGGAAGATCGCCGTGAAAGAAAACAACTTCCAGGTCACGCTATACGGTGTTACCGCCTTTGCTCCGAGGTAGTGAGCGATAATCAGATTGTCGGTTTGAAATAAAGCCAACGCGGCCAGTTGAACCACCGTGAACATCCCTGCTATTGTTCCTAGCTTCTTGATCGAATCCGATGTTATCGACGTTAAACGGGGAAAGAGCCAAGGCTTCGAGTGTAAGAACACCCAAGCAGCACTAACTATATTGACAAATAGAATGGACCCAGGTACCGCCAGAACGAGAAACACCAATCCTACCTTCAGATAAGTCGCCGTCACGAGGGCTGCAAGGCTAAGAACGCTGCCGGCCGCCGTCCACGCATTGGCGATCGCTACCTCTTGATACGCAGCATAAATTCTGCCGATACAGGAAAGTGGCAAATTGAATGCAAAGATTACAAACGAAACTGCAATGGCCGGTCCAACCTCAGCCCGCGCCTGAGCACTTTGCACGTTAAATACCCGATCCCACGCCAGCATGTGCCATATCGAGAAGAGCAAAACACCGAGAAGGGCGACTGCCGCCGCTAACAGCCAGAAGACTGTGGCCACGTAGCTCCGCGCGACGTCCGGGCGGTTCTTGCCAAAAGCCTCCGATAGCGCGTTTGTCAGGCTGCTACTCATTCCGAAATCAGCCAAAATAAACCATGCCATAACACTGCTCATGGTGACCCAGACACCGTAACGCTCTCCCCCCAAATATCTAACGGTTAGCGGGACGGAGATGAAGCTAACAAGGATGCCCACCCCTTTGCCTGCCAGACCGGCAACCATGCCTTGAAGAATCCGCACATAGCGGCGCTGATGGTCATTGGCAATCTGGCCCCTGCCCAGGGCCAAACGAACATATCGACCTGCAGAAAGTAGGATTGCGTTCATGCGCAAAACCCAAGAAAAAAATCAGGCTCACACGTAGACATCTAAAACCACTCTATGGAATTTTATGGAATAACCTTGCCAAAAGTTGCGGCGGCCTGGCATGTAACTCGCTGGATTTCAGCCAGATGTTCTAGCAGACACTCGACCCGTACCGTGGGATGGCCATTGCTGCTCACATAGTTCAGTTCGCTTCACGGCAGTCAGATCAGCCTCGACCATCATTTTTACGAGTTCATGGAATGAGACTTCAGGATGCCAGCCCAGTATCCGGTTCGCCTTACTGGCGTCACCACAAAGGTGGTCGACTTCTGCAGGACGCACCAATTTAGGGTCAATTTCTACATATCTCTTCCAATCCAATCCAGCGTAAGAGAAGGCGGCTTCCACAAGGTCCTGCACGCTGTGCGTCTTACCTGTGGCAAGCACATAATCGTCCGGCTCGGGTTGCTGCAGCACCAGCCACATGGCGCGGACATAGTCACCCGCGTAGCCCCAATCCCTCCGTGCATCAAGGTTTCCCAACTTTAATTTTTCCGCTAGGCCATGCTTTATACGCGCCACCTGCAAGGAAACCTTACGGGTCACAAACTCACGGCCCCGCCGTGGCGATTCATGGTTGAAGCCGATGCAAGAGCAGGCAAATAGTCCGTAGCTTTCTCGGTAGTTGACAGCAATATGATGTCCAAATACCTTGGCTACGCCATAAGGGCTGCGTGGATGAAATGCTGTTGTCTCAGTCTGCGGACTCTCGAGGACCTTGCCGAACATCTCTGAACTGGAAGCTTGTAGGAACTTAACCTTCGGGGAGTACTTGCGAATAGCCTCCAAGATGCGCAACACTCCTACCCCGGTGACATCAGCCGTAAGCACCGGCTGGTTCCAGGAAACCGGCACAAAACTCTGGGCCGCCAGGTTATAGACTTCGTCCGGCTGCGCATTTTGAACGGCCGCATCCAATGAACCTTGGTCCGTCAAGTCCCCTTCTAGGACCTTGATGTCTGCCGCAATTGATTCAATCCGGTCATATTTTTCTAAACTACTTCTTCGTACAATGCCGTAGACTTCGTAGCCCTTGCTGAGCAAGAATTCGGCAAGATAGGAGCCATCCTGCCCCGTGATTCCCGTGATAAGTGCCCGCATTCTGCTTTTACCTTCCAAGTTTAGATTTCCGAATAGCTTATCAGGTTAGGTTACCATGTTCGAGCCGATTCGTTGAATTGGAATTGAGTAACGGAAGAAACTAAAGGCAATTCTGCCGAATGTGTTGGAGGAAAGATTCAGTAAATTCCCGGCTGCGGATTCTTGACCTTTGTGGTTAGTTCATACCAGATCCTGTCTTCGTATTCTCCCGTGCCCATGTGAGACGAGTGGTCGGAGATCGATACCATCGCAACCGCGCCGCAGCATCAGCAGTCTTAAGGCAGGAACTGTCGGAGGTTGCCAGGAGTGTCTTGCCGACCACAGCTCTTAGATGTTCTTCCGCGTCATTCTCCATGAAAGGCGTGCGCCCGCTGTTGACAGTGGCGATCCGCTCGGCGCTAAGGTCAAGTAGGACAACATTGATTCCGCAATTCGCAAAGACAATTCCCAGGGGCAAGCCGACATGGCCGCATCCCCCGATAATGACGAGTCTTGTAGGTCTTGGCATGGCAGTATCCGGTATTCTTTCCGCTGCGTTTTCAGCTCAATCATAATCCATCGCTCTCCGACTCCTGCAAACTTACTTTCCCCGACAGTGCAGTAGAGGATGCGACGGACGCAGAGGGTGATAGTGCTTCCTCGCGCACTACCAAGACAATGGCTGGAATCGAAGTATCACGGCTTGCGTTCGCCCCGCAGATAAAATTTAAACATTTGGAAACGCGCAGCAAATTGAGCATGTTCGTTGGCGCTTTCCAGCGATTCGAGACAATAAGCAATTAGGATTGCAACCAGTAGAGCCAAAAAAGTCACGCTAAGAACGATCAAAGCCCGGTGAGGCCCTGATTTGCGCTCTGGGATCGTGGCCTTGTCCAGTTGCTGCACGAAAAGAGTATCTCTGGCTTCATCGATTTTTGCCGCCTCATATTGTTTTGCCAAAAGCTGGAACAACGCCTCGTGATACTGTACATCGCGATACTTCCGCACGTATTCCAGGCCGACGGTGGGTACATTTTCGATAGGCACGTCGGCAATGGATCTTTTCCCCCGGCCACGTTCCATTCGGTCAAGCTGCCCGCGCATTGCCGCGAGCTGCTGTTCGGCCATCACGAGATCGGGGTTTTCGGCTGTGGCAAAGGCGCGCATCGCCTGCACTTGTACTTCTTGTGCCGCGATTGCAGCGCGCAGCGAGGTGAGGGAACCAATTATCGCTTTGGACTGGCTGTCGAGCAGGATAAGTCCGGTTTTCTCCTCCGTCTGCTTGAGGGCGACTTCTGCAGTGGCCAGATCGTCGTTCGCCATCCTTACTTCACGTTCAAAAAAGAGTCTACGCCTGCCCGCTTCAGTCATATTCAACGTTTTCGTAAGTTTCTCTAGTTCTTCTACGTGGCCATTGGCAAGGTCTGCGGCCCGTTGCGGGCTTCGATCGTCCACTGAGATGGAAATCACGCCCTCTTTTCCTGCGGTTATCTCAGATCGATCTTCCAAACTGCGGCGGGCATCGATACGCAGTTTTTTTCCATACACACTCATCAAGGAGAACCGGTCGATCAGACCATAGGCAACGGTATCGCTGCGCAGCAGCGCAACATATAGATCAGATGGGGTGCGCAAGCCCATGCCTTGGCCCGCCAGAGCGGCGAGCGGGCCGAGCTGGCTCAGCGCAGCCATCGCTCCCATGGATTGGTTTTGCTGAGGAGGCATGATCTTGGCTTTCGCAGTGTAGGTATTCGGCAGCAGCAAAACAGTGATAACAGACAATATTACGGCGACACCGGCGAACTTGAGAATGAAGGACTTGCGTTTGGCCAACAAAATCAATGGTTCCGGAAAGCGAACGATTTCCGCTTGTTCACCGTGCTCCCCGGGCGAAGGTTCTTCAGCGACCCTCACATGCACTTCAGCTTTTTCGAGTTGCGCCATGTATTTCCGAGCATTCCTTAAGGGAAAATAGTTCGGATTCCCCCGGCCGCAAGACCGAGCTGTCCGAGTATGGTTGCCCAATCTCGCAATGCCGCGCGAGCTGCGGCTCCACGTGGCAGTTTTTCCGGAACCACAATTGTATCGCCCGGCATAAGTCTTAGGGTATCAAAATTGCGGCTAATGAACCCACGATGTTGTTGACGGCTTACTGTGGAACCATCGGCACGAATCACAAATTCACGGCCCTTATCGCCGTCTCTCCTCGCTCCACCAGCCAGTCGAAGAAAATCAGCCACGATCTTGCCGGGTTTGAAAACGAAAGCGCCGTTGTTATAAACCGAGCCGATTACGCCAACGGTTGCTGGACGGAACGGAATCAGCAAGCGGTCGCCGTCTTCCAGCACCAGTTCGGGCAGCGCTTCCACACCGGTCGCGGTCGGCTTTATCTCCAGGACGATACGACCAGTGGATTTCAGCCCTCTCATCTTGTCCACTAGATTTTGCTGTGCATCAGTTGCTGCTTTCGCCGTAGCCGCATCTGAGGTGTCTCCGAGGTATGCGGTGGCCGCGGTGTTACGCTGAACGGACCGCTGCAGATCATTGACGTATTCATCCAAACGTTGCTGTTGATCCACACGGGTGGACTCGCGCGTGAACTCTGCCCCGTAGAGATAAGCCTGAGGCGTCAATCCTCCTATTCGAGTGATAAGGTGACGCAATGTCTCTCCCGGCTGCACCTGGTAGACGCCCGCCTGTTTGACCTCGCCTTCCACGTGCATGAACTTGCTTTGCTGCCCAATCGGGACCTGAATATCCGCCTGAGAAAAAATAGTCAGCACATCACCGGCTTGGAGCGTCAAGTTCTGTTCGGGGTCGCTCTCGATCGCCTTTCCCAAATTGAAGGGCAGGAGATGGGAGGAGAGATCCTGGGGATCAAAGCGCTGAATCACCGCATACTGCCAGTTGATCTCTGCGGCCACCCGCTTTACGTCATTCTTCAGTTCGGCTTGACCAATCCGTGTTTCAGGAGTTTGAGGAGTTACCGCAAGCTGGTTTTGCCGCCTCCAATATTCGTCTGTAACGAGAAAATTCCGTTCGGGAATGAGGTCGTGCACGCACATGCCCTCACGCCAGGGATAATGGCCAGGCACGGCGACGTTCCCACGCAGGGTTACCGTTTTTTCAAATTTGGAAGATATGGGCAAGAAGCGGACGACATCTCCGTCGTGCAGTTCTCGTGCGAGCCCTTCCTGGTCTAGAGGAAATTCGTCTGTGTCACGAACTTGGCGATTCTCTATTCGCTCCACTACGGCATGCCCTCCCCTTGCCGTATTGGTCAAGCCGCCAGCGTATGCGATCACTTCTCCGAGCGTGCTCTTGTCCCTTAATTCGTAAATCGCAGGAGTATTTATGCTCCCCGCGAGAGCCACTAGCGGCCCCACCGGCGGAACATAGATCACGTCACCGGCTTCGAGCTTCGCATCCTTGGACTTGTCGCCCTTCGTGATCAAGTCATACAGATCGAAGGCAGTGACAATTTTGCCGTCACGTTTCAGCTCAATTCGGCGCATCGAGCCGCGTTTCGAGGGGCCACCTGAAGCAAAGAGCGCGTCAACCAGCGAGCTCAAAGAACTGATCGTATAGGATCCTGGCCTCTTCACCTGACCGATGACAAAAACTTGCATCGAGCGCAAGCGGCCCAGGCTTACACTAAGCTGAAAATTCTTGAAAATTCGCCCGATTTGCGCCTGAAGGTAATCGTGCAAATCCTGATACCTCACCCCGGCAACATTGAATGTGCCAATTTGAGGAATGTACACCGCACCTGTGCGGTCCACGACCGCACGCCAATTGACGTCAACCTGCCCCCACGCTCTAATCAACAATTCATCATCGGGCCCGATGATGTAGTCCGCAGGGACCTGGACGCGATCCAGGGGTGCAAATGTGGAAGGAACGTTTTCGAACAGATTTTGCCCAAAGACAGGGAGTTTTATTCCCAATGAGTTTTCGACAAATTGCTGAAACTCTAGATCTGGCTCGGGCTGTACCGCTGGCTCGGGTTGCGGTAGATTCTTTTTTTGATTATTCCTTTGTTCGGCTATCTCTTGGGCTGGAGTAACGTTTGTTATTTGAGGCGTAGTAATCGGACGTTTCAGGGGCATCGGGACCGAGCCAGGCGTGGTCTGTGTCGGTTGTTCTGTCTGTCCTGCTGCCGGCTGCTGATCTTGGGGTACCTCCGATTGCGCCAGTGTAAATGCAGGAATACCGAAAAAAATAGTGAGTATAAACGTCCACCTCGAAACCAAGGCTCCGATACGGCCTCCCAGCATCAAACCGACTCCAATCATCAGACTCCTTGAAGTTTCGTTTCGGAGAATGGTCACCTGCGAAGGTGAATGCGAGCGCGAACTCATGTTGCGCCCGCAGACCGGGTACCGCTCTTTCTTGAGTTCTGATCTTCGGTGACTATCAGCTGGCGTCCCCTATTCCGCAATTCCGCCTGAACCCAATAGCCGGCAATATGCTGCGCCGAAGATGTCGCGTCCTTGTTTCCAGACGGATTCAAATCAAACGCCACAACACTAACGAAGTTTAAGAGGATACAACATAACCCAATTTCTCTCAATTACTTACGCCTATCCCCATAAAATCCACGATCTTGGAGAACTATGTCTTGTTGGTAGGCAACCGCTACGCAGAGCAACATTGTGGGTGTTGGTGCTTGCGATCTTGGCTCCCATGTTCAGGACTAGTTAGGCTTCCTCCTAACCAAGTTCTTAGGCCAATATGTGAGCTGAATCGAGCTCAAGAAATCGGACTTCCGGTTCGGAGCGAGCACTGGCACGGTCCATTGCTCGTACTGGAAGTTTGTCAAGAATTCCCAATCATTCTTTATGCGCAGTCGCGCGCCCGCAGAAAAATCATTTTGCGTTCCGCCGCCGGGAATGAATTGATTCGCGATTTTGGCGTTCCGGTAAGAGATCTGAATTGAACTATAAGAGTTCAGCCAGTAATTGCTCCAAACCTGCGTTCCTTTGCCTTCTCTGCCGATCCAGCTTCCCAGCAGATTGCCCTTATTCACGTACAGGTCGTGGTAAACAATTTCCCAATAAACAAACCGTCCGAATTGACTGGTTATCACTGGATTATCCGTATAGCCCGATTCCACCCTGAGATCGAGCTTATTGAGCTTTGGAAAATGCGACAGGTAAAGACCAGGAACGATGAACGCCCGCCGCGGAGCATCAATCGGTGAGACATCGTCATGCACCACCGAGTCGCTGTAGAGCGTCAGCCAGTTGCGCACAAAAGGAAGCTTGTAAGAAAAATCAAATCCGCCGTGGCGAGCTCCGGGATCGCGGGGTGTTCCTTTGATACCGGGGCCAACATCGCTCACACTGGTATAGCTTCTCCAAAACGACCCTATTGTTAATGGCGTCTTCCCCTGCCCCGCGAACACCGCTGTACGGGAAAGCCCCAGCTCCAGATTTTTTGTCGGCTGGAAACTCAGCTTGTCGCCATACATGAACGGGTCCGGCGGGAAATGGTGTCCGGAAAGTTTTCCAAAAAAATGATCATGCCGGAGGGGTCCGAGTAGCTTGGAAATCAGGGGAATATGCAGTGGCAACGTCCGATTCATGCGTAGCATGTACATGGGCTCCGCATTATCGCTGAAGATCATCGCGCCGCCATTGCCGGGCCCCCACCACAAGCTTTGCTTTCCAACCGAAATTTCATTTCCCCAAAGTGTCAGGCTCGTATACGCATCAAGCAGCCTAAACTGGTTCGCTGTTTGAATTGGTACTGGCGGCTGCACAGGATTTGCGTCAGCCTGAGCAATCACATTCCGTACGCTGGCTGGATACGCGGCAGCGCTGGGGGAATACTGGTATTCGCCACGGACATAGAAAGAAAATGGTCCCGTTTCCGCACGGCTTGTGAACCCGGAAACCAAATTGAATCCTTGCTGATACGGCCGCCCAAAATCATTAATGATTGTCTGGCCAAAGTGATAGCTGTCGTTGAGGGGAGTTCCGGCAATCGGGTTCATTCTCGTATAAAGCGATTCCACTCGAATGCTTTCGTTCACGCCTCCCTCTGCCAACCCCAGCTCCTGGGAAAACTCGCTCTTTAGCGCGGAAAAGAGCGATGCTTCCTGCGGCGGCAGAAGATTGACGTCAGCCACCTCGTATTCCGCCTCAGCCACCATTTGAGCCACCGCGGTGCGCGTCCACGGACGTATTCCGAGGAACGGCGTGCGGATGAGCCCCAGCGCGGCGAGGCGCTCAACGGCCGGATAGATCCAGCTATCCAATTCAACGTACGTGGAACCCGCGCTGTTCAGGAAAACGCGCTTCGGCTCCTTTGTGAAAGTCCCGTAATCTGCGCCATCAAGATCCCGATCGTGATGCGCGCGATAAACGTGCTCACCGATCAGATAGCCGACGGTACTCCCGACAAAAACGTCTGTGGGAAAGTGCTCTTTCCCGGTTACACGCGCCAGGCTAATCGCTGAAGCGCCCCCGTACGCCAGCATTTTGGTCAGCCACCCGGGGTATTCGTGCGCAACTACGGAAGCGAAAGCAAAGGCAAGTGTAGCGTGCGCGGATGGAAAAGAGTTTTGGCTTCCGCTCTGAAAAAATCGGCCGGCGCCATTAGCCTCGAAGGGGCGTTGCCGCTGAAACGCGTATTTGAGCACCTCATCGACGGCCAGCGCGTCCACCATCGCTTCACCGCCGAGAATGCCGGTTTCACGCTTCTGACTGTCGCCAGTAGCCCGACCCAAGAAATAAAATCCCGCCGACGATGCTCCTGCAAGAACCAGCCCGGCATCGGAGAATGTCCTGCTGGAATTGACGTGACTCCGGCTGGCTTCGTGTGAAGCAGTCCGGTCCGTCATGATCAGCCCGGCGGTGATGCCTGCAAACGGCACTGCCCACTTGAGATCGCCTGGCTTCATCCGGAACGGACTCGTCCAGATATCCTTCTGGTCCAGGACTAGATTTTTGAACAAGGGCACGGGAGCCGCGCTCGCAGGATGGGTATCGTTGTTCTCTTCTGGCGGATTTTCTTTCTTATCTGTCTGAGTCGAATCAACGGGCTTCGAGTCTTGCGTCGGATTCGTCTGTCCCCAAACGGAGGTCGCGGAGCCGGCCAAGAAAAGTAAAGCAATCCATCTGAATCCGCTCATTTGGACCGTCCGTGTTTTTTCGACTTCAGATTCATTTTCGCGCGTACCTATGGTAGCCATCCTTCGCCTCAACTTCAAACCACTTGTGCCATTTCCAAATTTCGCCTTCGTTTTACCTGTCTAATGCGAACGTCGTGAACCTTGTTTTCTGGGTGCCACATAAACTCTGACTGATTCCCGCATTGCAGCCGCAGTCCACACGGACGAGACGCCCCAAGTCTAGTTAACTTACCGCCTGGAACTACAAATCCCCATGAAGATTATCTATAAAGAATTCCGATCGCCAGAAGTTAACGAAAGTTTCAGTTCAGCTAACTGGGTACTCCCCTTTACTTTCCCGAGTGTCGTGTTATATTCGCGTTCCTTCTTGGAACAAGAATCATAGCGTTCTGTACGAAGGCGGCCCGGAAATCGGAGGAACTCCAAGGCATGCAATCGACTATAAGACGAACTTTTTTGGCATTGTCCTTGCTTCAAGCCGTCTGGATTGGAGGTTGCGCGAATTCTGCCATGCCCGCTGCTGGGAGTCCTCCTTCGAACGCTCTGCCTGGCGCCGGACTTGCTCCAAATTCGGCGCTAGGAGGCGTGGTTACTCCCACACAAAATCCCCAAGTGGCCAGGTACACCGTTGTGCCCCCCAGTGGCGCTACGGTGACGATAGATTTCGGCACGGATACAGCCTACGACCTGCATACTTGGGCGGTGCCGGCTCCTTTGGACGGGAGCCCAGTAAGCATTCTCGTTGCGGGGATGCGCGCGTTTGCGACCTACCACATGCGCGCTAGGATAAATCTTCCCGGCGGCTCACAGTCGCTTGACTCGGATCATGTCTTTACGACCGGAGGTTTGCCGCTCCAACGCCTTCCGCGAGTCGCGGTCACTCATCTGACGGGTCCCGAACCTAATCCTGGGATCGAACTCGCTGACATGGTTTCCCTCACGCCCATTCCCTCGACATCTCCGGTTGGGACTGTAGCTTTTGACTTAAACGGAAACCTAATCTGGTTCGACGATCTTCAGGATGGAGTGCAACTGGACTCTTCGTTTCCATTCAAACTGCTCCCGAATGGCAATTTCCTGATGGTGCTTATTGGAGGATTTGCCGGGGTTCGTGAAATCAATCTCGCAGGCGAAACGATTTCTCAATTCTCCGTAGCCGACGTCAACCAAGCTCTCGCGCAAGCGGGATTCCAACTTGCCATAGGATCTCTACACCACGATATCTTGCCGCTGCCGAACGGGCATCTCATCCTTCTAGCGAATACCTTTCAGTCGTTCACCAACTTGCCGGGATTTCCAGGTGCCTTATCAGTTGATGGCGACGCTCTGATCGATCTTGACCAAAACCGAAAGCCGGTCTGGGTCTGGAACACTTTCGACCACCTTGACGTAAATCACCATCCTCTCGCTTTTCCGGATTGGACTCATGCGAACGCGATAATCGACTCTCCAGAAGATGGAAATTTGATTCTTTCCATGCGGAACCAAAATTGGGTAATTAAAATCAACTATAGAGACGGCGCCGGCGATGGCAGCATTCTTTGGAAGTTGGGCCCGGGCGGGGACTTTGTCATTCCCGGGGGCAGCCCTGCTGATTTCAACTACGCCCAGCATTATCCGGTGCTCACTAGCACGAAAAGTTCCGGAGTGTTTCCCCTTATGATGTTCGATAATGGGAACAATCGAATTATGGATTCAAAGGGAACCATTTGTGGATCTCCGGGCGCTCCCGCGTGTTACAGTCGCCCGGTCCTTTTCCAATTGGACGAAACGTCCAAGACAGCGCAAATCTTGTGGCAAGACAAACTGCCCGCTTTCTCCTTTTGTTGCGGGAGCGTCGGCACGCTGGATAATGGGGACGCCGAATTCGACGTCGCCATCGCTCCCACCGTACCGCCGGGATCACTCATACAGGAAGTCACCCAAGATTTGTCGCCTCGCCTCGTCTGGCAGATGGAAGTATATGGACAATTGGCCTATCGAGCTTTTCGAATACCCAGCCTCTATCCGGGGGTACAGTGGAATATCCTGCCATCTCCGCCGCCGCCCGGAAATAGACAATGAAACGCGGCGCACTCCTGCATCCTTTCCATCCGCAGAGCGACCTGCAACTTGCGGACTGTAGAGCGCCAAATCACTTCGCCGGACTAACAGGAATGGCCCATGACATCTCCTGCGAGTCCATCCGGCAGCCCGCCTAGTGAGCCCGCGAAAAGCGGCCGATACCCAGACGGACCTGGAAGGTATTGATGCCCGGATTCGGCGTGGAGAGGCCTGCGTTGGAAATGTGCATGTAGCGAACTTCCACGCTCCAATTATATTTTCCGCGAAGGAAGTGCATGCCAAACGCCCCGCCGCTCGTAAAATTGACTTGCGATGTTCCCGCGGGCACTTCGTGATTCGTGAACAAAGTTCCTCCGCCAAGCTCAACGTAGGGGATGATTCTGCGCCCCAGGTCCAGGTTCCATTTCAGCCCCAATGGATTCAGGCCGAATCCGTATGCCATGCCTGTGGGCTGGAAAACCGGGAAAATCGGCACGACATCGACGGCGTATTCAAACCTCCCGCGGAGAAAACCGGGACCATGCGGGTTGGTCAGCACCCAGCCGTAACGCATCCCCACATTCCACACGCCGGTGTCGGAGGTGCTCCCGCTCAACCCGTGCCCTCCTCCCGTCCATACCTGCATTTCGTTGCCGCCCCTTTCCGGCCCGCTTTGCGGCCTGGCTGCCGGTGCAAGTAAGGCGAACACAAGCAAAAGGAACGCGGCGGCATTCCTCACAGCCTCATCTCCTCAGAAACGCGGTGGCCATGCATCGAAAGAATGTATCGTAAGAAGCGAATCCGGGCGGGAAAATCTTTCCATAAAGACACATCCCGGAGAGCGCTCGATCGATTTTCTGCCCTGAACAACCACTTCTGCTTTGGTCGGAACCTCTATTCTTTGTCATCCAATATCCAGAACCTAAACTCTATTTGCCTCCAATAGTCGTCACTCATGCACTCCTGAGCCGTAGAGTGCGCTAACATTAGAATCGGAGGAGTGGGTGAGCGGTTGAAACCGGCGGTCTTGAAAACCGTTAGACTCGAAAGGGTCTCGGGGGTTCGAATCCCTCCTCCTCCGCCAGCATTCCTTTAGCTCCGTACGCGCGAATCTCTCCGCTTCCCCTTCGAATAGCGCAGGTTCGTTTATCCTTACGCCATTCCAAGGCCAACGCCCGAGTCTGGATGCTCACCCCGCGGCTACAATGGGTGGACGCAAGCGCATGTCCTCTTCCCGCACAATCGGCTGGATAGCTGGAGTCTGGCTCTTGGTCCTCGGCACCTACGCGGTGGCCTCCCTCGCTCTTCCGCATGGCAGCCAATCCCTGAGCACTTTCGGAAATCTGGTCCAATGCGTTGTGCCCCTGTTGGCCAATGCCGGCCTGCTTCTCAACGCGGGTACTCCCCATTGGCGGCGCAATCTCTTCTGGATGTTGCTGGCCATGGGCTGCACGCTATGGATGATTGGACAATTCCAGTGGACCTACTACGAAGTTTACCTGCGCAGGCCGCTCCCGGGGCTTTACCCGGGCGACATCGTTTTCTTCCTGCGCGGGATTCCCATCATGGCGGCTCTTGCGTTACGCCCACACCGCAGACCGGGGGAACTCCGCTTGCGTTTCGGCTACCTGGATTTTGTGCTCCTTCTGACCTGGTGGAGCTACCTGTATGTCTTCGTGGTTTTGCCCTGGATGTACGCAACGCCCGCGCTCGCTCAATACAACTACAATTACAATCTCCTTTCCAACGTACAGAACATGGTGATTGTTTCCGGGTTTGCGATCTTGTGGCTGCGGTCGAGCGGCGCCTGGCGGTTGGTCTACGCAAATCTTTTCGGTGCTTCCGCTCTCTACATGGTCGCCATTTTGTCTCTGGATGTCGCCAACGATGCCGGTGAGTACTTCACGGGCAGTTTATATGATCTGCCGATTCTGGCTTACTTCCTCTGGTTCGGCTTGGCCGGCCTGATTGCTTATCGGAATCGGGCCAAGCTGGACGTTTATTCCGAAAATGATTATGAAGCCGAGTCCAACGCTACGCGCGCGGAAAGCGTTTGGGCAGCCCGCATGGCCATGTTTGCCGTCATTTCTCTGCCGATTTTCGCCATTTACACCTTGCGCTTCGCCCATGACGGTCCGGAAGTGCGCGATTTCCGCCTGATGACCACGCTGGTCGCCGCCATTCCTCTTGCCTTGCTGATCTTCCTGCGCACGCACTTTACTGAAGCAGACCGCTCCCGTTTGCTGGCGCAATCCGAGCAGTCTGTCGAAAACTTGCAGCGGCTCCAGGCGCAGCTAGTGCAGTCCGAAAAACTTGTCTCTCTCGGCCAGCTCGCGGCCGGCGCGGCGCATGAAATCAACAATCCTCTGACGGCAATTCTGGGTTTTTCCGATCTGCTGGCAGACGATCCTTCCCTACCGGAAAAAGCGCGCGGCCTCGCTTCGAAAATCCGGGATCAGGCGCGCCGCACGAAAACCCTCGTGGGCAACCTCCTCAGCTTCGCCCGCCAGGTTCCCCCCGAGCGCACGCTTCTGGACATCAATACGGTGGTGACCAACGCCGTGCAGCTCCGGGCACTCGATCTCCGCTCCGGCACGACAAGCGTCGACCTCCATTTGGAATCCGTGCTTCCCGGCGTGCGTGGTGATGGAAACCAATTGATGCAAGTTTTCTTCAATATCGTCAGCAATGCCATCGACGCCATGGAAGCCGCTCACGGCGGAGTGCTCACCGTGAAAACACTGCGCGACAGATCGAATGTCGTCATCCTTTTTTCCGACACGGGCCCGGGTATCAAGGAACCTCACCGCGTTTTCGATCCCTTCTACACCACCAAGCCTGTCGGCAAAGGCACCGGGCTCGGCTTGAGCATCTGCTTCGGCATCGTCCAGGAACACGCCGGAAAAATTCTCTGCTACAACCGCCAGGAAGGCGGCGCCGTTTTCCGCGTGGAATTACCGGCTGCCCTCGCGGCGATGCCGGCGAGGGAGCTGCAATTGGCGACTCCCTCCGCCAATCCACAAAAGCCCTCCTGAACTCTCTGCGCCAAGTACGAAGCCCCGCGCGAAAGCGTGTGCATCCGGGGACGAACCGAGTCGTGCTAGAGTTTTGCTGCGATTTTGCATTCCCATGCAAGGATCCTCCGTGCCGACATTGCTATTGCAACCGACAGGCTCACGCGGCGCTTCGGCAACCTCACCGCTGTGGATGAGATCGGCCTGAAGGTTGCGGCCGGACAATTCTTCGGTTTTCTCGGCCCCAATGGCGCAGGCAAATCCACTACCATCAAAATGCTCACGGGCCTTCTCGCTCCTACCTCCGGGCGCATGGAGCTTCTCGGCTGGACTTTGCTTCACATCCCGTCGAAGTCAAACGGCAAATCGGCGTCGTGCCGGAAGGCATGGGCCTCTTCGAACGCCTGACCGGCACCGAATATCTTCAGTTCGTCGGAAGAATGTACGGCCTCGACCGCGCTATTACGCGCCAGCGCAGCGCGGAGCTTCTCGATTTTATGCAGCTTGCCGACCGGCCGAAAACGCTGATCTCCGACTATTCCCACGGCATGCAGAAAAAACTCGCGCTGGCTGCCGCAGTAATCCACGGGCCTCGCATCCTGTTTCTCGATGAACCATTTGAAGGGGTGGACGCGCTGGGCGGGTGGCCGCGGTTTTGAGTTTGTTTGCATGTTGGGCGGGTGGCGCAGAGAAATTGTTCCGAGAATTCCTTTGGTCACGTGGCACCGAGGGAGTATATCATCCGGGCACTATCCTTTGTAGGTAGAAGACTTGGGTGCCGCACCCTTCGCTTTTAAGGGTGCGGGTTTTTCTTCG
>JBIOGB010000011.1:0-98402 GCA_044447665.1 Candidatus Acidiferrales bacterium | reverse complement strand
CAGCAGCCCGTTCTGGCCCACGATATCTTCGGGCTTTTTGTACTCCCTCAGCAGTTCATCGATCAACTTCGGGTCAATGGCCATAGGTCCTCACATTCTCCCTTTCCAATTGGCCATTTACACAGTTTTATTTACACCCTTATTCGCCGCCTGCCGCATAGATGGGTCTTTTCGGTTTTTGACTTTGCCTTTTTCCTGTTCGTCATCCTGCCGCCCCCCACCGTTCATCCTGTCCCATTGCCGTTCACCCCTCAATTCTCCCCTTTCCCTGCAAAATACTTAACCAATCCGTACTGGCATGCTATTCTTTCCCGTGTTTGTTTACACTGAGCCTCGAAGTGCCAAGTTCCAGCCCCGACCTGTTCCCCCTGCCTGCCCTGGCGATCGAGCAGCGCTCTCTCGCCTCGCCTTTTCTGCTATTCCCGTCATTCAACCTCTTTGCTTTCAAACGCTTACCGACTCTTTTGCGCAATGGGAGCACAACAACCACTGTGTAATCAATACCTTACGGACTCTTTCTATCGCGATGGGGGTGTACACGAGTCTGTGTGGCAACTACAACTCGTGGCCACAAATTGTGTGAGGCCAACCACTCTTTCACAATATGTTGTGGTCGCGACGAGCAAAAACCGAGTATCCACACAGACTCGTACACCCCCCTTCTGCATTCCAACTCTCCGTTCGCGATTCACCCAGAACCGCTAAGCCTCTTGGAATCACATCGTTTGCAGACCTCCACTCACCAAGCCCTGTCGAATCACATCGTTACAAAAACTGTAGGGTGGGGGCACTGCTTTGCTCGCGTGTTCCGCGCTTCGCGGAGAGGGGGGTCAGTCCGAAGGATCCAGCGACGCGGCAGCGGAGTCGGAAGTTTTATGGGCGGGCTGAGCAGCTCCTCCGGGGCGGGCGACGTACGCCGCCAGCATCAAGCTCGCGAAGAGAAGCAGCGCCGCCAGGAAATACGGCGCGCCGGGAAGATGGAGGATCGCTCGAGGCGAAATCGCCAGCGCGAAGACTTGCGTGAAAAGCACAGGGCCAGCCATCCCGGTGATGGCGCGCAGCGAATTGATCGCTCCTTGGAGCTTTCCTTGCGAACTCGGATCCACACGGCTGGACATCAGCGATTGCATGGCGGGTCCCGCGATGCCCCACAGCGCGAGGAAAGGAATGACGGCAAAAATCATCCAGCCGCGGCTGGCGAGCGCGAAACCCGCAAAGCCGAGAAAGCCGAAAAATAAACCGGAGAGGAGGCTAATGCGTTCGCCGAAGCGCTTCACAAACGGGCCGACGAGGGCGCCGGAAACGAGCGCCGCGAAGACGCCGACAACAGCGAGCGAGAGGCCTACGTCGCGGCGGCTCCATTCGTAACGATATTCGGTGTACAGGGCCCACATGGAAGGAAGGGAATTGTGAGCCAGATAATAGAGAGTGATAACGACGGAAAGTCCCGCGAGTTCCGCATGCGAGCGGAGAAGCTTCAGAGAGCCCAGCGGATTCGCCATGTGCCAGGCAGACTTGGCGCGGCGTTCCGGCGGAAGTGATTCCGGAAGAATGAAGAGACCATAAAGAGCATTGCCGAGGCTGAGCGCAGCGGCAGCCCAGAAGGGAAAACGAAGATTGATGTTGCCGAGAAATCCTCCGACGGCCGGTCCAATGATGAATCCGATTCCAAACGCCGCGGAGATCAAGCCGAACTGCTTGGCGCGCTTTTCCGGCGGCGTAACGTCCGTGACGTACGCAAACGCGGTTGCGACGTTGGAAGTGGTGATACCGGAAATGATGCGTCCGACAAAAAGCCAATTGAGAGACGGGGCCAGCGCCATGACGATGTAATCGATGCCCAGGCCGAAGCAGGAGATGAGGATGACCGGGCGGCGTCCGAAGCGATCTGACCAGGCCCCCAGTATCGGCGAGAAAATAAATTGCATCGTGGCCCAGGCAAATCCGAAATAGCCGGTAATGCTCGAAGCGCGGGCGAAGTCGCCGCCTTCAAATTGGCGCACGAGATCGGGAAGGACTGGAGCGATGATGCCGAAGGCCAGAAAATCGAACGCCACCATGATGAGGATGAAGACAAATGCGCCTCGCCCGGCGCTTGAAGAAGGAATGCTAGTTGTTTCAGGCATCAGGAACTCAACCGGTTATACCTCGAGGATGACGGGGAGGATCAAAGGCCGCTTGGAAGTATGTTTGCTGATATATCGCTTGAGGTCGATGCGAATCTTTTCCTTGATGACGCCCCAGTCGGATTTTTCTTCGGCGTTGGATTCTTCAACCGTTTTCAGGATGACCAGCCGCGCCCCGGCGATGAGTTCCTGGCCGTTGTCGCTCATCAACCCGCGCGTCACGATTTCCGGCTGCGATTCGAGCTTTCCCGTATGTTTGTCAATGGCGATGATAGGCACCACCACGCCGTCTTCGGAAAGGTGCTTGCGGTCGCGGATCACCACGTCTTCGATCTCTTCCAGCGATCCGGAATCCACGCACACGCGTCCGGCAGTTACCGGATCGCGGCGGTGCACTCCGTCTTCCGTGAATTCAATCGTCTTGCCATCTTCGAGCAACAGTATTTCGCCGCTGACGCAGCCAAGCTCGTGCGCGAGCGCGGCGTGCCGGAACAGATGCCGGTATTCGCCGTGCACGGGAATAAAATATTTCGGCTTCACGAGCTGCAAAAGAAGTTTTTGCTCTTCCTGGCTGCCGTGTCCCGAAACATGGATCGTCCCCGCGGAATTGTCGTAATAGACGAGCGCGCGCCGTCGGAACATGTGATCGAGCATGCGGAAAATTGCTTTTTCGTTGCCGGGAATGATGCGCGCGGAAAGAATTACGCTGTCGTTTTCATCCACGGAAACAAAGCGGTGATTGTCCACCGCAATCCGCGAAAGCGAGGACATCGGCTCGGCTTGGCTGCCGCTCGCCAGGATCACAAGCCGCTTCGGATCGAACGAGCGGATGTCTTGGGGACGCACGACCATTCCGTCGGGGATGTGCAAACACTCGAGTGAGTGCGCGATCTCCACGTTATCAACCATGCTGCGCCCGACGAACGCGATTTTTCGCCCGACGCGTCCCGCGATGTCGATCACCTGCTGGATGCGGTGAATCGATGAAGCAAAACACGACAAAATCACGCGCCGCGGCGCGGAACGGCACAGCTCTTCAATGCGCGGAACGATGGCCCGCTCCGACGGCGTAAATCCGGGCCGCTCGACGTTCGTCGAGTCGCTGAAAAGCGCCAGCACGCCTTCGTGGCCGTAGCGCGCGAACGTGTGCAGGTCAAACGGCGCTCCATCCACGGGCGTTTGATCGATCTTGAAATCTCCGGTGTGGATGATCACACCGAGCGGCGTGCGTATCGCCAGCGCCACGCAATCAATCGTGCTGTGCGTGACGGAAATAAACTCAATCTCGAAGGGCCCGATTTCCACCATGCGTCCGGGCAGAACTTGACGAAGCGTCGTCGATTCGAGCAGGCCCGCTTCCTCCAGGCGCTTCTTGACGAGCGCCAGCGTGAAGCGCGTTCCGTAAACTGGCACATTCAGGTCGCGCAAAATATAGGGAAGCGAGCCGATGTGGTCTTCATGTCCGTGCGTCAGCACGATGGCGCGGACGTGCGCGCGGTTCTGCTTCAGGTAAGTGATGTCGGGAATTACGAGATCAACGCCCAACAACTCCGATTCCGGAAACATCATGCCTGCGTCAATGACGATAATGTCCTCGCCAAGCCGCAGCGCCATCATGTTCATGCCGAATTCGCCGAGACCCCCGAGAGGAATTGCTGTGAGGGAGTGCGTGGACTTGCTCAATGAGGCGCCATCTCCGAGGCGCAAACGAGAATCGTATCACACCGATGGGACGCATGCCGCGTAATAGCAGGGCGTCAGTGGTGATCGTGGCTGGAAAAAAGATGCGCGATGGAGACGAGGATGACCGCGCCGAGCGTGGCTGCGGCGAGCGAATAGAGGAAGCCGCCGCCCAAAATGCCCAGCTTGCCAAACACCCATCCGCCGAGATATGCGCCCACCAGGCCGAGCACGATGTCCGTGATGCAACCGAAGCCGCGGCCGCGCGCGATTTTTCCCGCCAGCCACCCGGCGATCAGGCCGACGAGCAGCCAGTAGAGGAACCGATGACGGTCCTCGACGATGATGACCCGGGAATCGAACAGCAATCCAAGCAGAGTTACAGACATCATGCCTCCTTTGGCAAAAGCCATTGTATCCAAGCCCTGGCGCAGAACAATCTGGAATTGAGGTGCTTATCGGATGCTCGGTTGCTGCTGCGTCATGCAGTGCAGCGTGCCGAGTCCGAGCACGAGGTCGCGGCAGGCGATGCCCACAACTTCACGGCCGGGAAAGAGAGCCGCGAGCGTGTTCAGCGCGACGCGATCATTGGGATCGTTGAACGTGGGGACCAGGACGGTCTTGTTCGCGATGTAGAAATTGGCGTAGCTCGCGGGTAGCCTTTGCCCATCGAAATAAACGGGAGCGGGCATCGGAAGGGTTTGGATGCGAAACGAGCGGCCGTCCAGATCCTTCATGGATTTAAGGCGAGCGAGATTTTCCTGCAATGGCGCGTGATTAATGTCGGATGGGTTGTCTTCGACGACGGCGAGGATCGTTGTCGGATTGACGAATCGCGCGAGGTCATCCACGTGGCCATGGGTGTCGTCGCCGGCGATGCCATTCCGCAGCCAGAGAACTTGGGTTGCGCCGAGGTAGTCGCGAAAGACGTGCGCGTAATCATCGCGAGTGAAACCCGGATTGCGGACTTGCGTTCTGCCGAGCAGGCATCCTTCGGTCGTGAGGAGCGTGCCGCGGCCGTTGACGTCAATGCTGCCGCCTTCGAGGACGACTCTGCGGCCTTTGTGCACGGGCTGCCAGACGCGGCGTTTGAGTTTCTTATTCACTTGCGTGACGGCGGCGGCGTCTTTTTGATGGTTGCTGTATTTGGCCCAGCCGTTGAATAGCCAGTGAATGAAGGCAACTTCGCCGGAGGAGCTTTTCACGCAGATGGGGCCGGAATCGCGCATCCAACCGCGATTGGTGGGAACGCGGAAGAAGTCCACGTTCTCGAGATGCACGCCGGAATTTTTCAGGATCGCGCGAACACTCGTTTCGGCTGCACGATTTTGAACCAGCAGATAGACGCGCTCGGAATGTGCGAGATGGCGCACGATTTCCGCGTAGGCCCAGGGAATGGGGCCGAATTTGCCAGGCCAGTCAGAAACTTCGTGCGGCCAGGCGAGCCAGGTGGCTTCGTGGGAGTCCCATTCCGCGGGCATCCAGAGGCCTTGTTCGAACGGAGTGGATTGCGGCGAGGCCTTGCGAATTGTGCGCTTCATTCGCCCAGCCAGCGGTTGAGGATGGGGGAATAGGCGTCAATGCGGCGGTCGCGGAGGAACGGCCAATTGCGGCGCGTTTCTTCGCTCTTGGCGGGGTCGCATTCGACAACGAGAATTTCCTCTTTATCATCCGACGCTTGCGCAACGATTTGTCCAAAAGGATCCGCAACGAATGAATTTCCCCAAAATTCCAGGCCCGCATCTCCCGCGGCGGGCTGGCCTTCGAATCCGACGCGATTCACGACGGCGACGTAGACTCCATTGGCGATGGCGTGCGCGCGTTGAATAGTCCGCCAGGCGTCGAGCTGCGCTGCGCCGAGTTGGGCTTTCTCGCTGGGATGCCAGCCTATACTGGTGGGATAAAAAATAACCTGCGCGCCGTTGAGCGCAGTTATGCGCGAGGCTTCCGGATACCACTGGTCCCAGCAGATCTGCACACCGATGCGTCCATAGCGGGTGTCGAAATTCGGGAAGCCCAGATCGCCGGGAGTGAAATAAAATTTCTCGTAGTAGAGCGGATCGTCGGGGATGTGCATCTTGCGGTATTTGCCGAGAAGGGTTCCGTCGGCGTCGAGGACGGCGCAGGCATTGTGGTAAACGCCGGGGGCGCGGCGTTCGAAAAGAGAAACGACGAGGGCGACCTGTTTTTCTTTGGCGATTTTTGCGAGCGCTTCGGTTGTAGGGCCCGGCACGGACTCGGCGAGATTGAAAAGCTCAGGATCTTCCCGGCGGCAGAAGTATTCGCTGCGGAAAAGTTCGTGCAGGGAAATGATCTGCGCGCCGCGCGCGGCGGCTTCGCGGATTTGTTCGATCGCGCGCGCAAGATTGTCCTCGGGGTTCCGCGTGCATCGCATCTGCACGAGACCGATGGTAAATTTGTTTGCCATGGATTTTAGTTTAGCATGAGCGCAACGCACGCTTTCGCTCGCGAATTGCGCTTCCTTTACGGACGAGTTTGTACTATCAATCTCCAAGCAATTCAATCCTGTGCGCGCCAAGAGTGCGCTTGTGAAATATACTTGTGACAATTTATTCATTTCGAGGAGCCGAGGAGAAGAGATGGCCAAGCAGCCAAAAAAGACGGTGACGGGGCGTGTGCTGCACGATCCGGTGAAGGACAAGCTTCGGCCGATGTTTCCCTTAGACTTGGCGAAATGCCGCACGATTGACGCGCTCGTGCGCGCCATGGGCGATACCGCGTTCACCGGCCGGCAGATTGGCGATGCCGCCGACGTACTCGAGGCGATGGCGCGCGACAAAGATTGCTTCGTGGTGATGACGCTTTCCGGCGCGCTTACGGTCGGCAAGATGGGTCTGGTCTTCTGCGACCTGATCGAATCCGGCGTGGTCAAGGCTATCGTCTCCACCGGCGCGTTGATGGCGCACGGGCTGGTCGAAGCCACCGGGCACTCGCACTTTCGTTATAACGATAAAATGGACGACAAGGCGCTCTTCCACGCGGGCTATAACCGCGTTTACGATTCGCTCGAACCCGAGGTGAATCTCGATCACGTGGAAGAAGTGATGGACCACATCCTCGAGAATTGGGACGCCGAGGAAGTGGCGTGCAGCTGGAAGATCCACCGGCGCATCGGGGAGTTCCTGCACAGAAAAATGCCGGGGCGGGGAATATTGAAATCCGCTTTCGAGCACAATGTTCCTGTCTTTGTGCCGGCGTTTACGGATTCGGAGCTGGGGATCGATTTTGCGCTCCACAAGATCGCCCGTCAGAAAGCGAAACGTCCGCTGCTGCGCTTCGATCCCTTCGAAGATTTCGAGAAATTTGCCGATACCATGCTGTCGACAAAGCGCATGGGCATTTTCACCGTGGGCGGCGGAGTGCCGCGCAACTGGACACAGCAATTCGGCGTGTACGCGGAATTGCTGGCGCGTCGCGGCTATAAGAAATTGCCATTGAAGCGCTACAACTACGGCTTGCGGATCTGCCCGGAGCCGGTGCACTGGGGAGGCCTCTCCGGCAGCACGTACACGGAAGCGGTATCGTGGGGGAAATTCGTGCCGCCGGAAGAGGGCGGGCGTTTCGCGGAAGTTTTTGATGACGCCACGGTGGCGCTGCCGCTGGTGGTGGGCGCTGTGCTCGAGCGTATCGGATATTTCAATAAGAAGTGAGGGCCGCTGAAGAGCGAATCAGTCGTCTTCGCCGATGAGGATGGCGGCGCCGAGGACGGTGGTCCAAAGGCCGCGCTTGTCGCCGACGGCGGACTGCGTCACGTTCATGGTGCGGACGATCTTGTTGGAAATGCGGTAGACCTCTTTTTTTTCGTCGAACGACAAATCCGGATCGAACTCCACGTTCAAGGTGGTTGCAAGCATTTCCGCGGCGAGCTCTTCGGCGTACTCGCCGGCGACCTCCTCGGTTTCGCCGAAGGAATGGTGCTCGGACAAATATCCGTACATGGATTTGTCGCTGGGCAGAGCGAGCCCGATGCTCGCCGCGATCAAACGGTGCGCTTCCTTGGTGGAGTTTTCGCTGATTACCGTGAAGGCCACCTGGCCGGGTCTCATATACTTCAAGCCTTCGCTTCGCGAGATCAGCTTGCAGTTGGGCGGAAAAATCGAGGACACGCGGACAATGTTGCACGCCGCGATCCCCGCGTTCCGCAATGCGAGTTCAAAGCTCGATAATCTTTCCCGATGTTTTCCGACGCCTTTGGTGAGGAAGATCTTCTTAGCAACGAACGCCATAGTGCCGGTGTGTGGTGCCTCCGTTAGTGGTCTGACGGCGAAAAATCTTCCCGCTGTGGAAAACTAACAAGAAGGTATCCGGGTGTCAACGCAATTCACCGAAAACTTGCGGCCGCGGCCCGAGGCCGGAGGCGAAAATGAACGGGAGGTTACAGGTCCAGGGTGACGGAGAATTATTCGCCAACGATGTGCTGGAGAAGTTTGCCCAGGGGCTTGCACAGGGCGATCACTTTTCCAATATCGTCAGAGGTGAAATCTGGCCCCGCAAAAGATGGGTTCGCGCCCTTACGGCTGATCTGAATGACGCCAATCACTTTGCCATCGGAAAGAATCGGGGCGCTTATAATTTTCTGAATCGCTTCCCCGGATTCTCCGCCGACTTTGGCCCCTTCGAAGACGGTGGCGTGACGCGCGCCAGAAAAAGTATTGTTGATTTCCGGGCGGCTATCCCGCGCGGTGCGGGCCGCCAGCGCGGAATTGCTCGAAAGCGGAATGAAGCCCACGTTTTTCAGCGATTCCGGAACGAGGAAGTGAAGGTGGCGCCACTTCGTCGACAATCCGAGGATGGCCACTTCGTCGGTCTTCACTCCCAAACTCTTGGCGATGCGTTCGGCGATCGAGGGGAGGGAAATTTGCGATGTGTCGGAGGCATCTGTGACCAGAGCATTCGCGAGTCGTTCGAGTTCGGAAACAAGACTGAGACTTGTGCTCATAACAATCCGTTTGTTTTCTTACTCTAAAACTCGGCGGAACGGCACCGGGTGAACAATTCCCGTTCAAGGAGCATTGTATCGGAGTCTCTCGCGGCGTCGAGGGGAAATTTCTCGAAAGTGTCGTCTTCCGCGAACTTTTGGAATGATGCGAAAAATACGGCGCGCCGTGGCGCGGCTTGCAGGAACTATTGCAACTCCCTATACTGAATGTGCCGCGATTTGTCAGCGCCGGAATGCGCCTGCGCGGCGGAGAGGGCATGTCCGCAACGGCAACCCCGCCTGACGCAAGTTATCTTCTCCGAAAGCTTCATTCGTTATCTGGCATAGTTCCTGTCGGAGCATTCCTCGCCGAACATTTCTGGTCGAACAGCACCGCGCTCGTCAGCGCGGCGAAATACAACGAAGCTTCGCGCGAGCTGCAGACCATTCCATTCCGCCTAGTTGTAGAGTGGGCGGCGATCTTTCTGCCCATGCTGTTTCACGGCGGGTACGGCGTTTACATCTGGCTGCGCGGAAAGTCGAATGTCTCCGCGTATCCCTGGGTTTCGAACTGGCTCTACACCGCGCAGCGGTACACGGGATTGATCGCGTTCGTCTATATCGGCTGGCATCTCTATACGGAACGCTGGCTCACCCACGGCAAATCCACCTACGTCGACGTCGTGCAGCTCCTGCAGAATCCTTACGCGCTGGCGTTCATGATCGTGGGGATTCTTGCTTCTTCGTTTCATCTTGGCGTGGGCATCTGGAATTTTCTCTGCAAGTGGGGCCTGGCGGCGACGGTGCAGGCACAGCGTGCGGCTGGCCGGTTGGGTGTGGTAGTGGGATTCACGTTTAGCGTGGTCGGCGTACTAATCATTCTCAGTTTCCGGTTGAACTGGCATCCGTTCGAGTTTTATTACAAATGAGAGAGCCGAAGATCATCGTGGTGGGCGGCGGTTTGGCCGGCCTGATGGCAACCATCCGTGTGGCTGAAGCCGGCGTGCCGGTGGACCTCTTTTCAATTGTTCCGGTGAAGCGTTCCCATTCCGTGTGCGCGCAAGGCGGGATCAACGCGGCGAAAAATCAGAAGGGCGAGGGAGACACCACCGCGAAACATTTCGACGACACGATTTTCGGCGGCGACTTCCTGGCGAATCAGCCGCTGGTGAAACGCATGTGCGAAGCCGCACCCGGCATCATTGATCTGCTCGACCGCATGGGCGTGATGTTCAACCGCACGCCGGAGGGTTTGCTCGATTACAGGCGGTTCGGCGGCACGCTTTATCACCGCACGGCGTTCGCCGGCGCCACGACCGGCCAGCAATTGCTTTATGCGCTGGATGAGCAGGTGCGGCGGCATGAGTCCGACGGCAAGGTCAAGAAATTTGAAGGCTCCACGTTTCTTTCTGCGGTGATCGACGATGGCGGCGTCTGCCGCGGCATTACCGCGATGGATCTTCGGTCGATGGAAGTGAAAACCTACGCCGCGGACGCCGTCATCTTTTGTACTGGCGGGATCGGAGCGCTTTTCGGGCGGTCTACGAATTCGGTCGTGTGCACGGGGTCCGCGCAATCGGCTTTGTTCCAGCAAGGCGTGGATTACGCAAACGGCGAATTCATTCAAGTACACCCGACGGCGATTCCCGGCGAAGACAAGCTGCGACTCATGAGCGAATCCGCTCGCGGGGAGGGCGGACGCGTGTGGGTGCCGAAAAAGCCCGGAGATTCACGCCCGGCGAAAAGCATTCCGGAAGATGAGCGGTTTTATTTTCTCGAAGAATGGTACCCGAAATACGGAAACCTCGTTCCGCGCGACATCGCGACGCGCGCGATTCACCGCATCATTTATCAGGAGAAGCTGGGGATCAACGGGCAGGCCGCAGTTTATTTGGACGTGACGCATATCCCGCGAGAGACGCTGGATCGCAAGCTCGAAGGCATTCTGGAGATTTACGAGAAATTTCTCGGCGTCAATCCGCGCACCGAACCCATGAAAGTTTTCCCCGCGATGCATTACACCATGGGAGGCATCTGGGTGAACGGGGAAGACCAGTCCACGAATGTTCCCGGCATTTATGCCGCGGGAGAATGCGAATACCAGTATCACGGGGCCAACCGGCTGGGCGCGAACTCGCTGGTCTCCTGCATTTTTGGCGGTGGCCTTGCGGGCCCGGCGGCCGTGAAGTATGCGCGGAGCCTTGATAAAGGCGCGGAATCGAGTTCTTCGAGCGTTTTCGAGAGCGAGCGCAAACGCCAGGAAGAAAAGAACCAGGCGCTGATCTCCTCCGAGGGCACGGAAAATCCCATGACCATCTGGCGCGAGCTAGGCGAAATCATGACCGAGCACGTTACGGTCACGCGCATCAATAAGAATCTCGAGTTCGCCGAGGCAAAACTTCGCGCGCTGAGCGAACGGATGATGAAAGTCAATCTGAGCGATCGCACCCGGTGGTCCAATCAGACGCTGAATTTTGCACGTGAGCTGGAAAATATGATTCTTCTCGCGCGAGTGATTACGCTCGGCGCGCTGGCGCGCAATGAGTCGCGCGGCGCGCACTACAAGCCGGATTTTCCGAACCGCGATGATGCCAATTGGCTGAAGACGACGCGGGCCAAGTGGGTGAACGGAGAAATCCAGCTCAGCTACGAAGCGGTTGACATTTCACAGCTTCCACCACGTGCCAGGCGCTATGATGCCGTGAAGTGAGCGTGGACGCCGTCACGCTTTAAGAGGATTGCATGGCTGAAAACAAACAGGTCATCGTTCGAGTCAAACGGCAGAACGGTCCCAAGGACGCGCCGCGATGGGAAGAATTCGCGCTGCAGTGGCGCCGGTCGATGAACGTGATCATTTGCTTACGGGACATCGCAGAAAATCCGGTCACTCGCGGCGGCAAAGGGACCACACCGATTAGTTATGACTCCAACTGCCTCGAAGAGGTCTGCGGCTCGTGCGCCATGCTGATCAACGGCCGGGCGCGCATGGCGTGTTCCGCCCTCGTGGATCAGCTCGATCAGCCGATACGCATCGAGCCACTATCCAAATTCCCGGTCGTGCGCGATCTGACCGTCGACCGGCAATTCATGTTCGAGAGTCTGAAACGCGTGAAAGCGTGGATCCCCATCGACGGGACTTACGACCTCGGCGAAGGCCCGCGCATGTCGTCCGAAGTCCAGCAAAAAGCCTATCCGCTTTCGCGGTGTATCTCCTGCGGCAATTGTTTGGAAGTCTGCCCTCAGGTTAACGAGCACAGCGACTTCATCGGCGCGGCGATCATCAGCCAGGTGCGCCTCTTCAACATGCATCCCACCGGCGCGATGCACGCGAAGGAGCGCATCCGCGGCGTTATGGGGCACGGCGGCGTGGAGGACTGCGCGAACGCCCAGAATTGCGTCAAAGCTTGCCCCAAGGAAATCCCGTTAACTGAATCGATCGCCGAAGTGAACCGCCAGGCATGGAAACTAGCGCTGCTTGGCTGGCTAATAGGATAGAATCTCGTTCCTGCAGTCGCAGTCTGGGGGATTACATGCGCCGTGCGTTTGCGTTGTTGTGTGCCGGTTTTTGCCTCTGCCTTGCAGCGCTGCTTGTTCGACCTACTTCCGCAGATGACATCGCGGAGCGAGCCCATAAACTCCACTTTTCTTCCATCGTCCTGGACACGCACGACGACACGACTCAACGGTTCTTCTCGGCAAATTATGATCTCGGCAAACGCAATCCCGACGGCCACGTGGACATTCCGCGCATGCGTGAAGGCGGCATGAACGGCATTTTCTTTTCCATCTGGATCGACGGCCGCAT
Source organism: Candidatus Acidiferrales bacterium (assembly GCA_044447665.1). Classification (GTDB taxonomy): domain Bacteria; phylum Acidobacteriota; class Terriglobia; order Acidiferrales; family UBA7541; genus Acidiferrum. The sequence continues at coordinate 85,852 of JBIOGB010000011.1, read as the reverse complement.
CACGGGACCTCCCGCGGTGCAGAAAGCGCTCGACCAGATTGATGCCGTTCATCAAAACGTCCTGAAAAATTCAAAGGACATGGTGCTTTGCCGTACTGCTGAAGATGTCCGCCGCGCCCACGCGCAGGGCAAGATCGCCGCACTGATCGGTGTCGAAGGCGGGCACATGATCGGCAACGACATTCGCGTCTTGCGCATGTTCGGCGATCTGGGCGTTCGCTACATGACGCTCTCGCATTTTTACAACGACGAATGGGCGGACTCCTCCACCGACAAGCCCGTTCACAACGGCCTCACGGATTTTGGCAAGGACATCGTGCGGGAAATGAACCGGCAGGGAATCCTGGTGGACATTTCACACGTTTCGGACAAAACGTTCTACGATGCGCTGGAGGTCAGCAAAGCGCCGCTGATCGCATCGCACTCTTCCTGCCGCGCGCTTTGCAATCACGTCCGAGACATGTCCGACGACATGATTAAAGCGCTTGCCGCAAAGGGCGGCGTGATTCAGATCAACTATGAAAAGAGTTTCATCGACCAGGCCTATAAAGACGCTTCGGACAATTTATCGGGCGGTGTGGTAGCAATGTTCGACCAACTCAAGAAAGCATGCGGCGACGACCAGGAATGCCTTGGGCGGAAAATGGCGGAGCAAGAGAAGCGGGCCACCGCGGAGGGCAAGCTCCCGCATGTGAGTTGGGAGCGAATCATCGAGCACATCGATCACGCCGTGAAGCTCGTCGGGCCCGATCACGTCGGTCTTGGTTCCGACTTTGACGGCGCCAGCATGCCCGATGGCATGGAAGACTGTTCGAAGCTCCCGAAAATCACCGAAGCCCTCATGCGCAAAGGTTACAGTGAAGACGACATTCGGAAGATTCTCGGCGGCAACACTCTACGCATCATGGAACAAGCCGAGCGCGTCAGCAGGGAATTGCGCGAACAATCTCAGTAGCTGGCTATTGGAGAAAAATGAGAGGTGAATTGCTTCGGACCATACTTACGGCCGGCTCGTGCGTCTCAGCTGGTTTATTGTTGGCGGCGGGCGTGACGGCGGACGACATCTCGGCACGGGCGCGGAAGCTGCATTTCTCGTCAATCGTCGTGGACACACACGACGACACGACGCAGCGCTTTTTGGATGGCAAGTTCGACCTGGGTCCGCGCAACGTCAGCGGCAGCATGGACATACCGCGCATGAAGGAAGGCGGACTCGGGGCGATTTTCTTTTCGATTTGGATGCCCAGCAAAGTCACCGGCCCGGAGGCCGTAAAGCGAGCGCTGGTGCAGATTGACGCGGTCCGCGAGCAAATCCGAAAGCATCCGGCCGATCTGCTACTTGCTACGACTGCGGACGAAATTCGCGCGGCGCACAAGCAGGGCAAGATAGCCGCGCTGATGGGCGTTGAAGGCGGGCACATGATCGCGAGCGACCTGGGCGTGCTGCGCAGCTATGCGGCACTCGGTGTTCGCTACATGACGCTCACGCACAGCGGCAATGACGAGTGGGCCGACTCCTCCACGGACACACCCGCCCATAACGGCCTGACCGATTTCGGCAAGGACGCCGTGCGCGAAATGAACCGCCTCGGTGTCATCGTAGATATCTCACATGTGAGCGATAAAACATTCTACGACGCTCTGGAAGTCAGCAAGGCTCCAATGTTCGCCTCGCATTCTTCCTGCCGCGTGATTTGCGACGCTCCGCGGAATATGACCGACGAGATGATCAAGGCGCTCGCGGCAAAAGGCGGCGTCATACAGGTCAATTATCATGTGGGATTCCTCAGCCAGGAATTTCGCAACGCATCCACGCCGGAGCTTGCCAAAGAGATCGGCGCGGAAGTGAAGAAGCGTTGCGGGGACGATGAGGGCTGCCAATTGATCGAAGGCGACAAGGTAACGCGGGAATTCGTGGCGCAGGGGAAGCTGCCGCGCGTGGACTGGACGAAAATCATCGAACACATCGACCATGCCGTGAAAATTGCGGGAGCTGACCATGTCGGCCTGGGCTCGGATTTCGACGGCGCCAATATGCCTTTTGGCATGGAAGACGCCAGCAAGCTTCCCCAAATCACGGAAGCGTTGCTGCGCAAGGGCTATTCCGAAGGTGACATCAAGAAGATTCTCGGAGAGAATACCCTTCGCGTAATGACGGAAGTCGAGCGCGTCAGCCGCGAGTTGAATTCCGCAGCGCAAAAATAACACCAAGACCACAGAGGAGAAGAGAGAAGAAACTATGTCAACGAAGAGAATCGTCTGGCTGTTGCTTGCAGCGGTCATGGGAACCGGTGCGGGAGTGTCCGCGCAGGCTCCGGCGCAGCCCGCAGCCAAGCCACAAGCGAGCGGCACGGCGAAGACAGGCACAGCCGCCAAAAGCGGATCGACGGCTGCGCGCACGCCCTATGACCGGGCGCTCCTGCGTCCCGCGCTGCTGAAAGCGAAAGCTCCGGACACGTACCAAGTGAAATTCGTAACGACCCGCGGGGAATTCACCCTCACGGTCACGCGCGTCTGGGCGCCGCTCGGCGCAGACCGGTTCTACAACCTTGTGAAGCACCACTATTACGACAGCGGCAGCTTCTTCCGCGTGGTTCCGGATTTCGTGGTGCAATTCGGCCTCAGCGCTTATCCGCGTGTTTCCGCGGCATGGAAGGACACCAACATCAAGGACGATCCCGTTACGCAAAGCAATAAGAAAGGCTACATCACCTTTGCCACCGCGGGCCCCAACACGCGCACGACTCAGGTTTTTATCAGCCTGAAGGACAACACGCGCCTCGACAGCATGGGCTTCGCTCCCTTCGGCGTTGTGGACGGCAAGGGGATGAACGTCGTGGAGATGTTGTACGACCAGTACGGCGACAATGCGGGGCCGGATCAGGATCAAATCTCCAAGCAGGGGAAACCGTATCTCGACAAGGGTTGGCCAAAACTGGATTCCATCAAGAGCGCGACTCTGGTTGCTTCGGCAGGGGCGGCTTCTGCAAAGCCCGCCGCTGCGCCTGCGGCCAAGAAACCCGGACAATGACGAGCGCACTCGTGGGGAGAGCCCACGAGGCGGATCTCGACTCGTCGGCCCGACCGCTTGTTGCCGGCGTGTACTATCTGGCGGGCGCGGCGCTGCTGATCCATTTTGCTTTCAACGGACGCTTCGGCTACTTTCGCGACGAGTTGTATTACGCGGCGTGCGGTCAGCGTTTTTCCTGGGGCTACGTGGATCACGCGCCGCTTGCGCCCTGGCTTGCACAGCTCAGCCGTTCGCTCCTCGGAGATTCGCTCTTCGCGCTGCGATTTCTGCCGGCGCTTGCCGCGTCCACGAAAATCTTCCTTGCCGGCTGGATCGCACGCGAGCTGGGCGGGCGAAGCTTCGCGCAGTTTCTCGCCGCTTTGACAACCCTGATCGCTCCCATCTATCTCACCTTCGACAATTTCTTCTCGATGAATTCTTTCGAACCAGTTTTCTGGATGGCTTGCGCCGCCATCGTTCTCCGCATCTTGAACGGCGGTGATGTCCGGCTCTGGCTGCTTTTTGGCCTCGTCGCCGGTGTGGGCATCCTGAACAAGCACTCCATGCTCTTTTTTGGTTCGGGGATTGCCCTTGGGCTGCTGTTTACGCCCGCTCGCCGGTACTTCGCCTCCAAATGGATTTGGGCGGGTGCTGCGGTTTCCTTTTTCCTTTTTCTCCCGAATCTCGTTTGGGAGATTAGCAATGGATGGCCGACCGTCGCGTTGTTGCGCGCGGTTATTGGAACCAAGTACGCCATCATTTCCTCGTGGGACTATGTCTGGCAGCAATCTTTGCTGACGCATCCGCTTGCCGCTCCGATTTGGCTCGCGGGACTCTGGTATCTCCTCCGCGATCTGCAAGGGAAGAAGTATGCCGTGCTCGGGTGGGCCTATCTCACAGTCCTGGCCGAAATGCTAGCCCTCCACGGGAAGATTTATTACCTTGCGCCAGCGTACATCATGCTCCTGGCGGCGGGAGCAACTTGGATTGAACTTCGTTTGCTGCCACGCACCGGCGCATGGCTGCGATATGCCATCGTGACGCCGCTGATGGCCGGCGCCGTCATCGCCGCCCCCCTCGCCATGCCGATACTTTCTGTCGAATCCACCATTGCGTACAGCCGATTCTGGGACGTGAAGGGCGTGCGCGTGGAAACCGTTCCGCAAGGCGAGCTTCCGCAACTTTTCGGAGACATGTTCGGCTGGCAGGAACAAGCCGCGGGGGTCGCGTCAGTTTACAACGGTTTACCTGCTGCGGAACGAGCGCGCGCAGCCGTATTCGCCTACAACTATGGTGAAGCGGGCGCCATCGATTATTTTGGCGGACGCTATGGACTCCCGAAGGCCATCAGCGGTCACAATCAATACGGGCTCTGGGGGCCGCGGAATTACACGGGGGAAGTCGTGGTCGCCATTGGATTTTCAGAATCCCGGCTGCGGGAATTCTTTGCTGAGGTGACCCCGGCCGCAAACGTATCGCCGCGCTATGCCATGCCGGAGGAAACCAACCTGACCATCTTCGTGTGCCGGCGGCCAAGGTCTTCGTTTCAGGAGTCTTGGGGAAATTGGAAGTATCTCAATTAGCAAGCCGCGCGCGCCCGGTCCATGGCGATTGGGCTTCTCCCCTGTGCAAAACAAATGACGTCCATGCACATATTTCATGCTTCTAGCGGTCGTTACGCTTGGTCTGGTGGCCGGGGCAGGGAAGCTGTTCGGCTTTTAGTCTGCCAGCAAAAAAAGGCGCAATGGATACGGGACAGCTCCTGCCCGCCCCCTGCGCCATCCTTGTTATATTCTTTCTATTCTGTGCGTGTCGCGCTAAAACTTTCTCGTCTTACAGCCCCAGCACGGTCACCAACTCACGCACCGACGCCGCCGATTTCTGGAGCGCCGCATTTTCTCCCGCGGTCAGCTTGATCTGAATAATTTCCTCGACGCCTTTCGCACCGAGCTTCACAGGAACGCCAACGAAAAGTCCCTTAATTCCATACTCGCCGTCGAGATACACCGCACACGGTAATATCTTTTTCTTATCCTTCAAAATTGCTTCGACCATCTCAACCGCGGCTGCCGAGGGCGCGTAATATGCCGAGCCCGTCTTCAGCAGATTCACAATTTCAGCTCCGCCCTTGCGCGTGCGTTCCACGATGGCATCAATCCGCGCTTTTGGGAGCAAGTCCGGCAGTGGAATTCCCGCCACCGTCGAATAGCGCGGCAGCGGCACCATATCGTCGCCATGTCCGCCCAGCACAAACGAGTGCACGTTTTCGACGCTCACCTTGCATTCCGCCGCCACGAACGCGCTCATGCGCGCCGAGTCCAGCACGCCGGCCATGCCGATCACGCGATGCCGGGGAAACCCGCTCACCTTGAACGCCGCTTGCGCCATCGCGTCCAGCGGGTTCGTCACCAGGATGAGGATGCAGTCCGGCGAATGCTTTACGATCTGCTCGACAACCGCTTTCACGACGTCGTAATTGGCCTTCAGCAAATCGTCGCGGCTCATTCCCGGCTTGCGTGGAAATCCCGCGGTAATCACCACGATGTCGCTTCCCGCCGTTGCAGCATAGTCGCCCGACGCCGTCGAAATTCCGATCGCGGTCGAATCCGTTCCGGTAATCGGCCCTGATTCCAGCATGTCCAGCGCTTTTCCCGCGGGCGGCCCATCCAAAATGTCGGTCAGCACCACATCCGCGAGTTCCCGATCCACAATCCGCTGCGCGGTGGTCGATCCTACGAACCCGCCTCCCACAACCGTCACTTTCTTCCGCATGCGATTCCTCTCCTCACCAGTTTTGTCCGATCGCAGACATGAACGAATTGTTATCGCGCAGCGACCTTCGTGGATTCCATATTTTCGATGATCGCCGACGCGAACGCGGAGGTTCCCACTTTCGTCGCGCCGGTCATCAACCGCTCGAGGTCATACGTCACGCGCTTCTGCTGAATTGTCTTCGCGATGCCGTCTTCGATCAGCTTTGCAGCTTCTTTCCATCCCAGAAATTCGAACATCATCGCGCCGGACAGCATCACTGAACTCGGATTGATCACATCCTTGTCGGCATATTTCGGGGCGGTGCCGTGGGTGGCTTCAAAGATTCCGTATCCATCGCCGATGTTCGATCCCGGCGCCATGCCCAGCCCGCCGACTTGAGCGGCGCAAGCGTCGGAGAGATAGTCGCCGTTGAGATTCGGTGTCGCCAGCACACTGTATTCATCGGCCCGCAGCAGCACCTGCTGGAACACGGAATCCGCGATGCGGTCGTTGATCATCAACTTGTTCTTCCACTGCCCCTTGCCGTGCGTCGCGTAAATGGCATCGAGGGTCTGCTTCACTTCGGCGTAGATGCTTTTCTTCAAGGCGTCGGTGGCTTGCGCCAGGCCTGGTTCGACCAACTCCGCGTTTTGTTCTGCGGAAAGATTCGGACTTTTGTCGCGATTGTCGAGGATCCAGCTCTCGCGCTCGGTCACGGTCTGCGCGCGAAATTCCTCGCGCGCCAGCTCGTAGCCCCAGTCGCGGAAAGCGCCTTCCGTAAATTTTTGAATGTTCCCCTTGTGCACCAGCGTCACGCTCTTGCGATTATTCGCGAGCGCGTACTTGATGGCGCGACGCACCAGCCGCTTCGTTCCGAAAGGCGACATCGGCTTGATGCCCACGCCGGAATCCCAGCGAATCTGCTTCTTGCCGTCTTTCAACATTTCGTGGTTCAGGAATTCCAGGAGTTTCTTCGCTTCCGGCGTTCCCGACTTCCATTCGATCCCGATGTAAACGTCTTCGGTGTTTTCCCGGAAGATCACCACATCCACCTTCTCCGGGTGTTTTACCGGCGAAGGCACGCCCGCGTAGTACTTCACCGGCCGCTCGCAGGAATACAAATCCAGAGTTTGTCGCAACGCTACGTTCAGCGAACGGATTCCTCCGCCCACCGGTGTCGTCAACGGCCCTTTGATGGCGATGCGGAAGTCGCGAATCGCCTCAACCGTTTCATCCGGCAACCATTCCTTGAAAGCGTTAAATGCTTTTTCTCCCGCAAACACCTCGAACCAGGCGACACGACGCTTTCCGCCATAGGCGTGCTCGACGGCTGCATCAAATACGCGGCGCGAGGCCTTCCAGATGTCCCGGCCCGTCCCGTCGCCCTCGATGAACGGGATCACCGGCGTGTCCGGCACCTGCAATTCACCGCCGCTGTAGCCGATGACTTTGCCGCCGGCGGGAACGGGCTGGCCGTTGTACGAGCTCTTCATGAATCAGGATCCTCCGCGTAATCGGATGGGTGCTGCCGCGCTTGGCTTGCTCTGGAGAATTCACCGGCTGCAAGCGGACTTGAAAAGATAACACATCGCGCGCGCAGGCCGAAATCCAGAAGCAAACGAAAAACGGGGGCACGACGCATCGTGCCCCCGAAGAAGTATGTCTGTGGGACGGAAATTAAAACATATTCCACAGATACTGATTGTAGACTTCGTGGTGATACTGGACTTCCGTGGCTTTCACGACCGTCCCCAGCAGACGCGGACAACGGTCCGCAGAGGCTTGCTTCAAATCTGCGTAGCGGCCCTTCACGTCCGCGCCCAGAAGCTTCGTCGTCCATTCCGCGTTACGGAAATTGTCCATCGCTATATAGATGTTGTCCGGCAGGAAGCGCTCCGCCTGGCGCAAGTTTTTGATCTTCGCGGTGTCGCCTTCGATGCCCGTTTTGAAGATCGAGTACATGACCAGGTACGGATTCGCGTCCGGCGCGACCGCGCGAACTTCGATGCGCATGCTCTTTTCGTTGCCGATGGGAATGCGGATCATCGCGCCGCGGTTGACAGGCGAGGCATTGAGCTGGTTCGGCGCTTCAAAGTGCGGGTCGAGCCGCCGGTAAGCATTGACGCTCGCGTTCAGCAGAAGACAAATGTCATTCCCGTGCGTCAGGATGCGGTCCACGAACGCCCAGCCCATCTTGCTCAGCTTTTCCTCGCCCTTGGGATCCCAGAAAAGGTTTTCCCCGCCTTTGCTGATGGACACGTTGGTGTGCATGCCGCTGCCGTTTACGCCGACCACGGGCTTCGGCAGGAAACAGGCCGTGAGACCCATGCGGGTCGCCACTTGGCGACAAATCAATTTGTAGAGTTGGATCTGGTCCGCCGCGGCCACCACTTCGCCGTAGCCGTAGTTGATTTCGAACTGTGATGGCGCAACCTCGGGATGGTCCTTCTCGTTTTGAAAGCCCATGGAGCGTTGCACTTCGGCGGTGGTATCAATAAAAGTGCGCAGCGGGTCGCCCGGCAGCGAGTGGTAATAGCCGCCCGTGTTGACGTATTCAAATTCGCCTAACTCGTGGTAGGTGCGTTCCGCATTCTCGCCCTTGAAAAGAAAGCCTTCGATCTCGTTGGCGGCGTTCAGTGTGTAGCCTTCCTTCTTGTGCAGGTCTTCGGCAAAACCCTTGAGCGCGCCGCGGATGTCAGCGCTGTAGCGCGAGCCGTCCTTGTCAATGACCTCGCCGAAAACCAGCACCTTTCCCGGCCCGAACACATCGGCGGGGCCCCAATAGAAAGCGGCCCAGTCCATCGCCAGGCGCAAATCGCTCTCGCGCTGCGCGGTAAAGCCGCGAATCGACGAGCCGTCAAACGTGAGATTGTCCCAGCTCTTGATGAGGAATTTCTTGTCGTAGTCCAGCATGTGCAAGCGGCCTTCGAGGTCGCTGAAGAGCACGGTGACGGCCTTGATGCGTTTCTCGTCGGTCAGATATTTGAGTCGCTCTTCCTGGACCTTGTGAGCGGCGACACGATTCTTGCGCTGCTCTTTGGCCTTCAGGTTCAGCTGCTCGAGCTCGTCATAGGAAAGAGCAAGGAAATTACGCAGTTCGTTCGACATGAATCTCCTCGATTGGCGATGAATGAAAATCTGGTGGTGACTCTTGGCGTGAACAGTGACTGTCCATCGGGCTGTAGGTTATCGCGCCGCTCTTGCGACCGTCAAATCGAAAAATCATTCGATCAAATCCAAAAAATAAATCTGGAGCAGGACAAATTGTCCCATCTCTCGGAAAATCGGATAGCACAGACTGAACTTTGTGCTACCAAGGCATCTCAGTCGTAATACTCCTGCCCCAAATGCGTGATCAAGTCCTCGCCCATCATCCAGCGCAGCGTGTTCTTGAGCTTCATGGACTGGATGAAGAGATCATGCTCGGGATAAAGTCCCGGAGCGGTCATCGGCGACTTGAAATAGAAACTGAGCCATTCCTGGATGCCGCGCATGCCGGCGCGCTGCGCGAGATCGAGAAACAGAACCAGGTCCAGCACGATGGGCGCGGCGAGGATCGAATCGCGGCAGAGGAAATCCACCTTGATCTGCATGGGGTAGCCGAGCCAGCCGAAGATGTCGATGTTATCCCAGCCCTCCTTGTTGTCGCCGCGGGGCGGGTAATAGTTGATGCGCACCTTGTGGTGCATTTTGCCGTAGAGCTGCGGGTAGAGCTCCGGCTGGAGAATGTATTCGAGCGCGCCGAGCTTGGATTCCTCCTTGGTCTTGAACGAACCGGGATCTTCAAGGACTTCGCCGTCACGATTGCCCAAAATGTTGGTGGAAAACCAGCCGTTGAGGCCCAGCATGCGCGCTTTGAAAGCGGGCGCAAGAACGGTCTTGAGGAGCGTCTGGCCGGTCTTGAAATCTTTTCCGGCGATGGCGACATTGTGGTCCAGAGCAAGCTGCTGAATGGCGGGGATGTCCACGGTGAGGTTGGGGGCGCCGTTGGCAAAGGGCACGCCGCTGGTGATGCAGGCCCAGGCATAGAGCATCGAAGGCGCGATGGCGGGATGATTCGACTTCATGCCCTCGACGAATTTCTCCGGCGTGGAGTGGACATCTTCGGGCTTGAGGAAAATCTCCGTGGAGCCGCACCAGCACGTGACGATGCGCGAAACTCGCGTTTTCTTGCGGAAATTCTCGATGTCTTCCTTAATTTGCAACGCGAGCTCGTATTTATTTTTGCCCTTCTTGATGTTGGGGCCATTCAACTTCTTGACGTAGTCGGGACTAAACGCGGCTTTCATGGGCTTAATGCCGGATAGAAAAACTTTCACTTTTTCGAGGTCTTGTGGATTGAGGACGCCGGCGTTGGCGGCTGATTGATAAGCGTTGTCGCGGAAAATGTCCCAGCCCCCGAAAACGATATTTTCGAGTTTCGCAAGAGGCACGAATTTCTTGATCAGCGGCGAACGCCCTTCGGTGCGCTTGCCGAGGCGGACCGTGCCGAGCTGCGTGAGCGAACCGACGGGTTGCGCCTTGCCTCTGCGGACGAGCTCGACTCCGGCCATGAAAGTTGTGCTGACGGCGCCCATGCCCGGTGTGAGAATTCCAAGTTTCCCCTTGGGCGGCGCAATTTTAGCGGGCTTATCCATGCCTCTCCTTAAAGTGAGCGATCACGGGGTGATCGACAGCAGTGATGTGAACCGGGAGTGACGCGAGCAGTTGGCGCTCCGCATCCCCAAACAAACCAGTAATGATGCGCGAACCGCCGCGGATTTGCAAATGAAAGGCGGGGAATTGACGGACTTCCACCGCAATCTCTTTGCCTTTACTTTCTCCCTGCGAACCGCACCCTCGCGGTGAACGCTCTCCCTTGTCCTCCAGAAAAGGCCCCAAAAGTTGGCGCGTTGATGTTGTTTACTACGCTATCGGGGTTTTGCCGGGCAAAGGCGTTCACCATCTCGATGCGCGCCGCCCACAAGTATCCGCGGAATCCAAATTTCTTCTCCAGCCCAAGATTCAAGCTTGCGTATCCCGGAAAACGCTCGGCATTTGGCGCGCCGGCCAATTGCTGCTGGAGATTTACGACGCTGAAGGGATACCCCGTTCGATACTCGAAAAAGTAGCTCAACTGTACGCCCCATACGTGCGTCGGCGTCCAACCCCACGTCAGCAGCCGGTTGGGCGCATCCCACGCCACCGGCCCCGGCTGCTGCGCGACATAGAAGATGGAACCCAGCGCGGGGTTCAGCACTTCGTCCGAACGCGCGCGCGATCGGGTATAAGCGGCATAAACTTCCGTCGTCTCGGAGAAGACATGCCGTATCGAGAATGTCGCCGAGCGATAGCGGTCCTTGCGGTGATCCTGCAATAGAAAAATTCCTCCGGCTTGCGAGGGTTGCTGGTCGGCGTACGCAAATCCGTGGTAGCCATTCCGGGCCAGTAGCTCCAGGCCAACGAGCGTCTTCTTCCCCAATTTCTCCTGCCACCCAGCGCTGGAAATCGTAAAGCGCGGCTGCTGCAAACCGCCGGGAGGAAGCACAAACTGGCTAACCACCGGCCCGAGAACGATCACGTTTCCCGTATTGCCATAAAACGTGTCTAGCTGCCGCTGGTCGAAGGCCTGCCCAATCAGCGACAAATTCAGCGGCGCATTGTAGATTCCCCAGCCGAGCGACAGCTTCGCGCGGTCATCTCCAAAAGGCAGCACATTACCCGAGAGACGTGGCTCGGCCATGGCGCCCTGCGTAAACCGGTCCCAGTCCGCCCGGAAGCCCGCCTGCACGATGAGCCGCTTCGAAATCGCCCAGGTATCCTGCGCGTATCCGCCCGATTGGGTGTTCGACAGTCTCAGACTTGCTGGCCCAGTAAAAGTGGACAGTCTCACCAGCGTCCCGTCCGCTCGCAGGGCTTGGATCTCCCCGCGCTGCGCCGATTGCGAATAGATCAGCCCTGCCGCGTTGAGCCCTGAAGAGAGCTGATGCGTGCCGTGCCAATGCCGCGAAGCTGCCGTCACGCTCGCCACCGCCTGCAGCCGGCGCCCTGGCTGATGCAAATGCTCGAAGAAATTCCCGCTCGTCCCGTTGATCAGCAGGATGTACGGCCCCGTCCCTTGAGGGGTAAAGTCCAGCACCCCGCTGTCCGCCGCCACGCCAAGTTCGAAGAGCGTGTCGTGCAGCCACACCTGATCTTTCAGCGAAACGAAAGCCCGCCGCTGCTCCCCGGTCAGCGTCGTTGATTGCGGATCGAGCGAGTCCAAGCCGAGGTTCGTGTCGTGCGTCCGGTTATAGAGGAAGCTGGCGTGCAGAATATGCTTTGGCGTCAGGTTATATTGCAGCCGCAGCAGGTTGTCTCCCGCCCACTCTTCCGAAGTGTTGGCGCCCGCCGGTTGCTGTTTGACGACCGCAAAAGTGTGCTGCAGGCTGACCGAGTCGGAAAACCAAAACCGGCCATGCTCGATCGGTCCGGAAAATGTAAATCGTGGGTACCAGTTTCCGAGGTGAGCGCCTTCCTGAATGTTGATGCCGGGCATTGGGTTGGTTGTTCCGAACCTCCACCGGTCATCTCCGTCGGGAGTTTCCAGACTCAGAATGTTCGCGCCGGCGTGTGCGTAACCTGCTCCGAAGCGTCCCGTCTGGACTTCCGCTGCTCGCGTTGCATCCACATTGAAGCGCGAAGTCAGTGCTCCAGTCACGGGATCCCCAATCTCAAATCCATCGAGCAGGTACTGTGTCTCTGCCGAACGCGCTCCTGCCACGTGGAGGTTATCCTGATGGTCTTGCACGATTTCCGGCAGGGCGATCAGGCTTTGCCGGAGAACATGAATGTTCGGCACGGGAATGTCGCGAATGTCCCGCGCGGTGAGCGTCGATCGTTGGGCTGTGTCCTGGGGGTCGATTTGATCCGGCCGAACGGTGACTTGCACTTGTTCGTGAAGCTCTTGCTCGTGGTTCAGGGTCAAACTGAGTTCATTGTTCCCGGCGTGGAGCGTGATCGCGTGGTCTGTCAGTAAGAAAAAGCCTTCCTTGCGAACTTCTATTTTATAGTCCCCGGCGGGAAGGCCCTGGAAAACGAACCGCCCCGCATCGTTGGTTTCCGCCCGGTATTCCCGTCCGCTGTCATGTTCCAGCCTGATTCTAGCGGCCCCGAGCGGGACGCCATTTTCGTCGAGCACTACCCCGGTACAATCGCTCGAATCCGCGGCTTGAACTTCCCCGGATGCAAGAATGCAGAGAAAAGCGAATACTGCAGCGCATAGACGAGCAGAGACCATTCCGGATTGCTCCCACTGGCTCGCCCTCCATTAAACTACAAATCATTTGCTCTGGTTCACTTTCTTGATCCGGAATCGGTTCACCGCCGAATCTCAGTTGAAACGCGTGATCTTCCACAAGGCGATTCCGGATGCGACCAGGAAAATCAGCATGGCCAAGGAAAGGACCGCAACGGCATTCCAATTCAGTGCAATTTGGGGAACGCGTGCCAAAGAAGCGAACACCACGAAGATGCAGGTAACCGCAGTCACCAGCAGCCAATCGATCCACGTCCGAGAATGCTTTCCTTCGACGCCTTGCCTGCCTTCCAGACCGGCCTGCACATAACTGGACTCGATGCCGTAGCGCCGCCCTTCGCGTTCGGCCGCTTCATGCCAGCGCTCATGTTCCTTTGCGGTTGCTGAAGAGAGCGCGATCGCCACCGCGCCCGCTGCCATCAAGGCGGATCCACCAATCACATAGGCGTACAGCGAAGAACTCTTGCCCTGCAATTCGCCGAATACCAGAATGCCCCACGCCAAACCCCACAATTGATTCGTGTTCGAAAGGGGAACTCCGCGGCTGATCCCCACATACTTCGCGGCGTATTGCTGAAACAAATCTCCGATGACCCAAATAAAGCCGCCCAGCATCAACCAAAACAGTACATCCTTCGCGCTCATCAGTTCGTGCCACAAAACGGCTGGCCCGCCCGTGTAGCTCACGGCGAGTGTCGTCATCATGCCCAGCTCCCCGATGGTGAAAAATGCGATGAAGGAGAGTGGATTCATTCCAGTCAAATATGCTTTCCGGTAAGGGATGTACATCGTGCCCCAGAGAATCCCGGCTCCCAGCGCCGCGCAGATGCCTCGCGTGGAATGTACGGCGGGGCCTTGATTGGAAGAAGCGATGGCGAGAAGGGTTGCGCCGGCGAACATGACCGTCGCGCCTCCCAGCACGCCCAGCCAGCGCGCCCACCCGGCTTGGCGCAGTTCGTTAAAGAGAAGAAAGCCCCAGAAAATTCCGAGCAGGCTGTTGGTGTTCCACAGAGGAAACGCGATGCTCAGTCCGATGTCGCGGATCGCGAAGATGGTCATCGTGTTGGCGACCGCCCACAAGCATCCTGCAAGCACCGCCCAGACAATCAAGTGGGGCGCTTGCCGTACGTCGGCGCCGATGTGCGATGTGCCGCGTATGAGAGCAGGCACGCTCCATCGTGCCAGGAAGACACCCACCACCATGATCAGGGAGATCACCAGCGGAGAGACGCCCACCGCCACGAGCTTCGTGGGCGCTTCGGCGGCGCCCAGCCAGGCGCCCGCGGCAAAGCCGCAAAGTATCCCCACGCCTTGCAGACTTCGCAACCGCCCAGCCTCTACCGTCCTCAAAACGGTCTCAGAACCCATTTTCCCTTTCACCTCGTCTTAGCGAATCCATCGGAGAGCGATCAGGCCAGCCAACAACACGAGCAAAGGCACCCAAAAGTGAAGATCCTTGAGGATGGGAGTCCACCAGTCTTGTAAAGCTGTCTTCGAATTGCGCTCAGACATTGAGATCGCTCCGAGGCATGCCTGCTTTATCGAAGGAGCGCGGCATGCAATTGAATTTCGTCAAATCGTTTAATTCGGTTGCACCTTCAATTAGAACTTGACACGAGCGTTGCGATAGTAGAACTCTTCTAACCGGTTAGAATCAAGCAAATTCGAGCAAACAATATCATGAAAAAACTGGGAATGGGAGTGATTGGAGTCGGGAGGCTGGGCCAGCACCACGCAGAACACCTGCGTCACGCAATTCCCGCAGCCCGGCTCATTGCCGTGGCCGACGCGGATGGTGCGCGCGCGAAGGAAGTGGCTGCCGAGCTCGAAATCGAGCACCACTACGCGAATTGGGAGGCGCTTCTCGAGCGAAAGGATATCGACGCCGTAGTTGTCGCGGCGCCCTCCCGATTTCACGCGCCCATTACTCGAGCCGCAGCTGTCGCCGGAAAGCACATTTTTTGTGAAAAGCCTCCCGCGCTCTCGATGGAAGAAGCAGAGAGCGCTGCAAGCGCCGTTTCCAAGGCAGGCGTCCAATTCCAGATCGGGTTCATGCGCCGGTACGATCCGCCCTATGCCAAAGCCAAGAATTTGATTGCCGCGGGCGATATCGGAGATCCCGTTCTAATCAAATCCATTGGCCGAGATCGCCAGCCGCCGCCCCGCAGTTTTTTCCAGGACGGCATCAATGGAACGCTCTTCCTCGACGCTATGATTCACGAATTCGACCTTGCGAGATGGCTGATGAAGGACGAAGTCGTCGAAGTTCATTCCTTCGGCAGTGTGCTGTCGTGTCCGGAGTTGGCCGAATTCCGCGACGTCGATTCGGCCGTGGTGAACTTGCGATTCGAACGCGGCGGAATCGGCAACGCGGAATGTCATCGAAAGTCGAACTATGGTTACGACATTCGAACAGAAGTCATCGGTTCGAAAGGCGCCATTCAGATCGGCTACCTCCGGCAAACCGCGCAATTGCTCCTGACGAGCGCCGGCGCCTCTCACGACATTGTGGATCACTGGACCGTGCGCTTTGCGGATGCTTATCGCAACGAAGTGCAAGACTTTGTGGAGTGTGTTCTCGCCGGGAAACCCACGCGCGTCACGGCGCAAGACGGTCTGCATGCCCTCGCGATCTCCATCGCTGCCGAGCGGTCTTACCATGAATCTCGCCCCATCGCGCTGGGGGCACGCGGAAACTCGAAACATTTTGCTGCTCTGAACGTAAGCCAAAGTAAGGTGATTCAACGGTGAGACGCCGAATGCCGCTACGCGAACCGGTCGGTGTGGCGCTGGAAACGCTGCGGGCGCACAAGCTCCGCTCGTTCCTCCTGCTGCTCGGAATCATTCTGTCGGTTTCGACGCTCATTGTGGTCATTGCCTTGATTGCCGGGGTGAATCGGTATATCGCGGATCGCGTGGCCAATCTGGGGTCGAATGTATTTCTGGTGACGCGCTTCCCCATCATCACGGAAGTGGAAGAGCTGGTCAAGGCCACGCGGCGCAATAAGATTGTTACCTGGGACGACTATGAAGCGCTGCGTGACAACCTGAAGCTGCCCCAGCGCGTGGGAGTCGAGGTGCGTACCTCGGCCAAAGTTCGCGCGGGGACACAAAGCATCGAGGACACCAGCATTCGCGGTGTGTCCGCAAACATGGGCGAGATCGACGTCGAAGAGCCGGCTGACGGCCGGTACATTTCCGATGGCGACGATAGGAATCGCGCCGCAGTTACGATGATCGGGGCGGAACTGGCCACGAAACTTTTCCCGAGCCTGGACCCGGTGGGGCGCGACGTGCTCATAGATGGGCGGCCTTTCGAAATCGTTGGTGTGGCGAAACCCATCGGCACGGTGTTCGGGCAGTCGCAGGATAATTTCGCCTATATTCCCATTCAGACTTATCTCAAGATTTACGGGGCCTATGAAGGCCTTTGGATCAACATTCAGGCGAGCGGGGCGGACTGTATGGAGCAGACGCAAGATGAGGCGCGAGTATTGATGCGCTCGCGGCGTCACCAGCAGCCTGATGAGCCGGATGCCTTTGGCATCTTCGATGCAGCGACGCTGATGAAGCTGTGGAAAGATCTGACCGGGGTGATCGCCATGGCCATGGTCGGGGTAGTCTCGGTATTTCTCGTAATCGGGGGAGTAGTCATCATGAATGTGATGCTGGCCACAGTCACGGAGCGCACGCGCGAGATCGGTATCCGCAAGGCGCTGGGCGCGCGCCGCCGCGACATCCTGCTCCAATTCCTGGTCGAGGCTTCCGTGATGGCGGCGGTGGGCGGGGCCATCGGCGTAGGCGTCGCCTATGCCATTACCGGCATCACAACCTCGACAACATCAGTGCCCATGACCATCCCCATTTCCGCGGTGCTTATCGCAGAGCTGATTTCGGCCGCGGTAGGCTTGTTCTTTGGCGTTTATCCGGCAAAAAAAGCGGCCGGCTTGCCGCCAATCGAAGCGCTGCGCCAAGAGGTCTAGCCGGCGGAGAACTTGAGATGCGAATGCAGATTGGCGAAAACGCCCAGATGGCTCTCACCACCCTGCGTGAAAACAAGATGCGCTCGGTCCTCACGGTGCTCGGCGTGGTTATCGGGATTACCGCTCTGCTTTCGGTGGTCTCCATCTTGGTCGGCGTCTATAACGATGTGAATTCCTATCTAAGCGACTACGGTCCGGAAACCCTGTTCGTCTTCAAGTTCGATCCGGGCATTCGCACGGGAGAACTCACTCCCGAGGAACGCGCGCGCAAGCCTCTCGTGTTGGAGGATGCCGAGGCCATCGAACAGTTCTGTCCAGCCGTGCGCGCCGTGACCACCAGTGTCTTTCCTCGCTTTGAAGAGGAAGGCCCCAACCGTCTGGTAACCGCCCGTTATCGCAATAAAGAAGTTGCCGGAGTGGATTACAACGGAACGCTGCCCGCCACCGAAGAGGTGTTCAATTCGCATGCGGAACGCGGACGGTTCTTCTCGCAAGCCGAGAACCTGCACCGTGCTGACGTTGCCGTCATTGGACCCGATTTGGCCAAGGCGTTGTATCCGGATATGGAGCCGCTCGGCAAGCCCATTCTCGTCAACGGAGTCTCCTATGAGGTGATCGGGGTGCTTGCGCCGCGCAAAGGGCAACTGGTTAAGGATCAATCCGCGGACAAGGCGCTACTGGTTCCCTATCGTTCGTATCGCAAACACAACCCTGCGGATGACGAGCACTTGATTGGGGCGGTAGCCTACCCGGGGCATATGTCGCAAGCCGAGGACCAAATCCGGGGTGTGCTGCGCCGCAGGAGAAGTGTGCCTTACAACAAGCCCGACAATTTCGGCATCTCCAGCGCTCAGCAGATCGCCGACCAGTTCCGCCAGATCACGGCCTCGGTGGCTCTTTTGATTTCTGTCGTCAGCTCGATCGGTCTGCTGGTGGGTGGGGTAGGCGTCATGAACATCATGCTGATGTCCGTCACACAACGCACGCGCGAGATCGGAGTGCGCAAAGCCTTGGGGGCGCGCCGGCGTGATGTCATCTGGCAATTTTTGACGGAGGCCATGGTCCTGACGGGCGCCGGCGGCGTGATCGGCGTGCTTCTCGGACTTGGCATCAGCTTGTTGATTAACGTGCTGGTGCCCAAGCTGCCCTCCGCGGTGCCTCTCTGGTCGATCGTCGTCGCGGTGGCTGTCTCGATGAGTGTGGGGCTGTTCTTCGGGATCTATCCAGCGGTAACGGCCGCGAGGCTCGATCCTGTGGAAGCCTTGCGTTACGAATGATTTTAGGGGTTCGACCGCCGGACTAGCCGCGGCTCAGGCGGATCGAGCCGTCGCCGGTGTGAATCGTCAGCGACTGCCCTCCACCGTTCATCTTCCCGTGAAGCTGTGAAGTGCTGAATGTGCCTTCCACCGTCACAGGAATTCCCAAGCTGATGCGGCCGTCATTCGTGCTGGCGTCAATGTTGGCCTGCAGCTCGCCTGGCAGGACGAGGTCCACGCTGCCGTCGCCCGTGTGAATGTTCCAGCCAGAAACCAGCTTGGAGCCGGGGAGAACGTGGGCGTCAATGCTGCCGTCACCCGTCTTGATATTCAGGGCATCGAAGCGGCCGTCTATTTTGATGTGCCCGTCTCCCGAAGTGGCATCGAGTTTTCCATCGACATTGCGCGCGTCAATGTGGCCGTCGCCGGTGCGCAGGCGGACATCGCCCTTTGCGCCTTCGAGGGTAATGCTGCCATCGCCAGTGTCAACGTCCACGTCGCCGTTGACTGCTTCGCATCTCACGGAGCCGTCCCCGGTGTGGATCTTGACTTTTCCATTTACGGGTTGGGTTTGCACGGAGCCATCGCCGGTATCCACTTGCAGGTCAGCGTCCCTGGGCATGCGGACTTCTATCCGGACATTTCGGTGACTGCCCCCCCAGGAAAAACCCCAATGGCCACTAACGCGGGCGCTGAGTTCAACATGGTCGCCATCCTGGCGGGATTCGATGTGGAGATTCTTGTCCAGCTTGTAGCCGTCGTAGTCCACGACGAATTCGACCTGCTTGGTGTCTGTAGTGGCGATGCGGACGCTGCCGTCATTCGTGTCCACGCGGACATTGGCGCGGCCAGAGATGGTGTAGGACTTGGTCCATTCCTCGGCCCGGGCGCTGGGGACGATAAGGGTCACGGCCAGCAGGGCTGCTAGGGAAATTCCTACCCGAGTGGCGGTCGTCCGCAAGTGTTGCAGATTCATGCTCATAGCCTCCGTTCCGTTTCGGTCGGAACCTGGGATCAGATCGCGTTCTAGTCAAATATACGTCAGGGGCGAGAGAAAAGTTCACTGTCGGAGAGATCGGCATGGCCGAATCACGACTCAGTGGTGGCCTTTGGCAGCATGCTTCCTGTGCGCGGCTCCGGGCTTGGCGCGCAAAGCAGCCAGGAATTGCTCCGTAGCGAGGGTGTTGATGACGTTTTGCTTTTCCAGCCAGCCGCGGCGGGCCATGGTGACGCCGTAGCGTATGAAAGAGAGATTCGCGGTATTGTGAGAGTCCGTTGAGATGACGACTTTGACGCCGCGGTCCTTGCACATGCGCAGGTGAACGTCCTTGAGGTCGAGGCGGTCGGGGTAGGAGTTGCATTCCATGGCCACTCCGTGTTTCGCGCAGGCTTCGAGAATTTTGTCCATGTCGTAGTCGAAGGGGTCGCGGCGGAGCAGGAGCCGGCCGGTAGGATGGGCGATAATTTGCGTGTAGGGATTTTCGATGGCGGCCAGCAGGCGTTCCGTCATGACTGCGCGGTCCAGATTCATATAGGAGTGAACCGAGCACACTACCACGTCCAACTGGGCAAGGATGTCATCGGAATAGTCGAGCGAGCCGTCTTTGAGGATGTCCACTTCGGCGCCGGCGAGGACGCGGATGCCCAGGCCCTTGTCGTTTGCCGCGTGAATCTTCTTGATGTGCGCGGCCATGCGTTTCTCGTCGAGTCCGTTGGCCACAGTGACGGCCTTCGAGTGATCCGTGATGGCGATGTACTGGTGGCCCAGCCTGCGGGCGGCTTCCGCCATCTCCTCGATGGAATTCTTGCCGTCGCTCGCCGTCGTATGCATCTGGAGGTCGCCCTTGATGTCTTCGAGCTTCAGAAGATGTGGGAGCTTGTGCTTTTCTGCGGCTTCGATTTCCCCGGTGTTTTCGCGGAGCTCGGGCGGAATGTAGTCGAGCTTGAGTTTCGCGTAGATCTCCTCCTCGGTGCGGCGCGCGATGGGCCGTTCGCCTTTCAAGGTCGCCAAGGCGTATTCATTTAGCGTGTAGCCCATGTCGTTGGCGCGGCCGCGAAGCGTGACGTTGTGTTCTTTCGAGCCGGTAAAGTAGAGCAGGGCAGCGCCGAAGCTTTCTTTTTCCAGCAGGCGAACGTCCACTTGCAGGCCATTTTCCAGCATGAAGCTCACTTTGTTTTCGCCGTGGGCCAGCGTCTGGTCGATGCCCGGGAAGTCGAGAATGTGCTTCGCCAATGCGTCCACTTGTTTTTGCGAAGTGTGGCCATCGGCAAGCGAGACAAGGAGATCGAGGTCACCCACAGTTTCTTTGCCGCGACGAAGCGAACCGGCCGGAGTGACCGAGTCGATGGCCTTGCCCGCTTTTTCGATGTGCGCAACGATCGCAGGCGCCGCGGTTTCGGCATCGTTGATGTGGAAGCGGCCGGAAGACTTCTTGAAAACTTCCACCGCTTTGAGAATGTTCTGCTCGCTCTTTTCGCCGAAGCCGGGAAGGTCGCGGAGCTTTCCGGCCCTGGCGAGTTTTTCAACGTTCGCCACGGTGCCGGCCTTGAAGTTGGACCAGAGAAACGCCACTTTTTTCGGGCCGAGAGACTGGAGTTGCAGGAGATCCAGGATCGTCGCCGGGTATTTCTTCAGAAGTTTTTTGCGGAGAGCGTAATCGCCGGTCTTCACGATTTCCTGAAGATGCTCGACCAGGCGGTCGCCGATCCCCGGGAGCTCTTTGAGTTTTTCCGGCTCCTTGACAAGTTGCTCGATGGATTCGGGCAGGCTGTCGATCAGTTCGGCGGCTTTTTCGTAACTGCGGTAGCGGCCGATGATGGCCCCGTCGATTTCAAGGAGTTGCGCGGTTTCTCGGAGGATGCGGGCAATCTGTTTGTTGTCCATGGTGGAAAGATTATATGCCCGGCGGCAGAGAATTGATGAAATTGGGGAACTGCGCCTCCTTCGCCTCCGAAATTAAAAAGGGCCGGCAGAGGGACGCACTCTGCCGGCCGTATAAGTGCCAGATCGTTCACCCCGTCGCTTTGGCGACATTGGCAGCCTGGGGACCTTTCGGTCCCTGGACTATCTCAAATTCGACGGGATCTCCTTCCTGCAAAGTGCGGTAGCCATCGCCCACTATGGCCGAGTAGTGAACAAAAACATCTGGTCCGTCATCTCTCCCGATAAAGCCATATCCCTTAGAGTTATTAAACCACTTTACATTTCCTTGCACTTGCATGAACCTCCTCACGAAAACTCATTCGTTTCCGACCACGACGCTGAAAAAATCCAGCATTGCCACGAGCATATTTTCGGCGAGTGTACCAGAACGGTAAGTCCGGTCAATAGAGGAATTGGTGTTTTTTGCTGGAAAATGAAGAAACTTTCACATACACAATCGATTCAAGAACGGGGCCGTCTAGAATCCGAATGCGGAGACAAGTAAGAAAAATAGTAGAGCAGACCGGCAATAGTTTTGGCGTCGCGCAACTTTCCGTGGCGAATCATCTGTTTCAGTTCGGTGTAAGTGAAGGTGCGTGAAGTAATTTTCTCGTCTATCTCCGGGCGCGCATCTCCACTGGTAAGTTTCTGAGCGAGGAGAATATACATGCGTTCCTCAAGAAATCCCGGGGTCGGAAAAAGGTCCAGGAAGACGCGGAACTTCCCAGCGCGGTAGCCGGTTTCCTCCATGAGCTCGCGGGCAGCGGCCCGGCGGGGAGTTTCGCCCGGCTCCATGCGGCCGGCTACTAGCTCCCACAGGAACCGTCGGGTGGAATGGCGGTACTGCCGGATAAGGAGAATGCGGCCGTTGGGGAGTACTGGTAGGACGACAACGGAGCCTGGATGGGTAACCACTTCGCGGGTGGTGCGGATACCCCCAGGTTCCAAGACTTCATCGCGGCGGACGCCGAAGACGGGGCCTGTGTAGATAATCTTACTGCGCAAGATCCTGGCATGGGTGGGTTTTATGTTGGACATGTTTCCTCGAAAATGTTCAGAGATATCTTAGCCGATGAGGACAAAACAGCACAGACAGGAATGCATTCTGCGAAGAATTGCCACGAATGCACGGTGCGCCTATACTCAAGGCAAGGATCTGGTTTGAAGCCACAGATTTCGGGATGAAGCCCGGCAGAATACGAGCAGAGAAGATGGCGCTCAACACCATTATTGTCGATGACGAAAAACCCGCGCGGGAAGAACTGGCGTTTTTGCTGAAGGGATTTCCCGAGATCAATGTGATCGGCCAGGGGAAAAACGGCGTGGAAGCCGTTGCGCTGATCAAGGAGCACGCGCCGGACCTGGTGTTTCTGGACGTGCAGATGCCGGGACTCGATGGATTTGGCGTGCTCAAGAAATTGGTCGAGCGCAAAGTGAAAGTGCCGCATGTGGTGTTTGCGACGGCGTTTGATCACTACGCGGTGCAGGCGTTTGACGTGAACGCCGTGGATTATGTGCTGAAGCCGTTCGACAAGGCGCGCATTGCGAAAGCCATCACGCGGGCGCGCAAGATGCTGGACACGCAGACTTCGGCAACGGACCGGCTGGAACAACTTTTAAATCAACTGGGCTCGGCGAAACAAGCGGCCCAGCCGGTGAAGCTGCTGGTGAAATCGCAGCAGCGGCTGCTGCTTGTGGACGCGGAGGATATGCTCTACGCAACCATCGACAGTGGATCGATTTCCGTGATTTCGCGGGATACGGAAGGATCGTCGAATTACCGGACGCTGGACGAATTGCACGCGGCTCTGGACTCGGATTCGTTCTGGCGGCCGCACCGCTCGTATCTGGTAAATATTCATCACATCAAGGAAGTCGTGCCGTGGTTCAAGTCCAGCTACATGCTGAAAATGAGCGACAAGAAACGCACCGAAATTCCCGTGAGCCGCGGGCAGACCAAGCGCCTGCACGAACTTTTCAAGCTCTGATGCAGAAGAAGTGCTTTTGATGGTAAAAAGCACGCCACAATCTACGCCTCCTAAAGCGGAAGTTCTGAATCGTATTTCGTCCTTTTTCATTTTGCTTCCCGGATGGATGGGGCTTGACAGAATTTTTGATCATTTCAATTTTCTTGGCCACCGGCCATTTTGGAGCTCACTTCTAGGCGGTACGATTTGGGCTACACTCATGATTCTATGGGTGCCTGGGTTCTCCCGCGTCGCAAGGAGGTTGGGCCAATCTTTCCGCTCGTGATAGCATCGTGCTTACACTTCTTGCGCCACGTCCACCGGGCCGAACGTGTACGGGTTGAAGGCGCACAGCCAGGAATGGCTGTGCCACAACAGACACGATGGATTTTTCGCTCACTGACCAACAAAAACTGATTCGCGATACTGTCCGCCAATTCATGGAGGCCGAGGTGCGGCCGGGCGTGCGGCAGCGCGACCGCGAAGGGCGATTTCCCACCGAAGAGATCAAAAAGCTGGCGGAGCTCGGCTGCTGCGGGATGATGACTCCCGAGGAGTGGGGCGGCCCGGGGTTGGATACGGTTTCGTTTGTATTGATGATGGAAGAAGTGGCGCGCGTGGACGCGGCGATGGCTACATCGATTGGAGTAACAAATTCGGCGGTGCAAGTGCCGCTGCTCGGTTTTGGCACCGAGCCACAGAAGAAAAAATATTTGAGCCGGATGGCGACCGGAGAAGTTCTTGGCGCGTTCTGCCTGACGGAGCCGCAAGCGGGTTCGGATGCGGCGGGAATTCAAGCGCGTGCCGCTCTTCAAAGCGGCGTTTACCGGCTGAACGGAACGAAGACGTGGGTGACGAATGGCAGCGTGGCGGGCGTTTTCATCGTTTTTGCGAAGACCGATCCCGATGCGGGTGGAAAGGGCCTCACCGCGTTTCTGGTGGAGCCAGGGTTTAAGGGATTTCGCATGGGGCGGCATGAGGAGAAGATGGGACAGCTTTCTTCGCCTTCGGTGGAGATTGTGTTGAACGACTGCGAAGTGCCCGCGGAAAACCGGCTGGGCGAAGAAGGACAGGGACTTAAGATTGCGCTGGGGACGTTGGACGGCGGGCGCATCGGGATTGGGGCGCTCGCGGTGGGGCTGGCGCAGGGGGCGCTGGAAGAAACCGTGAAGTACGCGAAGCAGCGGCGGGCGTTCGGAAAAACGATCGGCGAGTTTCAGGCGATTCAGTGGATGATTGCGGACATGCAGACGGAGATCGAGGCGGCGCGCGGGCTGGTGCACTACGCGGCCTGGTTGAAGGATGCGGGGAAGCGGATGGGGGCGATGGCGTCGAAGGCGAAGCTGTATGCCAGCGAGATGGTGAACCGCGTGGTGTATAAGGCGGTGCAGGTGCATGGGAGCGTGGGCTACTCGCGGGAGACGGACGTGGAGCGGATGTACCGGGATGCGCGGGTGATTACGATTTATGAAGGGACGAGCGAGGTACAGAGGATGATCATTGCCAGGGATTTGCTGGAGACGGCGGCGAAAGCGCACGGGGTAAGCTAAAGGCTTTAACGCGGAGGCCACTAAGGGCTCAGAGGGCCACAGAGAAGAGGAGCGGAGATTGGGGACTGGGGCTGAGGCAAGGGGAAAAAGAGTGGTTAGCGGGATGCGGCCGACGGGGCGGTTGCACATCGGGCATTACTTTGGGGCGCTGCAGAATTGGGTGAAGCTGCAGAATGATCCGACTTATGAGTGCTTTTACTTTATTGCGGATTGGCATGCGCTGACGAGCGACTACGCGGATACGTCGGCAATTGCGGAGAATACGCTGCAGATCATGACGGATTACCTGGCTGCGGGGCTCGATCCGAAAAAGAGCGTGATTTTTCAGCAGTCGCTGATCCCCGAACATGCGGAATTGCATTTGCTGCTATCCATGGTGACGCCTCTGGGGTGGTTGGAGCGGGTGCCCACGTACAAAGAGGCGCTGGAAAACGTTAAGGACAAGGACCTGCATACCTACGGGTTTCTCGGATATCCAACTCTGCAAACCGCGGACATTGTGATTTACAGCCAAGAAGGCACGCCGCTCTTTGTGCCGGTGGGGGAAGATCAAGTTTCGCATGTTGAGCTGTCTAGAGAGATTGTGCGGCGGTTTGATGTCTTTTATGGACTCGATGTGAAAGGGAATCTCTTTCAAAAAGAAAACGAAGAGTCGTTGCGACGCTGTCTCCGTGGAAAGGTGTATTTCGGTGCTGGGTTTGAACTTGAATATCCGATGCAGGAAAACATGAGGACGTATCTGCTTGGTAGACTTCGCACTACCGCGGCTGAAGAGGGAATCAAGAATTTCTTGGAGCGTGTCGGCAAGGATTCCGCTTTCTTTCAAAATGTTGACGTTCTTGTGGAACCAACCGTGTTACTGACGAAGACACCGAGGATACCGGGGCTGGATGGGCGGAAGATGTCGAAGAGTTATGGGAATGCGATTACGTTGAGCGAGACGGATGAGGAGATACGGAAGAAGACGAAGGTGATGGTCACGGACCCGGCGAGGAAGAGGCGAACGGATCCGGGAAATCCGGATGTGTGTCCGGTGTACGATTGGCATAAACTGTTCTCGACGCCAGCGACGTTGCAATGGGCAGCGGAAGGCTGCCGGACGGCAGGGATTGGGTGCATCGAGTGCAAGGCGAAGATGGCGGATCATTTGATTGAATGGATCACGCCGGTGCGGGAGCGAAGAGTGAAGTGGGAGAACAACCAGATAGGTGTTTTGGAGATTTTGGATGAAGGGTCGAAGAAGGCGCGGGTTGTGGCGCAGGGGACGATGGAGCGGGTGAGAGAAGCGGTGTTTGGGTGGGAGAAGAAGAGGAAAGAGATTGATGGGTCGGCGGGAACTGCAAAGGCATAAGAGAAAAGAACGGAATTTAACACCCCGACCGGGTCGGGGCAGGCTCCGGCACAGAAGGCACAGAGAAGAAAGAGAAAAGCACCGGTCTGAAGACCGGCCACTACAAGGACAAAGATTCCGGGCTAAAGCCCGGCGCTACAAAGGCAAGACAGGAGAGCACAGCCAGGAATGGCCATACCACCAAACAAGGAAGAAGAATGGCGAGGTAAACTCGCCGCTACAAGAGAACGAAGAAGGGCACGATCCCGACAGGAGTCGGGACAAGTTGTATCGTGCCCCTACAAGAGAAGATAAGAGAATGGCGACGCCGTACAAGATAACGATACCGATGTATGAGGGGCCGCTGGACCTGCTGCTGGATTTGATCCGGAAGCAGGAGATGAATATCCACGACATCCAGATTGCGAAGATCACTTCGCAATACCTGGAGTATCTGCACAAGCTGGAAGAGCTGAACGTGGATGTTTCGGCGGATTTCATCTACATGGCGGCGACGCTGATTTACATCAAGAGCAAAATGTTGCTGCCGCCGGACCCGCTGGCGGGGCCAGAAGATCAGACGGACCCGCGGGCGGAGCTGGTGCACCGGCTGGTGGAGCATGAGAAGTTCAAGAACGCGGCGCAGCTTTTGTACCAGAAGCAGCAGATCGAAGAGAACGTGTGGTCGAAACCGGACAAGTCGCTCTATCACGACGAAGGGACAGAGGGCGAGCTGGTCGTTTCGCTCATGGACCTGATCAAAGTGTTCCAGCAGGTGCTGGAGCGAAAGAAAGAAGTTTCGCGGATCGAGCTGCAGCACGAGCAGTTTACCGTGGCGCAGATGATGGCGCAGATACGGGCGCAGATCCTGGCGAGCGATACGAATGCGGTGAATTTGATTGCGTTTTTTGAGGCGTGCGCTTCGCGGCACGCGATGATCGTGGCGTTTCTGGCGGTGCTGGAGATGGTGAGGATGCAAGCCATCGCCATGGCGCAGGAGAAACAGTTCGGAGAGATTGTGTTGAAGAAACATAAGATGTTTGACGCGGTGTTTGATGAGAGCGGTGCGATACGGCAAATCGACGAAGAGTACAAATGAAGATGCTGGGCTAAAGCCTGGCGCTACAAAGAGAATCTATGACGAACGAAGAGAGAAGAGCGGCGCTGGAAGCGATTATTTACGCGGCGGACGAGCCGGCGACGATTGAACAACTGGCGGGCGCGCTGGGCGAAGAAAAGCTGGTGGTGCAGGCGGCGCTGGATGAACTGGTGGCGAGCTACGCGGCGGACGAGCGCGGGATCGAGATCCGCGCGGTGGCGGGCGGCTACAAGATGTATACGAAGCCGCAGCAGCATGACAT
Organism: Candidatus Acidiferrales bacterium; assembly: GCA_044447665.1. Classification (GTDB taxonomy): domain Bacteria; phylum Acidobacteriota; class Terriglobia; order Acidiferrales; family UBA7541; genus Acidiferrum. The sequence continues at coordinate 58,442 of JBIOGB010000011.1, read as the reverse complement.
GGTGAGGCGGTTCATCAAGAGTTTGCGGCCGCCGCTGCGTCTGACGATGCCGGCGCTGGAGACGCTGGCGGTGATTGCCTACAAGCAGCCGGCGACAGGACCCGAGATTGGCGAGATTCGTGGAGTGAATACTTCGGGCGTGCTGAAGACGCTGCTGGATAAGCGGATGATCGTGACGGCGGGGCGCAAGGAAGTGATTGGCCGGCCCATTTTGTACAAGACGTCGAAGGAATTTTTGATGCGGTTCGGGTTGAGCGACCTGGATGAATTGCCGAGCCTGAAGGAGTTTGAAGCGCTGGCCAGGGAAGCGCTTGGTGGCGATGAGGGAATTGCGCCCGCGGAAAGGGAATCCACCAGCGAGGCGAGGATCGGAGACACGAGGCCGGAAAGTTTGGCGAGCGCGGAGATGGAAGCGCGCGAGGAACTTCTGGAAGAGACAGCGGCGAACAATGAAGGCATGCCGGAAGCGGCGAGTGACGAAGAGCCGAAGGCGGCAGCGGCGGGGGAATAGGCAACCTACCAGGTTGGTCGGGGCCCTTCGAAGCTCTGGGTAAACAAGCTCCGCCCCTGTAAAGAAAAATCCACATTATGCAGGAACGATTGCAGAAGATTATCGCGCGGGCGGGGATTGCTTCGCGGCGGCACGCGGAGCAATTGATCCTGAGCGGACAGGTGCGCGTGAACGGGCAAGTGGTATGGGAGCTGGGCACGAAAGCGGATGCGGCGGCGGACCGGATCGAGGCGGCAGGACAAGTGGTGCGGGCGGAAGAGCGGCATGTGTACCTGGTGCTGAACAAGCCACCGGAAGTGGTGGCGACGATGGCGGATCCCGAGGGGCGCAAGACGCTGCGAAATTGTTTGCGGGGACTCGCTGAGCGCGTTTACCCGGTGGGCAGATTGGATTACGCGGCGGCAGGGCTGGTGTTCCTGACAAATGATGGCGACCTGGCAGCGGAGATGCTGCGCGATTGGGGGAATCTGCCGCAGGTTTATCAGGTGAAAGTAAAAGGGAGGTTGACGGCGGAAGATTTGGAGCGGCTGGGGAAAGAAACGGGCGCGCGGATGCGGATGATCCGGCAGCCGGACGCGACTCGCGGGATGCGGGGAAACCGCGGCGGGCAGGTAGGGAATTTCTGGTATGAGGCGACGCTGAGGGATTCGAAGAGGGATGTGCTCCGGCGGGCGCTGTTCGCGGAGCAACATCCGGTGGAGAAATTGAAGCGGATTGGATTGGGGCCGCTGAATTTGGTAGGGCTTCCGCCGGGGAGATACCGGTTGCTCGAAGAAAAAGAAGTGAGCGAGCTGCGGAAGGCCTTAAAAGCAAAACCGAAACGGGCGGGGCGATGAGAGTCTTGCTGCCGGAAGGCGCGAAGGCCAACGGTGATCTCATTCTTGAAATTCTGAAGAATTACAAGACTATGGCAGTGGCTGGCTTGTCTTCGAAGCCATCGCGGCCGAGCCATGGCGTGTCGGAATACATGCAAGCGGCGGGTTACCGGATTATTCCGGTGAATCCAAATGAGAAGGAGGTGCTCGGGGAGAAGAGTTACGCGCGGCTGGAAGACGTGCCGGAAAAGATCGAGATAGTGGACATCTTCCGCCGAGCGGAGGAGGTGTTGGCAGTGGTGGAGAGCGCGATTCGCGTGGGAGCGAAAGTCGTGTGGATGCAGTTGGGGATTGAAAATGCAGGAGCGGCGGAGAAGGCGCGGGCGGCGGGGCTGATTGTTGTCGAGGATGCGTGTATTTATGTGGAGCATAGAAAGAGGGCGCGATTGTTGAGGGGCTGAATTTGCGCAGAGCGGAGGTATGAGATGGCCCGCGTGGTGAGATTGCGCGGACCGAGTTGTTTTTTGAGCCGGGCTCCCGACCGAGTCGGGACTGGCGCCGCCCGGCTTCTACAGAGGCGAAAAGTAACGTTAACGCTGGGGGAGGGGGAAGACGAGGAGATTGCGCTTGCCGGGGGCGACGACGGCGAGGAAGCGGCCGTCGGGGGAGATGGCAAAGTCGCGGAAGGTGAGGCCGTGAAGGATGGGTACGGGAATGGGCTGGCTGACGGGGATGGTCTGGTTTGCGGCGTTGGCCGGTACGGAGGTGAAGGGAGGGAGGTCGATCCAAACGAGGTCGCCGGATTTTTTTTCAATAGCGCGTTTCAGAAGGATACGGGTTTCGTCGGGGGACCATTGAAACAAGCCGAGACCAATTCGCACGCGGGCGGCGCGATTCGGCGCGGTCAGGTCGCGGACCTCGAGAACTTCCTTGTCAATGTAGTAGGCGACTTTTTTTGCGCTGGGGGAAACGGAGATGCCGCCTTCGTAGCCGTCGAGAGTGGCGAGCTCTTTGTCGTCCTGAGCGAGAAGATCGAGGCGCTGGAGGCGCGGCGGCCCGGAAAGATTGCGGTCGCGCTCGACGGCAATGGCGATGTTGGTGCGAGGAATGTAATCCACGTCGAGGAATGTGCGGCCGTCGAAGGCGGGTCCGACGGGGCCCGTCGCAGTGTTGATGTATTTGAAGGAAGAGAGAACGTGGGGCTTCACGACCTCGGTGAGATAGATGATGGTGGAATTGTCGAGGAGCCAGGAGGCGTTGGTGGAATCCTTGATGACGCTGTCGAGGCCGCCGAGGCGGATTTCCTTGCCGTTGTCCTCGAGGACGAGGGTCATGAGAGCGTCTTCGGTTTTGCCGGTGTCGTCTACAACGGAAGTGGTGAACAGTTGGGCGAGGATGAGGCGGCCGTTGAATGACCATCGGTAGGAGCCGATCGTGTAGGTGAAGGGCGAATTGCCGCGGACAAATTTTTCTCCGGCGAGGAGACGATGGCGCTTGCCGTTGAGGTCCTGGAGCCAGATGTCGTCGCGCTGGAGATCGTAGAGCTTGGTTTTGAATAGACGGCGGATGGAGTAGATGATGCGGCCGTCGGGAGCGTAGGCGAAGCCGGTAATGTCATCGTCGATGGATTGGAGAGGCTTGTCGAGATTGATGTTTTGCGCGCGTGAGGGAGGAAGAGAGCAACAGCCTACCGCAGCGCAGACGAGCGCGCAAACATGGCGAAGCCAGCGGAAACGGCTGCGCGAACAGGGGCAGGTCCAGGTCATGGGGTGGGATGGGCTGCTTCGTAATGATGGCAGCAAGGTTTCTGAGCGGGCTTGAACTCCATGAACTCGACGCGTGTGTCGTCGGGATCGTAAATATCGAAAGACCATTTGCCGTCGCGGCCGATTTCGGGTTTGTCGCCGGTAACCTTCAGGCCGTGTGCCACCAAAAGATCGAAAGCCGACTTGACGTTGGTGACGCCAAGCGAAAAATGATTCTGAACGCCGAGTTCTTTGTGGTCCGCGGGGGAAGGAATGTTGAGCATGTACTCGATCCAGTCGCCGCCGTCGGGGACCTGAATTTCTTCCCAGTCGGTGGCGGTGTCCTTGAATCCGCCGTGCCAGTACATGCGGAAGCCAAGGAGTTGGCGGTAGAAGCGGTCCTCGACGGCGGCGTCGCGCACGACGAAACCCGCGTGGAAGAGGCGGTTGCCAATTTGATTCTTGGAGATTTCGTAATCGGCGATGGCTGTTGGCCTTTGGACGAAAGCAATAGGATTGCCCTCAGGATCTCGCAGCTCGAAGTGCTGGGCTCCGTTTGCGTCGTTGGAAATTGTACCGACTTTAATGGCGTGAGCGAGGAGGTAGCGGCGAATGGCGGCAACGTCATTGGTGGCGAAGGCCACTTCTGCGAGCCAATCCTCGGGGGCGGGAGAAGGCGCGGGTTCAAGTTCAACCTGCTGATGCCAGTTCACCGGAAAGCAAGGATGTGAGACGCCCGCGCAACCACCTCCGCCCACGGGCAGGCCGACGATATCACCGTAGAACTCGCGCGATTTTCCCACGCTGGCGACATAGAGTCGGACGTGATCGATGCCGGTGATTCTCGGGCGCTTGGGTTGAGTCTGCGCGCCGAGCGGGAGGGAAAACACGGCAATCGTCAGGACAGCTACGATGCGTTTCATTTCTCACCCGGGGAGTTTGCTTTGCTGCGAACTTTGAGCTTGCGAATTTCGTCGAGACGCTGGCGAAGACGCTGTTCGAAGCCCTCATCGGTGGGCTTGTAATAAACGCGGCCGGCGAGATTGTCAGGCAAACAGGACATGTCGGTGACTTTTTCTTCGAAATTGTGGGCGTATTTGTAGCCTTCGCCGTAGCCGATGTTTTTCATCAGGCCTGTGACGGCGTTGCGAAGATGGAGAGGCACAGGATCGGCTTCGGTTTTGCGGACATCTTCGGCGACGTTACCGAAGGCGGTGTACACGGCGTTCGATTTGGGGGCGAGAGAAAGATAGACAGCGGCCTGGGCGAGGGCCAAGTGGCCTTCGGGCGCGCCGAGAAAATCGAACGCGTCTTTGGCGGCGAGAGTGACCGCGAGTGCGCCGGGTTCGGCAAGGCCGATGTCTTCGCTGGCCATGCGGACCATGCGGCGAGCGAGGTAGAGGGGGTCTTCGCCAGATTCGAGCATGCGCGAGAGCCAGTATAGCGCGGCGTCGGGGTCAGAGTTGCGGACGGATTTGTGGAGAGCGGAGATGAGATTGTAGTGTTCCTCGCCTGCTTTGTCGTAGCGGAGGAGTTTGCGCTGGAGGACGTCTTCGAGGAGTCCGCGGGTGATGGCGCGGATGCCTTGCGAATCCGGGCGGGCGGCGTGCGCGGCGAGTTCGAGAGTGTTGTAGGCGGCGCGGGCGTCGCCGTTGGCGAAGGAAGCGATGCGGAAAAGGATGTCGTCGTCCACGTTGAGATTTTCCTTGGCGAGGCCGCGGTCCTTGTCGGCGAGGGAGCGGCGAAGAAGCTCGACGATCAGGGGAGTGGGGAGCGGGTCGAGAACGTAAACTTTGGTGCGCGAAAGAAGAGGGGAGATAACTTCAAAAGAAGGATTTTCGGTGGTTGCGCCGATGAACGTGATGTGGCCCGCTTCCACGTAGGGAAGAAAGGCGTCCTGCTGGGCTTTGTTGAAGCGGTGGACTTCATCGACGAAGACGATGGTGCGGTGGCCGGAATGGGATTCGCGCTCGGCGGCGGCCATCACTTCCTTGATCTCCTTGATGCCGGCGAGAACGGCGCTGAAGGCAACAAATTCCGAGCTGGTGAGGCGCGCGATGACGCGCGCGAGAGTGGTCTTGCCGCAGCCGGGCGGGCCCCAGAAAAGCATGGAGCCGAGATTGTCGTTTTCGATTTGGAGGCGCAAGGGCTTGCCGGGGCCGAGAAGTTTTTCCTGGCCGAGGAATTCGTCGAGGGTGCGCGGACGCATGCGCTCGGCAAGAGGCTGATGAGCGAGCGGTATATCGGGCTCGATCGGCTGAGGAAGTTTGGAGAAAAGGCTCACGGTTTCTGAGTTCCTGGAGTGGAAAGAGAATTTCGCTGGCGGGCCGCTTCGTAGAAGAGCACCGCGGCGGCTGCGGCGGCATTAAGAGAATCCACGCCGCTGGCCATGGGAATGCGAATGCGGGCGTCCGCGCTGCGCTCGACTTCTTCGGGCAGGCCTGCGCCCTCGTTGCCGACGAGCAACGCTACGGGTTCGCACCAGTTGACCTCCCAGGGAGCCAGGAGGCGCTGTTCGGCGCTTTGTAGTTCATGAACGCAGGAGGCAAGCGTGCGAATGCCTGCGATCTTGAATTGTGTGAGAAGAATGGGAAGAGACATCCCGGGAAGGATGGGGAGATGAAGTACGGCGCCGGCCGAGGCGCGCAGAGCTTTCGGTGAGAAGGGGCTGGCGGTGCCGGATTGGCCGGAGGCGGAGGTCACGGCGCCGGTGGCGCCGAAGGCGGCAGCAGTCCGGATGATTGTGCCGACGTTGCCGGGATCTTGTACACCTGCGAGAACGACAAGAAGCGGCGCGCAAGCGGACGGAGGAGTGCGAAGAAGGTCGTCGAACGTGGTGGTGCGCGGCTGGACGAGAGCGGCGACGCCCTGGGGATGCTCGGTGTCGGCGAGGCCTTCAAAAAGGCGATCGGTGGTGCGGAGTAAGGGGAAGGCGATTTCGGGCCGATCGATGAGAGGAGCGAGGCGCTCGCGGTGGCGCTCGCCGGATTCGCTGAAGAGGACGGCTTCAATTCGGCAGCCGGAGCGTAGTGCTTCTTCGACGAGGCGGAGGCCTTCGACGCCCACGGAGCCGGATTCGGTGGGCAGGCCGCCGCGGAGGGCCATGCGAAAGGTCTTGAGCCAGCGATTGTCGCGGCTGGAGAGAATCGCGAGTGCAGTTGAAGGGCGAGCCAGACGGGCGTCTTTGCCGGGAGTAACCATCCTAAGGGGAGCGTACCAAATTTTGCGAGGTGCAGGCTAACTTGCCTGTCGGGTGCAGGAGTAAAGGTCTGCGAAAGCGAGTGCATCACAAAGGCCGGGCGGCTGCAGTACAAGCTTTTATTGCGCTGTCTAAAGGCGTGTGGTAGCGTGCCCAAATTAGGGCAGCGCTGGCGGAGCGCTGCAGGATGGCGTTACGACTTCGCCAAAGGCAAAGAAATTGTCGGCTGAACTGCTGCGCGTCAACACGCAGAACCCCGAACCGGACGTGCTGCGCTATGCAGCGCATTTCCTTGCGCGCGGGTGTGTCATCGGGGTTCCCACGGATACGCTGTACGGACTGGCGGCCGATCCGTATAACCTCGCGGCCGTGGATGAGATTTACCGCGTGAAAGGACGCCCGGAGACTCGCGCGCTGCCGATTCTTGTGAATTCGTTGGAGCAGGCGATGTTGCTCGCGCGCGATGCGCCGCGAAATTTTCTTCAATTGGGGCAGGAATTCTGGCCGGGCGCGTTGACGCTGGTGGTGGATGCTTCCTACCGGCTGCCACTAAAGGTTACAGCGAACACGGGGCGGATTGCACTGCGCTGGCCTCGGAGCGAAGTAGTGCGCCGGCTGATTGCGGAATTCGACGGGCCGATCACGGGGACGAGCGCGAATATCTCAGGGTTTCCGGCGTGCTCGAACGCGGAGCAGGTGATGAAGCAAATGGGCGACCGGCTGCCGTTGGTGCTGGATGCAGGCGAGACTGGAGCGGCGCTGCCTTCGACCATTGTGGAATTGCACGGGGACATGTGGAAGATTATCCGGGAAGGCGCGATCCCGGTGGTGGAGATTGAGAAGGCGCTGCAGTAGTCGCCTTCAGTGGCCGAGCGGAAGCGTAGCGAGGAAGTCGAAGTCGCCGGTGGGTGAGAGATTGAGTTCGCCGAGCGAACGGCGGTGGACGGAGACGACGTCGGAGAACCAGAGCGGGAGATAAGGCAGGTCTTCCGCGAGAATTTTCTGGACTTCACTGCAGAGAACCTTGCGTTTTTCCTGATCCATTTCCACGTGAATCTGGCCGGTGAGAGCGTCAATGCGCGGGTTGCGGTAGTGCCCGCGGTTGGCGCCGTCAGGCGGGAAGCGCTTCGAAGAATAAACAAATTCGAAGACGTCCGGGTCGGTGTTGGCGCCGACCCAGCGAAGGAGATTGAGCTGGAAGTTGCCCTTGACGGCGTCGGAGAGGAGCGTCGCCAGTTCGAGCGGGCGAAGCTCGAGATCAATCCCGACGCGGCGCCATTGATCCTGAAGGGCTGCGGCGATGAGGCGGTATTGTTCGTCAGTGGAGGTTTTTAGAGTGAGGTGGAAGCGGATGCCGTTGCGATTCCTGGAGAATCCGGCGGTGTCGAGGAGTTTTTCGGCGCGAGGCGTATCGAGAGCGTATTGCGTGACGTCGGGCTCGTAGGCCCAGTGATTGGGCGGGAGAATGCCGGAGGCGACGCGGGCTTGGCCGTGGAGAAGGTAGCGGATTAGGGCTTCGCGATCGGTGGCGAAGGCGAGTGCCTGGCGAACTTCGCGGCGCGAAAGAATGGGGTCTTCGAAATTGAGGCCGAGATAGACGAAGTTTGTGCCCGGGCGCTGGGTGACAGAAAGTCCGGGTTGGCGCGCGAGGACGGGAACCATGTCCGGAGCGAGAGAGCTGATTTCGAGATCGGCGGAGCCTTTGCGAAGCTCGAGAGCGCGGACGATGGCATCGGGGACGACGCGAATGCGCAGGCGCGTGATTTGCGGGGCGCCGCGAAAATAATCGGGGTTGCGATCGAGGACGACTTCCTCGTCTTGTGCTTGGCTGACGAAGCGGAACGGACCGGAGCCGATGGGATGGCGAGCGAAGTCAGCGGAAGCGTTCGCGGGAACGATTCCGACGGCAGAGCGGAGGAGATTCACCGTGAAGGAGGCGTAGGGTTCCTTGAGATGAAAAATGACGGTGGCGTCATCGGGGGTTTCGATGGACGTGACCATGCGGAAGCCGCCACGCTTGGGTGAGCGATTGGCGGGATCGAGAATGAAATCGAAGGTAGCTTTGACGTCGGCGGAAGTGAGCGGTCGGCCGTCATGGAAGCGAATGCCGCGGCGGAGATGGAAGATGTAGGTCAGAGGGTCAGGAACAATCCAGGATTCGGCCAGATCGCCGTGGAGATTCATCTGATAGTCACGTTCGAGGAGGCCGCCGAAGATCAGGCTGTCGATGTGCGCGGATTGCGCGTCGGTGGCGAAGCGGGGATCGAGATTCATGGGGTTGGATTCGATGATGAGAGTGAGGGAAGAGGGATCGGCGCGAGATTGGCGAGAGCAGCCAGAGAGGCAAACGGCGGCGACGAGAACCAGAACAAGAATCCAAATGAAGGAATTGGCACAAAGAACACTGAGGGGGCACGGAGAAATAACGCTGCTTGGAGAATCGCAAGAACTAGCGGGGCGGGGCATGGGAGATTTTACCGAGAATGGTCGGGCCACGTGCGCCCGTTGCAGAGGGAATGTCCGCCGGGCGCTGATGAAAGGATTCATAGGCGAGGAGTGCGAAGGCGAAGGCTTCCTTTGCGTCAACGGGGATGCCGAGGCGGGAGGAAGGGAATACGTCGATGCCGGGGAGAGCGGCGGCGAGTTGAGCAAGGATGAGCGGATTGTGTGCACCGCCACCTGAGACGATGAGCTGGCGGATTTTGATCTTGGGCAGGACGAAACGGTTGAGCGCGTCAACTACGGAAAGGGCGGTGAAAATCGTCGCGGCACGAATAAGATCGGCGGGTTTTGCGCGGTGGCGGTGGCCGAGAGCGAGTAGTTTTTGCAGGTAAGCGTGCCCATAGTATTCGCGCCCGGTGCTCTTGGGAGGAGCGAGCTGCAAGTAGGGATCACCCAGGAGATCATCGAGCAGGGCGGGCAGGCTGCGGCCCTGCGCGGCGAGAGCTGCATTTTTGTCGAAGCGCTGGCGGCCACGGGTGAAGTGGACAACGAGCGCGTCGATGAGCATGTTGGCGGGGCCGGTGTCGAAGGCGAAAACTTGCGATGGCTTCGCATTGGCAGGGAGAACAGTGATGTTAGCAATGCCGCCGAGATTGAGCGAGACGCGGCCGAGTTTCGGGTGGCGATAGAGAAGATAGTCGGCATAGGGAACGAGGGGTGCGCCCTGGCCGCTAACGGCAATATCTGCGGGGCGAAAGTCGCCCACGGTGGTGATTCCGGTGCGGGCGGCGATGACGGCGGGTTCGCCGATTTGGAGCGTTGAGGCAGTGGGGTGACCGAAGAACGGAATAGGACGGCCCTGGTGGAAGACGGTTTGGCCGTGGCTGCCGATCAGAGAAATGCGGCGCGGCGAAACGCGGAAACGGCGGCAGGCGGCGAGAGCCGCGCCAGCAAAGAGTTCTCCGAGGAGAAAATTTAGCTGGCTGAGTTCTCCGGCGGTGACGGCTCGCTGCTCGGCGACGTGGAGAATTTCCTTCCGGATTGCGGGAGGAATGCGGAGGGAAATGTGGCCGAGGAGTTTCGCGTTTAGATTTGGCGGTGAACCGGAGATGCGTGCGAGAGCGACATCAATGGCATCGGCGGAGGTGCCGGACATGAGGCCGAGGACGAGCATGGACCGCGGCGTCATGAGATTTGTTTCTTGAGTTGGGCGAGGAGATTGAGGGCGTCGAGGGGGGCGAGCTGGTCGAGGTCGGCGTCGCGGAGCTTTTCGAGGACGGCGCGGTCAAGCGGAGTGAACAGCACCTGCTGATTGCCGTTGCCGTTCACGGAATCGGTTGCGCCGGGAGAGAGAGTTTCGCTGAGCTCGTGCTCGCTTTGTTCATGCCTCTTCAAGACTTCGCGGGCGCGTTCGATGACGCTGCGAGGCAAGCCGGCGAGGCGGGCGACCTCAATGCCGTAGCTCTTGTCGGCACTGCCGGGCTCGACGCGGCGGAGGAAAATAATTTCGTTGGGCGTTTCCTTGACGGAGACGTGGACGTTCTTGACCGTGGGGAGAAGCTCCGCCAGCTCGGTGAGCTCGTGATAGTGGGTGGCGAAGAGGGTGCGCGCGCGGATGTGCTTTTGGAGATGCTCGACGACGGCCCAGGCGATGGAGAGGCCGTCGAAAGTGGCAGTGCCGCGACCGACTTCGTCGAGAAGGACAAGACTCGCGGGAGTGGCGTGGGTGAGGATGGCGGCAACTTCGCTCATTTCCACGAGAAATGTCGAGCGGCCACGGGCGAGATTGTCGCTCGCGCCGATGCGCGTGAAGATGCGGTCGGTGATGGGAAGTTTGGCCTGGCGCGCGGGCACGAACGAGCCCATCTGCGCCATCAGCACGATGAGGGCAGCTTGACGCAGATAGGTGGATTTGCCGCCCATGTTCGGCCCGGTGATGAGCAAAAGTTGCTGGCGGCCGGACTCGAAGCAGAGATCGTTGGGGACAAAGCGTTCGCCGCGCTGGCGCAGGAGTTCCTCGATGACTGGATGGCGGCCGGCGACGATCAGAAGTTCGCCGCTGGAATTGAATTGCGGCCGCGAATAGCCGCGGTCCGCGGCAAGCTTGGCAAACGCGGAGAGAACGTCGAGCTGGGCGACGGCGGAAGCAGTGCGGCGAAGGCGCGCCGCTTTGGCGGCGATGCTCGAGCGGACGTCGACGAAGAGCTGCCGCTCGATTTCGAGGATGCGTTCATCGGCTGCCAGGATTTTTCGCTCGTAGTCTTTCAACTCCGAAGAAGTGAATCGTTCGGCGTTGACAAGGGTTTGCTTGCGCTCGTAATCGGCAGGAGCGAGATGCAGGTTGGGCTTGGAAATCTCGATGTAATAACCAAAAACCTGATTGAAGCGAATTTTCAGAGAAGCGATGCCGGTGCGCTTGCGCTCGCGCTCCTCCATCGCGGCGATAATTTGCTTGCTGTGCTGGCTGAGATTGCGCAGCTCATCGAGCTCGGCGTGATAGCCGGCGCGGATCATCCCGGGTTCGGTGGCGAGTGCAGGAGGCTCATCGGCGATGGCACGCTCGAGGCGTTCGCGGACGTCGGTGAGCTCATCAATTTCCGCGTGGAGATGCCGCAGAAGTTCGCTGCCGCCGGCCGGTGGCGGGGTAAGAAAATTCTTCAAGACGGGAAGCTGCGCGAGCGACCTGCGAAGCGCGACGAGTTCCCGCGGAGAAGCCAGACCAAGAGTGATGCGGCTGGTAAGACGCTCGAGATCAAGGATGCCGCGCAATTCTTTGCGAATTTCGCCGCGAACGACGGTTTGTTGGAGGAGGTGCGCAACCGCGCCGAGGCGGGCTTCAATGGCTTCTCGGTCGATCAAAGGGCGGAATATCCAAGAGCGCAGGAGGCGGGCGCCCATGCCGGTGACGGTTTCATCGAGGGCAGCTACCAGGGTTGTTGGCCCGGTGCGACCGGATTCCTCAGTAAAAATGGGAGCAACCAGTTCGAGATTGCGGACGGTGACGGGGTCGAGAACGAGCGTTTCGTGCTGCTCGTAGTAGCGGACGCGGTCCAGGTGGCTAAGAGCCTCGACGCTGGGCGCGTCGTCGCCGCGCGCTGAGTTTTCTCGGAGATAGTGGATGATGGCACCGGAAGCGGCAAGCGCTTGCGGATGGTCATCCAGTCCGAAGCCGGTGAGTTCGGCGACACCAAATTGTTCCCGAAGGATGCGTTCCGCGTAGTCGCGCTGGAAAACCCAGTCTTCCAGGCGCGATTCGACGCCGCCGGCGCCTTCGAGAAGAGAGGTTTTTGAGGTTTCGAAAAGCTGCTGTGGACGCGGCAGAAGGGTCTCGCGGGGATGGAGGAGCTGGAGCTCGTCGCGAAGCGCTTCGTCGGCCGTTGCGCCCGAGAATTCGGTGGCCTGGAACTCTCCGGTGGACAAGTCCACGAAGGCCAGTCCGATCGGTGAGCCGGAGGGCCCTTTCGCGACAGCGGCGAGAAAATTATTTTCACGGGCGTCGAGGAGGGCGACATCCGTCGCGGTGCCGGGCGTGATCACGCGCACGACTTCACGGCGAACCAGCTTCTTGCCCGGGCCGGGCTGCTCCATCTGGTCGCAGATGGCAACCTTGAAGCCGCCGCGGATGAGCCGGGCGATGTAGCCATCTGCGGCGTGGTAAGGCACGCCGCACATGGGAATGGGCTGGCCCTTCTCGCGATTGCGCGAAGTGAGCGTAATTTGCAGTTCGCGCGCGGCGATCATAGCATCTTCGTAAAAAAGCTCGTAGAAGTCGCCGAGCCGGAAGAGCAGCAGCGCGTGCGGGTAGCGCGTCTTGATGGCGTGATACTGCTGCATCAGAGGTGAGGACGGATCGCTCATGGGTGCAATGTAGCGAGCATCATTCGTGAATCCCTAGCTGCGTAAACAAGAAAGCATAGTCCAAAGCGATTTCCCGGAGATAGTCGTAGCGGCCGGAAGCGCCCCCGTGGCCTGCGCCCATGTTGATTTTCAGCAGGAGCGGGTTGCGATCGGTCTTGAGGGTGCGCAACTTGGCGACGTATTTGGCCGGCTCCCAATACATGACCTGGCTATCGTTGAGCGAAGTTTTTACCAGCATCGTCGGATAGGCTTTGCGCTCGAGATTAGTGTACGGGCAGTAGGACTTCATGTAGAAATAGTCGTCCGCGAGTTGCGGATTGCCCCATTCTTCGTATTCGCTCACGGTGAGCGGCAGAGTGGCATCGAGCATGGTGTTAAGCACGTCGACGAAGGGAACCTGGCTGATCACGATGTGGAACAGGTCGGGACGCAAGTTTGTGACGGCGCCCATGAGAAGGCCGCCAGCGCTGCCGCCCTGGATGGTCAGACTCTGTGGATGAGTGTACCGCTGCGCGATCAAGTATTCCGCAGCGGCGATGAAGTCGGAGAAGGTGTTGCGCTTTTTGCGCATCCGGCCGGCGTCGTGCCACGGCTTGCCAAGTTCTCCGCCCCCGCGGATATGGGCGATCGCATAGATGACGCCGCGATTCAGCAGGCTCAGACGGTTCGAGTTGAACGTGACGGGGATGGATATCCCGTAGCTGCCATAGCCGTAAATCAGGAGCGGCGCGGTGCCATCGCGCGGCGTATCGCGGCGATAGACGATGGAGAGGGGAATCTGCGCGCCGTCGGATGCGGTGGCGTGCAGCCGCTCGCTGACGAATTGCGAGGAGTCATAGCCGCCGAGGACAGGCTGCTGTTTGCGAAGTATGCGCTGGCGAGTGCGGAGATCGTAGTCGAAGACGGAGCGCGGCGTGACGAAGGATTCGTAGTGAAAACGGATGTGCGACGTTTTGAATTCCGGATTGGCGCCGAGCGATGCGTTGTAGGCCGGCTCGGTGAATTCGATGCGATGCGATGTGGCCGGGGGCTCTGCGGCACTCCCGGACAAATCAATGATGCGAAGGTGGGGCAGGCCGTCCTGCCGTTCGAAGAGGACAAGATTGTTCTCGAAGGCTTCCAATCCAGCAAGCATCACTTGCGGACGGTTCGCAATGAACTCTCGCCAGTGTTCCCGGCGGGGATCGGCGACGGGAACGGTGACGATGCGAAAGGTGCGCCCTCCGGAGTTGGTGCGAATATAGAAAATTCCGGCGTAAGGGTCCGCTGACGTTCCGGGATGATGGTCGGCGTAGTATTCGTGATCGTTTTCACGCGGCGCGAGGAGAAGAAAGTTGCCTTCGGGTTGATCGGCGCGGAGATAGCGAGCTTCGCTTGTGGTATGGCTTGAAGCCGTGAGAAGAAGGAAAGCGCTGCTGCGGGTGCGATGGATCTCGATGCGAAAGCGTTCGTCGGTCTCCTCGTAGAGAAGCGTGCCGGGTTCGGTTGAATTCAGAACATGGCGATAGAGACGATAGGAGCGCTTCGTGGTTTCGCCTTCGATGGTGTAAAAGAGGGTGCGATTGTCGGCGGCCCAGGCGGCACTGGTGACGCGCTCGAAGGTTGCAAGAAGGAGCTGACCCGTGCGCAGGTCTTTGATTTGCAGTGTGTACTGGCGAAAACCCGTCGTGTCGGTCGAGTAAGCAAGAAGATGGTTGTCGTCGCTAACGACGAAAGAATCGAGGCCGAGGTAGGGATGGCCCTGCGCGAGCTCGTTCAGATCAAGCAGCAATTCTTCCGCTGATCCTTCGGCGTCCAAGCGGCGGCAGTGGATAGGGTACTGCTTGCCTTCTTCCGTGCGCGTGAAATAGAGATACCCGCGGAGCAGATAAGGGACCGAGAGGTCGGTCTGAAGAATCCGCCCGAGCATTTCCTGATACAACTTCTCCTGAAAAGCTTCCGTCGGCTTGAGGATCGCATCGGTGTAGGAATTTTCTGCTTCGAGATAGCGGATGACTTCGGGATTTTCTTTTTGGCGCAGCCAGGCGTAGTCGTCGGTGCGGAGGTCGCCATGGAGGACGTGTTCGGCGGGCTTTCGGAGAGCAGCCGGAGGCCGAGGCATGCCGGCTTCCGAAGCCTCGGGGGGGAAGTTTTGCGTTACGATGCTGGCGTCTGGTTTCATCCAGTTCATTCGAAAGCACGGCGGGAGCGGGGCGCCCGCTCAAGGTGGAACGAATTCGTCCGCTATACTAAAGCAAGTCGGCGGCAGGAGAAAGCGATGGACTGCCAGGTAGGGACTTAGAGAATGGCGCACGAAACGGAAATCAAGCTGCGCATCGAGGACGCCGCAGGCTTTCGCAGGAAACTTAAGAAGCTCGGCGCTCGTCACGTCTCCGGAGGAACGGGGCGCGTTCACGAATGGAACGTGATTTTCGACACCCCTGATGGGGGTCTCGCCAAGCACGGGCAGTTGCTTCGGATTCGAACGGAGACGCCGGACGGGCGCCCCAAGAAGACCAAGGGTATCGCAGCGGGACGCGTGGTGCTGACGTTTAAGAGGCCGGCAATGCTCGCGGGAACCGAGCCGAGCAGAGAAGGGCGAATCGTAAAGGCGGGGCGGCACAAAGTTCGCGAGGAGATTGAAGTGGAAGTGGCGGACGCCGAGAATTTGGGGAAGGTTTTCGAAGGGCTGGGCATGCGCGGATGGTTTCGGTACGAGAAGTACCGGACGACGTTTGCGCTTCCTGCCGCGAGCCGCTGGGCACGGACCCTGCTGATCGAATTGGACGAGACGCCGATGGGGACTTTTGTGGAACTGGAAGGGCCGGCCGAGGCGATCGACCGGGCTGCAAAAGAGCTGGGATACTCACCGCGCGACTATGTTTTAAAGAATTATCTGGCCCTGTACGCGGAAGAATGCCGCCGCAGGAACGAAGAACCGCGCGACATGGTCTTTGCCAAGCCGAAGTGATTGCCAAAACGGGCCTGTCCTTCAAGAAAATTGCATCAAAGAACATTCTTTTCTTGACAACGCAACCTGCCCGGCTTATCACTGCACTGGTGACTGCGCAGCGGTCACTATTTGCGGAGTGAATTCTCAAGCAATGAGCTCATCCAGCGAACTCGAACCTGGCCCTAGTTGTAATGGGGCGGAGCGCGTCGCGGGAATGGTCCGGGGTCTCGCGCAGGGAGTTGGTTGGGGAGGGTTCACGCCTGGCTAGAGGTAAGCCCATTTGTATGAGGCACTTGCCCGCGGCCGAGGCTTTCCGGCACGCGGGTTTTTTGTTGGCTGAAAGTAGACTGAGCAAGGGGGCGCCCGTTTCAATCTGCCGGGACGCTCCTGAAAGGCGGTCCTATGCAGTTGTACGCGACAGAGTTGATGGGTGCGGAGACCTATGACGCGCAGGGTAATTTTGTCGGGCGCGTCAGGGAATTTTTCATCGAGCCCGCAGAACAACCGAATCGGGTATCCCATTTTCTGCTCTCGCGCGGTAAATTTCCGCCGCTGGTAGCTCGTTATGATCAGGTGGCCTCGGTTGCACCGGGAACGATGCGGCTGAGCGTGGGCGAGCGCGCGCTGGCGTTATACGAACCGAACGAGGCATGGCTGGCGGTGCAGAAGGACCTCCTGGACCAGCAAATTATCGATACGAGCGGGCGTAAGGTGGTTCGAGTGAATGACGTGGACCTTGTGGAATACCGTACCAACGGAAACGTGGAGCTACGCCTCACGCAGGTCGACGTCGGATTGCCCGGCGCTGTGCGAAGGCTGCTGCAAGGAGTGGTGTCACCCGGTGTGATCCGCAAATTGCAGAACAAGTTGCCGCAGCGCGCGATTCTGTGGGAGTTTGTCAACTTGATCGAGCCTGATCCATTGCGCCGCGTAAAGTTGCGCATCACTCACGAAAAGCTGGAAGACCTGCACCCGGCGGACCTTGCGGAGATCATGGAAGACTTGTCCGCTGCGGAACGGCAGGGAATCATCGCTTCGCTGGATGAAGAGACCGCCGCCGCTGTGCTGGCTGAGCTCGATGCGCGGTTGACGACGCAGATTGTCGAAAAGCTGGATCCGGAAAAGGCCGCCGACATCCTGGAAGAAATGGCCCCTGATGCGGCAGCGGACGTGCTCGGCGAGTTGACGAAGGAAACCTCGGAAGAATTACTGGAAGAGATGCCGGGCCAGGAAGCGGATGAGGTGCGTGAACTGCTGACTTTCGATCCTTCGACGGCAGGAGGGATGATGAACCCGGAGTTTGTTTTTGTTGGGGAAGCTTCGACTCGTGAGGAAGTTCTGCAGTGGATGAGAGAGCAGGATTTGAAGCTGGAGCAACTGGATACCATCGTGCTGCTCGATCTTGAGGCGCAATTCTCTGGGACCGTGCCGGTGGCGCGGTTGCTGCTGGCCGCGCCGGAGCAGCAGATGGCGACTCTGAGAACGGAGCCACTCCTGAGCGTTCCCGCCGAAGCGGATGAAAAGGAAGCTTTCGAACTGTTCGACAAATACAACCTGAGAATGCTAACGGTGGTGGACCGGGATAAGCACCCGATAGGGACGATTACGGTGGATGACGTAGTGTCTCGGCTGATGAAGAGATAGAGAGAACCGAGTGAATTGGGGAACCATAACTTCGAGCGTCGAGGGTCTGCGGGCCCGCGGAACCGATTTGCAGAAGCGCATTCGCGGATTGCGGCGCCGCCTCACCCTGCTTCTTGCGGTCGTTGGCCCTGGAATCATAACTTCCAACGTGGACAACGACGCCGGCGGGATCTCCGTCTACACACAAGCGGGTGCGCACTATGGGTACGCTCTGCTGTGGTCGCTCATTCCGATGACCATCGCGCTGTACGTCACGGAAGAGATGTGCGCGCGCATGGGAGTGGTGACGGGTAAAGGCCTGTCGGATCTCATCCGCGAGGAGTTTGGGTTCCGGTCGACGTTTTTCGTGATGGTCACCGGTTTTTTTGTTGACCTTGCAAACGTGGTGGCCGAGTTCGCCGGCGTAGCTGCCGCCATGCAAATCTTCGGAATCAGCAAGTACATCGCGGTGCCCATCGCTGCGATCATTGTGTGGATCCTGGTGCTCCGTGGAACGTATCGCCAGGTGGAGGTCATTTTCCTGATCGCGTGCGGATTTTATTTGGCATATTTGTTTTCGGCGGTCCTGGCAAAACCGGATTGGCTGGAGGCCGCCAAACATACGGTTATCCCGAATCTTCGTTTCGAGTCCGGCTATCTCATCATGCTTACCGGGCTTATCGGAACGACAATCGCGCCATGGCAATTTTTTTATCTGCAAGCGGGATTTGTGGAGAAGAAGGTAAACCCGCGCCAATATCCACAAGCCCGCGCGGACGTGCTATTCGGCAGTATAAGCTGCATGGTTGTCGTGTTTTTCATCATCGTCTGCACGGCAGCGACACTGTACGTTTCGGGGCACCGCGACATAAACGACGCGGCGCAGGCGGCGCAGGCGCTCATTCCCCTGGCAGGGCGGGGAGCTGGAGTTTTGTTCGCGTTTGGCTTGCTCAATGCTTCGCTGTTCGCAGCCTCCATTCTGCCGCTTTCGACCGCTCACGTGATTTGTGAGGGCCTTGGTTTTGAGGCGGGGATCGATCACAAGTTCAAGGAAGCCCCCATATTTTATTGGCTGTACACCGTACTGATCGCCGTCGGTGCGGGGATCGTTTTGCTCCCCCGCGCGCCATTGTGGAAGATTTTGATTTTCTCTCAGGTGGGCAACGGCATTTGGCTGCCGGTGGTGGTGATTTTCATCTTGCTGTTGGTGAACCGGCGCGACCTGATGGGCGATTACGTGAACACGCTGACCTTCAACATAATCGCTTGGGTGACGGCAATCACTATGATCGGCCTGACGCTGGTCCTGACCTACACGGCAATTTTCCAGAACGCCCCATCCGCGGTCACGCCCTGATGCCGGACACGGCACCAAAGCATTGCGCCGCTGCGGAGGGGTATGTTAACTTTGCGGCATAAAGGAGAAGCGGTTAGGAACGCCGTGCCACATAGCCAACGACACACGAAGCTGCAAATCGCCGCACTCGGCGCCTTAGGTCCGGTAACTTCCGAAGAAGTGCAACTTCTCGAAAAGCTCGATCTGGAGAGGCTGCCCAGGCATGTCGCCGTGATCATGGACGGGAACGGCCGCTGGGCACAGCGCCGGCATCTGCCGCGCGTTGCGGGGCACCGCAAAGGAGTGCAATCGGCGCGCACTACGATCGAGACGTGCGCGAGGCTGAACATCGAAGCGCTGACTTTGTACGCGTTCTCCGTGGAAAATTGGCGGCGGCCGAAGACGGAAATCGACTTTCTTATGGCACTGTTGCGGGAGTATCTGCGCAAAGAGATGCCCCTAATCCAGAGGAACAACATCCGGATGCGCTTCCTGGGCCGCATCGAGGAGCTTCCCGAAGGAGTGCAGCAGGATACTCACGAAGCGGTGGAGCGAACCTCTGGCAATACGGGGATGGTGCTTTGCCTGGCGCTGAATTACGGCGGACGCGCGGAACTTGTGGACGCAATGAATGCCGTTTTGGCTGAACGGAATGGCAACGGAACGCCCGGGCGTGTGACGGAAGAGCAAATTTCCCGGCGCTTGTACACGGCCGGGTTGCCGGACCCCGACCTCCTCATTCGTTCGAGCGGCGAGATGCGCGTGAGCAATTTCCTTCTGTGGCAGATCGCCTATGCGGAAATCTATGTGACGGATACGCTTTGGCCGGACTTTAACCGCGCCCAGTTGTTCGAGGCGCTGGTCGAATTCCAGAGACGCGAGCGACGTTACGGAGGAATTCGTGAAGACCAACCGCTAGCGGAAAGGCCCGCGCGCGTAGCCGGCGAGTAGTCGTTTTCTATTTCGACTGCCACCTTTTTTTGTCCTTCCTGCGTGATTTCTTTCCTTCATTATGATGTGATGGGGCTGGAGTTTTCCATGAACAGATCCGGGATGACCGTGCTTCAAAGGACTTACGCTCGATGATGTGGAAGCGTGTAGTGACAGCCGCTGTCCTGATCCCATTGGTCGTAGGACTGGTGCTGAGGGGCTCGACAGCGGTGCTATCTCTGGCTGTGGCATTAGTGACGCTTCTTGCGCTGTTTGAGTATTTTGCGTTAGGGGACGCCATCGGGCATCGCGCATATCGCTTCTGGACGGCTACGTGCGCTCTGGCCTTAATTTATGTGCAGTGGCGAGCCGCGACCGCCCCCTGGTATGAACTCTCCGGCGGGCTCACGTTGCAGCGCAAGACAGGATTGTTTGCCGGCGCGATGCCGCCGCTGGAGCTCGTATTCTTTCTCTTCGTGCTGGGAATCGCGGTCCTCACGTTGTGGACGAGAAGGCCTCTGGTAGAGGGGCTGCCGGCCGCGGGAATCAGCTCAAGCGGGCTCTTGCTCGTCGCGTTTCCGCTGACGTATGCCGTCCGCCTGCATGGATTGGGGACGGAAGGGCCTGCGCTGCTGCTTTTTGCGCTGGTGATCACTTGGGTCGGAGATTCAGCCGCCTATTTTGTGGGCCGTGCGGTTGGGAAACATGCGCTTGCGCCCCACCTGAGCCCAAAGAAAACCTGGGAGGGGACGGCGGCGAGTCTGACTGGCTCTTTGCTGGTTGCCGCGGTCTTTGGCCGCTGGCTGAGCGCCCCCTTGCCTCATTTGCTGGCGATGGGGACAGTTGGCAATGTGGCCGGCCAGATTGGCGATCTGCTGGAGTCGGCCTACAAGCGCAGCGCAGGAGTGAAAGATTCGGGCGGGCTGCTGCCGGGACATGGAGGAATTCTCGACCGCATCGATGCGCTGATTCTGGCGATTCCCGTTGTCTGGTATTATTGGATATTGATCTACTCGCCCAGAATGTAGGTCCAAGAGGATCCACAGCACGCGGAATCGGGTGCAGGTAACTTGGTGAAAAAACTATCCATTTTGGGTTCCACGGGCTCAATCGGACGGCAATGCCTGTCGGTGGTGGAATCGCAGCCTGGACGCTTTGGTGTGGCGGCGCTGGCGGCGGGCGGCAACCTGGACGAGCTGGTTGGGCAGATCGAGCGGCACAAGCCGGAATTGGTCTCAGTCGCCGACGAGAAGAAGGCAGATGACCTAGCCGCGCGGCTACGGTCGAAGGGGATTTCGCTGCCAGCCATTCATCACGGCCGCGAAGGGATGCTGGCCGTCGGAACGATTGCGACCGCGGATGTCGTGGTCTCTGCCGCCGTCGGGGTGGTAGGACTGGAAGCGACCTACGAGGCGATCAAGCGCGGGAAGTCGGTTGCGCTCTCGAACAAGGAAGTTCTGGTGGCGGCAGGCGAGCTGGTCATGGCCGCGGCGAAGCAAGCGGGTCAAGAAATTTTGCCAGTAGACAGTGAACACAACGCCGTGCATCAATGCTTACGCGGCGGAACCCACGGAGAAGTGCGGCGCATTGTTTTGACGGCTTCGGGCGGTCCTTTCCGCAAGACGCCGCTCAAGGCGCTGGCGAGCGTCACCCCGGAGCAAGCGCTGGCTCATCCCAACTGGCGCATGGGAAACCGCATCACCGTTGACTCCGCGACAATGATGAACAAAGGCTTCGAAGTGATTGAGGCGAGGTGGCTTTTTGGGATGCGTCCGGATCAGATCGACGTGGTGATCCATCCTCAGTCAACGGTTCACTCGATGGTTGAGTTTGTGGACGGTTCAGTTCTGGCACAACTCGGACCGACAGACATGCGCATGCCCATCCAGTATGCGTTAACCTATCCTGAGCGAATCGCATCCAATCAAGTAGCGCTGGATTGGGCAAAGCTGAAGCGGCTGGATTTTGAAAAGGTTTCCCCTCGGCGCTTCCCCTGTTTGCGGTTGGCGAAGGAAGCTTTGAAAAAAGGCGGCGCACTGCCGTGCGCGCTGAATGCAGCGGATGAAGTTGCGGTGGGGGCATTTCTGGCGGGGCGCCTGGCATTCCTGGGTATCTCGGAAGTGATTGAACGCGTTCTTGGCAGGACACCCCGCATGCGTTTTGAGAAGATGGAGGACGTGCTTACGGCGGATGCAGAAGCCCGTCGAATGGCCAAGGAAGAAGTGGACCGGCTGGCGGTGACAGCAGTGGCGGCATCTTAAGATGGAGTCAATTACGATCCGGAATGGTCGAAGGAAGAAGGGAAACGCAAGTTCATGGACTGGATAATCGGCATGGTGCTCGTGCTCGGGGTGATGATCCTGGTGCATGAATGGGGACACTTCATCATGGCGCGACTCTTCGGCGTTCGCGTGGACGTTTTTTCGATCGGGTTTGGGCCGCGGCTGTTTGGATGGAAACGCGGCGCGACGGACTACCGTGTGAGCGCGCTACCGCTGGGCGGTTACGTGCGAATGGCCGGCCAGGATCTTTCTGAAGTGGATGCGGGCAAGGTCGCTCCCACTGGAGCTCGCGACGAGCTCATGAGCAAGCTGCGCTGGCAGCGGGCTTTGATCTCTTTTGCGGGACCTGCAGTCAACTTGGTTTTCCCTGTGTTTCTCTTGACCTGCTACTACATGACAGCCGGCATGCCCTCCCCTGCGTATCTGAGCAAACCCGTGCAGATCGTTGGGCTGCCATCCGGCTCGCAAACTACTCCTGGCGCCCTTCAGCCGGGTGACACGGTTGTCTCCATCAACAGTGCCAAGAATCCAACCTGGGAACAAGCTGAAGAGCAGATCCATGAAAACGCACCTGGAGGAATCCTAAGACTCGAAGTTGAAAATAATGGAGTGCGCCGCCATGTGGAAATCACCCCGAAAGAGGGTGATACCATCCAACAGATTTTTGGCTATGCGTCGATACGCCCGGTCATCGGCGAACTCTTCCCGGGAGCCCCGGCGGATCGAGCAGGCCTCCGTGAGAATGACATCATCACGTCGGTGAATGGCCAGAAGGTGGAGTACTGGGAGCAATTCAAGGATTACATCCGGGATTCCGGGGGCAAGCCTTTGCAGCTCGATGTTGAGCGCAAGGGACAACTCCTGCACTTGACCGTGACGCCGAAGCAAGGCGTGGCTGATGCGAGCACCAACAACTATCAAATCGGCGTTGGACCTGACCCCGACATCATCTATCACAAGATCGGATTCGTCGCGAGCACTTCCGCTGCGACGGCAAAAACCCTCGAAATGATTCAGGACACCGTCGGCGTAGTAGGAAAACTCTTTAGCGGGCGCGTTTCCGTGAAACAGCTTCAGGGTGCTGTGGGGATCACGCGCGTTGCGGGCGAAGCGGTGCGCAGGGGCCCGTCGGCGGTAATCTCTGTGATGGTGTTGATCAGCGTCAACCTGGGAATCTTAAATCTGTTGCCCATTCCGATTCTCGATGGCGGGAATATCCTTTTGCTGGCCATCGAGGGCAGCATGCGCCGCGACCTGAGTCTCGCGTTTAAGGAGCGCTTCGTCCAAGTTGGACTGGTGTTTCTTTTGGTCCTGTTCGCCTACGTTATGTACAATGACGTGGTGCGGTTGCTTCCTTCGCATTCCTAGCGCAGCGGACTTTTCGCGCGTCCGGAGAGAAAACATGGCGGCCTCGTCAGCGCACCGGGTTTCCACGGGTGAGCGGCTCAACACCGCGGAAACCACCGGCAGACTGCAACAAGCCGTAAAGAATCTGGGGATTCGCCTTACGCGGCAGCGGCGCGTCATCCTGCAGGTGATGGATGAGGCCGAGCAGCACCTGGATGTGGATCAAATCCTCGAGCGGGGCCGGAAAATTGATTCCGGCGTTCACCTGGTCACCGTTTACCGCACTATTGACCTCCTGAAAAAGCACGGGCTGATTGACGAACTCGACCTGTTGCATCTGCGCGGTGACCGCCACTACTACGAAAGCCACGGACCTCGCGACCACATCCACGTGGCTTGCCTGCGCTGCGGCAAAGTACGCGAGTTCGAAAGCCGCCTTTACGAGCAGCTCAAAGAACAGATCGCCCGCGACTTTGGGATGAAAGTCACCGTTTCCCGAACCGAAGTGGGCGGCTATTGCGCCGATTGCCTCTCCAAGATCGAAAAATAAATTTGAGATATCGCTGCCGAGACGAAAGCCCCTGACTTAGGCGAGATCGCGGAAAGAGCGGAAACGGCGCAGGCGGGAGAAGAAACGGTTCGCTGCGGCGATGTCCCGGGCGATTTGCGCGCGCAATTCCTCCGGACCGCTGAACTTCTTTTCTTCGCGCAAACGCTTCCAGAAGCGGACCTCAATGCGTTTCGGCGTGGTTTCCCCCTGAAAATCGAACAGATGCGTCTCGACAGCCAGCGTCGTGCCGTTAAAGGTTGGGCGCACGCCGACGTTCGTCACTGAGCGGTAGCGCTTGGTGTCGCCATCGAACTGCGTGCGCGTAATGTACACCCCGCGCGCAGGCAGGAGTTCCTGCTCGGGAGTGAGATTCAGCGTGGGAAACGTGAATCGGCGGCCAGTGCCTGTTCCAGTCACGACTTCTCCCGTCAAGACGAACGGACGGCCAAGAAGACGAGCAGCACGGGTGACATCGCCTGCGGCAATTTGACGGCGCAAGAGCGTGCTGGAAACAACCTCGCCGTGAGCAACCACTGCCGGAATTACGATGACCTCGAAGCCATGTTTTCTTCCGAACTCCCGAAGCAAGAGAACATCTCCGGCCTGCTTGTGGCCAAAACGGAAATTTTCGCCAACGAGAACGGAGCGGATGCGCAAGTCGCGAACGAGGATCTGTTCGACAAACTCTTGAGGGGATAGCTGTGCAAGTGCCGTCGTGAAAGGCAGGACGACGGCTGCTTCCAACCCTGCGACGTTGAACCAGTCCATGCGTTGGGCGTTCGTCGAAAGCCGGAGCGGCGCGGACTCCGGGCGGAGCACCTTAAGCGGGGGCGGATCAAAGGTAAGAGCGGTCGCAACCGCATGGGTCTCCCGCGCGCGTACAACGACGGCCCGCAAGATGGCCTGGTGGCCGAGGTGAATCCCATCGAAGTTGCCGATTGCAAGGACGCTGCCGCCGGTTTGGGGACCATAATGCTTTGCCCAATCCGCGGAGGAGCTGAATAGGGAGATTGCTCTCGTCGCCCGACTCGCGCTCGAAGGCGCTGGTTGCTGAGTTGACTCCTCGTCGACTTGCACCTCAAATTGGAGACCATCGTAAGCGAGCTGCACGTTAGAGAATCCCATTTTGCGCAGCCGCTCGTTCGTTTCCGCGTGCGGCAAATCATGCGCGATGTGCGTGAACCAGGCGCGGCGGGGCTTGAGCTGCTGAACGAGGGAAAGCGCCTGGTCCACCGTCTGGTGCATGGGATGCGGGATGTCACGCAGCGCGTCGATAATCAGGTCGTCGAGATCTTCGAGTAGGGCGCGTGTTGACGCGGGTACCTCGCTGAAATCCGTAATGTACGCCGCGCGTCCAAATCGAAATCCGAGGACTTCCATGTCTCCATGAATGACGCGCAAGGGAACGAAGGGGATGCCGAGGAGTTCGAACGATCCATCTACCGCATTGAGTACGACCCTCGGGACCGTGCTGAGGGTGGGCTTGTCGTCGAAGATATAAGAGAAAGTGCGGCGCAAGATCGTGAACGTCTCTTCATTGCTGTAAATGGGGATTGTGGCTCGCTGGTGGATGTTGAACGGACGAATGTCGTCGAACCCGAAGATGTGGTCGGCATGGCCATGCGTCAGCAGAACGCCATCGAGACGATCGATGCCTGCGCGCAAGGCTTGCTGGCGAAAATCGGGCGTGGTGTCAATCACCACGTTCTGCGAGTTTCGCGAGAGCAGGAGAGAAGGCCGGGAACGCTTATCGTGGGGATCCTTCGAGCGGCACACCCGGCAGTGGCAGCCGAGCGTCGGCACGCCCATGGAAGTCCCTGAACCGAGAACAGTGAGCTTGAGAGGAACGGGAGACATTTTCAGAAGATTGATTTCGCCGGTGAAGACGGCGCCAGCTTCAGCGATTGCGCCCGATTAGGAACGCGTATTTGCTTTGGCTTGCGCGTTTTGTTTCGCCATCGCTTGGTTGACCTCCAGGTAGGTCATCTTCAACTTACCGAGAAGGTCGAGGAGCACTTCGTCTTCTTCCGGTGCGAGATTGCCTCGAGTCTTTTCGTGGAGAGCGTCCAGCATGTCAATGAGTTCACGCGCGGCCTCGGGATCAATCACCGGCTGCCCGGTGCGCGGGTCGGCGTAGGCTCCCAGCACCATGGCCGCATTGCTGCCCAGCATGCGCACAAGATTTTCAAACGGCGGTAGCCGCTTGGGAAGCTCCGCGGCCGGTCTTGGAGCGGCTTTGGTTGTCTCTGCCGGAACAACCGCCGGCGCAGGCCGGGAAGCCTCTTGCTTGGCTTCGCGCTCTTTCTCCTCAACCACCTCCTTGCGGAGCTCTCCCTCTGAAGTAAAAGGGCGGCGGTCAATTACGCGGAATGAGTCTTGCTGCTTTTGGTCAGACAATGCTTATTCCTCAATGAAAGTGTCCACCGCCAGTCTAGCATTGAGGTAATTCATTTGGTAGCGGAGCCACGGCGCCGCTGGAGCATCCCAGGCTTGTCAAAGCAGCGGGTGCACCGTAAAGTGGAACGCTTGTTGCGCCGGAAAGTGGATTGGAAACTCATGACTTCCCATAGGAAACGACCCCGAAAATCCAACAAGCGCGGCGCTCATTCTGGAAGAACTCCAAAACACGACCGGATGTCCGCAGGCCAATGGTTTGAAAAGCTCGTCGCCCTGCAGGCAAGACTTCGCGCCGCGAACGGCTGCCCCTGGGACAGAGAACAGACGCATGCCTCGCTCAGGACGTACTTGATCGAGGAAGCGTACGAAGTTTTGGACGCACTTGAGAGCGGCGATGATGCCAAGTTCGCGGAAGAAATGGGCGACCTCTTGCTGCAAATCGTATTTCATTCGCAAATAGCCCGCGAAACACGCCGGTTTACGGTCGCCGATGTGATTCGAGACGTGCACGACAAAATGGTCCGGCGGCATCCCCACGTATTTGGGGAGAAACGCGCGAGGAACGCCGCCGACGTGCTCAAGAATTGGGAACAGATCAAGTCGGAGGAGCGGCGCGCGAAGGGAGCAGGCAGTGACGCTGACGCTGCGAAGCAGCATGCGCAATCGCTCATGGCTGGCGTTGCGCGCAGCTTGCCCGCAACCATGGAAGGGCTCCAGCTGACACGGCGCGCCGCGCGGATCGGCTTCGATTGGGACGAGGTGGAAGGCATTTTCGAGAAAATCAGGGAAGAGGGCGCGGAGCTGCGCCACGCGCTGGGAACAAAAGATCAGATGAAGGTCGAGGAGGAGATAGGAGACTTGCTATTTGCCGCCGTCAACTTGGCGCGATATGTACATGTGGACCCTGAAATTGCCCTGAAGAAAGCAAACGCCAAATTCGCAAGAAGATTCCGCTCAATGGAGCAGATTGCGAGAGATAGCGGATCCCCGTTGGAAGGGGTGTCGAGAGCTGAGATGGAAGCACTGTGGGACACAGCAAAACGAAATGAGAAGCTGACCTCGGCCGGGGCGACCGGCGAGGCGCCGCAAAGAAAATGAGCGAAGCAATCGTAGTCCGGAAATGCGCGCGCCTGGAAGAATTTCACCTCTGCGTTGACCTGCAGCGCGAGATTTGGAGTGAGCAAGACCTGGAGGTCGAACCGGCGACGATGTTTGTTGTGGCATCGCAGACGGGCGGCCAAGTCCTGGGTGCGTTCGAGGGCGACCAGCTCCTTGGATACACGTTGGCGGTCGTCGGCCTTCGCGACGGCGCGGTATACCTGCATTCGCACATGACGGGAGTTCGCGGCGCGTATCGCAATCGCGGTGTGGGGCGGATGTTAAAACTCTTTCAGAGGGATGAGGCTCTCGGACGGGGGATTCGTTTAATCATGTGGACGTTTGACCCCTTGGAAATCCGCAACGCTCACTTCAACTTGAACCGCCTAGGAGCAATCTGCCGGGAATATCATGAGAATCTCTATGGAATCACCACAAGTCCGCTCCATGGGGGAATTCCTACGGACCGGCTGGTGGCGGAATGGCATTTGGATTCGGCCCGCGTGGTGGCAAGCCTGGGAGATCTTACGAAAGAGCCCACGGATGCTCCCGCAGCTATTGAATTGCCTGCGGAACTGGAGCGATGGAAGCGGGAAGATTCGCCGCAAGTTGAGAACGTGCAAAAACGTCTGCGCAGCGAATTTGGCCGATGGTTTGCGCGAGGATACGCCGCGCTGGGAGTACGAACGGCGCCCACGGGTGCAGCGGCATACGTTCTAGGGCCCTGGAGCGATTTCTAGAGAGGCGAGTGCGGAAGCGACTATGAGAGTACGCCAAATTACCCTGCGGGAAATTGAAATGAAGCTGGTGGCGCCGTTCGAAACCAGCGTCGAACGCACCGAGGTCCGTCGCATCGTGCTGGTCGAAGCGGATGTGGACGGCGTCACCGGTTGGGGCGAATGCGTCGCGGGAGAGACACCCACGTATAGCCCGGAAACGACACAAACAGCCTGGCACATCTTGCGGGAGTTTCTCTGGCCGCTCTTGAAGGGCAAAGAATTTGGCGCTGCCGGCGAAGTGTGGCGGATGCTCGAGCGCGTCCGTGGTCACAACATGGCCAAGGGCGCCGTCGAGGCGGCGATCTGGGACGCGGAAGCGAAACAAAAGGGCCTGCCACTATGGAAACACCTGGGCGGTACCCGCGAAGAAATCACGAGCGGCGTTTCCGTTGGAATTCAAGAATCGCTTGAGGATCTCGTGAAAACGGTCAAGAAGGAGCTCGCGGCGGGCTACCAGCGGATCAAGGTGAAGATAAAACCGGGCAAGGACCTGGAGCAGGTAAGGCGCCTCCGGCAAGAATTTCCGCGGATCAAGCTCATGGTGGACGCGAACTCGGCATACACGTTGGCAGACTGGCCCTTGCTGAAGCAACTGGAAGGCTTCTATCTGATGATGATCGAGCAACCGCTTGGCTGGGACGACCTATACGCTCACGTCGAACTGCAGAAAAAGCTGGACACGCCGATCTGTTTGGATGAGTGCATCCACACTGTGGAACATGCCAGAGCGGCCATCGCGCTGGGCGCCTGCAAGATCATCAACATCAAACTCGGCCGAGTCGGCGGCCACACGGTTGCGCGGCGCATCCATGACCTCTGTCAGGAAAGCGGCATGCCAGTCTGGTGCGGCGGGATGCTCGAAGCCGGCATCGGCAGGGCCCACAACATCGCGCTCTCGACACTTCCCAATTTCACACTGCCGGGTGATGTAACGGCAAGCAAGCGCTATTGGCACGAAGACATTATCGAGCCGGAAGTGGTCGTATCGCCCCAGGGAACCATTCGCGCGCCGGCGGGGGCGGGGATCGGCTACGAACCGCGGCGCGAGCGCATCGAAAAACTCACCGTTCGCAAGGAACGGCTGGCCTGACCCGTGCAGATTGGAACCCCCAGCGGGCCCGCGCCCAGTCGCCGTTTGGTTTCTGTTCTTATCGGTGTTGTTGTGCTCGTGTGGGCGCTGAACTTTGCCGCCGCCAAAGTCGGATTGCGGCATCTGCCAGCGCTTGCCATGGCTTCTTTCCGTATCGTCTTCGCGGGAGCCATCATGGTGCCTATCTATCTGGCCCTCAGGCGTCTGCCCATCTTTGCGGAAGCGGCGCGAGCAAGCCGTGTCGGATTTACCGCGCAAGATTTCTGGACTTTCCTGTATTTGGGTTTCTTCGGCGTAGCCATCAGTCAATCTTGTTTCACCATCGGGCTGCGCTATACCTCTATTTCTCATTCGGCAGTGATCGTGGGGATGGGGCCGATTTATACGCTTGTCCTGGCGGTTCTCGCGCGGGTGGAAAAGGCTACTTGGCGCAAAGCGACGGGGATGGCGATTGCGTTTGCAGGTATTGCGTTGCTGGCCTCCGAGAGCAGCATGTCGGTGCATTCGGCATCTTTGCTAGGCGATGCCATCACGATGGCCGGATCCGTGGGCTTTGCCTTCTATGCCGTTCTTGGCAAGCGCGTCGCGGACAGGTACGACACGCTGACGATGACGGCTTTCAACCATTTTGCCGGAGCGCTCGTGATGCTCCCCGTGGCTGTTCATGAGGCTCGAGCCATCGGCCCAGCCGCAAATTGGCGTGCCATACCTTGGGAGAGCTGGGCAAGCACGATGTACATGGCAATCTTCGGAGGAGCGCTCGCTCTTATTTTGTATTTCTGGCTTCTGCGCTATCTTGAGGCGTCGCAGTTGAGCGCGTTCACCTATCTCTTGCCAGTCAGCGCAACGATTCTGGGAATTTTTTGGCTGGGTGAAAGGACCTCATGGGAACAACTCTTCGGAGGTTCGCTGGCCCTCGCGGGAGTTTATTGGGTGGAATCGGGCCGTTCTGCAGACGCAAGCTGAGCAAGTATTGCGCTCCGCGTGGAAATCTCGGAAAAGTTGCGTTGACTTGAATTCGCTCACCACCTAATATCTCCGCCAAACTGCACTGCTCTTCACCGGTGCGGACTGTCTGCGTTCTCGGCCACGGGCCAAAACAAAAAGCGCGCGAATTTGAAAGTGCAAGCTCAAGGAACGGGCCCCCTCACATGAGAAGCAAGTTCACAATCGCAGCAGTTCTGGCCGCTGCGGCGGTTATTTTCGGCTATTGGTACCTTCACCGCGGCCCGAAACTTGCGGGTACCGACACCATCGTCCTGGCCGATTTCTCCAATTCCACCGGCGATGCTGTCTTCGACGCCTCCCTGCGGGAAGGTCTGGCAGTGAGCCTGGGAGAATCTCCCTGGCTCAACATCGTTTCCGATGAGAAGGTGGATGAAGCGCTTCGATCCCTGGGCCGCACCACCGACGATTCCATCTCGCCTCAGATCGCTCCGAAAGTCTGCCAGCGCACAAGCGCAAAGGCTTATGTAGCCGGCAGCATTTCGAAAGACGGAAATAATTTCTCCGTGGCTCTCCGCGCAGTGAATTGCGCCACCGGGGATGGCATTGCGAAAGGAGAGAGTGAAGCCCGAAGCAGGGACGCCGTTCTTCATGCCCTCGGGACAGCCGCCAACGAGCTGCGCGCCGAACTTGGAGAAGGACAAGACTCTCTCCAAAAATTTAGTATTCCCTTGGAGCGAGCCACCACGACTTCGGTGGAGGCGCTCAAAGCCTACAGTCAGGGGCGAAAGCTCAATCGTGAGAAGGGCGCGATCCAAGCCGTCCCTTTTTTCAAGAAAGCGATTGAGTTGGATCCGAGATTTGCCCTGGCCCACTCCAACCTGGCTGTTGGCTACTACAATTTGAACCAGAATGCGCTGGCAAGTGACGAAATCCGGCAGGCTTTCGAGCTTGGCGACCGGCAGACGGCGCGCGACCGCCTGCATATCACCACCCTCTACTACGATCTGGGCACCGGCGACGTGCAGAAGGCCATCACGAGCTATAAGGAATGGACGCAGCTCTATCCGCGCGACGACATCGCCAATGGAAATCTCTCTTCTGAATTCTTTCTTATAGGGAAATACGAGGAAGCCGCCTCAGCAGCTCAGGAGGCTTTGCGGCTCGATCCGGGGAGCGCGGCTTGGTATGAGAATCTGTCTACTGCCGACATTTCCCTGCTTCGACTGGACCAGGCTCAAGCCGTCTTGAATGAAGCAATCTCGCGCAAACTCGATGATCCCGCAATGCATGCTGACATTTATGCGCTGGCGTTCTTGCGAAGCGACTCGCCGGCAATGGAACGGGAAGTAGCCTGGACAGTAGGGAAGCCCGGCGGCGAAGACGCGCTCCTCGCCCTGCAAGCCGACACGGAAGCTTATTCCGGGCACTTGAAAAAGGCGCGTGAACTCTCCCGGCGAGCAGTGGAATCGGCAATGCAGGCTCAACTAGCGGAGCCGGCAGCTATCTGGGAAGGTCTTGCGGCGCTGCGCGAGGCTGTCTTCGGCTATCCGGACGACGCGAAGAAAGGTGCAACCGAAGTCCTGAAGATTGCCCCGGAGAGCCGCGATGCGCAGGTGCTTGCAGCTCTCGTCTTCGCCCGTGCGAATGACGCTCGTCGCGCGCAAGCGATCGTGGACGATCTCGGGGCGCGCTACGTCTCCAACACGGTCATCCAGAAGGCCTGGCTGCCCACGATTCTCGCGCAACTCGAGCTGCTGCGGCAAAATCCCGCCAAGGCGATCGAAATTCTGGAGCCAGTGAAGCCCTTCGAGCGAGGCCAGCTCATCGGTAACTTAAGCAACGCATGTCTCGTCCCCGTCTACTTGCGTGGAGAAGCCTATCTGAGCACACGGCAGGGCCTGCAAGCCTTGGCGGAATTCCAGAAGATTCAGGACAGTAAGGGAGTGGTCGTGAACTGTTGGGCAGGCTCCCTCAGCCGCCTCGGTCAGGCACGCGCCCAGGCCCTGGCCGGTTACTCAACTGCCGCGCGTGGTGCGTATCAAGATTTCCTCTCCCAGTGGAAAGATGCCGACTCGAACATTCCCATCCTGAAGTCTGCGCGGACTGAATTCGCGAAGCTTAAATAGGCGGTGCCCTGGACAGACACGGCGCTGCCGCACGGTTCTCCCAGCGTTGACCCTCTCGCGCCCGGCGTGTTAGCTTGCCCGTGTCCCGAGACGTGAACTCAGCGCTGTTTGAAATGCATGCTTGTTCGAGGAGAAAATCTCCGCCGCATGACGGCCAAAAAGAGTAGCGGAGCAGAGAAGCTCTCGATGCGCCGCGGCGGAAAATCCGCGCGCATTGCGGTCATTCCCGGCGATGGAATCGGGAAGGAGGTCACGCCGGAGGCGGTGAAAGTGCTCCGTGCGGCCGTCGCGCCGGCAAAGCGTCAGATGGAGTTCGTGGAATTCGACTGGGGCGCCGATAAGTACCTGCGCGAGGGCGTGACGTTGCCGGCGGGCGCCGTGGAAATGTTGCGCGACGAATTTGACGCCATTCTCTTCGGCGCCCTGGGCGATCCCCGTGTGCCCTCCAACCAGCATGCCGCCGAGATTCTCCTCGGCTTGCGTTTCAAGCTCGACCTTTACGTGAATGTGCGGCCGGTTGAACTGTTGCACGCGCGAATGACCCCGCTGCGCGATCGCACGGAACGTGACATCCGGCTCGTCGTCCTCCGCGAAAACACCGAAGGGCTTTACGTCGGCGTCGGCGGATTCTTCAAGAAGGGCACTCCCGACGAGATTGCCATCCAGGAAGACGTCAATTCCCGTAAAGGCGTCGAGCGGATTATCCGCTACGCCTTTGAGTACGCCCGCCAAAACAGCTTGCAGCGTGTGTGCATGAGCGACAAGTCAAATGCCATGACCTTTGCGCATGACCTCTGGCAGAGGGTTTTCAAGGAAGTGAAACAGGAGTACCCGGAGATCGATTCGCGGCACCTCTACATTGACACGCTGGCCATGGAACTTGTTCGCGACCCGCGGCAGTTTGATGTCATCGTGACCTGCAACCTCTTCGGCGATATCATCAGCGATTTGGGCGCGCAGCTCGCGGGCGGGCTCGGGCTAGCCCCTTCCGGCAATATCCATCCTGGCCAGACTTCGCTCTTCGAGCCGGTTCACGGGTCGGCCCCCAACATTGCAGGCAAGGGAATTGCGAACCCCCTCGGTTCTGTTCTGGCTTCCGCGATGATGCTCGACTTTCTCGGGTGGAAAAAGGAAGCAGCGGCGTTGCGCGAAGCCGCAAAGTCTGCGCTGCGCGAAAACTTCGTGACACCAGACTTGGGAGGAGACAAGGGAACACAAGCTATCGGGGACTGGCTCGCCAAACGCGTTGCTAGAAAAACACCGAGAACGACTTAAAGTAATACTTTAGATATACAAAGACGGTCGTACATCCTTGCTTCCTGCTTTTATTTGCGCAACGCTAATTTCGCCAGGAAAATCCCAGTCAAGAACCCTCCCACATGGGCCCACCAGGCGACGCCTCCCGTCGCTGTTGCGCCGATCGCACTGATGCCTCCGAGGAATTGCAGTAAGAACCAGTAGCCCAGGATGAAGATCGCCGGGATGGGCACCAGGAAGACAAAGACCAACGTGAGAATTCTCGCTCTCGGATAGAGCAGGGCGTACGCACCCATCACGCCGGAGATCGCTCCGCTTGCTCCGACCGCCGGAAGGGGAGAATTCAGGTTAAACAGCACGTGCAGCAAACCCGCGCTGATCCCACAAACCAGGTAGAACAAAAGATAAGGGAGATGCCCAAAAAAATCTTCGACGTTGTCGCCGAAGATCCACAAGAAAAGCATGTTGCCGGCGATATGCATAAAGCCCGAATGGAGAAACATGCTGGTCAGCAGGGGGAGAAAGGCCGCCTCCAAGTGGACGTGGCCTGAGAACCAGCCTGGGATCCTTGCGGGGATGGTGGCGTTGGCGGTAACAAAAGCCTTGAATGCGCTCGGTGGAAGCGTGAACTGATACACAAAGACGGCGATGTTGGCAAGGATCAGCAGTGTATTGACGATCGGGAAATTGCGCCGCGGATTCAAGTCTTTGAGTGGTATGAACATGCGCTCAGTCCGGGCGCTCCAATTATGCTAAAGACACAGACGGCAGAGCAGAGTAACGGAAAAGCGAGAAAAGGAAAAGCCACATGCAAGCATACTGTAGTTCGCGTGGCACCCATTTAGTCGCAGGAAACGCTTCGTGAAAAAGTCCCGCAATAAATTTTTTGAGGGAAACATTGCGTGAGGCGTCGGTGTGTGATAATTAAGCTAGTTCTTGCGTGAGCGCACGAATCGAACAGGGAAGTATAGGACGTTCGAAATTGCGTCGGCGCGCCGACTGGCCATGCCCGCCCGGGAAACGGAAGCCATCATCTTGAAGACCTTTCCACTGGGCGAAGCCGACCGCCTGGTAAGTTTTCTCGGACGCGAGTCCGGAAAATTGCGTGGCGTCGCCGCCGGTGCGCGGCGCCTGAAGAACCGCTACGGTTCCACGTTGGAAGTGCTCTCTCACGTCAAGATCTGGTATGTCGACCGGGAGACGCGGGACTTGGTGCGCATCCAGCAGTGCGACCTGCTCGAGTCCTTCCACAAAGCGCAAAGTGATTATGGGCTTAGCACCGGGCTGGCGGTAGTCAGCGAGATCTCCGAACTGGTCTTGCCCGAACATGAAATTGCGGAACCCATGTTCCGGCTGATTCTTCTAGCGGCTCGAGAGATTGACCGAACGGGGAACTGGGATCTGCCGCTAAGTTACTTCGCATTCTGGACGGTGCGCCTTGGCGGCTGGCTCCCTCGATTCGACCGTTGCGCGGCTTGTGGCGCCGCGTTCGATGGACGCGTTGCGTATCATGCCGGATGGAATCCCGGGCTCCTTTGCGAGAAGTGCCGGAGTTCCGGGATGAAGCCGATGCATCTGGAGGCGCGGCAACTGGGCGAGCGATTTGCCGGGGAGCGGCTTGATCGAATTGGTAATCCGTCTCCGCTTGAAGTGGCCGTAAGAGAATTGCGCGAGGGGTCGCTCGATTGGATCGAGCACCACGCCGAGCGAAAATTGAAAACTCGAGAGCTCCTGGAGATTTCTTGAAATCTAAAGTAAAACTTGAAAAGGCTATCAAGGGTCTTACCTTTCAAGATTTAATTTTGCAGCTCTCTCATTTTTGGGTGAAGCAGGGCTGCGTACTTCAGCAATCCTATGATGTGGAAGTCGGCGCAGGAACCATGCACCCAGAAACATTTTTCCGTGTCCTGGGACCTTCCCCTTACAGCGTCGCTTACGTCCAGCCAAGCCGTCGGCCCGCCGACGGCAGATACGGAGAAAACCCGAACCGCCTCTATAAGCACACGCAACTTCAAGTCGTCATCAAGCCATCGCCCACAGACATCCAGGACGTTTACCTTCAGAGCCTCGGAGCCATCGGCATTGATTTGAAGGATCACGACATCCGTTTTGAGGAGGACAATTGGGAATCGCCGACGCTCGGAGCTTGGGGCATCGGGTGGCAAGTGCTTCTTGACGGACTCGAGATCACGCAGTTCACTTACTTTCAACAAAGCGGGGGAATCGATCTCGACCCCATTTCCGTCGAGCTTACTTATGGCCTGGAACGCATCTGCGCTTTCCTCCAAGGCGTTGACAGCGTCTACGAGTTGCGCTGGTCCGCGGACAAATCCTATGGCGACATCCGGCTTGCCGAAGAACAGCAATTCTCCGAATACAGTTTCGACCGCAGCGATGCGGCTCTGATTCGTTCTGAATTTGAGCTCCACGAGAAGCAGGCCAAAGAACTTCTGAACGGTTTCTCAAATACGAAGGGAAAGGACCGCGCTCGCTACCCGCTGCTCGCCGCCTACGACCATTGTTTGAAGTGCTCCCACCTATTTAATCTCCTGGACGCCCGCGGTGTCATCTCCACGACGGAGAGGGCGACTCTTATGGCGCGTGTGCGTGCGCTGGCTTGCCGCATAGCGCCTGCCTACCTCGAACAAATCGGCGGCGCACCCAAACAACCCGAGGCTCGCCCATGAAGAATGCAGAGCGGCGGGTAGAACTGTTGTTTGAAATCGGCTGCGAAGAAATTCCCGCTGGCATGCTTCCGAAAGCGCAAGACGAGTTGCGCGCCAATCTGGAAAAACACTTGGCGGCGGAGAGCCTTTTCGATGGCGTGAAGGTCGAAACCTTCGGCGCTCCCCGCCGGCTGACAGCATGCGTCCGGGATCTTCCACAGAAGCAGGCAGACGTCACAATCGAAGTTACCGGCCCGCCCAAGTCCGTCGCCTACGATGCCGTCGGCGCGCCGACTCGTGCAGCTCTGAGCTTCGCGGAGAAACAAGAACTGCCGCTAAACAAGCTCTACCTAGCGAAAACGCCCAAGGGCGAATACCTCGCTGCTAAGAAAACAAAGCTCGGGCGTGCCAGTTCCCAAATCCTGATCGAGATTTTACCGAGAGTGATTCACGACTTTGCCTGGCCGAGGTCAATGACCTGGACGGGGCTCGAAGGCGCGCGGTTCATTCGGCCGATACGTTGGGTCGCAGCAGTGCTCGACGGCAAGCCGTTGAAATTCTCCTTCGGAGGAGTGCCGGCCGGCCCCGCAACCCGCGGGCACCGCTTTCTCGGTTCGGCCCAAATTCGTGTGAAAAGTTTTGCCGACTATGAAAAAAAACTGGCCGCGAACGGAGTCCTCGTCAGACCCTCGGCACGCCGAGAGAAGATCGAGAAGGAACTTGCGGCCCACGCCAAGCGGGGCGGATACCGCATTCACGAAGACGCCGCATTGATGAAGCTCGTGTGTTACTTGAACGAATACCCGAGCGTGATCGAGGGCGAGTTTGATCCTGCGTTCCTGAGTTTGCCTGATGAAATCCTGATTACCGTGATGCGGGATCATCAGAAATATTTCGCCGTGGAGAAACGCACGGGTGAGCTCGCTCCCCATTTTTTGGCAGTGATCAACCTCGCTAAAGATTCGAAGGGCTTGGTCAGAGCAGGGCACGAACGGGTGCTTCGCGCACGATTTGCCGACGCTCGGTTCTTCTGGGAAGCCGACCAGAAGTGTCGGCTCGCCGACTATCTGCCAAAACTGGGACGCGTCACTTATGAAGCCCGACTCGGCAGTTATCGCGATAAAGTCGAGCGCGTCCGCGCGATCGCCCGCTGGCTGGCGGAGCAGTGGTTCAATAGCGGCATCCTTCAGGCGCACGTAGCCGAGGCTGATCGCGCTGCCGAACTGGCCAAGTGTGACCTCGCTACGGAAATGGTGCGCGAATTTCCGGAGTTGCAGGGCATCGTCGGCGGCCTCTATGCGCGTGCGCAAGGCGAGCCTGATGATGTCGCCGACGCTATCTATGATCACTATCTTCCAGCAGGGCTGGATGATCCTATCCCGCGTAATCCCACGGGCTGCGCCGTCGCTTTGGCGGACAAGCTCGATTCCATTGTAGGTTGCTTCGCCGTGGGTGTTGTGCCCACCGGTTCGAGCGATCCCTACGCTTTGCGGCGAGCAGCCCTCGGTATCGTAAAAATCATCCTGGAAAAGAAGCTTCCGATTTCTCTCTCGATGGCCGTCGGTTCTGCCACCAGGGCCTTGTTGACTCACCCACCAAAGCGCGAAGTGAAGCCCGAACAAGAAGCGCAGATCCTCGAGTTTCTGGTTGATCGTGCGCGCTTCATCTTCCGGGAAAAGCTAGGCTTCGGCTACGACGAAGTAGCCGCCGTCCTGCGTGCCGGCGCTGACGACCTGGTGGACGCGCAGAAGCGCCTCACGGCACTGCGCTCCATCCGGAAATCCAAGAACTTCGAGCCGCTGGCAGTCTCGTTCAAGAGGATTCGCAAGATCCTGGAGAAGTCCGACCTGCAAGCGGGCGGCTCGGATCGTGTGCATCCGGACATGTTCGAGAATCAAGCCGAGTGGGGGCTGTTTTCCGCCGTCCGTGAAGCAGCCGCAAAGGTTCAGGTGGAGAAGCGAGCAGGGCGTTATCAGGAAGCATTGGAAGTGATCGCCGGGCTTCGAAAAGCCGTGGATCGTTTTTTTGACGAAGTCATGGTGATGGCGGAAAATCTGGAGGTGCGGAAAAACCGCCTGGAATTGCTCGCGGAACTCCTGCGGGAATTCACCACCATTGCTGATTTCTCGGAACTCGGTGCGGGAGAGGCTCGATAGCAATTTAAAGAAATACTTTACATTGACCCAGAGCCAATTGAATTTCCCTGTCGGCGCGCCGACAGGAAATACAAATTCTCCGGGCATATTTGAGGGCATCAAGGCAAAAAATGAATGCAGCAAAAATCCAATCGTGGGGGCACAAGTGAAAAAGTGGGTTTATTTTTTTGGCGGAGGCAAGTCAGAAGGCGATGGCGAGTGGCGTGATGTGCTCGGTGGCAAAGGAGCAGGGCTCGCGGAGATGACAAGAATCGGCCTGCCTGTCCCGGCAGGTTTCACCATTTCCACGGAAGCCTGCGACTATTTTTACAAGAACGGAAAGAAGTATCCTGCCGCGCTCAAAAAGGAAGTGGCCACCCATGTTGCCAGACTCGAAAGAGTGACTCGCAAAAAACTAGGGGACCCAAAGAATCCGTTGCTGGTCAGCGTTCGCTCCGGCTCAGCGCGCTCCATGCCGGGCATGATGGAAACCATTCTGAACCTGGGATTGAATGACCGCTCGGTGGAAGGTCTTGCTGCCACAACCAAAAATGACCGCTTCGCCTATGACGCTTTCCGCCGCTTCGTGCAGATGTACTGCACCGTCGTAATGGAAATGTCGAAGGAAGATCTCGAACACCGGCTTCGTGCGATGAAAGCGCGTCTGGGCGTCAAGGAAGATACCGCTGTGCCGGCAAGCGGATGGAAAGAGCTGGTCGCGGAGTACAAGAAGGTCTTTCAGCAAAAAACCGGCAAGGTGTTCCCTGATGATCCCATGGAGCAACTCTGGGGTGCGATCGGAGCCGTCTTCGGTTCTTGGATGGCGGAGAAGGCCGTCACCTACCGACGCGTTGAAAAAATCACCGGACTACTCGGTACCGCCGTCAACGTCGTTCAAATGGTGTTCGGGAACACCGGTGACAACTCCGGCACCGGCGTGTGCTTTACGCGTGACCCCAGCTCCGGCGAGGAAATATTCTATGGCGACTACCTCGTGAATGCTCAAGGGGAAGACGTCGTGGCCGGAATCCGCACTCCCATGCACTTGAGTGAAATGAACAAGGCCATGCCCAATGTCTACGCTCAACTCGAAAAAGCTCGAGTAAAACTTGAGAAGCACTACCGCGACATGCAGGACATGGAGTTTACCGTCGAGGATGGCAAACTCTACATGCTGCAAACGCGCACGGGAAAACGCACCCCTGCCGCCGCCTTCCGCATCGCTGTGGATATGGCCAATGAAAAACTCATCACAAAAGAAGAAGCCATCCAACGCATCAAGCCCGAAGACATCGAGCGTCTCTTCTATCCAGTCATCGACTCAAAAGTGGATAAGAAGTCGCTCCAGTCTCGAATTCTGACCACGGGCATTAATGCCGTTCCCGGCGCAGCCGTGGGCAAAGTGATTTTCAGCGCCCACGACGCCGAGGAATGGGCCGAACGCGGCGAGAAAGTAATCCTGGTGCGTCGAGAGACTAGCCCGGAAGATGTGGGTGGCATGGCCGTGGCGCAAGGAATCTTGACGGCCACCGGCGGCAAAACAAGCCATGCGGCCGTCGTTGCGCGTGGCTGGGGAAAGTGCTGCATCGTCGGCGCGGAAAAACTGGATATCGATTACGCAAACCACAAAATGACCGCCGGCGGAAAAGTCGTAAAGCAAGGCGAGTGGATAACTTTAGATGGCGGAGAAGGCGTGGTCTACGCGGGGGACATGCCCCTCGTGACGCCCGAACTTCCCAAAGCCTACACCACGCTGCTGAAGTGGGCTGACGATACGCGCACGCTAGGAGTGCGAACCAACGCGGACACTCCGCAGGACGCGCGCAAGGCAAGGGAATTTGGCGCCGAAGGCATCGGGCTCGTCCGGACAGAACACATGTTCTTCACCGATTTCGAGCAGCCCGAGAAAAGCCACGAGCGGCAGCGCGCCATCCAGGAGATGATCCTCGCGGACACCAAGGAAGCGCGTGTCCGGGCTCTCGACAAACTCTTGCCGTTCCAGCGCCGCGATTTCGTGGGAATCTTCCAGGCCATGGACGGTTTGCCGGTTACCATCCGGCTGATTGACCCGCCCCTGCACGAGTTCGTCCCGCACGAACGCGCGAAACAGGAGGAGCTTGCGCGGGACTTGGGCATAGATGTCGAGACCGTGGCACGCCGTGTGGAGCAGTTGCACGAAGCGAACCCCATGCTGGGGCATCGCGGATGCCGGCTGGCAATCACGTATCCCGAGATTTTAGAAATGCAGGTCAGGGCGATCATTGAAGCCGCCATTGAGTGCACCAAGGCCGGAATTAAGGTAATACCTGAGATCATGCATCCCCTTACTTTCGATCGGAAAGAATACCTGATTCTCGACCAAGCTACTCGACGAATCGCGGACGACCTGATCAAGAAATCCGGGGTGAAATTGCACTACCTGGTAGGAACGATGATCGAGTTGCCGCGGGCGGCTCTGCTCGCCGGAGAGATCGCGGAACTGGCCGAGTTTTTCTCTTTCGGCACTAACGATTTGACCCAGACGACCATGGGACTCTCTCGCGATGATGCCGGACGATTTTTGCCAGATTACGTGGATGAGAAAAAAGCCGGGATCTTCGCTGCTGATCCCTTTCAAACGCTCGATGTGAAAGGGGTGGGGTTTCTGGTGCAATGGGGGATCGAACACGGACGTAAGACAAGACCGAAATTGGAGGTGGGCATCTGCGGCGAGCACGCTGGAGACGCCGAGAGTGTAAAGTTCTGCCACAAAGTGAAAATGGACTACGTCAGCGCCTCGCCTTTTCGCGTGCCCATCGCCAGGCTCGCAGCCGCGCAAGCTGTCATTGAAGAAAAACTGGCGAAGAGAAAGCGGCGCTAAAACGGTCTGCGCTCATTGCCCATACATAAAGTATTACTTTAATTCGTCGGCGCGCAGACAATCTTTGCCGATCCGTGTATCGGACGGCGTGTGCTGCTCACGTGGGCATTTTCAAATAAAAGTAGAGGCCGAGAAAAAAGAAAATCATGTCCGGCGACCATCCAGCGAGAAACGGCGGCAGTTGCCCGACGCCCCCCATCGCATCCAGGAGCCGTGCCAAAGTCCAGTAGGCGATTCCGATCGTGAGTCCGATCGCTACACCGCCGATTGCTCCCCGGGTTCCCACCAGGAATGCAAAGGGAATCGCCAGCAGCATGCTGATCGGAGCAATCAAGGGAAAGGCGATCTTCACGTGCCACTGCACGGTGAGATTGGAAACGTCGAATCCGGCGCGTTGCAGGTCATTGATGTATCGACGAAGCTCCCGCCAGCTCAGCTGAAACGCCTGGCGAATCTCGCGATTGAAGTAGCTCGGAGGTTCCTTCAGCTCGGGCAAAGCCGTGGCGCTGAATCGTTCATATCGCTCAATCGTGCCGTCAGAAAAGTCGCGCACCCACCCGGACTCCAGCACCCACAGTTTTTGCGATTCCGACCACCGGGCGCGGGCCGCAAAGATGCGCCGGCGCACCTGGAAAGTCGTCGGATCCAACTCAACCACGCTAAGCCCACCGAACAGGTTCTGTGCCGGATCAAAAAAATCATAATTGTAGATCTTTGAGTTCTCTCCAAAAATCCAGCGTTGCGGATGGGTGTAGGTCTGCGGCGGCCGCCCTTTGATTTGGTTGCGCAGAGCATCCTGCCGCTGGTTGGCATAAGGGAGGTAGGTGTCATCCAGAACGAGCATGGTCGCGGCCAAAGTAAGCCCCGCGAATAGAAGCGGTACGGCCAGTCTGTAAAGACTGATTCCACTCGCCTTGAGCGCCACGACTTCGTTGTTCTTGCTCATGACCCCGAGCGTCACCAGAACGGCCACCAGCGCCCCGAGCGGCGCTAGGTTATAGAGCAGATAAGGCGTCAAGTATCGGAAATA
Organism: Candidatus Acidiferrales bacterium; assembly: GCA_044447665.1. Taxonomy (GTDB): domain Bacteria; phylum Acidobacteriota; class Terriglobia; order Acidiferrales; family UBA7541; genus Acidiferrum. The sequence continues at coordinate 16,486 of JBIOGB010000011.1, read as the reverse complement.
GTCCACGACCGTCAAGAACGGCACGCGATGCCGGGCGATGTCATCGAGCAACTCGAAGAATGTGAACGTTTCAAAAAGAAAAATGAATATCGCCATCAGCAACGCGAAGTAATAAAAAAAACGGCGAAGGAGATATAGGTCGATCAATAGTGGAAAGCTGCCGCTCGATAGGACGCTGGCTTCCCGGTGGGCGCTATCTCCATTGTTTGCCCGCTCGGCGTGCACGGCGGCAGCCCGCGCCCGCGCCCTCAACAGGCGTTGCAGTCGGATCCACCTTCTCAGGCGCCCCATGGGGCGCAGCCAGCGGCTCTCGCCGCGGAACTGTTCCATGCGAGGGAGGAGCATGATTCCAAACGCGGCAAGCAGGGCATCCGCCATCCAGATTCCAATTGCCGGCGTGAGCGTGCCCTCGCGGGCGAACCCGGCGCCCGTCACGAACAGCAAATAGTAGGTAGCAATGAGCAGCACGGCGATGATCGATCCTGCGGCCCTCCCACCTCGCCGGGGTTGCGCCCCAAGCGGGACGCCCACCAGCGCGAAGACGAAACACGCCGCCGGAAATGCGAAACGCCGGTGAAGCTCGACGCGCGCTTCACGCCAGCCTCCGCCCTTGTCCGCGAGGAGATCGCGAACGGAGCGCTCCGGGTTAACGAGTTGTCGATGTTGCGCCGGGACCAGACCGCTCACCTCGATGGGCCAGTCGCTTTGCCCGAAAGCCGTCACGGAATAATGGTCCGGATCTTCGCGCGAAAGTTCGTGCGTCGTTCCACCTTGCAGATGCAGCTCCAGCTTGCCCTGCTTCGGTTCAGCGATTACAATCGCATTCTCCGCAAGCGTGAGTCGCGAGCCGTTCTCTCCGCTGGCGTCCGCGAGGAACACGCCGTGCCACTGGGTACCGGTGGCCGAGACGTCGTTGACGTACAGGACCATTCGCGGAAAGCGTTCATCGAAGACGCGCGGTTGCACCTGGAGAGAGATTTGTGTGGCGACCAGGTCGGCCTCAATCGCTCGGAAAGTGTGAAGCGCCAGGGGGCCGAGCCAAATGGTCATTGCGAGTGTCACGCTTGCGCCGACTGCCGCGAGCACTCCGACGGGTAGCAGGATCCGCCGCCGGCCGATGCCCAGCGCGGTCAGCGCAATGATCTCGCTGTCCGCCGACATGCGTCCAAGTCCCAGAAGGACGCCGATAAGAGTTGCCATGGGAACAGTGAATGTCAGCACGCCCGGGAATAGACATGCGAACAACTTGAGGATCTGTTCGCCGGAGCCGGTATGGCGGACGAAAAGCTCCATCAAGCGGACAAGTTGCGGCACAAAGAAAACGAACGTAAAGACTACGAGGCCGAGGAACGCATGGCGGAAAACTTCGCGGACGATGTAACGGTCCAGGATGCGCATGGCGCGAACGGTGAGTGTAACACGCCGGCAGGTTTAGGGCCGGAGAGACGCGCTCCATGAACCGTATACATCTTGTCCTGTTGTGGCACATGCATCAGCCGCAGTACCGCGACCCGGAAAGCGGGCGCTACGTCCTTCCATGGACGCGGCTGCATGCGCTAAAGGACTACTGGGGCATGGTGCAGGTTCTCAGTGAATTTCCCGGATTCCACGCGACGTTCAATGTCGTCCCTTCACTTGGCATGCAGCTGGAAGAGTATGCCACCGGAAAATTCGATGAACCGCTCTTTGCCTTAACCACGAAGGCCGCGAATGAGCTGACCCGCGAGGACAAGGCCGAACTTCTGGCCCGCTCATTTCAATTGAACCATGAGCGCTTGATGTCGCGCTGGCCGCGTTTGGTTGAGTTGCACGAATGGGCTCAGCCTGCCGGCGGCGCGCAGGCTGTGCTCACCTACACACCGCGGGATTGGCGCGACCTCCAGCTGCTTTCCCAGCTTGCCTGGATGGATGAGATCTGGCTCGCGAAAGACGAAATCGTCAGCAAGCTGGCGGCGAAAGGGAAGGACTTTACGGAAGGCGACAAAGCCGCGCTGAAGAAGAAACAGTTGGAGTTGCTCACGATGGTCCTTCCGGCCTATCGCGAGGCGGCGCAGCGCGGCCAGATCGAAATCAGCACAACGCCCTTCTACCACCCGATTCTGCCGCTGTTGTGCGATTCGGATATAGCGCGGGTTGCCAATCCCGGCACACCGCTGCCTCATCGCGCATTCCGGCGGCCAGAAGACGCGCGCGAGCAGCTACGCCGCGCGCGACTCTACCATGAGCGCGCTTTCGGTACCCAGCCTGCCGGACTCTGGCCTTCGGAGGGTTCCGTTTCCGATCAGGCGCTCACGATCGCCGCCGAGGAGGGTTTCCAGTGGTTCGGCACTGACGAAGGCGTGCTCGGAAAAACGCTCAATGTCGGCTTTTTTCGCGGCGCCAATGGCATTCCCGCGAATGCTGAGAAACTCTACAAACCGTGGCGCGTGCAGCTCGCCGGGAAGGGAATTACCGGCTTTTTCCGGGATCACCATCTTTCCGATCTGATCGGATTCGTTTACAGCCGGATGGACGGCAAGGCCGCGGCGCAGGATCTTCATGGCCGTTTGCGCTCTCTCGGAGAGAGCGTGCAAGGCTCGCAGCCACTAACCGTCTCTCTTTTTCTCGACGGTGAAAATGCCTGGGAGTACTATCCCGGCAACGGGCGCGAATTCCTGCGCGAATTTTACAAGCGTATCGAAGCTGACCCGGATTTTCGCGCGCTCTCCGCAAGCGAAGCGCTCGCAGCGGCAGGCGACGTGCCGTCCACGGGTGGAATCTTCCCGGCCTCGTGGATCAACGCAAACTTCGATGTGTGGATAGGGCACAGCGAAGACGTCGCCGCCTGGGAATTGCTGTGGGACGCCAGGGAAACGTTCGCCCGCGCCGAAGACTCGCGCGTGAAGGGCCATGCGGATGCGCCCGGCGAAACCGCGCTGAATGAAGCGCGTGAGTCTCTGCTGGCGGCGGAGGGCAGCGATTGGTGCTGGTGGTTTGGCCCGGAGCACAGCACCGCCAACGACGCGGAGTTTGACGCGCTCTTCCGCAAGCACTTGACGGCCATCTACCTTGCCCTTGGGCAGGTCGCCCCCGAGGAGCTCGCAAAGCCGATCAAGAGTAGGCCGGAACACGCCCTGCAATTGCCGCCATCCTCATTCCTGAAGATCACCGTTGATGGGCGCGAAACTTCTTACTTCGAATGGCTGGGCGCGGGGCTTTATTCGCCCGAGCGTCGCGGCGGCGCCATGCACGGCCGCGTCTTCTACCTCTATGAACTCCGGTATGGTTTCGAAGAGGAGCGTTTCAGCGTGCGGGTGGATCCCTTCTTCGATGCGCTCAGCGAATTGGAAGATCCCGAGTTCCGGATCACCATTCACGCGGCTGAGGAGCTAACCATCGTGGTGCGGCTCGCGCGCGGACACCTGCGGGAGTTCGCGGTAGAAAAGGCGCGCGTGTGCTTGCTGAATCCACAGAGCGTCGCGCAAGTTGCTTTTGACCGCAATCTGGAACTGTCCATCCGCCGAGAGGAGCTCAACCTTAAGGGGCAAACAAAATTAAAGCTCGGTGTCGCTCTGTGGCACGGCGGCCTGCCCGTGGATGTGCTGCCCGCGGAAGGCTTCCTCGATGTGAACCTCGGCGAAGAACATTCCGCCTGGCCCGTCGAGCCGGCGTCTTGAAGCGATCGCGCCTCCAAATTCCTTGCGTTCCATTAAATGGATAATCTAGGTGCGCCTTACCAGCAGATGCAAGCGCCGCGCAAGGACAAACTAGAACAACTTAATAGCGAGGTCCTGCGGACGATCCCCAACCGGGATCATCGTAATCGTGCTGTTGGTTCTTACTCGAACGACGCCAAGGTCGCCCGATCCCTGGTCAACCACTAGAATCAGGTTCTCACCCGGGTCGAAGCGCAGCACCCCCGGTGATTGCCCTACCGGAATAACCTGCACCCGCCCGTTTGCGTCGCGGATGATGCGCCGGTTCGCCACGTCCACGGGAATCACATGCCCTGCGGCCGCATCCGAAACGTAGAGCAGGCTCGCGTCGGCGCTCAAAATTCCGCGCGTCGGCGCCGACCCCAGCTCCATATAATCGCCCACCTCATGCGTCTCCGTGTTGATCACCTGCAAACCGTGCGCCTCGGGAGAGATGATGTACAGTTCGCCGCCGTCCGGTTTCAGCAGCATGTCCGTAGGTTTTCCCGCCAGGTCCAGATTCGTGACCAGCACATTGCGCCGCAAATCCACCACCGAAATGCGCCGCTCCTCGCGGCTGAGCACAAACGCCAGCGAGCCGTCCGGCAGAATCGCCACATCTTCCGGTCGCGGAACCACGGACACCATCGCGCGCGCCGCAAGAGTTTCTCCATCATGAATCCCAAGCGTCCCATCCTGCCGGTTGACCACGAGAACGGACTTGCCGTCGGGCGTCGCTCGCGCCAGAACCGGCTCGCTCCCCGTCTTCGCGCGCGCCACGACCGTATGCGCCTGGCAATCGATCGCCACAAGCGTATCGCTTCCCGATGACGTCGTAAAAACCCGGTTGCCGTCGGGCGAAAAATCCAGCGCGAAGGGCAGGGGCCCGACGGCGACACGCGCGGTAATTTGATTGACGCGCGCATTCAGGACCCATGCGTATCCGCCCGTCGAACTCAAACCCCATATCTCCGCGCGCGAAGGGTGCTCACGCATCCCGGAAAGAGCCGGACCGACCGCAACGCGCGCCGTGGCCGCCAGTTTGACCAGGTCCACCACCGTGATACTGCCGTCCGGTGTGCTCACGTACACGTTCAGCCGCAATCCAGGACGCAAAAACGACGGCCCCTGCTCGCGCAAGATCAAAATAACGGCGGCCGTGAGAAGCGCACCGAGCAAAAACAAGGCGCGCGTGTGGCGCGAAAGTTTCATAATTTTACTTGGCCTCTGATATTCAGCGTGCGCGAGATCGTGGCACGTCTCCGCTGTTTCTTATCAGACGACACCAATTCAGCGGAAGGAAGAACTCAGTTGACTTCGCGATGGAGTACCGCGGCGATCTGCCGAACTTCACCGGCAAGCTCCGCGAACTCTTCCGGAAGTATCGATTGCATGCCGTCGGAGAGCGCTTTGTCGGGCTCGTGATGCACTTCGACCAGAAGACCATCGGCTCCCACCGCGACCGCAGCGCGCGATAGCGGCAGCACCTTATGTCTCCGCCCCGTCCCGTGACTCGGATCGACAAGAATCGGCAAGTGGCTCCGTTTCTTCACCGCCGGAACGATCGTCAGATCCAGCGTGTTCCGCGAATGGTCCGCAAACGTCCGCACCCCGCGTTCGCACAACATCACGTTGTAGTTGCCTTCCGAAAGGATGTATTCAGCCGCCATCAAAAACTCATCCAGCGTCGCGGACATCCCGCGCTTCAGTAGAACAGGCTTCTTTGCGCGCCCCGCACGCTTCAGCAGCGAAAAGTTCTGCATGTTGCGCGCGCCGATTTGGATCACGTCCGCGTATTCTTCCACCAAATCCAGGCTTTCGTTGTCGATCGCCTCCGTGATGATCCCAAACCCATACTTCGCGCGCACTCTTGAAAGAATCTTCAGGCCCGCTTCTCCAAGCCCCTGAAAACTATACGGAGAAGTCCGCGGCTTGTAGGCGCCGCCGCGGAACAGCCGCACGCCCGTCTTCTTCACGCGCTCCGCAATCGCGAAGCACTGCTCTTCGCTCTCCACCGCGCAAGGCCCCGCCACCATCGCGATATGTCTTCCCCCGACGATGACCTCACCCGCGGGCGTGGCAATCCGTAAAACGCTGTCTTCTTCCTTGGCATCGCGGCTGACGAGCTTATACGGCTTGCTGACGGGAATGCATTCGACGACCCCCGGAAGCGATTCCAGAACTCCCAGGTCCACCGCGCCCTTGTTTCCGGTGATGCCGATAGCCGTTCGAATCGTGCCCGGGATGGGATGCGCCTTCAGTCCGAGGGCTTCGATGCGCTGGCAGACAGCGCGAATCTGCTCCTCGGTGGCGTGCGACTGCATGACGACCAGCATCGGCGATTCCTCGGTGTGGCGCGAAAATTATAGTCTACGGCATGCGGCGGAGAGCCGCAAATTGCTCCCCAAATCCGGATTTCTCGCGTGTGCTAGAATAAGGAGTTTAAGAGGGAGCAGAAAATCCCACAAAGCATGCCTGAACAGCCGCTCACATCCGTTACCCAATTCGATCCCGAAGACGAATACCGCCCGGAACCCCTCCCCGAACTGTTACCACCTGCGTGGAAAGACGGCAGCCTGCGCATCGGCATCCACACTTCCATCGCGGGAAGCTATTTGAACGCGCTGGAATCGGCCAGCAAGCTCGGCTGCAACGCCTTGCAGATCTTTTCCGCCAGCCCCAGGATGTGGCAGGGCGGCTCCGCGCGCATTGCGGAAGTGGATGCCAAGGCGTTTCGCGCGCGCAGGGAGGAGCTAGGCCTCGGCCCGCTTGTGATCCATGCAAATTACTTGATCAATTTGGCTGCCATCTCGCCCATGCTACGCACGCGTTCGATCCAGGCCTTCCAGGATGAGGTCGTCAGGGCCGTGACGCTTGGCGCGGACTTCCTCGTCGTGCATCCCGGCGCCCGCGGCGAGGCTACGCCGGAGCAGGCCGTGGCCAACGTCATCGAATCCGTGAAGCAGGCCACGAAGCGCGTTCCCCTCGGTGGATTGCAAATCCTGATCGAAAACACGGCTGGCATGGGAACTGCCTTGGGATCGCGGCTCGAAGAGGTCGCGGAAATCATCAACGGACTCGGCGGCGTGCCGTCAGGCGCTTGCCTCGACACCGCGCATCTCTTTGCCGCGGGATACGACATCAAGAGCGAGCGCGGGCTGGCGTCAACCCTCGAAACAATCGATCGCACCGTCGGCCTCGACCGCGTTCCCGTTTTCCACGTCAACGATTCGAAGATTCCCCTCGGTGGGCGCGTCGACCGCCACGAGCACATCGGACAGGGAAAGATCGGCGCCGAAGCGTTCGCCCGCATTCTCACTCACCCGCGCCTGGGCGCGGCTGCCCCCGAAGGCCTTCCGGGAAGAGCATTCCTTCTCGAAACACCCATCGACCAGCCCGGCGACGACCGTCGCAACGTCGCCAAACTTTGGGAACTTGCGGGATTGAAAGAATACGCGCCGGCGGTGGAGAAGGGTTTTTCCATGTTAACGCCCGCCGTGAAAAGACAGATGGAAAGGCAGGGCGCCCGGCGCACTCCGCGGAAAAAAACGGCGCAAGCTCGCAGCAAGAAGCCCGGAAAAGCAGGCGCAAGAGGGAAGACAGCGCGCAAGAGCAAAAGAGCAGGGAAGAGGAGATAGCGCCGCGTGGCGGAGTCCACTCCACAATCGGCTGGCTCTGGCTACGACCCGCAAAGGATCGAAGCCAAATGGCAAGAGCGCTGGGCCGGCGCGCGCGTCTTCGAATCCGAAGCGGACCCGTCCCGGCCGAAATACTATGTTCTCGAAATGCTGCCCTATCCCTCGGGCACGCTGCACATGGGCCACATGCGCAATTACGCCATCGGCGATGTAGTCGCCCGCGTCAAGCGCATGCGCGGTTTTAACGTGCTCCACCCCATGGGTTGGGACGCCTTTGGTCTTCCCGCCGAAAATGCCGCTATCCAGAACAGCACGCATCCCCGTGCGTGGACGAACCACAACATCGCGGAATTTCAAAAGGTGCTGCGCCGCTTCGGTTTCAGTTACGACTGGCGCCGCGAGATCTCCACCTGCGAGCCGGAGTATTACCGCTGGAACCAGTGGTTTTTCCTGCGTATGCTCGAGCGCGGGCTGGCGTACCGCAAGAAGAGCCGCGTGAACTGGTGCCCGAATTGCGCCACCGTGCTTGCCAACGAGCAAGTCGTTAACGGCTACTGCTGGCGCCACGAAGATACGCTCGTCGAGTCGCGCGAGATCGAGCAATGGTTTCTGAAAACAACCGCCTACGCGGATCAGCTACTCGATGACCTGAAGCTTCTGGAAGGCGGATGGCCCGTTCGCGTCATCACCATGCAGCGCAACTGGATCGGGAAATCCCAGGGTACTAAGATCAAGTTCGCCGTAGCGGATGTGCCCGGCGCCGGTCCCATCGAAGTATTCACCACGCGTATTGACACCATTTATGGAGCCACGGCGCTCATCGTGGCCCCCACGCATCCCCTGCTTCCCAAGCTTCTGGAAAACTCGCCGAACCGCGCCGAAGCGGGCGCCAAGCTCGCCCAGATGCGGCAATCCTCGGTGAAAACAGAAGACGTCGCTACCGCCGAAAAGGAGGGCTTCTTCACCGGCAGGCACGCTTCGAATCCCTTTAGCGGCGAGAGGATTCCCATCTGGGTCGGAAATTTCGTGCTCATGGAGTATGGCACGGGCGCGGTGATGTGCGTGCCGGCCCACGACCAGCGCGACCTCGAATTCTGCCGCAAATACCGTTTACCGGTTCGCATTGTCGTACAGCCGCTCGAAGGCGAACCTCTCGTCCCCGAAAAAATGACGGCTGCCTTTGACGAGCACCAGCAGGGAAAGCTGGTGAACTCCGGCTCCTACGACGGCCTCTCTCCCGATGAAGCCATTGCGAAGATGACGGCCTTCGCCGAACAAAAGAATTTCGGCCACGGTGAAATCGTATTCCGCTTGAAGGACTGGGGTATTTCTCGCCAGCGCTACTGGGGCACTCCCATTCCCGTCGTCTTTTGTCCGAAGGATGGCATGGTGCCTGTTCCGGACAAAGACTTGCCCGTTGTCCTTCCTCCCAACCCAAAGCTGACAGGTATGGGCGAATCGCCGCTCGCCGCAACACCGGAATTTGTGAATACAACGTGCCCGAAATGCGGCGGGCCGGCCCGCCGCGAGACCGACACGATGGACACCTTTGTCGATTCTTCGTGGTACTTCTACCGCTACTGCGACCCGCGCAACGACAAAGCGCCCTACGACTCCGCGAAAGTCGGCTACTGGTTCCCCATCGATCAGTACATTGGCGGAATCACGCACGCCATATTGCACCTCCTCTATTCGCGCTTCTGGTGCAAAGTCATGCGCGACCTCGGTTTGATCAAACACAGTGAACCCGCCGCGCGCCTTTTCACCCAGGGAATGGTGCTCAAGGGCGGCGTGGCCATGTCCAAGTCGCGCGGCAACGTCGTCGGCGCGCTTGAAATGGCGGAGAAGTTCGGCGCCGACACCGGTCGCCTCTACACCCTCTTCGCTGCGCCCCCGGAAAAAGATCTTGAGTGGAGCGAGGAAAGCATCGAAGGCTCCTGGCGCTTCCTCAACCGCGTCTTCCGCCTCGTCGAACGCCACGCCGAAGCTCTGCGGAAAACAAGCCGCGGCAACCCGGATACGGCGAAAGCTTCCGAGAAAGAAAAATCGCTCCTGCGCAAGACTCACCAGACCCTGCGCCGTGTCACGCAAGACTTTGAATCGCGCTGGCACTTCAATTCCGCCATCGCCCTGCTCATGCAGCTAACCAACGAGATTTACGCGCAGGAACCGCTCGAAGAAAACGTGCGGCCGGAAGTATGCAAGGAAGTCTTGGAGCTGCTGACACTCATGCTCGCTCCGATGACTCCGCATCTCGCCGAAGAACTCTGGGAGATGCTTGGGCACACGGACGGTCTCGGGAAGGCGAGTTGGCCGCCCTTCGATTCGGAGCTGGCGCGCGAAGAGGAAGTCGAAGTGGTGGTGCAAGTCAACGGCCGCGTCCGCGGCAGGCTGAAAGTTCCTGCGGGGCTCGCCGAAAACGAGATGGTCACTCGAGCCATGGCCGAACAGTTTGTGGCGCAACATCTCAATGGGAAGCGCCTGCTGAGGCAGGTGTTCGTCCCGGACAAATTGTTGAACTTGGTGGTGGCATGATGGAAGGCGCGGCGAAGCGCGAGCGCATACGGGAATGGGGAGGCACGATGACGGAAACCGAGCGCGGCGGCGTGGTGGTTCTCGATTTCGGTGGCCAGTATACCCAGTTGATTGCGCGCCGCATCCGCGAACAGCAAGTCTTCTCTTCGATCCTGCCCTGCACGGCCTCGCTCGATGAGATTCGCAGCCTCCATCCCGCGGGGCTGGTGCTCTCCGGCGGCCCCAGTTCGGTCTATGACGCGGACGCACCGAAATGCGATCCGAAGATCCTGGCGATGGGTCTGCCGGTGCTGGGAATCTGTTACGGAATGCAGTGGATCACCCACACGCTCGGCGGCAAGGTCGAGAAAGCGAAGCGCCGAGAATATGGCAGCGCGCAACTGGTGATTGAAAATGGTCGCGGTACCAGTGGGTCGCTCCTATTCGCGGGCGCCCCCTCCTCACTCCGCGTGTGGAACAGCCATGGAGATCACGTCCGGGCGCTGCCGCCCGGCTTCCGCACCGTAGGAACCACGGAAAATGCCGTCGCTGCCGTGGAAGATCCTGAACGCAAGATCTACGCGGTGGAATTCCATCCCGAAGTAAAACACACGCAGCAAGGAACGGAAATTTTGAGAAATTTTCTTTTCCGCGTATGCAAAGCCGAGCAAAAGTGGAGCGGTGCAGCCTTTATCGAGGAGACCACCGAAGCGATTCGCAAGAAGGTGGGGGCGCGGCGCGCCATCGGCGGGCTGAGCGGCGGAGTGGATTCGACGGTGGCCGCCGTGCTCGTGCATCGCGCCATGGGCGACCGGCTCACCAACATCTTCGTCAACACCGGCATGTTGCGCAAAAACGAATTTGAACAAACGCTGGACATGCTCCGCAATCGGCTGGGCCTCCATGTCATTGGAGTGGATGCTTCCGGCCGTTTTCTCACTCAGCTCAAGGGCATCACGGATCCCGAAGAGAAACGCAGGCGGATCGGTCGCGAATTCATCGCCGTATTTGCCAAAGAGGCGCGAAAACTGCAGCGCGGCGAAGCCCACGGCGAAATAGGATTCTTGGTCCAGGGCACCCTCTATCCCGACGTCATCGAATCCGTCTCCGTCAAAGGGCCGTCGGCTACCATCAAGACGCATCACAATGTGGGTGGCTTGCCCGAAAAAATGCCGTTTGTGCTTGTTGAACCGCTTCGGGACCTATTCAAGGATGAAGTCCGCCGCATCGGTAAGGATTTAGGCCTGCCCGACGAGATTCTTCGGAAACATCCGTTTCCCGGACCTGGCTTGGCCGTCCGGATCCTCGGAGAGATCACCCTCGAGCACTTGCATACGCTGCGCGAGGCCGATGCCGTCGTCGTGGAAGAAATTCGCCGCGCTGGGCTTTATGAAAAAGTCTGGCAGGCATTTGCCGTACTTCTGCCGGTGCGCAGCGTCGGCGTGATGGGGGATGGCCGGACGTATGGTCTCACGGTGGCGGTGCGTGTCGTGGAATCCGAAGATGCCATGACGGCGGACTGGGTGCGCCTGCCTGGAGAAGTTCTCGAACGCATTTCCACGCGCATCGTCAATGAAGTCCCCGGCGTCACTCGCGTCGTCTACGACATCAGTTCGAAACCGCCTAGCACAATTGAGTGGGAATAAGCGGTTATTCTACCGGTTCGAAGAGTGAGCACGCGCACCAATATCATGGAAGAATAAATCCGGGACGGAGTCGCCCTCAGGTCCAAAGGAAAAGGAGCCGCTCAGCGGGTTTGCGCGGCTCCTCCCCTGAAACCAGGCAATTCAAATCGCAGGGCCGGAGAAAAAGTATCGCCCAGCTAGCGGTTGGCTATCTTCTGCGTCATGTACAGAATGAGCTTGCGATCTTCTTCTTCCACTTTGCTCAACAGGCGGCGAAGCTTGTTGAGAAACCGTGCTTCTTTGCCGGCGCTGCCCCAGGCGATGTCGTCAGACGACTTCCGCTTGGGGAGATTCGGCAGTTGTGGCGGCTCTTCGCCGTCGTAGAACAGTTGATAGAGCGGGACCTCGAGAGCGCGGGCCAGTTTTTCCAGCGTTTCAATGGCAGGTACTGTATGGCCATTCTCTACGCGGGAAATATAACAACGAAGTAAACCGGTGCGCTTTTCGATGTCGCCCTGGGAGAGTTTCTTTTCTTCGCGGAGTGCGCGAAGTCGATCACCAATAATCATGCTGATATTATTCCATGTGGATAAGTTCCAGGCAAGCGGAAACTTGACCCTCAAAAAGCGAAACGACGATAACATCCCTGGTACCCAGAAGGAGAATCGGGAAATGATTCCCGAAACCGAACTGCCATGCCGCGCGTCCCAAAAGTAGATGCTCTTCGGGCCCCCGCCCAGGCGGTGTTCCCCGGGCGTGCCACCATGGGAGCCGGGGCGGCTGATGACCGCGAACTGGTTCGCCGGGCCCAGGCGGAGGACAAGGAGGCGTTCGAGGAGCTCGTCCGGCGGCACCAGCACCGCGTTTTTGCCGTCGCCGGAGGCATTCTTCGCCGGCGGGAGGATGTGGAGGACATTGCCCAGCAGGTCTTTACTAAGGCCTACTTCTCGCTGAAGCGTTTCGATCAGCGGGCGGCGTTCAGCACCTGGCTCTATAAAATAACGGTGAATGAATGCTGGGACTTGCTGAGGAAAAAGAAGGTGCGGCCCCTGGTTTATGAATCGGACCTGAGCGAAGAACAGGCGCGGCAGTACGCGGTATCGGGCGAAACAGCGCGCGAGGTGCCCGACATCAGCGAGAAGTTGGCGGATCGCCAGCGCGTCGAGCGGTTGCTCGATGGCCTTGAGGATCGCGATCGCCTGATGCTGATCTTGAAAGAGGTCGAGGGTTTTGCGGTTGAGGAGATTGCAGAGGTCCTGCATTTGAACGCCAACACGGTGAAAGTGCGTTTGTTCCGCGCGCGGCGCCGGCTTGTAAATCTGGCGCGCAAGCGCGGCGACTAAGTGGCAAGGAGGACGGTATGCTCAGCCTGTTTGAACGGAAAAACAAAGCGTGCAGCGCTTTTCTGGATACCCTTACTCATACAGTAAACACAGCGACGCTCCAGGAATTTATGGCTGGCGCCGCGCTGGAGCACTCTGCTCACACGGCCTCCTGCGAGGATTGCCGTGATGCGCTCGAGGAATTTCTCGACGCGCGCGCGCTCCTGAGCGCGCTGCCCTCCCAGGTGGAAATATCCCGCCCCTGGTTTGCATCCAAAGTGATGGCGGCCATCGCGGCCCGTGAAAGCGAAGTTCGCCGCTTGGCCACGGCCTGGACGGTCGTGCCAAGACTGGCATCGAGGCTGGCTTGCATTTCGGCCCTGGCAATCCTGGTCGCGGGCACCTGGCTATACCGAAATCCCGTCTCCTCTCCATCGGGTCAGACGGCGACGGAGGCCTCGGTGGAATCTATATTTGAATCTTCGCTCCCGTCCCACCAGGACGACGTGTTTTCAAGCACGGTGGAGAAGAATCAATGAACGATAGTTCCGCCACTCGCAAGGCTGCCCTGTGGGTGGGTGTGGTCTTCCTCCTCGGAGCAGCGTTGGGCGGCGTGCTCGGTTACGTATGTGCGCGCCGGAGCCACGCGGCAACGACCGCTCCACAAAGCGAGGAGGGTAGGCGCACGCATCGGGTCGCGCAGCTCACGCGCGAATTATCCTTGACGCCGGCGCAGAGCCAGCAGGTCGATGCGATCCTGCGGGAGCGGCATGCGGAGGCAAGGGCGATTCGCGACCAGACCGACGCGCAGATCGACCAGGTACACCAGAAAGGGCGCCAGCAAATCCGCGAAATCCTGACGCCGGAGCAGAAGCCGAAGTTCGAGGAATTTCTGAGGCGGCTCGACGAAGACAGAAAGCGCAACGCCTCTCGTTAAAATTGCCGCGCTCGCGGAAATTTTCAGACTTTCACGATCAATTTGCCGATGTTTGCCCCGGTAAAAAGCATGTTGATGGCATCCGGCGCTTTCTCCAGCCCTTCGAGAATCATTTCGCGATCTTTCAGCTTGCCGAACATCTTCCACTTGCCGAGTTGCGTGGCCGCTTCCATGAAGCGGGCAGCAAAATCCAGCACGATGAACCCTTGCACCTTCAGGCGCTTGATCAGGATCAGGCCAAAACTCGCCAAGGCGGGATCTTCCTTCGTGTAGCCGGAAATCAATCCGCACAGCACCACGCGGCCGAAAAGATTCATGCGGCTTAAAACCTCGTTCATGATTTCGCCGCCGACATTTTCAAAATTGATGTCAATGCCTTTCGGCGTAGCCGCCGCGAGTTTTTCTTTCCAATCGGGATGCTTGTAATTGATCGCGGCATCGAAGCCGAGATCCTCAGTGATCCACTTGCACTTTTCATCGCTGCCCGCGAGGCCGACCACGCGGCAGCCATGAATCTTGCCGATCTGCCCGGCGATGCTGCCGGTAGCGCCCGCCGCGGCAGAAACCACCAGCGTTTCGCCTTTCTGCGGCTTGCCGATATCCATCATGCCGAAGTAAGCGGTCAGGCCATTTATGCCCAGAACGCCAAGAAACGCGGTGTCGGAGATAAACGGGACGGGCGGAACTTTCTGGAACGGCCTCTTTTCCGTGCCGTCCACGATCACGTAATCCTGCAAACCGGTTAGCCCGACAATCTTGTCGCCCTTCTTGAAATCCTTGTGGCGCGATTCCATCACCTCGGCGAAACCGAAAGCGCGCATCACTTCGCCGATCGCCACGGGCGGAACGTAGCTGGGGCGGTCCGCCATCCAGTTGCGCATCGTCGGATCGATGGAGAGATATTTCACGCGCGCCAGCGCCTGACCGTCCGCAGGGGAGGGAACAGGCGCTTCGGTAAGTTGCAGATCGCCCGGGGCGAGCATGCCCTTGGGCCGCGATTTCAGAATCCATTGACGGTTGGTTGTGCTCATAATTGCGTCAATTATCTCCAATTCCTTTGGCTGAGATCTTTCTGAACTTAGGTATTTCTTAGAAGGGAATATCCTCGTCGGAGATTTCGGGGCCAGCGCCTCCGCCGGAGGCGCCGCCGAAATCTTCGGCATGCCCGCCCGCCTCAACCTCTTCTCCGCCGCGCAGGGCGACCGCGCCCGCGCCACCGGCAGCCGCTCCGGCGGCAGCGGCATCGCTGCGTCCGCCAAGCATGCGGAAATTGTTGGCGACGATTTCAAAGCTGGTGCGCTTCTGGCCTTCTTTGTCCTGCCATTCGCGCGACTGGATGCGGCCTTCGATGAACACCAGCGCACCTTTCTTCAAATACTGCTGCGCGATTTCGGCTTGCTTGCCCCAGACGACAATTTTGTGCCACTCGGTGCGCTTCTGGCGCTCGCCGTTGCGGTCCTTGTAGGACTCGTCCGTGGCGACGGAAAAATTGGCGACGGCCTGGCCGCCGCTGGTGTAGCGCGTCTCTGGATCGCGGCCCAACCGGCCCACGAGCATAACTCTATTGACGGACATAGAAGAATCCCCCTGCGGCGAGCACGATAGCACGCGGCCAAGGAAAAGAAAAACTCCCCATGGCGGCAGACTGTGGCGCGCTATCCGCTCTTCGATTTCGTAGCGCCGCGCTTTGCCCCGGTTTGTGGGGACTCCCCGCATTTCTTGCGGGGAGAGCCCGGCATCCTGCTCTTGGAGGGCTGGCCTTCCCAGGCCGGCCGCCTTTTCCCCAATCCCCTGTAGGGGCACGATATATCGTGCCCGCCGTCTTGGGGTCGGACCGGAACTTGTCCCGCCTGCCCCGACCTTGGGGGTCGGACCTTTAGGTGTTTGGTCTCAGGACATCCGTTACAGTTTGTATCAGGACATCCGTTACACCCGAGTTGGGTAGAGTCTTGGGCAGGGAGGCCTGGGACGATGCCATGGGAGAAAACGGATATGGAGGAACAACGGGTGAAGTTTGTGGTGCCGGGTGCCGCACCCTTCGCTTCTAAGGGTGCGGTTCTTGACTTTGCCTTTTCTCGCTCACGTTGCCGCCCGCACCGTTCATCCCAACCCATCGCCGTTCGCCTTGACAGATGTGCGTTCCCGGTCTACTAAAGACTTTATGAGTTGGGTATGTCCGCGGTGTAAGCGGACCTTTCGCCAGGTCAATCAACGTCACGCTTGCGGGGTCGGCAGCGCTGCTACCTTGCTCAAAAGTAGGCCACCGGCACTTGCCGATCTCTACCGGAAACTCGAGACCACGGTAAAAAACTTTGGCGACGTGGAGGTAGTCACGCGTAACCGGTACGCCCTGTTCCGGACGACACGCATCTTTGCGGACCTGACGGTAATGCGCGATGCCCTGCGCGTGGTGATTCACCTCGCTCGCAAGGCCGCCGCACCCTACTTCATCAAGATAGGGAAGAGCAACAAGCGCGTCTCACACGTCGCCCTTGTCCGCACCCCCAAGGACCTCCGCGCGATCCTTCCGTTCTTGCGTGAAGCGTTCGACCTCGCCTTGAGTGAAGAGTCATAAAACTTAATCCGCACCGTTCATCCCGCCCCATCGCCGTTCACCCCTCAATTTTCCCCATTCCCTGCCGGGTGCCGCAGGTGTGTCAATTCTTCTGTGTAAACGGCCATGGTTTGGTTTCTCGGGATGGGGTGCAGGGGAAGGGTGTCCCTTTCCCTGCACAGTCCCGTGGAAAAATCGTGTGGGCTCATTGCGCGCCTCTTT